>DASZLE010000040.1:0-16248 GCA_035552475.1 Occallatibacter sp.
GGGTAAGACAGCGCGCTTCCAGCGCGACTACGACGGAAAGCAACCCGGCGACCCGGCCAGGGCTGCAGCGGCATTGTTGAAGCTTGCCTCGGTTGAGGAGCCACCGTTACGCATCGTCCTTGGAATCGACGCATTCAACGCTGCGGAAGCAAACGATCTGGCAAAGATCGAGCTGGGGAGAAAATGGAAAGATCTTAGCTACGCGACGGACTTTGTAAAAACTGACGTTTAACTATTTGAAAGTCTGGAACCCTCTCCATAAATTTGTCCTCAGCTGGCCGACGTACAGTGGTGACTGGATCAAGCGCCGGATTGGGTGAAGGAATCGCAAAAATACCTGCGTAGGATTCAACGCGAGCGACCAGCCCGGTTTCTCTGCCCAGCATTTGAGTCGCCCGATTTCGATCAAAAGGCAGAAGTCTACAGGGCAGAGGTCGGGGGTCCGATAAGGGTCCAATAACGGTTACCGGGGGTATCTCAGAGCGCCAAAAGAAGCCATCCGTGACGCGTAGTTTCAATAGGTTACTGCCCGCCTCTGTACTGTCACGGCAGAGGTCGCGGGTTCGAGCCCCGTCGTCCCCGCCATACATTCTAAAAGGCTTAGAGGCTATGGCAACATCAAGTGACAATCAAATCTGGGTTCGATATGGGTGCAATAAGAATGCACTCACGCAGAACGTGGGTGTGACTCACCCGTAGTTTCACCCAGATTGGGAACCATCATCTTTACAACCTTGCTCTGTGCGGCTCGCTTATGCGAGTTCACGGCCTGCGTGTATACGTCGAGCGTGATCCTGCTGTTGGCGTGCCGTAGGAGCTCCTGTACCGTCTTCACGTCTTCCCCGTTCGCCTTGAGCAATGTGCCAAAGGAGTGGCGGAAGGTGTCCCAGCTCACCACTCTTGAGTCGCAGTACAACATGCTTAAGAACAACATCACTCATTTCTCGGTCAAACAGCAGTGGCAGACGACACTCAATGCGCTGAAGAACGCGAACGTGGCGAATGTGTTTGGCGAAACCGCAGGCGTGAACATCGCGCTCAACAGCAACTCGCCAAGCGCATCATTGACGGCCTGGAAGACGGCGACCGCACGTTCAGCTCCACGAATCCTCCCGTGTTGAACAATCATTCAAACGACTTCAAGTCGCACCCGGACCCTCATCCCGCTTGGCCGCCCTTCGCTCGTCGGCTGCGCGGCAGGAGCTAAATTACGAGGCTGTTACGAAACTCGGCGAGGTATCTGTCGGGCGCGGCGTCAACGGTGCTAACTGGACCCAAGCACGCTCAGGCATCTAGCGGAAAGTTAAGGCCACTTTCGACCAAACATTTCCTACAAGACAGGTGGTATCGGCGGGTGATTCTGAGCCGCGTTAGTCACTTTCCAAAGCGACTCTAGCCGTTGTGGCGAAGCTCCTCCAGAATCAGCTTCAGGGCACGAGTTGATCGGCGATCTCAGATTTTGCACCCGGTCTCGAAGATACTTCGCGATGTCGGGAGCATGGACCGGGCCTCGTCGCCAGCTAGCAGTTGACTATGGCGTGCGGCTGGGGAACAATACAGCCCTATTCTCATCTATTGTCCGCTGCTTGTCCGGAGGCTCTTATGCCTTGGCGCGCTCGTTGGTTGGCAGAACTCGTGTTGGCGGGAGTGGTTGTTTGTGTCCCCGGGATGCTGGCGCAGACCCAGACCCAGACGCAGATGCAGAAAGTTGCTCTGCTGATCGGCATTGATACGTATGAGCCGTCGGGGACGAGCGTGCGGCCACCTCCGGGAGCGCCGCACGTAGGGCGGTTTGCCGGGGGTGTCGAGTTCCAGAACCTGTATGGGCCGCCGTACGACGTTGCCGACATGCGTGCGCTGCTGACGAGCGAGAAGTTAGGCTTCGCGGCAGACGAGGCGCACCTTCATGTGCTGAACGGAGCGGCGGCGACGCGTGCAGCGATCTTGGCGGCCATCAACACCTACCTGCTGGATGGCCTGAACGCGGGCGACACGGCAGTGTTGTATATGTCCGGGCACGGGTCACTGCGGCTGAACTCGATGGGAGACGGGCAAGCGTTCGACCTGGATGGGACAGGCATGCATGCGGAGAAGCTTGAGGGCACGCTGGTGACGGCGGACGCGTATCTTGGGGCCGACGATATTACCAGCCGCGAGTTGCGTCGCATCTTCAACCGGATTGCGGATAAGGGTATTCACTTGGTGGTCATCCTGGACACATGCCACTCGGGCGGACAGGCGAGGGGAGCGGCAGGTTTGGGGCTGATTGCGAGGGCGCTGCCGTATGATCCGCGCGACCTGAAGCAGAAGCCGGACACGAACGCGGACGGTACGGCGACGACGGCGCCGGAAGACCGTGGAGATAACCCGGTGCTGGTGTTTTCGGCGGCGCAGAGAGACGAGTCGGCGATTGACGTGAAGGATGCGACACCGCCGCATGGACTCTTTACGAGCGCTCTGATCGAGGCGCTGGAGGGGATGCCGGCGGGGGTTTCAGCCGACGATGTGTACCGGCGGGTAACGATCAGCATGGAACATAACCCGCAGGCAGGCGACCAGCAGCCGGCGCTGGATGGGACGCCGGCGCGGAGGCGGCAGCCGTTGTTCGGCGGAGTGGCGACAGCCGGCGCAGCGCATACGGCGGTCACGATGGGCAATGACGGTACGCCGCAGCTGGACATTGGGCCGGCGGCGGATGTGGGGCCGGGGAGTGAGTTTATAACGATCGCGCCCCATGCGGGGGTGAAGCTGCGGGTGGTGAAGGCGGTGAGCGTGGGGCGGTCGGAGGTGGAGGTGGTGTCGCCGCCGGGGGCGAAGGTGGCGAGCGGTGACGTGGCGGGGCTTTCGCTTTGGAAGCATGAGCCCGCGCCTACGCTGACGTTTTATGCGGGGCCGCACAACCAGACGATGGCGGAGATCGGGCAAGCGCTAGCGGCGATACGCGGGGTGGCGGCGAGGATCGTCAGCGATCCGGCGGCGGAGCGATGGACGCACCGGGTGTATTGGAACGGGAACGCCTGGATGGTGGAGGAGCATCGTGCGCCAGCAAGCGCGTGGGCGAAGGCGGCGCAGACGATGGGCACGAGCCTGGGCGGACCGAATCTAGACAGCACGGTATTGAAGGCCAAGCTGGGCGCGGGGGCTGTGGTGTGGTTCGATGCTCCGCTGGCCAGGGAGCTGGCGAGTGGAGTGCTGAACGACCCGAACAGCGCGGCGACGGCGGCCCGGGACCGGGCTGTGGCGGCGTATGTGCTGGCGGGAGCAGTGAAGGGCGATGGCGTGCGCTATGCGTGGTACAGGCGCGTGGGCTTCGATGGGCAGGAGCAATCGCCGCAGGGGTCGGAGGGGTGCTCGGTGGATTCGCCGTATCCTCTTCGGACGAAGTGGGTGGATGTAGCGAGCCCGGAGGATGCTGAAAACGAGCTGAACCGGTATGCGGCGGGGCTGGCCAGGCTAGACGGATGGCTGTCGCTGCAAACAGCGGTAGCGGGGGCGGCGGATTTTCCTTATGCGCTAGCGATGCTGAAGGACGGCAGCACTCAGCCGCTGAAGAATGGCGATTCTACGTACAACGGGGAGCATTACACGCTGGCCCTGGATGGAAGTGTGGATACGGTGGTCGATCACTCGCGGTGGGTGTATGTGATCAGCTTCGATTGCTCGGGGTGGGGAGAGCCGCAGTTTCCACGCAATGGGCCGGGAGGCAAGTTTCCGGCTGTGGAGAGCGGGAGGCTCGAGCGAATTCCGCTGCGGGGGGCGGGGTTTACGATTGGCGAGCCCTATGGGACGGACACGTATGTGCTGCTGACGACATCGACGCAGATCGATACCTCAGTGCTGTCATTCGATGCCATGACGCGCGGGGGTAACGGACAGGATGGGCCGCTGGCGCGGCTGCTGCGGTCGACCAGTTCAGGCACGAGGGGGCCGGAGGTGGATATTCCGACCGACTGGAGCGTGCAGGTGTTGACGGTGCATAGTCACGTGACGACGGGGCCATGAGGACGGGACCTAGTTCGGGCGAGGGTTCAGAAGACGATGCAGCAGGCGATTTGGCAGGGCGAGTTCATTCCCGGAAAGAGGAAGCGATGGAGCAGATATCACGGCGGGAGGCGATGGGGTTTCTGGCGATGCTGGCGGCGATGGCGGCGCAGGCGGATGTGAGGGCGCTGGCGCAGGCGGTGCAGAATTCGCCGACGGGGACGGCGGTCGATGTGGCGGGTTACTGGTCGAACTTCTATGACGACACGATCACGAAGGGGAGGAAGGCGCTGGCCGCGGAGAAGCGGAAGACACTGTACGTGCAGGCGGATGATTCGAACAAGCCGCTGGCGTTCGCAGACACCATTCCGATCAACACCCTGCCGGCGTGGCAGGGCGACGTGCGGGTGAAGCTGGCGGTCTCGCAGTACAGGCCGGGGAAGGGCGATGTGAGCACCGACGTTTCGCATCTGCGAATTGACGCGGCGCAGCATGCGGACCCGATGAACATCCTTGCGCCGCTGAGCTGGGCGGCGATCGCGTCGCTGACGCCGACCAACGCGATGGGCAAGCTGGCGACGCTCGACCAGCTGGGCTTCAAGGCGCAGCAGGACGCGGCGGGGACGGATCTGCGCAACCTGACGCTGACGAACGGGCTGGGTAATCTGGCGATCAATGTAACGCGGCCGGCGAATCCGACGTTCACGCAAATCTTGAAGAGCAGCTCGACGATTGTGAGCGCGGCGCTTTCGGTGATGGCGCTGCCGGCGATCAGTGTGCCGGCGATCAAGGTGGTGACAGAGCTGTTCGGCAAGTGGCAGAGCCACGCGACCGTGATCATGAACGGCAACCTGACGCCGGTGGTGGCGACGTCGAAGCTGGCGTCGGGCGTGCAGATGCCGCAGGACCCCATGGCGCTGAAGACGGGGTATTACGTGATGCTGCCTGAGGCGCACAAGGAGGAGCTGGCGGCGGACTTCGAACAGCTGACGATCTTCAACGGCTTCCTGGTGCGGCGGGACGCGCCGGCGGGTCAGGACTTGGTGGCTCGCGCGCAGGCAGCCGTGCAGGGTGTGAGCTATGCGACGCTGCGGATCTATGTGGATCAGGCTCCGGCGGCCAACTGCGGAAAGACGGCATGAGGCGCGGGTGGAGGCCGGCGTGGGGCGCGGCGGCAATGTTGCTGCTGCAGGCGGGCGCGCTGCCGGTGGGGATGGCGGGACAGGTGGATCGGCCGAAGGCGGTCTCGCAACCGGCGGGACTACCGCGGATTGTCGTGCCGCAGCTTACGGGGCCGCCTGCGAGGGTCTCGGTGGCGGAGGGGACGGAGTGGTTTGCGACGGGAGACTCGCAGAGGGTTAGCGTGTGGGCGTCTTCGGATGGCCATTACATGGGCAGCTATCCGATGCCGGGGCAGTTCAACATACGCTTTGCGGTGATCCCGGGAACGAGACTGCTGGCGGTCAGCGGAGGAGACGGAGTCGATGTGCTGGAGGTTTCGGACTTTCACAAGGTCCGGCATATCGATGTGCCGGAGCCGGTGCGGGACCTCGCGGCGAGGCCTTCGGGCGAACTGATTGTGGCGGGCGAGGCGCTGTACAAGGTGGCTGCGGGGGCTGGGAGCGCGACGCGATTTGTGGAGAAGCGCGCAGAGGCTACGGAGGGCTTCGAGCAGGTGGCGTGGAGCCGGGACGCTTCGCTGGCGGCGTTCTACTCTCGGCACTCGGATGGGAGGCCGCAGAGTGTGACGGTGTATGCGATGACGGACGGTCATGTGGTATTCCGGCATGCTCTGCCTCCGCTGCTGGATGAAGTGGAGGTGGAGGGCAACCGGCTGGCGGCGCGATACAGGCACAGCGCGGTGTTCGACCGGATGGATGGTGGGATCAATGTATATGACATGACGGCGGGGACCAGCCGGAGCCTCGAGCTGAAGGATTTTACGGCGTCGATGGCGTTTCTGCCAGCCGGCGCAGCGGGGTTGCTGGCGGTGAGCACGGCCGAGGGCGTGACGCTTTACTCGGCGACGGAAGAGGAGCGGAGCAGGTTGCCGTTTGCGGTGCTGAAGAACTTTGCCTTTGCGATGAGGGCGAGAGAAGATGGGTCGGTGGTGGGGGTGGTGGCGGGAGCGCCGCGGCTGCTGGGGCCGGGGACGCTGTGGCCTCGCGGGGCGGGAGCGGCGGCGCACCTGGAGGTGGATGCAGCGCGGGGGATGCCGGATGGGTCGGCGGTGTTGCTGGCCGGCGGTGAGGCGGTTCGGATCGGAACGCAGGTGGTCGTGACGCCGCTGCTGGGGCAGGCGCCGGTGGCGGTGATGATGTCGTTCGCCGGGAAGCCGGGCCTTTATGCCGCGACGAGGGACGACGCGAGTGGGGCGGAGGTGCGCGATCTGGAGGGCGGGGACAGCGTGCCGGGAGGTCTGGTGGCGTTTCCGCAGAAGCTGCTGGCGCTGGGCAGCGACGGAAGCGTGCTGGCAAGGACGGACGGGGCAGGTGTGCCGGGAAGGACGGTGCGGGTCACGATCGCGGCGATACAGCGTGAACAATATGGCGTCGGCGATAGCCCAATCGCTGATTGGGCGCTGACGACGGATGCGCCGGTCTCCTTTCCGAGTGCCGACTTTCTCTACACGTTTGCGGGGCCGGAGATGCTGGTGGCGATCGACCGGGAGACGGGAACGGTCCACCGGTACTCGGTCAAGGAGCACACGGAGCTTGGCGCGGTGCTTCTGCCCGACCCACGGAACAGCGCCGCGCGGCAGTGGAACATTGGGATGCATGGGGTGACCGCCTGGGCGTTGAACGAGAGCGGCCAGATGGCGGTGGCGCAGGACGCTTTCGGAGTGAGGGTGGTGGATGTGGCGAAGGGCGCGGTCGTCGCGGGGCCGTACGCGGCGGAACCGACAGCGCTGGCGGCGATGGCGGAGCGAGGATGGGCGCTGGCGCTGCCGGATGGAAGTGTGGAGGTGTGGAAGGGTGAGGCGCATCTTCCGCTGGCGAAGCTGGATGGGCGAGTGAGCCGACTAATTCCGCTGCCGGAGAAGAAGATGCTGATTGCGGCGATGGAGGATGGGACGAACCGGTTTCTCGACGCGGCGACGGGGAAGGAGAGCTTCAGCCTGGTGTTGTCGGCAGGCGGGCAATGGCTGCTGGCGGCGGCGGACGGACGGTTCGATGAGAGTGATGCAGGGGCTGTGGGTCTGCGCTGGAGCTTTGGGGGGCATGACACGTTTGCCGAGACAATGCCGATTGAGGCGTACTTCGATGACCTGGTGACACCAGGGCTGGCGACCGAGTTTGTTGCGGGGAAAGTCGGAGCAACGGCGGTGGTGTCGATTGCGCGGAAGGAACGGCGCACGGCGGTGCTGGAGTTGAATGCCGCCTCGGGAGAGGACGGAAAGATTGCGACGGTCAAAATTACATTCCATGCGCCGGCCGGAGTGGAGATTCGCAACCCGAAGCTGAAGCGGAACGGCATTCTGGTGAGGTCCTGGGAGGGCACATACCGGGATGGAGGCAGTGTAACGGCGGAGGCGGCGCTGGTGACCGGGGAGAACGAGTTTACGGCGTACGCGTTCAACCAGGATGATGTGAAGTCCGAAGACGCGGTGACCGGGGTGACTGGGGCGGACGCCCTGCGGAGGGCGGGGGAGCTGTGGGTGCTGGCGGTGGGGGTGGACAACTATGCAAACCAGGCGTTTCAGCTGAACTATGCGACAGCGGATGCGCGTCTGGCGGCCTGGGCTTTGGGCACGCAGCGTGAGTCAGTAATGCGCTATGCGCAGGAGCTGCTGCAGCACCCGACGAGCGAAAGCAATGGCAGGCCGATGCTGAACTTCATCACCGACCTGACGCCTTCGATCGGTGCGCCGCATGTCACGATGCTTCTGGATGAGGCGGCGACGCGCGGGGGCATTCTGGCGGCGATCCGCGAGACGGCGCGCAAAGCGAAACCGGAGGATGCGATTGTCGTTTACTTCGCCGGCCATGGCGTAGCGCGAGGACCGCGATATTTTATGCTGGCCCAGGACATGCATTTTGCGGGCACGCCGGCAGAGCTGGGAAAGGCGACGGAGGCGGAGTTGAACGCGGGCGCGGTGAGCGATCAGGACCTGCGAGCGGCGCTGGCGGAAGAGCACGCAGCGAATGCGGCGGTGATTATCGACGCATGCCAGTCGGGCGCGGTGACAGGTGATGCGGAAGCCGCGCGGCGGGGGCCGATGAACTCGCAGGGGCTGCTGCAGCTGGCATATGACAAGGGCATTTATCTGCTCGCGGCGTCGTTGTCGACGCAGACGGCGGCGGAGCAGGCGTCGCTGGCGCATGGGGTGCTGACGTACAGCCTGTTTGAGCAGGGACTGGAGCATGACCTAGCGAGTCCGGAGAAGTCGCTGGCGGGCGGAGGGGCGGAGTCGCTGCGGGAGTGGCTTTCGTGGGTGACGAAGAATTTGCAGACCGGGCCGGGTGTAATGCTGGAGCGCGAGCGGGGAAGCAAGGGTGATCAACCGCTGGCTGTGGCAGTGAGGCCGGAGGTGCAGCAGCCGAGGCTGTTTGAGCCGCCAGCGACACCTGAGCCGCTGATCGTGGCGGTGGCGCCGACGCCGCTGGATCCATTAACGGTGGCGAGTAAGCCGCCTCCGGGGATGGACGGGGCGGGAGTGCCGGCGACGGTTTCGACGTCAGGAGGATCGGTGGTGGCGACGGCACGAGGTGCGACTTCAGTGGGGCCGCTGGGGCTTCCATTGCCGGACGCGGCGGCGGCGGGCGCTGCCGCGGCGGCGGCAGGCATGGGGGAGCCGCCGTTTGCGGGGATGGGATTGCCGCTGAATAGTGCGGGCTTCTTGTGGAGCGGCATTGACGTGAATGCGGAACGGTTTCTGGGGGTGCGCAATGGGGAGATTGCAGCGATCAACGTGAGCGATGGGCGCGTGCTGTGGAGCCGAAGCTCACCGGGGCAGCCTCAGGCGTGCGCGATGGCGGGTAATGGGCGCGTCGCGTGCGTGGACCAAAGTGGCAAAGTATTTGTGCTGTCGTCGGCGACGAAGGACGGCAAGGTGCAGGAGCTGCCGGTGAGGGCGACGGAGCAGCTTTCGGGCGGGTTGGTGCGTTGGGTGGATAGAGATACGAAGTTATTGGTCGCCCGGGGAACGCATTTGAAGATCATTCCCATGGATGGCACGGTGAAGTCAGTCGATGTGCCGTACTTTGCTGCGGCTGCGTATGACCCGGAGACGGGGCAGGTGTTCGCCGCGGGGGCGAAGGAGGTTGCAGTCTTCCATGTGCCGGAGCTGAGCCGGAACCCGTCGATTGCCTTAAGGGGCGGGCCGCAGGTATTTCCGTTCCGGGTGGCGGCAGCGAAGGGTGGAGGAAGGCTTGCGATAGTGGATTCGGCGAATCGGGTGAGCCTTCTCGACACCGTTGGCGGAAAGCAGCTGGCGCTTAAAGGTATTGACGCGGAGTCGGAGGCGGATGGGGTCGGCTTTGCGGAGGATGGGAAGACGCTGCTCGTTTCGTTCGCGGGAGGAGAGATGGACTTCTTCGACGCGGCGGACGGGTCGGTGCAGCGGCCGCCGGCGGAGTTGAAGAACGGGAGCACGGACCTGCTGGCGAGCGCGGATGGGCACATGCTGGCGGCGTTCAGCTTGAGCGGCAACCTGGCAGTGTGGAAGGATGGGCAGCTCGGGCTGAACCTACCGGGAAGCACGTTTCTTCCTTATCTGGAGTTCGCGGGGCCGGAGACAATGCGCGTCGTGCTAGCCAGTGAGGCTCGGCTGCGAAGTTTCGCGCTGCCGGATGCGACGGTACGGAGCGAAGCAGCGAATGGGCACTCGGCGGGATTTTTCCAAGTGGACGCGCGGCTCGCGATGGAGGTGCAGGGGCGGCTGTTGCGATGGGACCGTGAGACATTGAAGCCGCTGGCCGAGGTCGTGCTGCCGGAGGCGCCGGAATGGACCCGGTTCAGCCCTGACGGGACGATGCTGGCGTGGACGCCGAAGACGGGGGATCCGGTGCTGCACTTAAGAAACGTGGCGACGGGGACAGAAGTGGCACTGCGGGGCGGCCCCGTGACGGCACGGGGAGCGGCGTTCGCTGCGCGGGGTGGAATGTTGGTCGCGCTGTCATCGAGCGGAACGGGACTGGATTCGGCCGATACGCTGACGCTGTTATCAGTGGACGGGAAGAAGGCCGCTGAGGTGCAACGGGCGCCCGGTCTGCCGTGTTGCGGGGTGCAGATATCACCCGACAGCAAGAGGCTGCTGCTATACAGCATGATGGGAAGCGTGGCGCTGTACGATCTGGAGCAGAAGAAAGTGCTGCGGCTGGCGAGTGTTCCTTCTATGGTTCTGACCACCCGATTCGATCCGGATGGCGAAGGGATTCTGCTGGGGCTAGCGAACGATACGGTGGCGTACTGGGACAGCTCATCGACGAAGGAGCCGAAGGTGATTGCGGTGCCGGATGGCGTGGTCGACGCGGCGTTTCGGCCCCATCCAGGGGTCGCGGAGGCGGGATTCGTCGTGAGCTCGAGCGCGGGGACGCTGGACTGGTTCGGCGCGGGGCCAGCATTTCAGCCGCAGGCGACGAGCTTCTGGAACGAGGCGCGGCAGGAGTGGATTACTGTGAACGGCGATGCAAGTACGGACGTAGCTTTCGCGGCTTCGGCTAACCCCCCGGGTGAAGTTCCGAAGTCAGGAGTGCTGGTGAAGTTGGTAAGCGGCGGGCGCTGAAGGCGCTGGCACGTTGCCCTGCCAGCCGCACGGATGGTTAGGAGGGATGGCGTGCGACCGCGGGGAGAGATCGTGCTGGTGTGCTGATGTGCGCGGGAACGGAAAGCTTGCAGGCACCAGCTTCCTCACCAGGAGTGTTAATCGAAAATGCAAGCGGATGTCGGTTAGAAGGAATGTCGAACTGGATCTCTGTCCGTTTTTCCCGTTAGCGCGCTGCTAATCAGGACCGTGAAGGCGCCTTGTGTTTACTTATCACCAGCGCTCCAGACCTTCACTTGGCGAGAACAGGCTAATGCACTCGTCGTGATCGGCCCGGGCCACGTTGGACTGATTGCAACCTCAAAGAGTGACTCGGCGATTTGTCGTCAACTGAGGGATGCCAAGCGGCTCACTGACAAGAAGCGCGTTTATCGTTACTGATGCTGCCAGAGGCGACGCTACAAGCAGGCTGGAGACGCCTACGCTCTCAGACTTCAGTGAAATAATGGAGCATCCTCAAGTAATTGGTTAGGGGAAATGTTATGAGCAAGGTGCTTCACAAGTATCGAGGCGACTCGTCATTTACCGACGGGATTATTGCGTCTGGCAAGGTATTTCTCGCGACAGCCCATCAGCTGAATGATCCATTTGAATGCTCGTTGCAAGATATCGGGCGAGAATGGTTGGATAAGCAAATCGAAACAGGTATGCAAGCCTCTGTCGCTGGATTCCTATTCGAGGCTAAGCGCTCTGTCGACGAATCTCGATCCTTTTTTGGGGTTGAGCATCCCCAAATTCAAGCAGCAATAGGTGCAGTCGCGTCAAAAAACAGCCTTGCGGAATCGTATGATGCTTGGCGGGCGTTCATGCAAGCTCGGACCGGACACCCCCCGTCCGACGTGCGCGCGCTGTTCTCGCGAATTGATTCGCAGTTGGTAGAGACCGGCATCTTCAGCCTGTCGGCTGATCCGGCGCACCCTCTAATGTGGGCTCATTACGCTGATCAACACCGCGGGCTTTGTCTTGGATTTGAAGAAACACCAGGATCAAAGTTGGCAAATTGGGTTCATTGCTTGCAGGTCATATATTCAGACGAGTTGCCAGAGATGCAGGGGAATGGATTTCAAACCACGATGGCCTTCTCGATGGATGAGGCGGGTCGTCCTTACACATCGAGTTATAAGATTTCGTTCGAAGACGAGACGTTCCGACGCGTTGTCTCCACTAAACCCACTGCTTGGTCATATGAGCAAGAAGTTCGCTACATCGAGCCATTTGGAGGTCTTTGCGACTGGCCCGGGATGTTGAGCGAGTGCACATTCCGCCTAGGTTGTCGGGATGATCGGCGCCAACACTATATTGGTCTTCTTGAAAGCCACGTGCCGAACGAAGTAAGACTCTTCGAGATCCGGAAAGTTCACGGGACAAACTCGCTGGAGCGGGTTCCGATGGCGATCCCGCACACTCGTCCAAGACCTTTGACCGGTCCAGATCAGGAGGATACAGATCAACCGAAACAGATGTCCGAGGAAGTGTTTATTGCATCGATGCAGCAGTTGATGCAGCAAGAGCGGTACGGAGACGTTATCTACCAGACTAGCGAAAACCTCAAGAGAAATCCTTCGTCGCCGCGGTTGTTGCATCTGAAGGCAACTGCTCACGGTCTCGCTCAAGATCACGAAAAGGCACTGATTCTTTATGACCAGTTGGCCAATGACTATCCGAATGTTGCCGCCGGATGGTTTGGCATGGCGTGTGCGCTCGAATCCCTAGGGAAAATAGACGAAGTCGTTCCACTATTGCGGCGGGCTAGTCAGCTCGAGCCCTACGATCCAAGCATCGCCCTGAATCTTGGCGTTCATCTTGTTGGCACCGAAGAAACACGAGCTGAAGGGCTCCTGCATCTTCGACGTGCTGACAAGCTAGGCCATCGCCGGGCACAGCGAATCATCAATGAAGTGGAAGCAATGCCAGGCGGCGAGAAAGCAGGATCCGCCTAATGCACGTTCCCATCCCGATGAATGGCGACGTCCGCACATATCGCTGAGACCCAGCATCTGAATCAGCATCCTGTTGAGTGAACTTCGCCAACAAATCCACCGAAGCCTGAAACAATCCCGAGAAGTCGGCTTCTGGAAAGTGATCCGGCCCAAGCAGCGCTTCGAGGGGGGCCGGCGAGCTCAACTGCCGGGAACGGCGTTTATAAGAAGTCATATTCGAATTTCTGCTTGCCGGACCTGCACGTTAATCTGTAAACGCTAGATGTGAGTTCTCACATCTGCCACCGACGTTCGGAGATAGCAGGCGTCGGCGAGCTAGATTTGGACGCTGGAGCGCAATGCAAATAGGGACGCTATGATCCGTGCTGGATGGCTGATCGTCGGCTTACTACTCGTCAGTGGATTCCTCAGCCTAAAAGACTGGTTCCGCTCAAAACGCTGTCAAAAACATGGCGGCTTTGGTCAGTGCGGGCGCTGTGACGAGGATGCCGCGTCAAAGTCCAGAGCGGAAGCTGAAGAGAGAGCCGAAGCAGAGCGCAAGCGGCTCGACGTGGCAACGACCTTCCAAAACATGGATGAGAAACGAAGGGCAGAGCTTACGGCCATCGTTATGGAACGCGTCGAGCGCCTGCACCTCTTCGTGGGTTCAGAGGGTTTGGAAGCAGCGGTCGTAAGGCTGTACAGGAACCGTCAACGTCAAAGCGAGTGACGCCAGGCCTTCTGAATACGGATCTAAGCGTCGCCACTTCAGTCCTGATAAGTCGGCTTATGTTTACCTATCCAAATCTCAATTGGCGCATCCAGGGCGAAGCACTCATCGAGGGTCGGCGAAGCGCGATTGGGGGGTACTCTCGTAAAACGCGCTTCACGTCAGTTGATTTTCTGATCATAGGTCAGTTAGCACTGAAACACGTTGCGGTTGAATACGCTTTGCCGATACCAGCATCGATTGCGTAATGAACTTCGCGAACGGCTGGATATCCATCTCGATGCTGGCCC
This sequence comes from Occallatibacter sp., assembly GCA_035552475.1. Taxonomy (GTDB): domain Bacteria; phylum Acidobacteriota; class Terriglobia; order Terriglobales; family Acidobacteriaceae; genus Telmatobacter. The sequence goes on from DASZLE010000040.1 coordinate 13,687, forward strand.
GATCCAAGGCGGAAAGGTAGGCTGTACGGGTTTCGACCTCAATTACCGTCCAGGGATAGCCGCCAGAGGCCAGCATCACGTTCATCAGGAAGCGAGCCATTCGGCCATTGCCGTCTGGATAGGGATGAATATAGCCAAACATCCAGTGCCCAAGCACGGCACGGACGCTCGCTTCCGGCTCCCGCTGCAGTAGGTCAAACAGTGCTGGCATTGCGTCCCGAACAGCTTCCCACCGAGGCGGCACGTACCGCGATATACGCAGATACACCGCGTCGTTCCGGTAGCCGGCGAGGGCTCCTGCTTCAATCAAGCCCGCGGCGACACACGGTTGGAAAAGCTCGCGATACCACTCTCTGTGCGCTGATCGTGCCAAAGTTCCGGGGTTCGCTCCAGCGATGGCCTGTTCGACTGTCTGCTTCACTTTTCCAAAGGCCTGCCAATAGCCACGCGCTGCCAGGGCGTCGCGGCTCTGCCTGTCACTGTCGTGATGTTCGGGATTCCAGCCGCCCCGCTGCACCCTTTCAATCAACTCCAGCGTGACGTTGTAGCCTTCGATTGAGAGGGAATGGTAGGCGTCGTTTTTATAGATCTCGTCTACGGAATGGAGATACGCTTTTCGATCCTTTGGAAGCCCGGGAGCTCTCGGAAACGCTGCGATGACATTGCCTCGCATCGCCTCCCACATGGCCTGCAAACGCCCGACTATGGGAGATGTCCCGGTCTCCAGAACGCCAAATACATGTCCTTCTGTAAACGGGTCGCTCTCGCGCACGTCGTAGTCAGCGGCCTTCATGGTGGTCACAATCTCATCGGCGATATCTGCTCTGCCGATGCGCCGAAAAGCTCCGGCAAGATGGCCGGCTTTTGCCGAGTGTCCGCCATTCAGCAGGAGCCGCAGGATGTCGGTCGCGTCCCGGATGCCTGACAGGACGACCCTGGTTTCGATGGGATTTCTGGCAAAGAACGGCTCCGGAATCTTCACGAGAGCCGAAGCTGGAGAGAACAGTCTCAAGCCGCCTTTGTCTGCAAGATCGCTTGGGGATGGCATCCCGGATTGCTTGAGATCATAGATGGAACTTCCGAATAGCAGTTGCATCGTGTGATTCGTCCCCTTGGGGCTATACACAACAACCTGCGTCGGAATGACGGTGTTCTCGGCATGGAGAAGAAGCGATTGCTCGGGAGAGAGGTGCCAAGCCTTGCCGAATCGTTCATTGAAGTACCTCGCACAGAACTCCCAAAAGGAGGCGTACCAGGGGGTGCTGTCACCGGCGCGCGCATTCGGGCTTGAGGACATCAGCCAGCCCTTCACTATCTCCCGGAGGAATCCGTTCCGCAGAAGCCTTTCCCGATGGGTGCGAGTCAGTTCCTTGGACCGAAACACACGGCGCCCCTTGGTTTGGAGGGCCCGAAGTGCAGCGAGTGACTCTGCAAGCTTTTCGTTTGGTTTAGGCATAATGAACGCCCTGTCGGAGAATTACAAGCTTCTTATGTCGGGCAGATACAAGCATATTACGTTGGAAAGCTACAAGCAAATGGTGTGGCAGTTGCAAGCCTGATGTGGGAGCATCTGGCCTGGCGTGCCCTCTAGCAATTCCGCGCTTCACCCAATTACTCAAATGCCATCCCACGGAGTTGCGGACAGACGGCCCGTCTTAAGAAGGGAAGCGTAATGCCGGTACTCGCATCGCACAACGATTCGGTCTAACGAGACAGAACCCTCGCCGACTTCTTCCATTACGTCGTGAAGCCGAGTTTCCTGACCGTCGCCGAGCCTTGGCTCGACTTTGATGTCAGAGTGCAGGTGTCCACGCTGCGAAATCCTAGCACCGCATGCGCGACCGCTTTACGGATTCAGGAACTCGCTCAATCAAGGTGGAACTGGGGAGTGATACCCGCTTCCCGGGCCGAAACCGACGTTTTTGGTGAAATTTTGAATGCCTTTCCACCCAGATTTGGGCAACGTTCAGATCGCTGACTTGGGCAGAGGTTCTAATGCGGACAGCTTTGTTCAGCCCGCAATATCGCCCACTCTTCACCCGATTCCACGTTCTAGCACCCAGATGTCTGGGTTCGATTTCCACTTAAAAAATGCGATTTCGTGACCTATCGAACCCACGACCTCTGCCTTTGGGCAGAGGTCGTGGGTTTGTTACGCATCGATGGCGATCGCGATATCGACACCGCCTCGGAGCAGTCGGGTCGAAAGTGCTCCAAAAGGATGCGAAATCGCCAATGAAATCAAGGGTAGGGCAGAGGTTTTTAGGGCAGAGGACCTGGGTGTGTTACGGGTGCAATAAGGGTTTCGAAGGGCTTCTCAGGGTGCTTTTGGTGGCCATCCGTGCCTCCTGATTCCAATAAGTTACGGGTTTTTGGCTCGCTGTCACGGCAGAGGTCGCGGGTTCGCCCCCGTCGTCTCCGCCATACATCCCAAAAGACTTACGGAGCGTATGGACCTAAAGTGACAGCCAAACTCTGGGCACAATAAGCTTCTTAGCCTGCATTTTGAGCCTGTTTTCTTGAATCAGTTGTGCCCACCATCATTTGCACAACCTTGCTCTG
>DASZLE010000041.1:0-13276 GCA_035552475.1 Occallatibacter sp.
TTCGGGCCGAGTACCGCTATCACCACATATCCAACAATGACTCGGCGCTCAATAACCCCGGTATTGATAACGGGCTGTTCCAATTGACGTATTCTTTCGGCCGCTAAAACCGGCGGGACCGGGACACCCGCACCCGCCCACTCATCGGTCGCCGCGGCGACCCGCGATGAATGGGGCAAACACTTTCATCCTCTCCTCACTTTTTTCATCTCCGGAAAGTGCAAAAAGGTGGTGGTATCAATGAGTGGGCCCGACCAGCCGGCTTCCCTTCCAGGTCCCTCCACCGCGGCGGACGAGGGACCTGGGGCGCCCCCACAATGTGTGGGCATCCAGCCGTAAACTGGAAGCGTGCTGGACTACGAGATTTCTCCTTCTGAAACTGCCGAGTTGATCCGCAAGAACGAAGCGCGGTTGATCGATGTGCGCGAGCCGTGGGAGTTTGAAACGGCGCACATTGAAGGCAGCGTGCTGATGCCGATGGGCGACGTCCCTGCGCGGGCGCAACAGGAGCTTGACCCGGACGAGCGGCTGGTGGTGCTGTGTCATCATGGGCAGCGGTCGCTGAACGTGACGGCGTGGCTGCGCAACCAGGGGTTTGAGAATGTGCAGTCGCTGCGCGGAGGCATCGATGCGTGGGCGGCGCTGGTGGATCCTTCGGTAGGGCGGTATTGAAGGCGGTGAAGAAGTGAAGGCAGTGAAGAAGTGAAGGAGTGAGTTCGAGCGAGTGAAGCTCGCCGGGCGGAGCGCCTATACTTTCCCTTGGCTGAAATTTCGAGGGAGTTCGATATGTCTTCGTCTGCTGTTGATTATGCCCGCCAGAACCATCCACGTTTTCTGAATGAACTGAAAGATCTGCTGCGGATTCCGTCGATCTCGACGTTGCCGGAGCATGCCGGGGATTGCCGCAAGGCGGCCGAGACGCTGGCCGCCGAACTGAAGCGCATCGGGATGGAAAATGTGCGGCTGATCGAGACCGGACAGCAACGCGGAGGAGGGCATCCGCTGGTTTACGCGGACTGGCTGCATGCGGCGGGCAAGCCGACGGTGCTGGCCTATGGGCACTACGATGTGCAGCCGGCCGATCCCCTGGACGAGTGGCACACGCCGCCGTTTGAGCCGGTGGAGCGCAATGGGAACCTGTATGCGCGCGGCGCGGTGGACGACAAGGGACAGATGTACATGCACGTGAAGGCGCTGGAGTCGCTGTTGAAGGCCAACGGCGGCCTGCCGCTGAACGTGCGGGTGCTGATCGAGGGTGAAGAGGAAGTGGGCGGAGAGGGAATCGCGGAGTATGTTGCGTCAAAGCCCGCGGATCTGAAGGCGGATTTTGCGCTGGTATCGGATACCGAGATGTTTGCGCCGGGATTGCCGACCTTGTGCGTGGGACTGCGCGGGATGATCTACACCGAGCTTGAAGTGAAGGGCGCGAAGAGCGATCTGCACTCGGGCATGTACGGAGGCGCGGCGCCCAATCCGTTCATGGCGCTTGCGCACATTCTGGCAAAGCTGAAGGATGAGGGAGAGCACATTCTGATTCCGGGCTTCTATGACGATGTGCAGGCGCCGAGCAAGGAAGAGCTTGAGGCGTGGAAGAGCCTGCCGTTTGACGAGGAGCATTATCGGAAAACGGAGGTGGGCTCGAAGACGCTGGTGGGCGAGGAAGGTTTCAGCGTGCTGGAGCGGACGTGGGCGCGGCCGACGCTGGAGGTGCACGGGATTCCGGGCGGGTTTACAGGCGCGGGCGCGAAGACCGTGATTCCGGCAAAGGCGCTGGCCAAGGTTTCCATGCGGCTGGTTCCGGATATGACTCCGGCCAAGGCGTTTGCACAATACAAGAGCTACGTGGAGAAGATTGCGCCTGCGGGGGTGGACGTGTCGGTACGGCTGATTCACCAGGGCGATGCGTGTTTGATCCCGGTGGACAATAAGTTCATCCAAGCGTCGACGCGGGCGATGCACGAGGTGTGGGGCAAGGACACGGTGTTCATTCGCTCGGGAGGATCGATTCCGATTGTGGGCGATTTTGCGCGGCATCTGGGACTGCCCAGCGTGATGATGGGGTTCGGGCTGCCGGACGATAACCTGCACGCGCCCAACGAGAAGTTCCACCTCAAGAACTTCGAGCTGGGGATTGAGTCGATCATTCGCTTCCTGGAGGAGACGGGCGCTTGAAAGCCCGATTGCCGAGCCTGAGGAGCCTGCGAAAGAAATCGCAGGATGTAGCGGGGTTTGTGCTTGCAGGAGGGCGATCGAGCCGCATGGGCGCGGACAAGGCGCTTCTGGAGCTTTCTGGATTTCCGCTGATCACGTGGGCGCTGCTGATGTTGAAAGGGGCGGGGCTTGAGGTGTGGATTGCGGGGGCGCGTAATCCGGAACTTGCTTCGTTTGCGCCGCTGATTGCGGACGCGTGGGAAGATGCGGGGCCGCTGGGTGGAGTGTGTTCCGCGTTGCGGCAGACGCAGCGGGACTGGGCCGTTTTTGTAACCGTCGATCAGCCGCTCATGGCTCCCGCCCTGCTCATCGGTCTGCTTGATCGCGCGCGAGCCGGACAGCAGGGTGTGACCCTGGCCTCGATTGGAGGAGTGGCGCAGACATTTCCTGCCGTGGTGCAGCGGGCCGCGCTCGCAGTGCTCGAGGGCAAGGTGGAGAAAGGGCAGCTCGGCTGTATGGCAGCTTTTCGCGCGGCGGGGCTGCAGGTGGTCGCGGCGGAAGATCTTGTGGTTCCCGAGTCGCGATCCCTGATCGATCGCTGGTTCAGCAATGTGAATACCCCTGAGGATCTTGAGAGGGTGCGGCAGCAGTTGGGCTGATTCGTTTTGGCTCGATGTTTCCCACCCTTGCGACAGAAAGAAGTCGCAAAGATGGGGCACGGGGCTTTCTGGTGGAACGGATAAAGGGCTTTACCGTTTATGGCTTCGGAGTGGATCGCGTAAGCTGAAGCGAGATCATGAGCGACCTGATTTCCAACCCGGAGAACGGCGCAGAGCCGCCGCTGCCCGCCGAGCCGCAGCCGCCCGCCGAGCCAGAGCCGGTGATTGTGTTTCGCGATGTCTCGATTTCGTTTGGCGGACGCCCGGTGCTGGAGGACGTGAGCTTTTTTGTAAACCGGGGCCAGACGCTGTGCATACTGGGGCGAAGCGGGGTGGGGAAGTCGGTTGCGCTGCGCATGCTGATGGGATTTCTCAAGCCGGATTCGGGATCGATCCGGGTGGAAGGCCAGGAGATCACGGCGCTGAGCGAGACCGAGATGCAGGCCATTCGCAAGCGGGTGACTATGGTCTTCCAGAACGGGGCACTGTTCGATTCGTTGACCGTAATGGAGAACGTGGCGTTTCCGTTGCGCGAGCGCGGCGGCCTGGAGGAAGACCAGGTGCAGCAAGTAGTGGATCGGCTGCTGGACCTGGTGGGGGCCGAGGACGTGGAAGATGCGCTGCCCGCGAGCCTTTCCACGGGGAGGCGGCGGGCGGTGGCCATAGCGCGCGCACTGGCGGCCCAGCCGGAGGTGGTGCTGTATGACGAGCCCACCACCATGGTCGATCCCATTATCGCGCGGCGACTGGGCGGGATCATTCAGCGGCTGAAGCACCAGTTGGGATTTACCAGCATCGTGGTGACGCACGATATGCGGTTCGCCGAGCGGCTGGCGGACATGGTGCTCTTCCTGCACCAGGGGCTTGCGCATTATTTCGGGCCGCTGAAGGGATTTTTGGCCTCGGATGACCCCGATATTCAGCAATTCCTGACGTTGGACGCCTACGAGTTACCTTTGGGGTGAGGGTGGCGCATGGCCGTAATCTGGGATGACAAAGAATTCACTTGCAACTTCGAGGCCGGAGCGCGATGCTGTAAAGGCGTCAAAGCAGCACAGATGGAGTGGCAACCGTCCTGAACGGTATGGCTGCGGCTTCCAACCTATTGCGAGCATCCCCTTGATGTAATGCGTTCATGGATTTTTATTCATCCTTGGTTCATTCGGTACTCCCCCTGTTTGGGCCGTTAGATTGAGCGGGACCGATTACTCAATCGCGATTCTTCAGCCTTTATTTATGCGCATGGGATACCTGGAAACGGGATTCGGCCTGCAGTGCCGTCGGCGCTGCAGTGTCGTGCCGCGGTTGCTTTTAACGAGGGTTGAGGCGGCATCTCGGTCCAGTAAAGGATTGCGGCAAGCCTGCCGCGATGAACTGGTGAGGGCATAGCGTATGGCTACATCGAATTCGTGGCAAAGAACGCCCGCAAATATTTCGGCCCGATGGGCGGAGAACGCGCTGGGGAGTTCCGCATTCGGGGAATGGGCGCTTATAGAAAAGCGATTGCTGGATATTGTGATATCGACGTTGGCTCTGATGGTGCTGGCGCCGGTGATGCTGTTGATTGCGGTGGCCATCAAGTTGGAATCGCCCGGGCCGGTCTTCTACATTTCGCGGCGCTGGGGCAGGCATGGCAGGGCATTCGATTGCATCAAGTTTCGTACCATGGTGGAGCAGGGGCGGGAGACGCGGTTTGGCTCGTGGTTGCGCCGCTATGCGCTGGATGAGTTGCCGCAATTGTCGAACGTGCTGAGGGGTAAGATGAGCGTGGTGGGACCGCGGCCGCTTCTGGCGAGCGAGCGGGGCGGGAGCAACCCGGTGGCGCTGCGGCGCTTTGAATTCAAGCCCGGAATGACGGGATTGTGGCACGTGCAGGGCTGGCAGTATCAATCGACGCGCGGGTACATTTCTCCTGAAGCCACGTATCGCAAAAACTGGAGCATGTGGCTGGACCTGACGATCATGGTGCGCAGCGTGGGCGTGGCGCTTGCCGGCCGCGGCTGCTGAGGATTTTGATACCTCTCCATCGAGGATGATGCACACCCTGGCCGGATGTGCGGGATTTAGACTGGAAGTGTGAAGATCGCGCTGGCCCAGATTGACCCCACGATCGGGGACTTTACCGGAAACCTTAAAAAAATCATTGAGGTAAGCCGCCGCGCCGCGGAGCAGGGCGCGCGGCTTGCTGTGTTTTCTGAGCTTTGCATCTGCGGCTATCCTCCAGCCGATTTTCTTGAGAAGCCAAGCTTTCTGGCGCGCTGCCGCTCGGTGGTGGACGAGCTGGCCGAGGCCACGCGAGAGCTTTCGGCCGCGGTGCTGGTGGGTGCGGCCTTACCTGCTCCTGAGGGCGCGGGCAAGCGCGCCGTGAACGCGGCATTCCTGATCGACAAGGGCAAGCTGTTGCTGGAGCAACACAAGCGGCTGTTGCCGTTCTATGACGTGTTTGACGAGCAGCGCTATTTTTCTCCGGCGCGTTCGCAGCGGGTGGTGGAGCTGGACGGGCTGCGGCTGGCGGTAAGCATCTGCGAGGACGCTTGGAACGACAAGAATTTCTGGCCGCGGCGCCTCTACTCGATTGACCCCATGGAAGAGCTGATGGCGCAGCGGCCGGCGATTCATATCAACATTTCGGCGTCGCCGTTCTGGCACGGAAAGCGCGAAGTGCGGCGGGAGATGCTGGCGGCGATCGCTCGGCGAGATGGAATTCCGGTGGTGCTGTCGAACCAGGTAGGGGGCAACGACAGCCTGGTTTTCGATGGGTCGTCGCTGGCCATCAATGGGCGCGGCGAACTGGTAGCGGAGGCCAGATGTTTTGCCGAAGACCTGGTGGTGGTGGATCCTTTCGAGGCGCCTCCGATTGCCGCTCCGCAGCAGGACGATACTGAAGGCGCGTGGCAAGCGATGGTGCTGGGTACGCGCGATTATGTGCGCAAGTGCGGATTTCGCAAGGCGCTGGTGGCGCTAAGCGGCGGCATCGACTCGTCGCTGGTGGCGGCGATTGCGGCGGAGGCGCTGGGCGCGGAGAACGTGACTGCCGTAGGCATGCCAAGCCCGTACTCGTCCCAGGGATCGATTGACGACAGCCGGCATCTGGCGGCGAACCTGGGGATTCGGTTTGAAGTGATCGCGATCGACAAGCTCGTCGAGGAGTACACGCGGACCCTGGAGCCGCTGTTTGCGGGCATGGCGCCGGATATCACGGAAGAGAACATCCAGTCGCGAGTGCGGGGAAACCTGCTGATGGCGCTGTCGAACAAGACCGGCGCGCTGGTGCTGACCACGGGAAACAAGAGCGAGATGGCGGTGGGCTACTGCACGCTGTATGGCGACATGGTGGGGGCGCTGGCGGTGATCGGGGACCTGGTGAAGACGCGGGTGTACGCCATCTGCAATTGGCTCAATCGCAAGCGCGAGGTGATTCCGTCGGCGATCCTGGAAAAGGCGCCGTCAGCGGAGTTGAGGCCTGGGCAGAAGGACACGGACTCGCTGCCGCTCTACGAGGTGCTCGATCCGATTATCGAGGCGTACGTGGAGCGTTACGAAACGCCGGAGCAGATTGCGCGCGAAAACGATTTTCCGCTGGAACTCGTCCAACAGGTAGTGCGGTTGGTGGAGCGATCGGAGTACAAGCGGCAGCAGGCAGCGCCGGTGCTGAAGGTCACGTCGAAGTCGTTCGGGACGGGACGCCGGTTTCCCATCGCGGTGAAGGTTCAGGTATAAGGGTATGCGGGGCCGGAGGCAGTCCGGCGCGGGATTCCGCACGGCCTGCGGTAAGGTTTCCTGGCGGTCCCATGGCAGGCGGAGTGACGCGCCCCAGGCCGGGAAGAGATAATGGAATCATCCCTATCAAGGAGAAATCGTTTGATTCGTAATTTTGGCCGTTTTGCCAGCATTGGCTTGCTGGCCGTAGCAGCAAGCTCCATGCAGGCCGTCGCGCAGCAACAGGCGCCGGCCGCGCCGAAAGAAGTACCGGCGGCTCCTCCGCAACAACCCTCGGCGCCTGCTCCCAGGCAGCCGACCACCTTTCCGGTGCCCAATGCCAAGGACTTCACGGCCAGCAGCCCGACCAGGGAGCAGATCAATCAATTTCTGACGGCAAGCTGGGGATACGACGAGAACCGCATCTGGCAGGTGCAGGGAATCCTGAAGACGCCGGTAGAAGGTGTCAGCAAAGTGATTGTGTTTGTTGGCGACAAGTCGGGAAAAGAAAAGGGGGGTGGTTTCATGTTCTGGGCGCTTCCCGACGGCAAGCACATCATCGCGGGTGAGGACGTGTACCCGTTTGGGGCGAAACCATATGCGGAAAATCGGGCCAAGCTGCAGCAGGATGCAAACGGTCCGTATCGCGGCTCGGCATCGAAGGACCTGGAACTAGTGGAGTTTGCGGATTTCGAGTGCCCGCATTGCAAGGAAGCCCAGGCCAATATGGACAAGCTGGCGACGGACTTTCCCAAAGCGCGCATCGTGTTCGAGAACTTTCCCCTGGAGCGGATTCACCCTCAAGCCAGGCTGGCGGCCGAATACGGCGACTGCGTGACCAAGCTGGGCAGCAGCACTGCGTTTTTCCAGTTCGCCGATGCCACGTTTGAGGGTCAGGAAGGCCTGGCAACCGCGGATGGCGCCACGCTGACTCTTAACAGCGCGGTGACCAAGGCGGGGCTCGATCCGGCCAAGGTGGCGGCATGCGCGGCCACTCCGGCAACGGCTGCAGATGTGGATATTTCCGTGAAGCTGGCGCAGGACCTGAACATTAATCAGACCCCGATGCTGATGGTCAACGGGCGCCAGGTGCCGGTGGGCGGCATTGCCTACGATACGCTGAAGAAGATCGTCGAGTACCAGGAGAAGCTGGACGGAATCCAGCAGTAGAACAATCGAAACCGGACGAGCCGCCACGCGCAGATGCCGAGCGCGTGGCGGCTTTTTTTGCAGGCGATCTAGTGCAGTTCCACAGTATTCCGGCAGCGACTAAACTCTTCCCTGTCCAGTGAAATTTCGCAGTGATATGACTATTTGGTAAATGTCCAGCCACAGGCGGGTGATCCACCGTTGCGACAGAAAAGAGTCGCAAAGGTGGGGCACGGAAGTTTTGTTGGGAGACGGGGGCGCGCGGTTTGATTCCAGCGTGGATCAGCAGACCAGGCGCTGGCGGTTTAGCTTGATGCCGTCTAAACGGCCTAGCAGGGTAACGGCGATGCGGTCGGGGTCGAACAGGCGCTGGGCCATGGATTGGATCTGGGGCGCCTCGACGGCGTCGATGCGGGCGATGATCTCGTCGGCGGTGAAGAACTGGCCGAAGTAGATCTCCTGGCGGGCGAGGTTGGCCATGCGGGAGTTGGAGCTTTCCAGGCCCATGAGGATGTTGCCCTTGAGCTGGTCCTTGGCGCGAGTGAGCTCTTCCTCGGGCAGAGGTTCTTCCTTGAGCTTGCGGAACTCGGCGAGGATGAGGTCGACGCACTCGATGGCCTTGCCGGCGGAGGTGCCGGCGTAGATGCAGAGCGTTCCGGTGTCGCGGTAGGGGCTGAGGTCGGAGAAGACGGAGTAGGCCATGCCGCGATCTTCACGGATGGTCTGGAAGAGCCGGGAGCTCATGCCGCCGCCGAGCACCGTGTTCAGGATGAGGGTGGCGTAGCGGTTTTCGTCGGTGATGGGCGGGGCGGGGACGCCGAGGCAGATCTGGACCTGTTCGAGCGCCTTTTTGTTCTTAAGCAGGATGCGGGCGCTGGAGAGGGGGGCGGGCAGCTCGGTGAGGGGCTGGCCGCCGGCCAGGGGCGCGAATTTTGCGGCGACGGATTCGACGAAGTTGTCGTGGTCGAGATTTCCGGCGGCGGAAAAGACCATGTTGCCGGCGTGGAAGCGGCCGGAGTGGTAGTCGAGGAGCTTGGGCTGGTCGAGGCGGTTGACGGTGGCGGTAGTGCCGAGAATGGGCTTGCCGAGGGGGTGGTCCTTCCAGAAATTCTGCGTAAAGAGCTCGTGGACGAGGACGTCGGGATTGTCTTCGTCGATCTTTATTTCTTCAAGTATGACTCCACGTTCCCGCTCTATGTCACTCGAAGCAAAGATTGGATTCAGCGCGAGGTCGGCGAGGACGTCGAGGGCGATGGGGACGTGGTCGGCGAGCGATTTGACGTTGAAGCAGATGGTTTCCTTGCCGGTGAAGGCGTCGAGGTTGCCGCCGATGGAGTCCATTTCGCGGGCGATGAGCTGGGCGGAGCGGTTTCGCGTGCCCTTGAAGACCATGTGTTCGACGAAGTGGGAGATGCCGTTGGTTTCTGCGGCCTCGCCGCGGGAGCCCGATTTGATCCAAACGCCCATGGCGACCGAGCGGAGGTGGTCCATGCGCTCGGTGAGGACGATCAGGCCGTTGGGGAGTACGGTGCGGCGAAGATTACGCTCATTGGTCATCGTCTACCTGATTCAAGTTCCATTTTAGGCCAGAAGCTCAATGGGAACGCAGCGGGGTCGCGGGACGGCGGGTCGTCTTCTCAGCAATCAGGAGTAAATGGGAACGATTTCGGTGAGGAGCCCGGCGCCGCACCGCAAAGGCGATCGCAGGGTTAGATGGCGGCGACTGGCTGCAGGCTGCATGGGCTGTGGAAATGCAATAGTCTGGAAATTGGCGTGAGTGCGGAATCGTCAAAACTCGTTTTGCCGGATGAAATGCGACGGGAGCGGAAGGCTCTGTTCGGGAAGAGCCGGGCGGAACTGACGGCGCTGATGGCGGCCATGGGGGAGCCGGGATTTCGCGGGGGGCAGTTGACGGAAGCGCTTTACCGGCAGCGGGTTACGGAGATTGGCGGGATTACGACGCTGCCCAGGAGGCTGCGGGAGCGGCTGGCGGCGGAGGGCTGGGAGGTGGGACGGCCGCGGATTGTGGAGGTGTTCCGCAGCGTGGACGGAACGGAGCGTTACCTGGTGGAGGGCGTGGCGGGCGCCGATACGGTGGAGACGGTTTGGATGCCGGAGGGAGACGCGGGCGAGGCGGGGGATGGGAGCGAGGCGGGGCAGAGTGCCGCAGGGGCTAAAGCCCAGTCTTTTTCAGGGGAGGCAGACGTACGGGCTGAAGCCCGTGCCCTACGCGCCGGAAGCGGGGAAATCGCCGCAGGGGCTAAACAGGCTGCGGAAAAACGGCTCCGGACGGGCAAGGCGCGTAAGGGCACGACTTCAGTCGCGCCGCAAGCGCCTGATAATGAAGATCCGGGCTTTAGCCCCCGCAGCCTTTGCGCCCCAGAATCGGCCGCAGGAAAGCAGCTCGCAGGAACCTGGGATCGGGCGACGATTTGCGTGTCCAGCCAGGTGGGGTGCGCGGTCAATTGCCAGTTTTGCCTGACGGCGAAGCTGGGGCTGCAGCGGAACCTGACGGCGGGCGAGATTGCCGGCCAAGTGGCCGTGGTGCTCGATCGGCAGGGCGCGGAGGTGGGCCGTGATCGCGTAAACCTCGTGTTCATGGGGATGGGCGAGCCGTTTTTGAACTACGACAGCTTCATGGGCGCGGTGCGGCTGCTGGTGGAGGAAGTGGGTTTGAGTCCGCAGCGAATGACGGTGTCGACGTCGGGGATTGTGCCGGGCATCGAGCGATTTGCCAGGGAGCCGGCGGAAGTGCGACCCAAGCTGGCCATCAGCCTGAACGCGCCCAATGACGAGGTGCGCAGCGCGGTGATGCCGGTGAATCGGAAGTGGCCGATCAAGGCGGTGATGGACGCGGTGCGCGGGGTCAAGCTGCGGGCGCGGGAGCGGGTGACGTTTGAATACGTGCTGCTGGGCGGAGTGACAGACCGGCCGGAGCAGGCGCGGGAGGTGGCGCGGCTGGTGCGCCGGACGGGACTGCCGGCGAAGGTGAACCTGATTGCGTGGAACCCGGGACCGGGGATTGCGTATGAGATGCCGTCGGCGCGAGCAGTTGAGGATTTCCGGCGGGCGCTGGTGGAGGAGGGGATTGCGACAAATCTGCGGCGGCCGCGGGGACGGGATATTTATGCGGCGTGCGGGCAGTTGAAAAGGACCGTTGGTCGATAGAGGATAATAGGTCTCTCAGGACTTGCAATCTCTAGCCGAGGCGATGCTTCATGAAGCCGGAATACCGACGTTGGCTCGAAGAGCAGAAATACGACCCGGGAACAGTTAGCGCCCAAATCTACAGGACCGCGCGAGTTGAAGAGCATTATGGCAACCTAGATGGGCAATATGACAAGGACAGGCTTGGAAGCGTCCTACAAGCCTTGCGCTACACGACTGATGACCAGAAGAGGGGGCGCCCAAACCCGAGCAAGATACCGTTTGAAGGAAACATCAGGAACAACCTTGCTTCGTATCGAAATGCCGTTGAGCGATACCGAAGATTTCGAGAACTTGAAGCTGAGCATACTGGCGCTTCCGAGCCGGTAGTCAATGCCGCTGCAGCCTTCAGAAAAACCGAGGAGGACCTTGGCCAGCGAATTGGATTGGAGCGGGATCTCCAGGCAGCTCTGAGAAAGAGGATTGACCAACTCGAACCAGGGCTCACAATTACGGATGACGGGGCTGAACGATCAGTCAGTTCTGGGTTTATCGACATCACCGCAAAGGACTCATCAGGCGCGACGGTTGTCATTGAACTTAAGGCGGGAGTTGCGGGGCAAAGAGCAATTGCACAGATTCTGAGCTATATGGGGGACATTTCTGCTGAAGACGAAGACGGACCTGTAAAAGGCATCCTGGTTGCCTCTGAATTTGATTCGAAGGCAAAGTCCGCTGCGAAAGTAGTTCCAACGCTTACGCTGCGCAGATACAGCGTGTATTTCCAGTTCTGCGACGGCTAGGTATGAGTGCGCAGTTACGCTGCCCGCTCCACCACTTCCAGCTTCGTCCCTTCGGCCTTCTGCAGATACGCCACAATCTCGAACAGATTCTTCGCCTGAGGGTTGCCTTTTGCGCTGAACATGCGCATCAAGACCTTGGGCGAGCGTCCCAGATCTTCGCCCAGCTTGATAAAGCCAACCGTGCCGTTGATGTACTTCCGGAGGACGGATTTACCTGTTTCGACGTCCCCGGAAATCATGCAGCCCACGGCTTCCTTGAGCAGCGCGCGGCGAAAACCAGCGCTTATTTGAAGCTGCTCGCGAACGGTTTCGTTAAAGTCCTTCGTGAGTGGCATCATCCCTCCCGTTTTTGCTGTTTGTACTCCTGCCACAGAGCGCGGGCCGCGTCGATACCGGCCTGTTGGCGTTTCTTTGTCCCGCCGCCAAGCAGGATGACGACAGCCTCGCCGTCTTTGCCAAAATAAATGCGGTACCCTGGGCCAAAATCCAGCCGGACCTCAAATACGCCCGCACCAACGCCCTTGGTCGAGGAGAAGCCGCCGCGCGCAAGCCTGTCGAGCGCGATTGTGATACGCGCACGCGTGGTGTCCTCCTGATCGTTGAACCATTGTTCAAAGGAATTGCGTGCGTGCCGGTCAACGTACTGCCGAATCTCGATCACTAACGAATGGTAGCACAAAAGCTACCACTCAGACGGGCCGAGTTTCGATCACGTGCGGCAATGGATCGGGAAGGATTGGACGGCTGGGACTTTCCACGCGCGGAGTTTTGGCTGCCTGCGGGCGATGGAGGCGCGCGGTTGGAGGGTAGCCGGCGCTTCCAGTGGCCCGCAGGGTTGGATGCGGCTGGGTGGGGAAGCCGCGAATCGGAATTCAGGCCCGGAACGTCGCTGGTGGCGGCGGCGAAATCACCGGCCGTGAAGAGCGATGTTCAGGCGGAGTACATGCGCTACTTGCTGTGCAGGTCGTAGCCGAGCACATTGGCGCACTCTTTCAGTAACTGCAACGGGCCTCCGACGAAGTCCAGCTTGCGGCCGACCGATCTGTCCGATCCGTCGGTGCCGGGGCCGAGCAGAGAGAGCAGCTCGGGCTGCGGTATCTGGCCTTTGACCATGTCGGCAATCTGCTGGCACTCGCGGTCCGTGAGGGTGTCGCAGAGGACGATGAGATCGAAGTCGTGCTTGGACAGGATGGATCCTGCTTCCGAAACTCGGCCCGCTGCTTCTACCTCAAAATACGTGCCCAGAATAAGCCTGCGAGTCTGCAGCAACATCTGATCGCGGCTGACAACTAGTATCTGCGAATGTGTGTGCATCGGCGTCTCACGGTAATGGAATCAGTCCTAAGCAGCTTCAAAGGGAACAGTGCGGTGCGTTCATTGCGGGAACACAAATCTAACTATTTCGAAAATGGATTGACGCAGTCGCCTGTCTGTCTTCGTCTTGCTGGAAACTCCCCGGGAAAGTGAATCTCGCCGTCCTTCCCCTGCAAGATTAGGAATTTTGCAGGAGGAATAAAACTAGGACAACTACTAGGAGTGTGTCGGGCATAGATTTGTGACGGAGCCTATAGCGTGGGCAGCAGGATCTGTTTTAAGTTCGAGCCATGGGTCAGAACTTCATTCCTGATACGGTCAATCAGACACTGCTGTTTCCCCCTTCGCTTCACG
>DASZLE010000042.1:0-2443 GCA_035552475.1 Occallatibacter sp.
CTATGGGCTGATGGCCTACTCGGTGCAGCAGCGCACGCAGGAGATGGGCATCCGGATGGCGCTGGGCGCGCAGGCTTCGCACATTCGCAACATGGTGATCCGGCAAGGGATGGTGCTGGCGCTGATCGGCGTGGTGATCGGAATTGCAGGCGCGTTTGGGCTGACGCGCTTTCTGGCGTCGTTCCTGTTCGATGTGAAGGCGTGGGACCCGCTGGCGTTTGTGGTGACGCCGCTGCTGCTGGCTGCGGTGGCGCTGGTGGCAGTGTGGGTTCCGGCGCAGCGTGCGGTGCGGGTGGACCCGATGGCCGCTTTGCGCTTCGAGTAGGATTTGCCATCACGGGCGGGTGCTGGTGGCGCGGGTGGTGGGGTTCGCTTTCTTTGGTCGCTCACGCTCAGGAATGCAGGCGACCTGACTTCTACATCTCAAATGCGAGGTGTGGGGCACGCGCTGGCACGGTTCTATGCAACTCGTCGTACGATACATTTCCGCGTTCGTTGCCAGTCTGGCAACTCTGACCCTCGGTTGTCATGCACCTGCGTTGCCGGATTCCGGCCACGTCATAAGCGCGGGTAGCCAGAGCGGAAGGCTGGATGATGCGGAGCGCGAACGTGTTATCCACGCTGTTATCACAGACCTCAACCGGCGCTACATTGCGCCTGACGTTGCGCAGAGGATCGGCGACGCGCTTTCGATTCATGAGAAGCGGGGCGAATACCGCGCGATCACTGAGGGCGCGGCATTTGCCGACCGGCTGACGGCACAGATGAGGGAGGTGAGCCACGATATGAATCTGATGGTGACTTACAGTGAGGACCCTCTTCCCGATCGGCCGCCGGTCCCACCTCCTGGCGCCATGGAGCGTTACCGGGAAGCGATGAAGCAGAACCACTGTATGTTCGAGAGAGTCGAAGTGCTGCCGCACCGCGTGGGTTATTTCAAGCTCAATTCCTTCCCCGATCCCGCGATCTGCGGAGCAGAAGCCAGGGCCGCGATGGCTCGGCTGAATAACGCTGATGCGATCATCTTTGATCTGCGGGACAACGGTGGAGGCTATCCGGAAATGGTTTCGCTGATTGCTGCCTACCTCTTCGATCATCCGGAGTACATGTTCAACCCGCGAGAAAACACGACCGCACAATCGTGGACGAGGTCGCCGGTGCCGGGAAGCAGGCTGGCGGACAAGCCGGTGTATGTGTTGACTTCCGCGAGGACGTTTTCCGGTGCGGAGCAATTCAGTTATGACCTGAAGGTTCTGAAGCGTGGCACCCTGGTGGGCGAGACGACACGCGGAGGAGCACATGCGGGCGTGTTCCATCGCATCGACGATCACTTTGCGATGGGGATTCCGGAAGCCAGGCCGATCAACCCTTACAAGACGACAGGCTGGGAGGGGACGGGCGTAACGCCGGATGTGAAGGTGAAAGCCGCGGATGCGCTGGTCGTGGCGGAAAAGATGGCCGAAAAGATGGCGGAAAAGATGGCGGAGCGCGATCTGCGAAGAAGATGAGCGATGACAGACAAGTCAAATGGTTATGAAGAACACGCGGAGACGTTCATGCGTTGGCGGCACGCGCGCATTGGACTGGAGATGGTGCGCGAATGGGCCGGGCAATTTCGGCCCGGCGAAACCCTGCTGGAGTTGGGATGCGGTCATGGCGTGGTCTCGCAGGTGCTGCTGGATGCGGGGGTGACGCTGTATGCCGTGGATGCGTCGCCAACGCTGTTACAGGCATTCGGCGAGCGCTTCCCTGCTGTGCCAACGGAGTGTGCGGCGGCGGAAGACTCAACTTACTTTGATCGCACCTTCGACGGCGTGATCGCTGTCGGCCTGATTTTTCTTCTGCCGGTGGATGCGCAGCAGGTTGTGCTGACGAAGGTTGCCGATGCGCTAAAGCGGGGCGGGCGGTTCCTGTTCACTGCGCCCCAAGAGGCATGCAGGTGGACGGATGATTTGACGGGACAGGAATCGCACTCGCTGGGCGACGAGGCGTATGAGGGGATGCTGCGTGGATTGGGTTTGGAGGTTGAACCCGGCGCCCTGGATGAGGGAAAGAATTACTACTACTTTGCGGTGAAGCCGTTGTCCTAGTTGCGCGGTCGCCGCTCCAAACGAGCACGCCGTGGCTATACGCGGTCTTGTGGCCGTGCGGTGACTCCACGAATCCTATGTTTCGAAATGAGCGATCGGCGCCCGTATCTTTCTCTGCTTAGTTGACGTAGATGCGGACGTAGTCTACGAGCAATTCCGCGGGGAATTTTGTGGTGGCGTCGGGGCTGCCGGGCCAGTCGCCGCCTACGGCGAGGTTGAGCAGGAGGAAGAAGCCGTTGCCGGAGTCGAAGGGCCAGACGGCGCCCGGCCGGGTGAAGGCCGCGGGCGTCACGGTGGTGTAGATGTTGTCGGGCGTGTCGACGTAGAAGGCGATTTTGCCTTTGGACCAGATG
>DASZLE010000043.1:0-4084 GCA_035552475.1 Occallatibacter sp.
GACGGTGGCCGACGTTGCCGGGAAAGGTCTGGCATCCGCGATTGTCGGCACGGCGTTTCGATCCGCCTTTCGCGCTATTGCCGGCGCCGGGGTGCCGCTGGCGGAGCTTGCCACGCGCCTGAACGAGCAGCATTATGCCGAAGGCGTGGAGGCCCGGAGACGCTACGTGACCGCGATCTTTCTTCGCCTTGAGCCGGCTACCCATATGCTGGAGGTGGTGAATGCCGGCCACAACCCGGGATTCCTGGTGACCGGCGACGGCGCGCAACAGATTAAGGCCAGCGGGACGCCGATCGGCCTGGTGCCGGGCATGCACTATGCGTCGGAGACGTTTGCGTTTCCGATTGGGTCGAGACTGCTCTTCTACACCGACGGGCTGACGGAGGTCTTCAAGGGCGAGGACGAATTCGGGACCGAGCGGCTTTTGAGTTCCTTTAGCCGGTGTCATTTGAGCCAGAGTGCCGCCATTCTCGATTCGCTGTGGATGGAATTGCACGATTTTTGCGGCGGCGCACATCAGGAAGATGATATGACTGCACTTGCGCTTTTGAGAGAGCACTAGTGAAGCGGATTTCCTGTAGGCGGAGTCATCCGGGTGACGTGAGGTGCGGCTTTTCTTCAACGGAAAAGCCGCGTTGACGATAGTTTGGGCAACTATATATTGCAGGAAATCCGCTATAGCGAGGACCAGATGGTCAACTTGATGGGCAAGCCGGTTGAGCTCCGCGTACCGTCCCGCATGGGGTACGAGAAGGTCGCCATGGGTACGGCCGCCAGCGTCGCCAAGCTGATGGGGTTTCCGGACGATCGCATTGAAGACCTGAAGACCGCGATTGCGGAGGCCTGTATCAACGCCATCGAGCATGGGAACCAGTTGAACGAGAATCTATCGGTCGGCGTTACCCTCTCGTCGCATGATGACAGCCTGGAGGTCAAAGTTCTCGACAACGGAGGCGGTATCTCGAAGGTGCCGCCGAAGCCGGACATCGACCGCAAGGTGCATGGCGAGGAAGACGCCCGGGGTATGGGCATGTTCCTGATTCAGTCGCTGGTGGACGAAGCCGAGTGGGTGAAGGACAGCAAGGGGCAAGGCAGTTACGTGCGGCTGGTGATCCGGCTGGATAAGGAGAGCGACTAAGTGCAGACGGAAACCAAGGCGAGCGTCGATCAAATTTCGGATGGCAACGGTGGGCGAGTGAGCGTACTTCGTTTCAGCGGCGACATCTCATCCAGCTCGCACGATGCACTGTTGGGCACCTACGAAACTGTGAGCAAATCTGAGCCCGTGCTGCTGGATTTCTCGAAAGTGGACTACATCAACTCGAGCGGCATCGCCCTGGTGATCCAGATGCTGATGGAAGCCAACAAGAACAGCCAGAAGATCGCCGCGTTTGGACTGACGCCGCATTTCCAGAAGGTCTTCACGATGGTGGGCATTACGAAGTACGCGTCGCTCTTTCCGGATGAGGCGGCGGCCAAGGCGTCGCTGTAGGCGCTGTGAAGTGATGTTGACGCTGGTGGCGCCGCACGGCAGGTCATTCACTCCGCGAAGGATGATGCCTCGAGTTGCAGTGGTATCCACCCTTCCTTCGTCAAGATGGGCCACCCGCAGATCTCTTCGCTTCGCTCTGGTCGCAATGACCGGAGCGGCTGACTCATTGGATTCTCAAGCTAAACCAGCTTCACATAGGTGGTATAGGGCAGGCTGCCGAGTGAGGTAAACGGCAGCATGGTGACAGGTCCGTTTGTTGAGGCTACCTGCCACTGCCGCTCCCCGATTCGCTTTGCCGCGAGCAGTTGGTCCCGCGAGAGCTTCGGCACGGGCCCTTCCTGCTGCTGTTTGACGGCCATCAACACCAGCGGTCCTCGCACGAGGGCGACCGTGTCCGTGTGCTGCGCATCGATTGTTTCGAGCCGCATCTTTAAAGGCAATTCGAGTTCGACGCGGTCTCCGGTCTTCCATGTGCGGCGTACGGCCGCGAAGTGCCCCGGCACGGCAAGCCCCTGCTGCCGAGTGCCGTTGACGTAGATTGAAGCGCCCTCCGCCCATTCCGGAATGCGGAAGTGGAAGGTCAGCTCCGTAGGCTGGGAAGTTGTCACCGTGAACGATACGTGATCCTCGTAGGGATACTGGCCCTCCTGTGTGAGTGAGAGCGCGGCTCCGCTCTCGGTCCATCGCAGGGTCGAAGGCACATAGAGGTTAACGTAGACGGCCTGGGGCGCGCGGAAGTACATGTTGATACGGTAGTCGGCCGCAACCTGCGGAAGGGTGCCGGAGCAGCATGGCCAGCGGAATTGCTTGTAGACACGCTTCGCGTCGAAGTTGTAGTCGGCGTAGTAGAAGGTTTCGCCGTTTTCCTGCAGCGGCTTTGCGCCGAGGATGGTGTTGTACATCACGCGCTCCATGCTGTCGCCGTAACGCGCGTCGCGGGTGACGCGTAGGAGATAGCGGGTGAGCTTGAAGTGCGCATAAGAACCGCACGGTGTCTCAAAGGTGTGATGGGTGTTGGTAAGGCTGGCGTACAGATCGTTGCTGCCGGGCGCGCGGAGCATCTCGTCCGGGCCCCAGCCGCCGGTGGCATAGCTCTGGGCCTGCAGCATGGCAAAAGCATTGCGGGCCGCGAGCAGATGCTTCTCGCTGCGGGCGACCATGTAGGCCATCATCGCGGAGCACAGCGAGTTGACATAGCTGTAGGCGTGGCGCCCGGCGAGCACATTCTCGTTGCGCGAAAGTGGATCGAACCAGGTCTTGTCGTTGAGATACTGCAGGCCCAGGTCGTAGTAGCGCCGGCCGGCGCCGCGCTCGGAGGCGAGAAACATGTTCTCCGGATTGGTGTAGGACTCGTCCCATGTCCACGAATCCTGGTGCGGGTGATCAGTTCGCCAGGGAACGCCATGTTCCACGGCGTGGCCGGGCAGGTGCGGGAGCGCCGTATCCGTGGTGTGCTCGAGGATCGCGAGGGCCTGCGGATCCTTCACGTAGGTGTGCGAATCGATGAGGCCGAGCAGCAGCTTGTCGTAGCAATAGGCGGGGAAGCGATTCTTGATGTAGAAGTCTGCCGAGATGGTCTGCGCGTAGAGGCGGTTCAGGCGCAACACCTTCTGGCGGGTCTCCTCATCGCCGGTGATGGCGTAGGCGCGAGCCAGCGCCGATACCCACTGGCCAAAGGTGCATGCGGGGGCGAAGCCGTAGTCAAAATTGTTGCTGGAGTCGTAGTCGGGATTGTAGTGATACCAGCCGCCCAGATCCTCGCCGGGGGCGGGCATACCGGACATCTGGCGAAGCGGCTTCAGCAGGCTATCGTCGCTCAGCGCCATCAGCACGGCATGGGTGGTCATGAATTGCGATTCGTGCAGATCGCTGGCCATCAGGACATCGCCGTAGCTGAACTCCGACAGCAGCGGCGGATTTGCGGCCTTCGCGGCCCAGACAGGACGGCTCCACAAGCTACTGGTGGCAACTGCCGCGGATGCAAGTGATCCGGATTGAAGGAACCGTCTGCGCGAGACTCCCATGGTTTTCTTTGACCCCGTATTCATTTGG
This sequence comes from Occallatibacter sp., assembly GCA_035552475.1. Taxonomy (GTDB): domain Bacteria; phylum Acidobacteriota; class Terriglobia; order Terriglobales; family Acidobacteriaceae; genus Telmatobacter. The sequence continues at coordinate 3,545 of DASZLE010000043.1, forward strand.
ACAAACCAGTCTACCGCCCGGGGAGGAGCGGGGGTTTTCTCTGCCGAGTGAAGCGGGATGAGAATGGAATTGCGTTCCGGAGAAGACCGCGCGTTGTGGAGAACGGCCATGGATCGTGGCGCGAGGAATAGTGGTGACCCTGGGAAGATTCGAACTTCCGACCTGCGGTTTAGGAAACCGTCGCTCTATCCATCTGAGCTACAGGGCCATCGGTCGCAACCGGTCCTATTGTCTTAGTTTACTGCAACGGAAACGCCGGGCGGGTGCGCGTCCGCGGCCTGATCATGGTTCAACTGTGGATGGGCCATATCAATTCCTGCATGGCTTCGGCGTGACGGATGAAGACGCAATGCGGGGCGGGAAAGTGAGCTCCCGCCCCGTATTCACTCACATGCGCAGGAGCTGCGCCGAGGATCAGCGAACGATAAAGTCCGCACGGCAGCCGCGGTCTACCCAGATGCCACGGCGGTCGTATCCCCAGCTATAGCCCTGCGTGCACCGCGCATCGCTGCGCTGGCGCACCATTTGAACGCCGCGCCG
>DASZLE010000044.1:0-70281 GCA_035552475.1 Occallatibacter sp.
CCGGAGCCACCATCTATGCGCGGCTCCGCTACTATCAGAATGGAGCCTGGTCGTTCATCGACTACACCTACACCGAACCATAACCTCGCATCTCCGGCAACCGGCAACCCTCGGACGTCCGAAAATCCTCGGACGTCCGGCGGTTCGGAGAAGCCGGCGAACACTGGAGCTCGTCGCCGAAATCGGCGTTTGCACCATTTCCGCGACATGCTGTCAAGTCCCACTGTATGTGGAAAACCGATGCACGACCGCATGAACACTGAAGAAAAAATACTTGGCCAACTATGCAGTCTTAAGTTCCCAAAGTGTTAGGCTATAAACAGTAGTAAGAGCAACGCCCGCGATCCATCGCGGGCGTTTTCATTTCTCGACTTCCAGGCCTGTTTTTTCTCGACTTCCAGCCCTGTTTTTTAAATTTTCCGCCGCTACCAGGCTGTGCCCCATCCATCCGCTCGGCTTTATGAGCGGATGGGTGGGCGGCCGGGAAGTATGCGGGAGAAAGCATGCGAAATCACTGCAGTTTAAGGGCATAAAACCATGAATCCACAAGACATCGCCGTTTTATTTTTCGCGCAAAATCGGGCTTTTGCCCAGAATATCGGCGGACCCCGGCGCGGAGCCTCCAACCGTCTATTTAGCGGGGGCGGGTCCATGGCCAATCGGGGACGGGGCGGCGGGGGATTTTGGAGCACTGCTTGGGGGTTTGGCCGGAGCGGGGCAACTTTGCGCTGGGGTGAGATCAACCAGATACCCGGTGATCACGACATTGAATACCAGAAAAGTTGGAGTAAAGCCGGCAAAGGCCGGCGAGACTTCCAATGTGTCGGCATACATGGTGGTGGCATAGTCGGCATAGTACTGACCGGGAACGGTGGCGGAGGGGCTGGGGCCGAAGTAGCGCAGAACCGGTGTTTCAGTGCCAATGGCCGAGTTGAAGATGATAATTGGCTGCACATCGGTACCACTGGTTTGCGCGGCGCCGGAGAGACTGATGTCCTGGATCACCAGCCGCATTCCGGCGGGAATCGTGACCGGTGTGTAACTGAAATTGTTGATATTGATGGCCACGGTCACTTGAAAAGCATTCAGAGCGTGGTCGGTCTGAGCAGCGAGATTCGCGGGTGCAAGAACGCCGAGAGAGCAGAGCAGTGCAAGGCTAAGGGCAGGCAGAGTGCGATTGATTTGCATACAATCCTCCTGAATTCGAATCCTCGGATTGAGGCATGGCAGGTTGTTCGGGGAGCCCGGTCGCTCTATCTTGTAGCAACCGCTTAACTTTTGTACACGGAATAATGAAGATTATTTTGATTTTTCTTGAGTGGAAGCGACCCCGAAGTGGGCCGGGTACCGCACTCGGAAGCCTCACGAACGGGCGCGGGAGAGCAGGTCGCGGGCGAGGCCGAGGATGGTCGCGGCGGCCTGGTCAGGATTCGACGCGGCCTGATTCGGGGCGGCCTGATTTGACGCTTCGGGGGCCAGCGCGTCGTAGAACCCGAATGACGTAAGGGCGGCAAGGGCGGCGGCGGCCTGGTCCAGGCCGTTGCGAACACCGCTGAGGTTGGCGATGCGCGTTGCGGCCATGAGACGGCGGCGGTTGCGGTCTTCAAGGACCGCGCCGAAGACAGGATCGATGGCGCCGATGCCGTGGATGCGGCGGAACAGGATGCGATTGCCGGCCCAGAAGCCGCAGAAGACCTGAATGAAGCGCTCCAGCATGGCCTCGGGCGTGGGCTGGGTCATGACCAGGCGCATGTTTTCCATGCCGCCATCGAGAGCCAAAACGTCGAAGAGGGACTCAAGGACCCCGGCCTTGGTTCCAAACAGATTATGGATGGTCTGTCGGGTGACGCCGGTCTCGGCCGCGAGCGAGGCCATGGTGGGCTCGCGATAGCATTTGGCCTCAAGCTGCGCGCGCGCGGCGCGGAGGATTGCGCCCCGGTTCTGATCCATCTGATTCCCTCACCGGAATGACAGACAGAAAAGCAAGGACAACTGCGGATGCAATACGGAACCTGCGCGTCTGGCTGTGTTGTTTCCCACCCTAGCCGTAAAAATCGCAGCCAGGATTGGGGACCCGGCAGTAGTGGTATCCCAGGTCCCCAAAAGCGAGGGATCTGGGGCACCCACGACAGTTATGAAATGGGCCGGAATCAGGCGGCGGATAGAGTGGCGGCTGGGCGGGGGCTGGGTAAGAAGAAGCTCATGACGGTGCCGGCTCCCTGGCGGCTGCGGAAGCGGATGGCTCCGCCGCGTTGCTCGACCAGGCACTTGGTGACCCAGAGGCCGATGCCGGTACCGACGTCGGCCTTGGTGGTAAAGAAAGGCGCAAAGACACGGCGCTGGGTTTCAGGGCTCATGCCGGAGCCGTTGTCGGCAATGGTGAAGCGGACGCCTTCGCCCAGGCCGTTGGTCCACTTGCGACTGCGCTGGGCACGAATCCAGATGCGGCCGCCTTGGGCGCAGGCATCAATGGCATTGGCGGTCAGGTTAAGCAGCACCTGGCGCACTTCCCCGTCGCGGCCGTAGACCTGAAGATCGCGCGGGACGGAGATCTCGACGTTGAGCTCCTTATTGCGCAGGCGGCGCTCATAGACCATCAGCGCGTCACCGATCAGGTCGGCGACGGTGAGCCAGCGGTTGGTGGAGGTGGAGCGATAGAAGCCGAGGGTCTGGCGCGCGATGTGAGCGATGCGGGTCAGCTCGCGGTCAGCCGCTTCAAGCTGGTGGCGGACGTCTTCGGGGATACGCTTGTCGATCTGGGCCAGGTAGATGAAGTTGGTAACGGCCTCGAGCGGGTTGTTGATCTCGTGGGCGATGGTGGCAGCCATGCGACCGGCGGTCGACAGTTTTTCAGCGTGGATGGCGGCGGTCTGCGCCTGGCGCAGCGCGGTGACATCCCGGGAAACGGCAATGAGGGAATCGATGTTGCCGGCCGCATCGGGATAGGCGGTGATGCGGACGTCCCATGAGCGAGGGTCTCCATGAAAGGTGGGGCAGTCGGCCTGGAAGCTGCCGATCTTGCCGGAAGCGGCCTCTTCCAGTGCGGCGCGGATGCGAGGACGGTCCTCCACGGACCAGATCTCCACCCAATCGCGGTCGAGGACGGAGGAGGGGTCGGCAATCTCCATGGCGCGGCAGCCGGGAGTGTTGATGTACCGGAGGAGGCCGTCGATGGAAAGGACCATGACGCAGTCGGCGGTGGACTCGAGGATGGCGCGGGAGAATTCCTCGGCGCGGCGGAGCTTTTCTTCAACGCGGAGGCGGCTGTCGGTCTCGCGCCGGCGGAGTTCGAGGGCGCTGTGGAGATTGGACGCCTTGCGCTGGAGGGAGCTGATCATGCGCCAGCGGTCGGAGTCGTTTTCGAGTGAGGTATAGCTCTCGGCGGGAATGACGTGAGTGTGCTCAGCGCAGATGCGGCGGAACTGCTCGGCCTGCTCTTCAGTGGCAAAGAGGTGCATGGGATAGGCGCAGCGGAGCGAGAAGGCCTGGCGCCGGGCGAGTTCGTTCCACAGTTGCTCGAGGTGGACGGCGCCTTCGATATTTCCGGAGCGGAAGAGCTGGGCGACCATTTCGCCGAACGCGACGACGGAGGCGGCTTCGCTGCCGGGTGCGACGGGTTGTCCATGCCTGATGAAGGCGGCACGGGCGCGATCAAAGGCGGGCTCGACGGTCGAGAAGAAGCGCTGCTCGTCGGGCAGGCCATCGACCATGAAGCGGGCGAGGGTTTCGCCGGCGTCGAGGGCAATATAGCGATCTTGCGCGGCGGTAAGGGTCAGGTCGATGCCGAGGGCGGCGAGGCGATGGGCGAGACCGTCGCGGTGGGGCTGGCCCACGACGACAACGCAGGCTCCGCCGGCGCCAAGAGCGCCGCCAATGAAGTGGCTCAGGCTGTCAAGAAAGAGCGCGTCGTCCTCGTAGAAATGGACGGCATGGGCGCACTCGGTGGTAGCGGTGCGTCCGAGGGCGGCATGAACACCATTCTCCTCGGGGGAATTCGGGTTGAGGGACGTCATGTAGTCGTGGGTTAGGCCCATTAAGCAGAGTGATCCCGTGGAGGGGTACCCATGTCCTACGATGCTGGGCGGGAGGGGAATAGTTGCCGGGAGTTGCGGGTTACTGGAAGGTGTCGGGATTAGTTTTCAGTTGTCAGTTTTCCAGTTGTCGGCGCTCCTTAAGAACGCTCAGTGAATGTGCTTTATTGGCATGGATATAAACTTTTGTAATTCAATGTAACACTTCATGTTTCAGAATTGGGCTCAGAGTCAGAATCGAGCAAACCGGAGATAGGCCTCGACGAAAGGCTGGCCCCAGAGCGCGCTGACAATGCCGCCGATGGACAGGAAGGTTCCGAGCGGAAGTCGGGCTGTGGCCAGGGAGCCGGGGTGCCCATCGGGTTTCGGCATGAGGAGAAAGACCACGGCCGCGGCTCCGCCGAGGACAACTCCGATGAAGAGTGCCAGCAGGGCACAGGGCAAACCGAGCCAGGCGCCGAGGAGCGCTGCAAGCTTTACGTCGCCCAGGCCCAGGCCTTCGCGTCGGCGAATGAGCGAATAGAGCCAGCGAATGAGCAGAAGAGGCGCCGCGGTAAAGACCGGAGCCGCCAGCAGGAGGAGCACTGGAGACGCGAGGGATCCCCCTGCAAAGAGGCCGCCAAAGGGGTCGAACGCACGCAGCGAGAGAGGCAGCGAGGTTGGGAACTCGTATTGATGAGAGAGGCGGAGTGCGGCGACCAGCCACGCAATGGAGGCCAGGAGTCCTGCGGCGATTCCGGGCCAGGTGAGGCGATCGGGGAGCCAGAGATGTTCGGCGTCAAGGACGGCCAGGGCGATGAGGATCCAGAAGAAGAGCATGAAGCCGACGGTGATGGAGGCTTGGAACCAGAGGACGGCGACGGGAGTGGCCGGGCTGAGCATGGCGGGAAGCGAGCGCCAGGCTTCGAGCGTCCATAAAAAGCCGACGGCAAGCTCCACCAGCAGATACCGGATGCCGATGGCGACGCCGCAGGTGCGGCAGCGGCCGCGGAGGAAGAGGTAGCTGACGAGGGGAATGTTTTCCCACCAGGTGAGGGTGCTGAGGCAGGAGCGGCAATGGGAGCGGGGATGGACGATGCTCTCGCCTGAGGCCCAGCGGGAGAGACAGACGTTGAGGAAGCTGCCGAAGGCAAGGCCGAAAAGACCCGCGAGAATGGCGCCGAAGATGCGCATCACGTTGAGAATACAGGGACCCAGGGGACCGAGGGAACGTGGGAGCAAGGAAAGCGCGGACAGCGATCAGCGGTGGATGGGCTCGGAGTGGGCGGTGAAGCTGGTGACGCGGGAGCGAAAGAGGACGCCCCAGGCGATGAGCTGCCACCAGAGCAAAGCGCCGACGGTGACGGCGGTGTCGCCGGCAAAACCAGTGACGGTGTGGCGGTTTTGAGGAATGCCGAATTGGAGGAAGGCGCGGAGGAGGCCGCCGGCGGTGGATAGAGTCAGCATGGCGATGACGATGACGGCTTTTTGCCAAGGCGTAAATGTTCTGCCGAGGGGCTGCGGACCCGGCGGGGTGTCGCGGTACCAGCGGAAGAACCAGAAAAGTAGGGCGAGGATGCCGGCGACGCTGCTGAGGATCTGGAGGAGAAAGTAGGAGCGAATGGGTCCGACAAGGGGCAAAGGAATGTCCTGACGGAGAAAGCTGCAATGGAAATAGAGCCAGGTGTGGATATGAGTGAAGGAGTCCCAGGCGAGGTGAGTGGCGATGCCTGCCAACATGGAGAGGACGATGAGGAGGACGCGGCCTCGAAAGCCGAAGGGCTGAAGGGAGCAGCCGAGGCGACGTTCGATGCTGACGGGCAGGAGCGCGACGATCGGCGGCCAGGCAAAGCGATAGAAGAGCCAGAGGACGGCCAGGCCAAGGGGCAGGCTGAGGGCGAGTGCGCCCATGAGGGTGTGGCCCCATCCGCCGCCGGGAGAGAGGCGGAGGAAGTATTCAAGATCGGGTGCGAACGAGCCGATGACGACAGCGGGGAAGACCAGCCTGGAGCGGCGCAGGGGCAGGGCCGCGGCGGCGTGAGATGCGGTGAAGGGCACGAATTTATTATGGCAGCGGGCAGGGGCGAGACGCGATCCGGTAGCGGGATTTCCGAGGCGGCGGGATTGCATCTCTAAATATGGAGGATTATACTTACAGTATTGGAGGTTACGCCGATGGCTGCTGCGATCACGATTCCGCTGGTTGCGGGATATGATTTCGAAACAGCGCCGAACCTGGCCGATGCCTCGACCCGCAAGCGATTGAGCCCCTCGGCGATCAAGGGATTCTTTCGCATTGCCGCCAGGTGGCAGGTTCGGGATGAGGACGCGCGGCAATTGCTGGGAGGGATCTCCTCCGGGTCTTTCTACTCCTTGAAGAAGAATTCGCGCGCGCTCGATCAGGACACGCTGACCCGAGTTTCCCTGCTGGTGGGGATTTTCAAAGACCTCCATATCCTATACAGCAGCCGGCTTGCGGATAGCTGGATTCTGCTGCCCAACGCGAACCCGATGTTTCGCGGCAACACGCCGCTGGCTTACATGCTGCGGCTGGGACTGCCGGGGATGATGCACTTGCGGCAGTTGCTGGATGCGCGGCGGGGTGGGTGAAGTGAAGCTGGAACGGCGCGACGTATCCCTCACCGGCACGCACCGGCTGATCCCTTCCCGGTATTCGCCTTCCGGCACCGTTCTTTCAGAGCTTGCCGGAGACGGCGAGGAGGAGTTGCTGAAGGACCTGGTGACCCTGGATGCTGCAACAAACCCGCGGCTCAAGGCGGACGAGGGCCTGCTGCCTGGGATCAGCGTTCATGAGCTTGTCTACGGCGTGAGTTATGCGACGGTGGTGAACGCCGCCTTCACCCACGCGTCTCCGTTTGGCGGACGATTCAATACGAGCCAGCGGGGGGCGTGGTATGCCGGGGTGGAGCGGGAAACTTCCATTGCGGAGGTCGCCTTCCACAAGCTGAGAGAGCTCGAAGAGGTTGCGTGGATGGAGGAGGAGATCTCCACCAGCGACGATTACGTGGCGGATTTTCACGCTGAGTTCGAGAGCCTTGTGGACGGCGATGCGACGGATTATGCCGAGTTCCTGGAACCGGGGCCGATACCGGAGTGTTACCGGAGACCGCAGGCGCTGGCTTCGGAACTGCTGGCGGCGGGATCGAACGGGATTGTGTACCCCAGCGTGCGGCGGCCCGGCGGCAGATGCGTGGCGTGTTTCAGGCCTGCGCTGGTGTACCACGTGCGGCGCGCGGCGCGGCTGGAGTTCCGGCTGAAAGCGGGCCGGCGGTTTACTGCAAGGCAAGCGCGGCGGGTGGAGATTGCCGGCTGAGGTGAGGCACGGGCCGGCGCTACCCTGGGAGTTTGGCACGCTCGCGCGATGGTATACTCCGTAGGGCAGGTGCGCGATGGGAGCCGTTTCCCAAGCCGCGCATGGAGAGCCGTTTGAGGGGAGTTTTTCCCCGCGGAAAAACGCTTCTCAGGCCACGCCGGCAAGGCGAGAGCGGGAGCCGGTATTCCGAAGGAATCATCCTAGAGGTTCACGTTATGTCCGGCCATTCGAAATGGGCCACAATCAAGCACAAGAAGGGCGCGCTGGATGCGAAGCGCGGCAAGATATTCACACGTCTGATCAAGGAAATCTCGATCGCGGCCAGAGGGGGTGGCGGCGATCCGGACGGCAACCCGCGGTTGCGCACGGCGGTGCTGGCAGCCAAGGCTGAAAACATGCCGGCGGACAACATCAAGCGGGCCATCCAGCGCGGAACGGGGGAGCTGGAGGGCGTGAACTACGAAGAGATCACGTTTGAGGCGTACGGCCCCGGCGGTGTGGCCATCATCGTGGACACCACGACCGACAACCGCAACCGGACGGTGAGCGAAATCCGCCACCTCTTCTCAAAGAACGGCGGCAACCTGGGGTCAACCGGCTCGGTGCTGCACATGTTCTCGAAGAAGGGCGTGATCGTTGTGGAGAAGTCCGCGGCGAGCGAAGAACAGTTAATGGACATCGTGCTGGAGGCTGGCGGCGAGGACCTGAACGACGAAGGCGAGTCGTGGGAGATCCTTACCGAGCCTGCAAGCTACGAAGCGGTGCTGAACGCCGTGAAGGCCGCGAAGATCCCCGTGGAAAACAGCGAGGTGACGATGGTCGCCTCCACGTACACCAAGCTTGACGACCTGCAGGCCAGGCAGATGATGCGGCTGCTGGAGGCGCTCGAAGACTTCGACGATACGCAGAATGTCTACTCGAACTTCGACATCACCGCCGAACAAATGGAGCAAGTTGCGGGCTGAAGCGGCTCCTTCAGCAGGAGTTCTGAAGGGCCGCCGGATCGGCGGCCTTTCTTACGTCGGTTGTCAGTTTTCAGTTGTCAGAGATGAGCGGTTGATTTGTGTTCAGGGGAGAAGCGTGAGACTGAGGTTGAAGTTTTTTTTGCTCTTGCTGATGGGTGGAAGCGTTCTGGGGTTTGGCACGGCGCAAGCGGCGGCGCAGGCTGGCGGCGTTCCGGCTTCACAGAACGTGGTCGGGGCCGTCGTTTCCGATTCGGCGGCCGGCACACAGGTTGCATCGGACTCCCAAACAACAAAACAGCGCCCTCCCGATAGCCCGGTTACCGAGGTTCGCGACGAGCGGGGCTGGGAGATGGGGCCGTTCATCAACTGGGGAACGGGGCTGGGCAACCGCGACCAGTTCAAATTCCTTTCGGCGGGGTTCGAGCTGGGCAAGACGCTGACACCGGTGATTCATGCCGGGATTGTGTCCGGTCAGTTCCAGTTTGCCGGAAACATCATGCCGCTGTGGCAGGCGTACACGCCGGCGCCGCATGAACAGCTCTACTCGTGCCTGGATCCTCAAGGCCACCCGGTTCCGTGCACTCTCCCGACGGGCGGAGGGACGTTTTACGGCGTGAGCCTGACGCCGGTCATTCTGCGCTGGAATTTGTCCACGCACTCGCGGCGCTGGCAGCCGTGGTTTCAGGGGGCGGGCGGCCTCATCTACACGACGCACAAGTTTCCTCCCAATATCCTCTCCGATCCCGCTCTGGGAATTAACGGCGGCACCAGTGTGTGGAATTTCAGTCCGCAAGGCGGCGCCGGGGTCCATTATTTCTTGCGGGACAAGCGTTCGATCGACCTGGGAGTGAACGCGGTGCACATCTCGTCTTCGTCGCTGGGCGACCGGAACCCAGGCGTGAATGCACTCATCCAGATCCAGGTGGGTTACACGTTCTGGAAATGACGACGGAATCCAAATCGCAGCAGGAGCGCGGGAACGCCGGCGGTCCGCTGGTGGAGTGCGTGCCAAATTTCTCAGAGGGCGCGGACGCGGGACGCATGGAGTCGATCCTTGCAGCAATGCGCGTGGAAGGCGTGCACCTGCTGGACTGGGCGATGGACGCGGACCACAACCGGTGCGTGGTGACAATTGCGGGCACGCCGGCGGCGGTGGTGGAATCGGCGGTGCGGGGCGCGGGCAAGGCGGGGGAACTGATCGACCTTACGGTGCAAAAGGGAGAGCATCCGCGCATCGGCGCCACGGACGTGATTCCGTTTGTGCCGATTGCCGGCATCAAGCTGGAGCAGTGCGCGCTGCTGGCGCGGCAGGCGGGGCTGGAGATCTGGCGGCGGCACGGGATCCCTGCATATTTTTACGAAGCGGCGGCGGCGCGGCCGGACCGGGCAAACCTGGACAATGTGCGGGTGGGGCAGTTTGAAGGGCTGCGCGACGCGGTGCGCAAGGATGCGTCGCGGCGGCCGGACCTGGGCGGTCCGGAGCTGCATCCCACGGCCGGCGCCTGCGCGGTGGGTGCGCGCAAGTTTCTGGTGGGCTACAACATCTACTTCGACTCGACGGACGTGGCCATGGTGCGCGCGATCGCCAAAGAGATCCGGCAAGGCGGGCTGAAGGGCGTAAAGGCCATGGGGTTGCTGGCGCACGGACGGGCGCAGCTCTCAATGAACATCACCGATTACGATGTAACGCCCATCTCGCAGGTGTACGAGCGAGTGGTGCGGATGGCGCTGCGGCACAAGACGGCGCCGGCCGAGGGCGAGGTGATCGGGCTGATCCCGGAGGCGGCCTGCGAGCGGGAAAGCGAGTGGATGCGTCATTTAACTGAATTCGATCCGGAAGCCAAGATCCTGGAAAGGCGATTGGCCAATCCCCTGCCCTGGCCGCAGAAGGCCTGAGTGTGATTGGGGATAACGGGGACGGTTTGGCGCGCGGAAGCGTCTAAATCTTGTAGCAGGTAAAATGTTGCTGAACACGGAGCGCGCTAATGCGGCGCGGCAAAGAGCACTACGCCGGAGCCGGTACGACGACCCGGGAGGAAGAACCTTGGTGACAAAGCAATGGAGTTGGATGGCGCCGGCAGTTGCGGCGATGGTGTTGGGGATTTCAGGCGCGGCGCATGCGGCGCAGTTATCTACGGATGCACGGGGTGCGATTCCCAGGGATGTGCAGCAGTTGGTGGTGGTGGATTACCGCGCGATGCAGAACTCGCCGACCGCGATGGCGCTGCGTGACCGGGTGATGCCGCCGGATCTGAAGCAGTTTGACGAGGCGCTGCGGCGCTCGGGGCTGAACGACAACCACGACGTGGACCAGCTTGCGTTTGCGCTGTTCCGGCCCAGCGGCAGCTCAGAAGATGTGGTGACGCTGGGGATCGCGCAGGGGCAGTTTCCTCTCGAAGACATCATGGCGAACTTCAAGAAGCACTCCATCAAGCCCAAGCTGGTAGGCACAAACAAGACTTACCCCATGGGCAAAACGGGGATGGTGCTGTGCTTCGTAGACGCCTCGACGATGGTGTTCGGCGGCAACGATGCAGTGAAGGCTTCCTTGGACGCGCGCGACGGGAACACCCGCAACCTGCTGACGAACTCGAGCATCATGGATGCGATGCGCTCGGTGGATTCCGGGGATCTGTGGAGCGTGCTGGACCAGAAGGGCACGCAGACCATGATGAAACAGGTTCTGGGACAGGCTGGTTCCATTGCCGATTTTGAATCTGTGCAGAAGCGGCTCCAGACTTCCTGGTACGCCATGGATTTTCAGCACGGCGTGAAGTTCGATTTGACCATTGTGACCGGCGATGCGTTCGCGGCGGCAACGGTGTCGTCCCTGCTGAGCGCTGCGGTGGCGTATCGCAAAATGACCGGGGACACCACGGAAAAGATGGCGATGTCCGACACGGACGTCACCTCTACTTCCGGCCAGCTGACGGTGCACTTTGCATCCAGCGACTCGGATTTTGCAACACTGCTGAAGTCGCAGTTATTCCAGAGCGTGGTGCAGTAGAACAGGGATCAGGTTTCGGGTGCCAGGTTTCAGGGAAAAGCCGCATTGCTTGAGCGATGCGGCCTTTGCTTTCAAGGCGATCTCTGGCGCCTGACACCTGATCCCTGAAACCTCGTTTCTTTACGCTGACTTCAGCGCTGCGTCCTGGACGCTTCCGCACACCAGATTGCGTCCCTTGCGTTTGGCCTCGTAGAGAGCGCGGTCAGCCACCTCAATCAAGTCGGAGGGAGCCTGGCCGAGTTGAGGCACCACGGTCGCATGTCCGGCGGAGACGGTTACGATGCCGAACGGACTGGCGCAGTGGGTGATCTGGCGTGCACGGAGAGAGCGGCAAATCTCCCTTGCCACGCTCTCAGCGCCAGGCGTCTCCGTGCCGGGGAGAATAATGGCAAACTCCTCGCCGCCATAGCGCGCTACCAGGTCACCGGGGCGGGTGACCACATCCAGCGCCGATTCGGCGATCTGCTTCAGGCAGCTGTCGCCGCGCTGGTGGCCGTAGCTATCGTTGTAGAGCTTGAACAGGTCCACATCGAGCAGCACGATGGAGAGCGGCCGATGGTCGCGCAGGCCGCGGCGCCATTCGCTGGAGAGCGCCTCGTCAAAGCGGCGGCGATTGGCGACGCCGGTGAGCCCATCGATGGCGGCAAGGCCCTCAAGGACGCGATAGGCGGCGCGGAGTTTTTCTTCGGTCTGCTTGCGTTCTGAAATATCGCGGATTACCTGGAGGATGCCGGTGCGAAGGCCTCTTGCCGCGTCGTGCACGGTGCGGAAGCTGCCTTCGACCCAGAGGAAGCCGCCGCGGCGGCGAAGCAGGCGGTACTCGACGGTGCCGGTATCCGCGCCGTTGCGCAGCTCGGTCATGAGCTTTTCCACCACAGAGAGATCGGTTGGATGGACCACCTCCGTAAAGCCGCGGTTCATGGTCTCTTCCGGTTTCCAGCCGGTGAGTGGATAGACGGCTTCCGAGATGTAGCGCGGTACGCCGTGCAGGTCGGCCAGGAGGATGATGTCGCGCGAGTTGGCGGTGACCAGCCGGTGGAGCGCTGCAATCTCATGCAGACGCTTCTTGGCGGCGCGCAGGTTTTCCATCACGACGGAGACGGAATAAAGCATGAACGTGCCTGAGATGACAAAGATCCGCAGGCGCAGGGCGGGATCGACCAGTTCGAAGCCCTGAACCGATATGGCATGGATGCCCAGGTGGGCGAGGGTCCAATTCCCCACCGCGGCAACCAGCAAGAGGGAGACGGATGCCCAGCCAAGGCCGAGCCGGAGCAGGACGAGAAGAAGGAGTGGGAAGATCACGGATAGAAGTGGCGCCTGGGGATAGCGGAAGGCAAGCGCGGCCGCGGAGACCAGGGCAACGGGGACCAGGAGATTCCAGCCGGGCCGGAACCATTCTCCGATGCGCATGCGGAGAATGGCGATACATGCGGGTGTGGCGACGGCGATGCCCAGGCTGTCAGTAAGAACCCAGGTAGAAAACGCCTGCCCGTAGGTGAAGTGATGCCAGACGCCGCGCCCGGCGGCGTAGAGGACGCCGGTGAGGACGGGAGCGCCGACGACAGCGAGGGCGAGGAAGCGGACGAGGTAACGGAGGTCGGTGAATCGGGGAAGCTGGGCGGAACGACTGCGAAGGAGCAATGCGGCGAAGGCGGCTTCGAGGACGTTCAGCGGGCCCAGGGCGAAGTACACGGCCTTGAGGTGCATCCCGTTGACGATGAGCGCTCCGCAAAACTGCCCGGCCAGGCCCACGGCCAGGTACGCCGGCCAGCGCCAGCGCGGCGCCAGCAGCAGGTACGAGAGGAGAACGCCGTTGGCGACCCAGATGAGATTGCTCCCCACATCCAGGCCCACGAAGACCGCGGCCGCGACGCTGGACAGCGCGCAAGCCGGCCAGGCTCAACGCAAACCGGGCGTGCGGACGCTTCAGCCGGAGCCCGCCCCGGGTTCTGGACGCAGACGACAAGAACACCTCTCCAAGGTCTTATCGGCGTGGCTGGGAGGTTGAACAGGGCGACGCAGCGGAAACGGTCACAAAAGCAGTCAGCGGGAAGGAACAAGCTGCGGATTGAAGTCGGCTTTGCCGGCGGGAAGCAGGACAATGTCGAGGCGGCCCTGGTCGTCTTCATGGAGGGTGGGGCCGGTCATCTGCGGCTGGTGGTTCGCGGCATCGGTGTATTGGACCTTGACGGCTCCCTCGCCGCTGACCTGGACGCGGTAATGGTAGGTGGCGCCGGCAGCGAGCGCATCCACCCCGAAACTGGCGTTGGGGTAATCCACTTCGAGGAGGCGGACATCGGCGCCAGAGCGGTTCTCCACGGAGACCTCGACGTGGCGGGAGCGGCAGGCCGCGGCGGGCAGCAGGGCCAGCAATGCGAGAGCGGCAAGGATCTGGCGGCGGGTCATGGCTGGGGCTCCTCGGCGGAATCCGCGGACGAAGTGGAGTGGGCACCTGCGGATTCATCTGCCGGTTTTTCCGGGACTCGTTTTTCCAGGCGGTCGAGGCGGCGCAGCAACTCCGGCAGGCGCTGGAAGATGGCCGCGGCGCGGAGCCAGGTGCGGTTGTCGAAACCAGGAGAGCCGGAGATGATTTTGCCCGCCGGAACGTCATGCGAGACCGCCGATTGCGCGGTAAGGATGACGCCGTCGCCGACGGTGCAGTGGCCTGCCACGCCGGTTTGGCCGGCGAGGATGGCGTTCTTGCCGATGACGGAGGAGCCGGCCAGGCCGGTTTGCGCGCACAGGAGCGTGTTCTCGCCCACGCGCGAGCCGTGGCCCACCTGGACCAGGTTGTCGATTTTCGCGCCGGTGGCGATTTCCGTAGCGCCGACCGTGGCGCGATCGATGCAGGCATTGGCCTGGATGTCTACGTGGTCGCCGATGATGACCGGGCCGGACTGGGGAATCTTTACCCAGCGGCCCTCGTCGTTCTTGGCGAAGCCGAAGCCGTCGCCCCCGATGATCACGCCGTTTTCCAGGGTGACATGATTGCCGAGGACGCAGTTTTCGCGGACGACGGCGTGTGAGTGTGCGAAGAGATGGCTGCCGGCGCGAACACCCGGATAAATGGTTACGTGAGGCAGCAGCGTGGCATGCGAGCCGATGCGCACGCCCGTACCGATGACTACGTACGCGCCAAGGTGCGCGCCTTCGCCGATCTCGGCCGTGGGATCGATGGCGGCGGTGGGATGGATGCCCGGAGCGTAGTTGGGCGGCTGGTAAAAGAAACCGAGCGCGCGGGCAAAGGCGTAGTAGGGGTTCTTGATGCGCAGGGTGGACGTGGGAATGTCGGGGAATTCCGGCTCGACGAGGACGGCGGCCGCCTGCGTGGTGCGCGCCAGGCCGGCGTAGCGCGGATTGGCAACGAAGGTGATCTCCGAGGGCCCAGCGTCTTCAATTCCTTTCACGCCGGTGATCTCCACCTCGGGATCGCCGCGGAGTTCCGCGCCCAGCTTCGTGGCCAACTCGCCTAATTTCATTGAGACGATTGTAAAACCTGGGGCCGCGGTCCCTACGAAGAGGGGGCCTCGCTTGAAAACAGCTCCGGCTGCGCCTCGGCGCCGGGCCTGCGCTTCGCCGCCCCGATCAGGCTGACCACCTGAAGGCTCTGAATGGCCTGGCGAGGGACATAGATGCGCTGCGTGTTAGAGCGCTGGTCGGGCGGCGTGAGCAGCAGTCCGGCGCCTTCAATCAGCGAGCGGTCGTTCGCCGCCAGCCCCTCGAGCTCGTCGCCGTCATTGAGGGTGATGCGCAGCCACAGGCCGGCCGTGCGCGGGCGCACCGCGAAACGCTTGTGCAGAAGGCGCTCTGGATTTGCCTGCTCCGCCGGCGTCGTGGGCAGATCGCGCACGTAGCAGACCCACTTCACCGTGTCCCAGCGGATCCACAGCACCTTTCCCACCGGGTCCAGGATCTCGAGCTCCGCAGATTCCTGCCCGAAAGAGGGGCGCGCATAGCCCGCCACCCAGTCCCGGGAGAACTTGCGTACAATCACCGGCTTGCGCTGCGAAGCCATCGCCTTGGATTGTCGCACGGCTGGCACGCTGACGCGCACAAACTCGGCAGTTCCAGTTTTGTGATCCTGATTGAAGGAGGCGCGGAATTCAGGCAGCGATGTCCGGGATGGCGGCGTGGAGTTTGCCCAGCAGGTCCCTGGGGTGCACCGGCTTCACCAATACTTCAAAGCCCAGGTCCGTTGCCTGTGAGCGGGCCAGCATCTCCGCCGTCGCCGTTTGCCCAGAGAGCAGGAACACGCGGATTTCCGGGAGCATCCTGCGCATCTGGATGGCGGCGTCCACGCCGTTGATGTCGGCCATTAGCACATCGGAGATCAGCATATCCGGCTGGAAACGCGCCGCGGTCTCAAGGGCATTTTTGCTCGTGTACACGGCTTGCGCCTCAAATCCGTCCTTGTTCAGGATCAGGGCAAGCGTGTCGGCAATAATCCGCTCGTCATCGGCGATCAAGACCTTGGTCTTGGAGATTGTCATGCAGGGTAACCCATCGATTGTGATGCGAAATACCTTGTCCGGGTGGTCTGGCGATTTTAGAGACACCTTGACAAAAAGGAGCGCACTGCTCCCCGCAAGCGCGATAGCGGTGCAGGCCGGCGGTTGGCGGCGGCAGTATAACCCCGCTCCCCGAGGGTCAGTTCACGTTGCGCAGCTTGCTCAACAAGTCCTGTGGATGTACTGGTTTGGCCAGGATCTCAAAGTCGTAACCCTGGGAATGCGCTTTCTCCAGCAGATCGGCTGTGGCGGCCTGTCCGGAGAAAAGCAGGATTTTGATGGAAGGCAACAGCTCCCGGATGCGGATGGCGGCGTCAATTCCGTTCAAATCAGCCATGATGACGTCGGAAATCAGCATGTCGGGACGAAAAGTGGGGGCCATTTCGAGCGCCTTTTCGCCGGAGTACACGGCCTGAGCCTGGAACCCGCTCTGGTTCAGGATCATGGCCAGCGTATCCGCGATCACGCGTTCGTCGTCCGCAACTAGGACCTTGGGTTTCGCTGTGTTTTCGGGCATAAGCTCCTGGACATGTGATGCGTTCTGAGGCTGCAACGTGCTGAGGAATTTGCCGCCTGCGATAGTCTAAGGCAAACCCGGCTTGCCTGTGTACCACTTCCTCCGGTGATACGCTCTGCTTAGGGAAGGCATGCCGGGAGAGGTCGAGCGAAGCCGGCACTGCCCGATTTTACCCGATTGCAACCCTGAAATCCTAGACTCGCAACAATTGCTTGCATTCCTCAGCCGCATCCGGAGACCCCTGCATGCAGGAAACTGCACCCCAGACCGAATCCCGCACCGGCGCCGGCGAGGCCATCATCCGCGCCGAGCGGATCGAGAAGTATTACGCGCAGCCGAGCGAGAACCGGATCCAGGTGATTGCGCCCACAGACCTCGAAATCATCCCCGGCGAGATCCTTGCCTTGCTGGGCCCGTCGGGATCGGGCAAGTCGACCATGCTGCGCATGCTCACCGGCCTGTCTAAGCCGTCCGCCGGCCAGGTTTACTGGCATGGCAAGCCCATCGGCGAGGCCGAAGTCAACGTCTCCATCGTGTTCCAGAGCTTTGCGCTGTTCCCCTGGCTCACGGTGCTGGAAAACGTGGAAGCTCCGCTGCAGGCCCGCGGCGTTTCCGCCGACGACCGCCGAGGCCGCAGCACCCGCATGCTGGACATGGTCGGCCTGGACGGATTTGAAGCTGCGTATCCGAAAGAACTTTCCGGCGGCATGCGGCAGCGCGTCGGCTTCGCCCGGGCCCTGGTGGTTGAGCCGGAGGTGCTCTTCATGGATGAGCCATTCTCCGCCCTGGATGTGCTGACCGCCGAAAACCTCCGCAGCGAACTGCTGGAGCTGTGGTCAAAGAAGACCATGCCCACGCGCGCGGTGTTCATCGTGACGCACAACATCGAGGAAGCGGTGCTGCTGGCCGACCGCATTATCGTCCTCGGCCGCAACCCCGGTCACATTCGCACCGATTTCCGGGTGCAGATGGCGCAGCCGCGCGACCGCAAGTCGGACGCCTTCACCCAGCTCGTCGACTACATTTACAAGGTCCTGACGCGGCCGGACATTGCGCCCGCCGAAGCGCCCGACACGCAGACCGGGAGGAAGGTTCGCGACCAGCGCCAGATGCGCTATCAGATGCTGCCGCATGCGCGGCCCGGCGGCGTGGCCGGACTGCTCGAACTGCTGCTGGACAAGGGCGGCCGCGACGACATCTACCGCCTGGCCGACGATCTCGCCTTCGAGATCGACGACCTCCTGCCCATCGTCGACGCGGCGCAGTTGCTGGGATTCCTGCGCGTGGAAGAAGGTGACGCCGTCATCACCGAGAGCGGAGCCGAGTTCGCCAACTCTGAGATCCTGCGCCAGAAGGAGCTCTTCCGCGACGCGGCCGTCCAGCATGTGCTCCTGCTCAGGCAGATTCAGCGCGCCCTGCAGACAAAAAGCGATCACACCGTCTCCGAGGAGTTCTTTCTGGACATGCTGGACGAGCAGTTCAGCGAGGAAGAGTGTGTGCGGCAGATGGAGACGGCCGTCACCTGGGGCCGCTACGCCGAGCTGTTCGACTTCGACGCGGCGCGGCGCCGGTTCGTCCTTCCCGATGCGCAGGAAGAGGCTGCGGCGGAGGGCGAGAACGAGCGATGAGCCTGCAGCAGCATCCTTTTGCACGCACGCTGGTAACGGTGCGCAACTGGCCGTTCGTCATCGATGCGGGCGTGGCGCTGTGCGGGCTTGCGTTGTTTTTCGCGGTGATCCATACGGCTGCCTACTGGATGGGCACGCCCGCGCCGGTGGTGCCCATCTCCCACTCGCCGCGCGCCCTGCCGATTTACGCCTTCTACTCCGTTGTGCGCATCGGCATTGCTTATCTGCTGAGCCTCGTTTTCGCCATCGCCTACGGCTACACCGCGGCGAAGAACCCGCGCATCGAGGCATGGATGGTGGCCGTGCTCGACATTCTCCAGTCCATCCCGGTGCTCAGTTTTCTTCCGCCGGTGGTGCTGGCCATGGTTTCGCTCATTCCCGGCCACCAGCTCGGCATTGAGCTGGGAGTCATCCTGCTCATCTTTACCGGCCAGGTGTGGAACCTCGCATTCAGCTTTTACACGTCCATGAAGACCATCCCCCGCGAGATGACCGAGGCGGCGCGGATTTATCGCTACTCGGGATGGCAGCGCTTCTGGCAATTGGAGATGCCGTACGCGGCCATTGGGCTGGTGTGGAATTCCATTGTTTCCGTCGCCGGCGGATGGTTCGCCCTGATGCTGTGCGAGATGTTTACCATGGGCGACCGCAACTTCCAGTTGCCGGGACTGGGCAGTTATATTCAGTCGGCGGCAAACTCCGGCGACGTGCCCGCCCTGCTCAGCGGCATCGCGCTGGTGGTTCTCATCGTGGTGGCGACAGACCAGCTTCTCTGGCGTCCGCTGATCGCATGGAGTGACAAGTTCAAGTTTGAGCAGGTGGAGTCGGCCGACCGCATCACCTCGCCGGTGCTCGAGGCACTGCGCCGCTCCACCATTCTCAATTCCCTTCCCGGCCGCGTGCTGAGCCGCGTCGAAGAGCCCATCTACCGGCGGCTTTCGAAGACGCGCGAGTGCAAAGTGGTGCGGCCGGCCGATGAAGATCGCGACCTCCGCAAAGGCGCAGTCGCTTTCTGGATGGTGGTCACCGCGGTCGTCATCGCCGGCGGATGGGCAGTGACGCAGGCGGCGGTCATGCTCAGCGCAGTTACCTGGGCAGACATGCGCCATCTGCTGGCCGGCGCAGCAGCAACGTTTTTGCGAGTCAACGCCTCCCTGCTCATCTCCGCGGCCTGGACGATCCCGGTGGGCGTGGCCATCGGGTTCAATCCGCGCCTGGCGCGCGTGGTGCAGCCGCTGGCACAGGTGCTGGCCAGCGTGCCGGCGTCCGCGTTCTACCCCGTGCTGCTCATTGGCCTCATTGATATCGGCGGCGGGCTTGGCATCGGATCCATCGCGCTCATGCTGCTGGGCACGCAGTGGTACATCCTGTTCAATGTCATCGCCGGCGCCATGTCCATCCCATCCGACCTGCGCGAGGTGGCTTCGCTATTCCATTTCACGCGGTGGCAGCGCTGGACGCGGCTCATCTTGCCGGGCATCTTTCCTTATCTGATTACCGGTATGGTGACGGCGAGCGGCGGCGCATGGAACGCATCGGTGATGGCTGAATACGCCAAGATCAAGGACCATACCTTTATGACCATCGGCCTAGGCGCGGAGATCAGCAACGCCACCGACCACGGGCGCTTCCCTATCATCCTGATGGCGACGATTCTGATTTCGCTGATGGTAGTAACCATGAACCGCCTGGTATGGCGCAGGCTCTACCGGCTGGCGGAGACCCGGTACAAGCTGGATGGGTGAGTGAGGAGTTGCAATCGGCACAGATTGGGGTGAAACTTATATTGGTGACATATGGGACTCAGGAAGATCGAGGAGATTGAACGCGCGATTAGTGGCCTGACGGCACAGGAGAGGCAGGAACTCTACGCCCGCCTGGACCAATCCTACGTGCAACCGATCGATTTGCGCATTGAAGGCGATTTCGCTTCGGGACGTCTTGATGCCGCGATGAATCGCGCTCTCGATCAGGAACAAAATGGAAGTACCCGGCCGCTCTGATCGCGATGGAACACCGCACGACGTTTGAATTCTGGCAAGCGTACCGTGCCCTCCCTGAACCCATCCGCGCCAGTGCAGACAAGCAATTTGCGCTCCTGAAATCGGATCCGCAATACCCATCGCTTCAATTCAAGAAGATCGGCGAACGTCGCGGGAACGAACTCTGGTCTGCGCGGTTTCCTTGAGCTATCGTGCGCTCGCCATCAAGGTTGCCGACAAATACGTATGGTTCTGGGTCGGAGACCACAAAGGCTACGACCTCTTGATTGCGCAGTAATCGACTCCAGCGGCGAGAATCCTGTCACCTTTGGGCTTCATGGGGAAACCACCCCCCACCCCCCTCCTACGGTCCACAATGCGGTATAAATTGGACCGCACACCATAAAAATCATAAACTTAGCCTCATTTTGACGGCCAAAACCGTATCACTATGTGAACTCGTCGCGTTTTGGGCCGCGAAACTGCGGTAAAACAAGGTCTATGATCCGTGTTGGCTTGATCGGTTTTGGCCTCGCAGGGCGCGTCTTCCATGCGCCGCTCATCTCTTCGGTCGAGGGTTTCGAGCTTGCCGCGGTGCTGGAACGCACTTCCGATGAAGCCGCCAAGCGCTATCCCGGCATACGCGTCTATCGCGAACTCGACGCAATGCTCGCCGATCCGTCCCTGGACCTGGTCGTGGTGGCCTCGCCCTCGGGAACGCATTTCGAAATCGCGCGCCAGGTGATCCGGGCCGGCAAGCATCTGGTAGTCGACAAGCCGGTCGCGCCTCGGTCCGCGGAGATCGCGGAACTGGCCAACCTGGCGCGAGAGCGCGGCGTCCTGCTGATTCCCTTCCACAACCGGCGCTGGGATGGCGACGTGCTCACCGTGCGCAAGCTGGTGGAAGAGGGCGTCCTGGGCCGTCTCGTCCATGTGGAGTCGAACATGGAGCGCTGGGCGCCCGGAGCGGCGCGGCGGCCGTGGAAAAACGATCCAGCGGAAGGCGGCGGCGTGCTGCTCGACCTGGGCACGCATCTCGCGGACCTGGCGCTGGCTCTGTTCGGCTTGCCGCTCGGTGTCGGCGCGGAGGTGGAACGCGAGCGCGACGGCAAGGGCGCCAATGACTCATTCACCATCCGGCTGCGCTATCCGGAAATGCGCGTGACCCTCGGCTCGAACCTGCTCTCCTCGCCGCCCGGCCCGCGGTTCGTGCTGCGGGGAACACGCGGAAACTTCCTCAAGTCGGGCGTCGATCCGCAGGAAGCGGCGCTGCGCCAGGTCACGCGGATTGAGTCGCCGCAGTGGGGCAAGGAGCTGCCGTCGGAGTGGGGCATGCTACACGTGGATGTCGACGGCGCCATTGTGTCGCGGCCTGTGGAGACCCAGCCGGGCGACTACCGCAAATTCTACGAAGGCGTGCGGGAGGCGATCGAGCGCGGAGCCGAGCCGCCGGTGAAGCCGGAGCATGCGTGGCGCGCGGCGCGGGTGCTGGAGTGGGCTGAAGAAAGCGCGCGCGAGCGGAGAGAGATCTCCTGCGAGTGGCCCTTGTGACAGGCGGTTGGCCCATCCGCAGAGGATGGACCAACCTGCAGCCGAACCGGAAATCAGTTAACCGTCACCGTGAAAGTGGCCTGTACCGCGGCGCTGGCAGATGAACTGCCAGTGACGGTAAAGATGTAGTTGCCGGGCGTGGTGCCGGGGTTACCGCCACCGCCGCCGCCGCCTCCACCACCACCGCCGCCTCCGCCGCCGCATGCGGACAGGGTCCCGAGTACGCCCAGAATCACCAGCAATCCGAAGAAGTTGCGCAGGCTTCGCCGCCGCGCCGGGATGCCGAAGAAGACCATCAGCGCAAGAACCGTCCCGCCGCCCGCGCTGAGCCATCCGGGAAGCTCGCGCTTGTCCAGGCTGGCCGTGGTGGCCTGCGTGATGGTCACTGTGGCGATTGCCGAGGCGGTGGGGACGGTCGAGCTAAGCGTAAATTGCCCTCCCGTGGTGATCTGACAAGTGGGCAGGTTCGCCGCTCCGCCAGGCGATGTGGTCAGCGCGCACTTCAGCGAGACACCGTCCGAAAAGTTATTGGTGGTGGCGGCCATAATCGCTGATGTTGTGCTCACGGCTCCTGACGCGTGGTTGACCGCCGCAGGCGCAGCGGCTGTCAGGGTGAACGTGGACTGCGTAAGGGTGACCGTGGCGCTTCCGCTGGCGGCTGCGAAGACTGAGTCGCCGACATAGGACGCCGTAATGGTGCCGCTGCTGTTGCCGGAGAAGCTGTTGTTGGGTATCGAGAAGCCCACGTTACCGTTCACCAGGGCGGTGGCCGGGGAAGTGTAACTTCCAGCCGTCAAGGTTACCGATCCAGTGGGAGTTGGATTTGTCCCGCCTCCCCTCACCATCACGGCAACGTTCAGCGACTCCCCTGTATCGATACTGGTGCTGGCCGGGTTGACACCGACAGTTGCCGGAAGCGTGCCGGTGGTAACAGTCAGCTGGGTGGTGTTGCTGGCGCTGGCATAGGTGGCGTCGCCGCTGTAGCTGACGGTGAGGGTGTCAGTGCCCATGCTGAACGAGCCTGCCGGGACCGTGAAGGTGTAAAAGCCGCCCACAAGATCCTCAGAGGGCGATGTGTAGCCGCCGCCGGAGAGAGTGACGGTGCCTGTGGGAGCGCCGCTGGAACCCATCACAGCCACCTGCAAGGAAAGCGGTTCCGCAGTGGTTATGCTGGATGGCGGAGGCGTAATGTTTACCGTGGCCGTCGCCGTACCGGTGGAGCCGTAGGCGGAGATCAGCGCCGCAACATCCACGCTGCCGAGCCCGGTGGCCAGATCGTATCCGGCTGTCGCGTTGTATCCCTTCAGGAAGAACGAACTGCCGACTGCCTGGCAATCGGGAGTGCCGGAGGTGCACACAACAGAGTTGTTGCCGATGGTCACGTCGTGGAAGGCGGAGGCGCCGGCGCCGTTATAGAGGTCATAGAGAAACTTTGCGCCTGTGAGACCGATCGGGCCGCCGGCCTTCTCCGTCAGCAGAGCCAGGATGCCGGCAAATGCCGGTGCGGAAGCCGACGTGCCGCCGATACCGGCCCAGTAAAAGTTGTTGTTGGACTGGGTCGCGCAATCGTCAGTAAACGCGGTCCCTTGCACCGAATCGTCGGTGCAGACCAGCCAGACAGCTCCGTAAAAACCGTTGGCGGCCAGCAGGGAGACATCCGGAACGTCGCGGTTTCCATCGTTAGGTACCCCGGGTCCGCGTTGCCACGAAGGCTTGAGGTTGCCGCTGGTGCAGGTGCCCGGAATGGGTTGACCGGTCGCCTGATTGATGGTGGTGGTATTGGTGGTGCAGCTGCTCTTACCGCCGGAGCCGGCGATGATGTTGGTGGCGCCACTGTTCGAAGTGGTAGGAACGTTGCCCGTGATCTGGCCGGGAGGAACCGTCGTCGAGGAGTCGTTCCAGGGCGACTCCGGAATGTACTTCAAAGCGGAGCGATACGAGTTGGTGGAAGACTCGTTGCTGTTGACGTACGTGGAGAAACCACCAGTGAGCAGGGCGTAGAAATCAGTGCCCCCGACGGCGATGTTGTAGGGCGTCGAGGAAAATCCGCTCACACTCAGGCCCAGGGATGCGGCAGTTGCCTGGTCCGGGTTATCGCACGTCGCTGAGCCGCTGTCGCCAGTGGAGACGGTGACAGCAATACCTTTGGCCGCCGCATTCTGCCACCATTGGCTGATCAATGTATTCGAGCTGGTGGTGAGAAAGAGCTCGCACTCGCCGAAACTCAGGCTGAAGACCGACACCATGGTCGGATTTTCGCCGAGCATCGCATCCACGGCTGTTTCTATGCCACCGTCGTTTGCTGATGCGGTGTAGAAGCGAATCTCCGCTCCGGGGGCCAGCCCGCCCGCAATCTCGTTATCCAGGTAAGCCTCATCCGAATCGGATCCGATAGTTGCGGAGTTACTGTCATTGATGATGGTGGGAACTTTTGTGTCGCCGTTCAGGAACCTCTTGCGATAGGAGAGGACCGTGCTGCTCTGGATCAGCGCGTCCCCGCCGATTCCGATGGTGACGCCCTGGCCGGTGTAGCTGGTTCCGGTGGAGAAACCAAGGTTGTAGCTGTTGGGCGTGTCGTAGATGGTTGCCGCATCGGCCGGAACAAGCCATAGGGTCTGGCTTCCGGAACTGCCCGTGGTCAGGTCAGGATGAGCCACCGCCTCCGACGGGTTCACAGGAACAAACTTGTGAGCATTGGAATCGTAAGTGCCCGAAGGTCCGCGCACCGCATGGGAGCGCGGAGGAAGAGTGTTAAGAAAAGCGATGCCGCCGACAACCTGAGACAAAGCCGCCGGGATGCGGGGCTCGGAGGTGTTGGAGAAGTACTGGCGGCCGCCTGGGCTCATAAAGGAGTGGATGGAGGTGTGCAGGACCTCCTCGATCTGCGGAACGGCGCCGGAGAACGCAATATTGGTGGATGAAACGGTCTCGATCTTCAGGCCGTGGGACTGGAGCCATGCCACGATAGCCGCCACGTCGGAGTCAGCCAGGCCGTAGAGCTTGTTGAACTGGTCCTGATTGAGCCAGTGATGGTAATTGGGCGAGCTGGGCTCAATCTGCTCGGCCATGAACTTCTCCAGCGCCGCTTCCTGCTGCGGAGAACGCTGAAGGACGACGCGTACAAAGTGAAGTTCAGTGGCGGGCGGCGCCTCTCCCCGATCGTATTGCGGCTGGGCCATGACGGACAGGCTCCCGCGCAAGGTGGTGAGCGAGGTTTCATCCACCAGACCCACAACCCGCGGCGCAATGCTGGAAACCTGCGCGCGGAGCAAGGTGAGATTGCACAGAGCGCCGAGGACTACACACAGTGAGAGGAGACGCAAGCGGCTCATTTCGGAAGGCCTGTACCTTTCTTCAGGGACCCAATCGGGAACGTGAACAACGTTGATTTTTGAAGAGGTGGAACCCGATACAATTCCAACTCAGCGGAGGGAACGAAGGCAATCCCACAGTTGGGGAATATTGCTGAAGAAACGGATTGTTGGCAGGGTTGCTGAGCAGTTCTGCCAACTGAGGGATGGTTTACCGCATTCGCGAGGGCAATTTGGGGAAGAACTCGCGGCCGACTAGGAAAGATGTAAGGACGGGACGAAGGAGTGAACGCGTAGGGACGGGACTTTAGTCCCGTCAATAACCGCAAACAAAGGACTTGGGCTTGAGCCCCTGAGGGATGGCTTGACGCCTTCGCGAGCGCTATATTTTCCCCAGCCTGAAAATGCCGTCCACGCAGACACGAACGCGAACTGCGCGGGATGAAGGCGCCGGTCCGGCAGAAAGATCGGGTGTGGAGAGAACCGAGGCAATTAGGCATAGAACCGCTGAGACTTTTAATTGTGGGAGCAGTATCGCACCAGATTG
This sequence comes from Occallatibacter sp., assembly GCA_035552475.1. Lineage (GTDB taxonomy): Bacteria > Acidobacteriota > Terriglobia > Terriglobales > Acidobacteriaceae > Telmatobacter. The sequence continues at coordinate 25,364 of DASZLE010000044.1, forward strand.
CGAATCCGTCATCAGGAAAGCGGGGAGTCGGGAGCAGGGGTGTACGGAATCGGGAACCGCAAGGGCGCATCTGGACGGGAGAGGATGCAAATGTCAGAGTCGGAAATGATGGAGCGGGCGTTTGAGGCGCTCGATGCGTTCCGGATCGAGATCCCTTCATGGGGTTTCGCCAACACCGGAACCCGATTCGGCAAGTTTCTGCAGGAGGCGGCTGCCGCCAATCTGGAGGAGAAGTTTGCCGATGCAGGCCACGTAAACCGGCTGACGGGCGCCACCCCGACCATGGCGCTGCATGTTCTGTGGGATCTGCCGGATGGCGGCCACGATGTACCCACCGTGCGCATGCTGGAGCGGCGCTACGGAGTTCGCGCCGGGTCCATCAATCCCAACCTGTTTCAGGATCAGGAGTACAAATTCGGGTCCTTGTGCAATCCGTCGGCGGAGATTCGCGAGCGGGCCCTGAAGCACGTGATCCAGTCGATCGACCTGGCCCAGCAGCTGGGGTCGCGGGATGTTTCCCTCTGGCTGGCGGATGGGTCGAATTACCCCGGAACGCAGAGCATTCGCGCCAGAATTGGCTGGCTCCAGGAGGCGCTCAAGGCGGCGCACCAGCATCTGGCGCCCGAGCAGCGCCTGCTGGTGGAGTACAAGCCGTTTGAGCCCGCCTTTTATCACACCGACATTGCCGACTGGGGCATGGCTGTAGAGTTGTCGCGCCGCGCCGGGCCGCAGGCCAGGGTGCTGGTGGATACCGGGCATCATTATGCCGGGCAGAACATTGAGCAGATTGTGGCGTGGCTCTTGCACACGGGCATGCTGGGCGGATTCCACTTCAACGACCGGCGCTATGCGGACGACGACCTGACGCTGGGATCGATTGACCCGTACCAGGTCTTCCGCATCTTCCATGAGATCCACGCGGCGGAGACAGACGGCCTTAAGCTGGACATCGCCTTCATGATTGACCAGAGCCACAACCTGAAGGGCAAGATGGAGGCCATGGTGCAGACGGTGGTGGCGGCGCAGGAGCTTTGGGTCAAGGCGGCGCTGGTGGATCGCGACGAGCTGGCCGAGCTGCAGCGGAGATGCGAACTTGTCGAGGCGGAAGAACTGTACCGGGGCGCGTTCTGGCACGATGTGCGTCCACTGCTGGCCCAGTGGCGCGAGGCGCGTGGACTGCCCGGGGAGCCGCTGAAAGCCCTGAAGGAAAGCGGATACGTGGAGAAGATCGCGCAGGAGCGGCGCGGCCGCGGCGCCGGTGTGAGCAGTTACGCGTAAGCGGAGCCAGCGGTGCAAGCGGAGCCAGGGAGTCGGTTTAGCGTGCTAGCGTCCTGCCTCAAATACTCGCAATATAAATGCGGCCGTCATCCTGAGCGGAGCGTAGCGGAGTCGAAGGATCTGCGGTTGTCTTCGGAACCTGTAAGTAGCGTTACTTTCGAATTGGCCACAACACGACCCAAATGGATCATTGCTTGCTCCCAAATTGGGAGCATGGTATCATTCAAAGGTGCGAATCATTGCTCGATCGACCCTCAACGGATTCGTGAAAAAGCGCGCAGATAGCCGGCTTAGAGCAAGTGTGAAGAAGCATCTTGACGCCTGGTATGCCGAAGTCAAAAAGGGGTCATGGAAGGATCCGGCAGAACTAAAAGCTCAGTTCCGCTCCGCTAGCATCGTTTCGAGCGAAAGAGCGGTATTCAACATCAAAGGCAATGACTATCGCTTGGTCGTAGCCATTAATTACCACTATCAAATCCTGTTGATTCTCTGGCTGGGCACACACAAAGAGTACGACAAAATCGACGTCACCAAGGTTGCGTACGAGAAGGAGCGATATGCAGATTCATCCAATTCGAACTGAGGCTGATCACGACTCGGCCGTCGCCAGGATTGCCGAACTCATTGGAGCCAAGCCCGACACGGCGGAAGGAGAAGAACTGGACATCCTCGCGACTTTGGTTGACGCATACGAAGCGAAGTATCATGCCATCGATGTACCCGATCCGATCGCCGCGATTCAATTTCGCATGGAGCAGCAAGGACTCACGAGAAAAAACCTTGAGTCGCTCATTGGAAGCCGCGCGCGAGTCTCGGAGGTGATGACACGGCGGCGCTCGCTAACCTTGGCCATGATCCGTCGAGTCCGAAAAGAACTTGGCATCTCGGCGGATGTATTAATAGGCCATCCTCAGAAGAAGCGTCGCAAACGCGTTCATTCGAGTAAGTTGGAACCTGCATCGGTCAATTCAAAAAGGCAAGCTGCAGCTGGTTGAATCGTATTCGTCGCCATCCGGCATGGCGGGTGGCCCGGGTGCCCGCTTCGTTCGTCCAAACACTAAATCTGGGTGCTGGGTGCCCCGGGTCCCTCGCACTTGGGGACCCGGGTGGGGCAGCCCTCCAAGTAAAATGCATAAGCCTAAATATCCCAATCAGATAGCTGCCAATTTGGCTATTTTGGCTATATTTCCCCTCGGATGCACCAGATCAAGTGCATTCCGGAGCCCTGCACAGCCTCAATTCCCCATCTCCGCAACCCCACTGCTCCGCTAACCCGCCAACTCCGCTGACTCCGCTGTCTCTCCTGTATCCGCCATCACAGACGCAGCCACGGAATCACCCTATCCTGAAACAGTTGGCAGTACTACGCCCGCCCCATCCGGCGGGCGTTCGTGTTTCAGGAGGGGCCATGGGAGCGCACACAATCCGCCGTTCCGAGACCGGGAGAATCCCCGGAAGCCCCAGCCACGGGCCCTCGCCGCTGGGTTGCGATTCACCACGTCCGCGGTGTACTGAGGAGATAAATTCAGATCAACCGGGTGTTCACCGGCAAAATAATACCCCCCCTCCCCCCTATATCATTCATAGTTCGGGAGTCACGCGCAATTCACTGCAGTTTTGTGGCTTAACTATTTCATTCCAAAAGAGAACCTCGTTTTTTTTTCGCTCAAAACGACGCAGGAAAGGAACTCCCTGACACCGCTCAGACCGGCTGCACAGTCCCCTTGCCGACCAGCTCCTCGACACGCTCGATCCAGCAGCGGTCCGCGGCAACCGACATCTGCTCAGGTTCGAGGATCACCGCGTATTCGCCTTTTTTCTCAAGCTGCAGCATCACCTTTCCAGGACCGGGCGCGGCGTCGGCGGCGGTGCGCAGGCCGGCAAGCATCTCTTCGGTCGCGCGATCGAGGTTGATGCGGATGCGCACGCCCACCGGCAGCTTGACCTGCACGTCATCGAGCGCCTGAATGGAGCCGATGGAGAGCTTGGGCGCCGCGTCTTCGTCGCCCATGAGCGTCCCGCGAATCAGGACGGGCGCTTCGATCTTGAGCTGCTCTGAAAGCCGCTCATACTCGCGCGCGAAGCAGATCACTTCCATCTTGCCGGTCGCATCTTCAATGAATCCCTGCGCGTAGAGCTTGCCTTCGCGCTTGCTTTTGCGCGCAGCACCCGTACCGTGCAGCATGCCGGCAACCTGGATCTCGTCGGCTGGGTCGGACTGCCGTCCCCAGGAGCGCTCCGGCGGCTTGCGCTCGAGCGCTTCGGCCACGGAGATGACGCCGGGAAGGTTATGGAGCTTCTCCGCGTACTTGTCCAGGGGATGGCCGGAGACGAAGAAGCCGAGGACTTCCTTTTCGTTGGCGAGGCGCTGGCCCTCTTCCCAGTCGGCGGCGCGGGGCAGATCGTCGGCGTGGCGGCCAGGGGTAGGCGACTCGTCAAAGAGGCCGAAGAGCCCGGACTGGCCCTGGGCGGCATCCCTCTGCGTTTTCTGGGCGCGCTCCATCGCCTTGTCAACGGCTTCGAAGAGCTGCCCGCGCTTGCCTAACGAGTCGAGCGCGCCGGCCTTGATGAGCGACTCGATGACGCGCTTGTTCATCACGCGCAGATCGACCTTCTCGCAGAATTGCCAGAAGCTCGTGAAGCGGCCGCCGATCTCGGCGCGGGCGCTGAGAATGGATTCAATAGCGTTGCCGCCGACGTTCTTGACGGCGGCGAGGCCAAAGCGGATGGCGTCGCCGTGAGGCGTGAACTGCGCACCGGAGACCTGCACATCGGGCGGCTCGACCGCGATCCCCATGTCCTTGCATTCGGCGATGTATTTCACGACGCTGTCCGGCTTGGGGGTTTCCGATGTGAGCAGGGCGGCCATGAACTCGACCGGATAGTGGGTCTTGAGGTACGCCGTCTGGTAAGCCACCCATGCGTAGGCCGCCGAGTGCGACTTGTTGAAGCCATATTCCGAGAACTTCGCCATCTGGTCGAAGATCTCTTCCACCGGCGCCTTGGCATAACCCTGCGCCGCAGCCCCGCTTAAGAACCGCTCGCGCTGCTTCGCCATGGCTTTCGCGTCCTTCTTTCCCATGGCACGGCGTAACAGGTCCGCTTCCCCCAGGCTGAAACTTGCGAGTACCTGCGCAATCCGCATCACCTGTTCCTGATAGACGATGACGCCGAGCGAGTCTTTCAGAATTCCTTCTAGCGGTGGCAACAGATACTCCACCTTACTGCGTCCCCACTTGCGCTCGATGAAGTCATCGATCATGGCCATGGGGCCGGGGCGGTAGAGCGCGTTCAACTGGGTCAGTTCTTCGACGCTATCCGGCTTGTAGCGCCGCAAAATGTCCCGCATTCCCGACGACTCAAACTGAAACACGCCCGACGTGAGGGCGGTGTGAAATACGCGCTTGAATGTCTCCGGATCGTCAAAGGGAATCATCTCGATGTCGATCTTTTCGCCGCGCGTCTGCTCAATCAGTTTTACGGCGTCGGTGATAACCGTCAGCGTGGCCAAGCCCAGGAAGTCCATCTTGAGCAGGCCCATTTTTTCAACCGACTTCATGTCGTAGGCGGTAACGACTTCATCGTTCTTGGTGCGATTGAGAGGCACCAGCTCGGTGAGCGGGCGAGGCGCAATCACCACAGCCGAGGCGTGCACGCCGGCCCCCCGCACCAGTCCCTCGAGTTTCTTTGCCGTGTCAATCAGCTCGCGAACGGTCTTGTCGGTGTCATACGCTTTGGCAAGATCGGGAACCTCTTCAAGCGCCCTTTCGAGCGTCATTCCCACGGTCGCCGGTACCAATTTGGCAATGCGGTCGACATCTCCGTAGGGCATATCCATGGCGCGGCCGCAGTCCTTGATGGATGCCTTGGCGGCCATGGTATTGAAGGTGATGATCTGCGCCACCTGCTCCCGGCCATACTTGCGGGTCACGTAGTCGATTACTTCCCCGCGGCGGTTCATGCAGAAGTCCACGTCGACGTCGGGCATGGTGACGCGCTCGGGATTCAGGAATCGCTCGAAAAGCAGAACGCTTTGCATGGGATCGATGTTGGTAATCTCCATGGCGTAAGCGACCAGCGAACCTGTTGCCGAACCGCGGCCTGGGCCCACCGGAATTCCGTTATCGCGCGCGTACTTGATGAAGTCCCAGACGATGAGGAAGTATCCGGAGTACTTCATCTGCTTGATGATGCCGATCTCATAGTCAAGGCGCGAATGATATTCCTCGGGCGTCGACCTGCGCACGCCGCGCAACTCAAGCTGGCGTACGGACGTTTCCAGCCGCTTCCTCAGGCCCTCGCGGCACACCTGCTCAAAGTAGCTGTCGATGGTGTGGCCTTCAGGAACCGCGAACTCGGGAAACGGGTTGTCAACGGGGTGCAGCTTGAAGTGGCAACGCTCCGCGATCTCCATGGTGCGGGCGAGGACTTCAGGGCGGTCGGGAAAGATGCGCGCCATCTCGTCGCCGCTCTTGACGTAGAACTGATCGGAGTCAAATTTAAAGCGGTTGGAGTCGTGGATCTTGGAGCCGGTCTGGACGCAGAGCATCACGTCGTGGGCGTGGGAGTCCTCGCCGCAGAGGTAATGCGAGTCGTTGGTGGCGATCAGCGGAATCTCAAGCTCTTTTTCCAGGCGGAAGAGATCGTTTTGGATTTTGCGCTCCGCTTCGAGGCCCTGGTCCTGAATCTCAAGGTAGAAGTTGCCGCGGCCGAAGATGTCCTGGTACTGGAGTGCGGCTGCCTTGGCTTTCTCGTAGGCCGTCTTCGCGTCGTATTTGCCTTCCTCGTTCAGGAGAAGCTCGCAGAGCTCGCCGGAAAGGCAGCCGGAGCTGCCGATAAGGCCCTTGGCGTGGGCGGCGAGGAAGCTTTTGGAGACGCGCGGCTTGCGATAGAAGCCGTGGAGCGAGGCCTCCGAAGTAATGCGGATCAGGTTGCGGTAGCCTTCTTCGTTTTCAGCGAGGACGAGCAGGTGGTTGTACTCGTTTTTGGTGTCGGACGGGACGGTGGCGCGATGGTCCTCGCTCTTCGACACGTAGAGCTCGCAGCCGAGGATGGGCCTGATGCCGCGCTCCTTTGCCGCGTTGAAGAAGTGCACGGCGCCGAAGATGTTGCCGTGATCGGTCATGGCTACCGACTTCTGGCCAAGGGAAGCGACGCGATCCATGAGCTTTGTGAGGTCGCATGCGCCGTCGAGGAGAGAGTACTCAGTATGGAGATGGAGGTGGGTGAATTCGGGCATGGCGATGGTTCGATCTTAATCGGTGAGGGATGCGCGGCGAACCCTTTGCGGCGGTTGAAATCTGGAGCAATTGAGGAAAAACCTGCTCGATCTCCATTCCCTTGGAGTTAACGGTTTTATCAGCCGGGTTTTCGCCGGAATCTTTGCATTTTAGATATGGACCATATATTATGGTCCATGTTGGAGACTCTTATGCTGAAGCATGCGAAGGACGAAGCCGCTATTGGTGTGACTGCCTTTAAGGCAGAGTGCCTTGGCCTTATTGACGACGTGGTTCAGGGCAAGAGAAACCGTATTATCCTGCTCAAGCACAATCGCCCGGTCGCGGCGGTGGTGCCTCTGAGCGACGCGGAAGATGACAACTTCGATCTCTGGGGCGCGATGCGTGGCACGGTCACTGTCGCCGCGGGAGTCGATCTGACCGCGCCCGCGGGCGAAACCTGGGAAGCGGAAAAATAGATGCCTGCGCCCTCCAAGACTGCGAAGGCTGGGACCGAGCCGGTGCTTCTGGACACCTGCGCCTGTATCTGGCTTATGAGCGGGGAGTCGATGTCCGCAGCAAGCCTCAGCGCTATCCGCGCCGCCCGAAGGGCCAGAGCAGGCGTCTATGTCTCCCCGATCACGGCATGGGAGATTGGAACCATGTATTCGAAGGGCCGCATCGCCCTCACACTTTTGCCCGAAGTCTGGTTTGAAACGCTGCTGGCATTGCCCGGTGTCCGGTTGTCAGATCTGACTCCGAGGGACCTGATTGCCTCAACGGCGTTGCCCGGCGCTCCGCCCAACGATCCCGCGGACAGGATCATCGCGGCTACCGCCCGCCTCAACGGCTATCTCGTTATTACTCGTGACGGCAAGCTGTTGTCTTACGCGTCTCTGGGTCATATTCGCGCGACGGCCTGTTGACTTCGGCGGCAGATCCTGCATCTCAAGCAGGCATTGACGCGGGGAGTTCCGCCGGCGTGTCCATTCCCGGAAATGAGAAGCAGCCAATTACTCCTTAGAATCGGTGCACCTTTTTGGCATTGTGCGGCGACAGGTTTTCGTGCATTGTGTATGGATTGGGACAATCAGAGGACTGGGGATTCCTGGGGGATGAAGAGTACACAGCTTTTATTTGCAGCGATATTGCTGACCGCAGCAGCCGTGGCGGCTGGGGGACAGGGGTTGCCGGCTCCGGCGCAGGGCCCGGCCGCAGTTCCGGCGACCGAGGGCGCGACAGTGCCGGACGATTCGCAGGCGCCTGCCATTCCCGTTCCCTCGGCGATTCCGGGGACAGGGGCGCGCGCCGCGAGCGAAATCGGCACGCTTCCTGACGCGGTGCAGACGCTGCTGAGCTTCAACCCTGCGGATGTGAAGTTCGATGTGAACGATCTTATGGGCATCCTGAGCGATCGTCGGCATGAGGGCTGGGTGCTGGCGGCGTATCCCGATCCGAAGACGGGGCAGCCGCTGATTGGCGCCGGTTTCAGCCTGGATCTTCCCGCACGCGTCCACATGCAGCACGATGCTCTTAACCCGCGACCTTTCCTGGAGCCTTCGTCGGCGGAGTTGTGGCAGGCAGCGGGACTGGACCGGGTAAAGCTCAAGGGGATTCTGGACCAGTTTTACGCGCGCCAGGAAGCATGGAGCAAGCGGACGTTTCGGCGGCACATCTTCACGCTGGACTCGCAGATCACGGAAGACGACGCGAATGCGCTGCTGCGGATCGGAATCATCCAGGCCATCGACAATGCGAAGGCGTACTGCCGCTACTTTGACCAGTTGACCGCAAGCCAGCAGATGGCGATGACGCAACTGGTGTACCAGATGGGCGTGAACCTGGAGGAGTTTTCAAGCTTCCTGACGCTGGTGAACCGCGACGACGCATACGCGCTGGACGCGGCGAGCCGCGCGGATACGCACTTCTGGCGCGATGTGCAGCTGAGCCTGGTGCAGAGCCAATGGGCACGGCTGTATCGCGCGCGGGCGACAGCGGTGATTGCCATGCTGGACCCGCAATACGGCGACAACCCGGCGGGAGCGGAGCACTCGATCGCGGCTATTCTCCATCCGGCGCGGCATCGCGGGCGGGCATCGCTGCGGACGGCTTCGTACACGCGGCGCCACAGCACCGCTGCGCACAAGCGTGCGCGGCGGACTCGCAAAGAATAGCTTCCTTTTTCAAAGTTTCCTGTACTTCACGTGTAGTACGCGCCCGGAGAAGTCGGGGGGGCTCCGGCGGCGCAGGTGAAGACGGTGTTCTATACTTGCCGCGCTATGAGAGTGACTCATTTCCCTGCCCTTTTTCTCGTCCTGCTGAGCTTGTCAGGTCTTCCCGCGCAAACGCCACACGGATTCGTCCATGCACGGGGTGCTGACCTGGTGGACGCCCAAGGCAAGACACTGATGTTGCGCGGCATCAATCTGGGTAACTGGTTTGAGCCCGAAGGGTACATGTTTCACCTGAATGGCGGACCGCAGTCGCCGCGCGAGATCGAAGCGCTGACTACGGAGCTGATCGGCCCGGAGAAGGCAGCGGCGTTCTGGAAGCAGTGGCGGGAGACGTACATCACCGAGGCCGACATCGACCGCATCAAGGCAATGGGATTCAACTCGGTGCGCGTGCCAATTCACTGGAAGTTCTTCGATAGCGACACGGCCGAGGGATTCCGGTTGATGGACCGGCTGGTGCAATGGGCGCGCAAGGATGGAGTTTACATCGTTATCGACCTGCACTGCGCGCCGGGCGGACAGACCGGCACGAACATCGATGACAGCGATGGGTACCCGTGGCTCTATTCCGACGCGGAGGCGCAGAGACAGACCATCGCAGTGTGGCGCAGGATTGCAAAGCACTATGCGAATGAGCCGATCGTTCTGGGATACGACCTGCTGAACGAGCCGATTCCGCACTTCCCGCAACTGCAGCGATATAACAGCGATCTGGAGCCGCTTTATCGGCGGCTTGTCACGGCCATTCGCGAGGTAGACCGGAACCACGTAGTGATTCTCGGCGGGGCGCAATGGGACTCGAACTTCAAAGTTTTCGGACCGCCATTCGACAAGAATGCGATGTACACCTTCCACAAGTACTGGACCGCGACGGATGCGAGCGTCATCCAGGAGTATCTCGATTATCGCGACAAGTACCATGTGCCCCTCTGGCTGGGTGAGTCGGGCGAGAATAAGGACGAGTGGATTGCCGCGTTTACAAAGACACTCGAAGAGAATCACGTAGGTTGGTGCTTCTGGCCCTACAAGAAAATGGACGCAACTTCCAGCGTGGTGACGTTCGACCGGCCTGAACACTGGGACGAGGTGGTGAAACTGGCGGCCATGGCGCCCGGCACAGGGAATGCGGAGAAGCGGATTGAAGCGCGGCCTTCGCCGGAAGAGGCGCAGAGGATCTTCGATGACTTGCTGAAGAAGGTGCAATTCGCGGGCGAGCGAGTGAACGACGGTTATGTGCGAGCGGTTGGTCTGAAGTCCAGCAAGTGAATGCGCCACGCCGGTCTATACTCGTTGCAAGCCTTATGCGAACCAGCATCCTGATTGCCACATTCCTGGTTTCCTTTCCCGCATTCGTATGCGGTCAAGCGCCGGCACATCAACCCAAAGCCAAGCCTTCCCCGAAGATGACACAGAAGCTTTCTCCTGAAGCCGTACACAACTCCGCCATCGTGATTGACACCCACGCCGACACGCCGCAGCGGTTCGTGGATGAGAACTACGACATGGGCGATCCGCTGAGCGGCGGCAACCTGAACCTGGAATCGGCAAAGAAAGGTAACCTGGGCGCGGAGTTTTTCTCCATCTGGGTGGATCCGACTCTGTACCCGGGGCACGAGGCGCGGCGCACGCTGGTGCTGATTGACGCGGTGAAGGAGCAGGTGGCCAGGCACCCGAAAGAGATGATGCTGGCGACCTCGCCGGAGGACATCGAGAAGGCGCATCGCGAGCACAAGCTGGCGGCGCTGATGGGCATCGAAGGCGGGCACTCCATTGAGGATTCATTGGCTCTGCTGCGTCAGTATTACGATCTTGGCGTTCGCTACATGACGTTGACGTGGTCGAACTCGAACGGCTGGGCTGACAGTTCCGGCGATGCCGACGACCCCACGGTGCCGCACACCAAGGAGGGCCTGTCGGAGTTTGGCAAAGATGTGGTGTACGAGATGAACCGCCTGGGCATGATGGTGGATATCTCGCACGTATCGGACAAGACGTTTTACCGCACGCTGATCATCTCCCGGGCGCCGGTGATCGCGTCGCACTCCGCGGCGCGGGCACTATGCACGGCGCCACGCAATATGACCGACGACATGCTGCGCGCGGTGGCGCGATCCGGCGGCCCGGACTCCAGGGGCGGCGTGGTGCAGGTGAACTTCTACTCGGCGTTTGTCTCGCAGGCCTACCTCGACGCGCAGAAGGCGCAGAAGCCGGAGGTGGACAAGGCCGTCGCCGATTTGAAGGCGAAGGCGCAGGCCGAAGGCCATCAGGTCACCTACGAGGAGATCTCCAAAGTCCAGCGGGCGTTTACCGACCGCATTCCCCGGCCGCCGCTATCGGCGCTGATCGATCATATCGACCACATCGCGAAGGTCGCGGGAGTGGATCACGTTGGGCTCGGATCGGATTTCGACGGCGTGGATGGGCAGACTCCGGAAGGAATGGACTCGGCCGCGGACCTGCCTAAGATTACGGCGGCGCTGATGGCGCGCGGCTATTCCGCGGAGGACTGCCGCAAGATTCTTGGCGGAAACCTGCTGCGGGTTTTCCGCGAAGTGCAGGAAGTCAGCAGGCAACTGCAGGCGCAGGAGCGGCCGCGCATTACAGATAAGCAGCCATTCGATAAACCGCAAAAGTAGGGATGGAGCGGTACGCTTCGCCTGCCTGCCGGGAGCTACTCCGTCGATTGGCTCGATCCGAAAACCGGCAAGTTGATGGCTGCAAGCCGAGTTACGACCAAGGGAGGCGATGTGTTGCTTTCGGCTCCTGAATTTGAAAATGGGATTGCGTTAAGCCTGACGCGCGTCTACCTTGGGAAGTAACGTTCTGAGGCCCCTGTACCCAAAACAAAACAACCTGGAGAGCTTTGCATGCGATTCTGTAGCCGCGCAGTAGCAGCACTTGTGTGTACCGCGTTTGCTTTTTCCACGATTTCCCGCGCCGAAGATGACAAGACTAAACCAGAAAATAAACCGGCTGAAAAGCCTTCGCCGGCAGCCGAGGTGACCACCCAGGGTTCGGTTACGGTAGGCGGCCAGCAGATCCAATACAACGCGATTGCCGGCACGATTACGGTAGGCGCCAACGATACCGCGGACGCTCAGCTTGGGTTGGATGGCAAGCCCGAGCCCGGCAGCCAGCTCGCCAACTCCGAGCCGAAGGAGCCGAAGGATGCCGAGCCCACCGCGCGCATGTTTTACGTGGCATATTTCAAGCGGGAGGCCAAGCCCGAAGAGCGGCCGATCACGTTCTTCTACAATGGCGGCCCGGGCAGCTCGACGGTGTGGCTGCACATGGGGTCGCTTGGGCCCAAGCACGTTGTGACCAGCGGCGATGAGCATCTGCCCGCGGCCCCATACACAATGGTTGACAACGCGAATTCCCTGCTGGACGTAAGCGACGTGGTGTTCGTGGACATGCCGGGCACCGGGTTTGGCCGTCTGCTGGGCAAGGATGCGGAAAAGGCGTTCTGGGGCGTGGACGAGGACGCGAATGCGTTTGCGCGGTTCATTGCGCGCTTCATCACCAAGTACGATCGCTGGAACTCGCCCAAGTACGTCTTTGGCGAGAGCTACGGCACCACGCGATCCGCGGTGCTGTCTGACATTTTGGAGAACGGCAAGAGCATCGATCTGAACGGTGTGATCCTGCTTTCGCAGATCTTCAACTTCACCACGGATATCGACGGGCCGCAGGGCAACCCCGGCGTGGATCTTCCCTACGTCCTGGCGCTGCCTACGTACGCGGCCACCGCGTGGTATCACAAGAAGCTCCCGCAGCAGCCGGCGTCGCTGGAGCCGTTCCTGAAAGAAGTGCAAGACTTCACCATGGGCGCCTATACGCACGCGCTGGCTCAGGGAACAGATATCTCCGCGGATGAAAAGCAGTCTGTCGCCGAGAAGCTGCACGAATACACGGGGCTGCCGGTCGCATATCTGTCGAAAGCGAATCTGCGCGTGAGCGGTGGCGAGTTCGAGAAGAGCCTGCAGGACGACAAGGACCTGACCACGGGCCGGCTGGACACTCGATTCTCCGGTCCTACGATGGATCCGCTGAGCCAGAACGCCGATTATGACCCGCAGAGCTCGGCCATCTCCTCAGCGTATGTCTCGCTCTTCAATGACTACGTGCGCAAAACGCTCAAGTACGGCGAGGGGCAGACGTATCTTCCGGAGGCGTTGTTCGGATCCTTTCAGTGGGACCTGACGCACAAGGGCAACCCCATCAACCTGAATGTGGCGCCCGACCTGGCGGAGGCTATGAAGACGAACCCACGGCTGAAGGTAATGGTAAACGGAGGCTACTACGACCTGGCCACGCCGTTCTTTGCCGCACAATACGAGGACAAGCATCTGCCCATTCCGCAGTCGCTGGCCAAGAACATCGAGTATGACTGGTACGAGTCGGGGCACATGGTCTATGTGCGCGACGAAAGCCTGAAGCAGTTGCATGACCGGGTGGCGGCGTTTATCACGAAAACAGACGCGGAAAAATAGCCGGCTAGTGGCGGGGCTCTGGAGCGAACTCCCGCCACTCATTCAGGGCTTCGGGCTGCCCTCGCCGCGATAAACGGACCCGCTGACGCAGGTCTCGCGCACCACGATCTTGCTGAGTGCCGGCAGCGCCGGTTTCAGACGATCCCAGATCCAACGCGCCAGGTTCTCGCTGGTGGGATTCTCGAGGCCGGCCACGTCGTTCAGGCAGCGGTGGTCCAATTGATCTTCGAGGTCGCGGAAAGCTTCCTTCAGCTCTGCGAAATCCATCACCCAGCCCAGCGTCTCATCGACGGGTCCTTCCGCGTGGATTTCGATTCGGAAGCTGTGGCCGTGCAGTCGACGGCACTTGTGCCCATCCGGTACATTGGGAAGCCAATGCGCCGCCTCAATCGAAAATTCCTTGAAGATGTCCATTAGCTTTCCTATGGAATACCAAGAATCTTATGAGTTTGCAGGCTCACGCGCCACTGCGGATGTTCCATGCAGTAGCGGACTGCCTTTTGCGTGTTTGCGATGCGCTCGGGTCCATCCATTGGCTGCAGAAAGAAGTGGCGGAACCCAAGGCCGGCGTATTCTTCGGGATCGATTCCCTGCTGCGGAAAGACGACTTTCAGTTCGTCCCCGGAACGCTGCACAAAGGGCGCGCCTGCCTTCGGACTGACGCAGACCCAGTCCAGGCTTCGCGGAGCTTCCTGCGTGCCGTTGGTCTCTACCGCAACCTCAAAACCGCGCGCATGCACCGCTTCAATCAGGGGCTCGTCGAGTTGGAGCAGCGGCTCACCGCCGGTGCAGACGACGAATCTCCCGGCGCGCCCGCCATGCGCAGGCCACGCGGACGCGACCGCATCGGCTAGTGCAGCGGCGTCAGCGAACTTGCCGCCTCCCGGGCCGTCAACACCCACAAATTCCGTGTCGCAGAAGCGGCAGACTGCGGAAGCGCGATCCACTTCGCGGCCGGACCAGAGATTGCAGCCCGAGAACCGGCAGAAGACGGCAGCACGCCCTGCCTGCGCGCCCTCGCCCTGCAAGGTGTAGAAAATCTCCTTGACCGCGTAGCTCATGGCGAAACCTGCGTGGCCTGACTTCGATAGCGCAGGGGATCCTCAATGCCGTTTTCGCGGAAGCCCTTTCGCCTCAAAATGCATGAGTCGCACTCGCCACAAGGCGCGCCATCCGGACCCGGATCGTAGCAACTGCTGGTGAGGCTATAGTCAACGCCGAGTTCAAGCCCCCTGCGAATGATCTCGGCCTTCGTCATGTGCATGAGTGGAGCATGAATCTTGAGTTGTTGCCGGCCTTCCACACCGGCCTTGGTTGCCAAATTGGCCATGGTTTCATAGGCACGGATAAACTCCGGACGGCAATCCGGATACCCACTGTAATCGAGGGCATTGACGCCGATAAAGATGTCGCTCGAGCCCAGCACCTCAGCCCATGCCAGGGCAAATGAGAGGAAGATGGTGTTGCGCGCCGGCACGTAGGTGATGGGAATGCCGTGGCTCATTTCGTCCGGGCCGCGCCCTTTGGGAACGGCGATGTCGTCTGTAAGTGCCGAGCCGCCAAAGGCGCGCAGATCGATGGTCGCGATCCGGTGCCGCGCCACACCGCCCGATTGCGCTACGCGTCTGGCCGCCTCCAGCTCCCACGCGTGCCGCTGTCCATAGGCGAACGAAAGCGCGTTCACTTCAAAGCCCTGCTCGCGAGCAATCGCCAGCACGGTTGAAGAGTCGAGTCCCCCGCTGAGGAGCACCACGGCAGGCAGTTTGGGAGCAGTCGCCATCCTGTCTCCATGGTAAAACAAAAGGCGAAAACGACCGCACCACGGTTCGCTGAGTTGTTCAGGCCGCGCCGCCTAAAAGCGGTAACCGGGTTTCAGCTCGCATCGAAAGACACTGGAATTGGAACTATCGTGGCTCGGGCGCGAAGTGCATGCGGCCCAGCTCAAATGGAGTTCCGGACCCAGGGGAAAGACCATGGGAGCGCCGTCTAGCTCGGCTTCAATGCTGGCTCCTTCCTCGCTGCCCGGCAGGACGAAGTTGAGGGTGCGGCCGAAGATGACCGGATAGGATTCTCGCACATTGGAAGCAATGGACTTACGAAACACCTCCGCTTCCAGCAGGAAAGTTGCGCTACTCGACCAATCCAGCGCGCTGGCAGTGATGACCTGGCCGCCGTGCTCGAATCCGCTGGGATCGATACGGGTGAACGGGCACGGACCGGCGATGCACGACGCTCGCACATTGCGGTATTCATTCCCCTGACCGGCGTCCAGCGTGGCGGATCCCATGGCCGCCTTCCAGCTTCCATCCGGCGAGCATGGTCCCTGACGGTTGCAGGGCACGTTGGGCTGGTTCTCCACGGTAAATGTCTTCACTTGACTGCCGATGTTCTGATCGCCTTCGGCGTTCACCGTATAGCGGATCCGCACGTTCGCGATTACCGACGCCTTCTTTCCCTCCGGGTTCTCGTTCTGCGGCGACTTGGGCGTCAGGGACGCCACGTAAAGCTTCTTCATCGCCATGCTGTAATTCAACGGAACGGTCAGCACGTACGGCTTGTAATCCGATTTCTCGAACGTCAGTTGAAGGACCTGGCCGGGCCAGATATTCTCGCGGAATCCCAGGCGAAAGTAGCCTGAAGCGTCTGATTTCGCATGAGTCGTGATCACGCCGTCGGTTGCCACAATGTTGACGTCGCCGATGGGCAATTGCCGTCGAGGGTCGGGGTCCTCGCGAATGACAGCGCCCTGAATGACCAGGAGGCGGGGCCGCCAGCGATGGCTGCGGACCGCCAGGATGACAATCACCGTCACCGTCCCCAGCGCGAGCGCCGAGGCCGCCAATACCGCGAATGCTTTCCATTTCATCGAACGCAAATTCACCCGTTACTGGTTTTGACGCCACACTTTCCCGAATCGCTGTCTGCTCCGCCCCAGAACCGTCCATTTTGCGCATCTAACCCGGGTAGAACCGCGTAGGTGCAACTCAACCGGGTGTTTAGCTTGCGGGGACAGGTGAATTGACAGTTTTCCGGAAGACAGATCCAATCAAACGTGAATCGCGCGTGGTATTGGAGTGCGAAACGGGGCGGATTCGCCTGTCCCGCCGCGATTTCCTCCAGCAGGCGGCGGCCGGCTCCGTGGGCCTTCCCCTGATTCCCCTGCTTCCCTCGTGGGCGAATGCGTCCGCCCAGGCAGGGTCTCCCGCCAAAATCCTTCTTCCCGAGCCAGCCTCTCCTCCGGCGCCAAAGCCTCTGGCGCCCGAAGACGACAAGTTCCTTGAAGACCTGGAGCACGCCAACTTCCTCTTCTTCTGGGAGCAAGCCAATCCGCAGACTGGCCTGATCAAGGACCGCTGCAACGTTCGCGCCAATGACACCAGCATGGCCGCCAGCATCGCGTCGGTTGGATTCGGACTTACCGCGATCTGTATCGCAGAGAAGCGCGGATACATCGGTCGCGACGATGCGCGCCGGCGCGTAATCTCCACCTTGTCGTTCATCTGGCACAAGCTGCCCACGCATCGCGGTTTCTTCTACCATTTTGCGAACATCAACACCGGCGAACGCATATGGGATTCTGAAGTATCCTCCGTCGATACCGCCATCCTGCTGTGCGGCGCGCTCACCTGCAAAGCACACTTCACCGACCGCGACATCGACGAACTGGCCCACGCTATCTTCGATCGGGTCGACTGGAGCTGGGTCGCCGAGGACACCACGCTGCTTTCGCACGGATGGACCCCCGAGACGGGCTTCATCACCTCTCGCTGGGACTATTACAGCGAGCTGATGATGATGTACCTCCTTGGAATGGGATCGGCAGCGCACCCGCTGCCGCCGGACGCCTGGTACGCCTGGAAGCGCACTATCTTTGAGTACGATGGCCTTCGCTACGTGAGCTCGTACGCGCCCCTCTTTATTCATCAGTACTCGCAGGCCTGGTTTGATTTCCGCAACAAGCGCGACAAGTTCACCAACTATTTCCAGAATTCCACTATCGCCACGGATGTGCACCGGCGGTTCTGCATCGAGCTCAATCCGCAGTGGCCGGACTACAGCAATGCTCTGTGGGGTATCACGGCTTCAGACTCGCAGCACGGCTACGTGGCCTGGGGCGGGCCGCCAGCAATGGGGCCCATCGACGGCACCATCGTCCCGGCAGCCGCGGGCGGATCCATTCCCTTCCTGCCCGCGGATACCATGCGCGTGCTGCACACCATCCACGATCACTACCCCAAAGCCTGGTGCCGCTACGGCTTTGTGGATGCCTTCAATCCCCTGACGGACTGGTATGACACAGACGTAGTGGGCATTGATACCGGGATCACCATGCTGATGGCCGAAAACGCGCGAACAGGGTTCGTGTGGGAGACATTCATGAAGAACCCCGAAGCCAAACGCGGCATGGACGTTGCCGGTTTCAAGCCGGATAACGTGCCCACGCCTACTGCGCCTGCAACATGAAGCCTATTCAAAGGCGGAATCGACACGCCAAACAACAAGCGCTCCTCTCCAGGCATCGAAATATTTAATTGATGCTCCGGATAGCCGTTCGCTCGGTCTCGCGGGCGGCTGCGTGAGGTGCTCCCCCGGCGCTATCTAGAATTCCAGGCGTTCGCCAAATTCATCAGGAAGTCCATGCCTTCCGATAGTGACGATTCGACATTGAGCGGTGAGCCCAACCAGGCGCAGCCCGCACAGACCCCGGCCCAGAACAGTGCATGGGGCGAGCGGCTTCGTGCCCTCCATAACGTGCCGCTCGTGCTCAAGATCTTGTGGCAGGCCGGCCGCTCCGTGGTTGTTTGGGGGCTCATCCTACGTGTTATTCAGCCGGTGATCTCGCTGGGCATCGGCATCGTCGCCGCAGAGATCGTCTACGGCGTAACCAAGGCCATCGAGCACCAATCGCCCCTGCCTCACTTCTGGTGGTGGGTCTGCGCTGAAGTCGGGCTCGCGCTCCTGAACGGTCTCTTCACCCGCTCAATGGACTACACCGATCAGATTCTCGCTGACCGCTACACCAACCACGTCAGCATCCAGGTGATGGAGCAGGCCGCGCAGCTCGACCTGACCACCTACGAGAATCCAGAATTCTACGATCGGCTTGAGCGGGCGCGCGTCCAGGCTACCGACCGCCTGGCCATGATCCAGCAGTTGGGACGGCTGCTCCAGCAGGTCATCATGACCCTGATCTGGAGCGCCGTCCTGGTTTACCGTTCACCGCTGATGATTCTTCCCCTCGCCATCGGAGTGCTCCCGGCCTTTCTCGGTGAGACCCACTTCGCCTTTCTCGGATACGAGAAGAATTTCCGCCAGACCCCACGAAAGCGCATCATGGATTACCTCCGCCAGGTGGGCGGCAGCAAGGAATCCGCCAAGGAACTGAAGCTCTTTAACCTGAGCGCCTATTTCACGAACCGCTTCCGCGATCTCTCCCAGGGCATCTACGAGGAAAACGTTGCCCTCGCGAATCGCAAAATGCTGTGGGGCGGGGTGCTGTCGCTGGTCAGTACCCTGGGCTACTACGGCGCGTACCTCTTCGCTATTTACCAGGCCATCACCGGCCAGTATCCCAACATTGCCGCGTTTGTCCTCGTCACGCAGGCCATTCAGCAGGCCAGCTCGAATCTGCAGCAGGCGTTCTCCACTGCCTCCGGCATTGCGGATCAGGCCCTGTTCCTCACTGACCTGATCGCCTTCTTCGAGATGAAGCCCACGGTGCAGAGCAAGCCTAATGCGCTCGCTCCGCCCCGTCCCATCCGCCGCGGCTTTGAATTCCGCAACGTCTCCTTTGCCTATCCCGGCACCGAGCGAAGAGTGTTGAAGAATTTCAATTTCAGCATTGAGCCCGGCGAACGCATCGCTCTCATTGGTGAGAACGGCCAGGGCAAGACCACCGTGGTCAAGCTCATTACGCGCCTGTACGACCCCACGGAAGGGCAGATCCTCCTCGACGGCATCGACCTCCGCGAGTACGACCTCGACGATCTCCATCGCGAGATTGGCGTCATCTTCCAGGACTTCATGCGCTACGAGATGACCGCGCGCGAAAACATCGGTGTCGGCCAGGTCGAGGTTGCGCACACCGACGAAGAAATTGCCTTGGCCGCGGATAAAAGCCTGGCAGCTGAAGTGGTGAAGAAACTCGCGGGCGGCTACAACCAGATGCTCGGCCGGCGCTTCGTGTCCGGCGTCGATCTCTCGGGCGGTGAGTGGCAACGAATCGCTCTGGCTCGCGCGTACCTGCGCGACGCACAGTTGCTCATCCTGGACGAACCCACGGCATCTCTTGACGCGCGCAGTGAGTTGGAAGTCTTTGAGCGCTTCGCCGAACTCACTGAGGGAAAAATGGCGCTGCTGATTTCGCACCGATTCTCCACCGTGCGCATGGCGGACCGCATCGTCGTTCTGGAAGGGGGACGCCTGGTGGAAGAAGGAAACCACTCCCAGCTTATGGCTCTAGGCGGCCGCTATGCGGCCATGTTTGAAATGCAGGCAGCCAGCTACCGTTGAGGGCAAATGACGAATACCGTGACGATTCTCGACACACAGAGCGCGCTCCCGGTCGACGTGCGCGACGCATTGACCAGTGCGGCTTCAGCGGCGGCCGCCTGGGACATCGACCTCCGGCCGTCTAAGCCCAGCAGCTTTCCTGAGCGAGTGGCCGCGGCGCGCAACACTGTGCAGCAGTTAGAGGGGGACCTCGCCCTCATCGGCGAAGATGCAGACCGTTCGGACCCGCGCATCCCCGCGCTGCTCGAACTGCGCTCCAGTCCCCGCATACTCCGTGCGGCCGTCGCAGCCGCCCAGCCCAGCAAACATCAACGCGATGAACTACCCCGTGTTGTCGATGGCCGCCTCGACGAGCCGCGTGTGGCCGCCATTGCGGAAACCTATCTTCGCGCAGTGAACGGCAACGCCTCGGAAAGCACATTTGGCTTCTTCGTTCGCGCTTTGCAGACTCATGAGCCGCTAACTCTGGGCGAAATTTGGAATCTCCCGGTCTTCCTCGGCTTTGTTCTCCTCGAGCAGATCCTGAATGAAGCCGGTGAGCTCCTCGCCGGCACGGCGTCGTCGGACGCGAAACTTGCCTTGCTGTTGAGTTCCTTGCGCGCCATGGCAAATACCGAGTGGACCTCCATCTTGGAACCACTCATCGTTTTTGATGCGATCCTTCGACGCGATCCGACCGGCACTTACGCCAGGATGGAATTCGAATCGCGCCAGCAATACCGCAACCGCATCGCCTTCCTCGCACGCCACTCCGATTGCACCGAATCTCAGGTCGCTGAGCAGGCGCTTGAATTGGCGCGGGAAGCTTCCTGGCGCACCTACAAGGACCCACGCATCCTGGCGCGCTGCAGCCATATCGGCTATTACCTGGTCAACCAGGGCTTTGCCATGCTCGCGGAACGGGTGAGCTTTCATCCCCCCATGTCGTTCCGCATCCGCGCCGCGATCCGCTCCAATGCCGACGACTTCTACGTCACTGGAATCGCCGTCATCACCATCTTCTTCATCGCCGTCGCGCTCTTTCCACTGCTGCCCAACTATCCGGTCTTCGGCAAGCTCGCCGTCACCTTTGTGCTGATGATCATGCCCGCCATGCAGTGCGTGGTGGAGCTGATGAACAACTCCATTACTGCGATCTTCGATCCTGAACCATTGCCCAAGATGGACTTCTGCGATCGCGTTCCCGACGACTGCGCGACGTTTGTCGTCGTCCCCACACTGCTGCTCAATGAACGCCAGGTCCGCAAACTGGTGAACGACCTCGAGGTTCGATTCCTCGCCAATCGTGATCCCAATCTGCACTTCGCGCTTCTTTCTGATCTTCCCGATTCCGTAAATAAGCCCCACGACAACGACTCCAGCCCGCTGGTTACTCTCGCGGTGCAGCTAATCAACGAGCTCAACGCGCGTTACAACTCCGCGGCCCATGGCGGATTTCTCCTGTTGCACCGGCACCGCATCTTCAATGTCCGCCAGGGCGTCTGGATGGGCTGGGAACGCAAGCGCGGCAAGCTTCTTGATCTGAACAAGCTGCTGGTAGGCGAGTACGACGCGTTTCCTATCAAGGCGGGCCGGCTCGACGCGCTGCACACGGTGCGTTATATCCTCACGCTCGACACCGACACGCAACTCCCGGCAGGCAGCGCCGCGCGCATGATCGGCGCCATCGCCCACCCCCTCAACCAGGCCATCATCGATCCCAAACTTCGCGTCGTGGTTGAGGGCTATGGGATTCTCCAGCCGCGTGTCGGCGTCAGCGTCAGTTCAGCCTCCAGATCGCGCCTTGCCGCACTCTATTCCGGTCAGAGCGGACTTGACATCTACACTCTCGCCATCTCCGACGCTTACCAGGACCTTTACGGTGAAGGCATCTTTACCGGCAAGGGCATTTACGAAGTCTCCGTCCTGCACAGCGTCCTGAACCGTCGCTTCCCGCGCAATTCCCTGCTCAGCCACGATTTGATCGAGGGCGCATACGCTCGTGCCGGGCTCGTCACCGATATTGAGTTGATCGACGATTATCCTTCGCACTATAGCGCTTACACGCGCCGTAAACACCGCTGGGTGCGCGGCGACTGGCAGATTACGCAATGGATGTTCTCGCGCGTGCCCGATGAGTCGAACCGGATGATTTCCAATCCGATCTCGCTGGTCTCGCGATGGAAGATCTTCGACAACCTGCGGCGGTCGCTCGTGGAGCCGTTTACGTTCATCCTGTTCGTCGCCGGCTGGCTCGGCCTTCCCGGGGGACCGGTCTACTGGACCATCGTTCCCCTTCTACTCTTTCTCTTCCCCACCATCGTGCAGTTTGCTTTTGCGCTGGGACGTGCCCTGGCAAGCGATCGCGAAGGCGCCGTGGCCCAGGCGCTGGAAGGCTCCGGCAACGCCGCGCTCATGGCGCTCCTGAACCTCGCCTTCCTCCCGCACCAGGCGCTGCTCGTGCTTGACGCCGTCATTCGCGCGCTCATCCGCCGGTTCATTACCGGCGAACGCCTGCTGGAATGGGAAACCGCAGCCGAAGCGGAATCCCAGGCGCACAAGGTCACTCTGGTTGACCGCTATCTCGCGCTCATGCCGTTCATCGCCGGCGGACTGGCGATTATTCTCTTTTTCGCTTCGCGTCATCACCATCACCTCGCACTGCTTGTCGCCTCGCCAATTCTCTTCCTGTGGTGCATGGCCACGGTGCTCACTGCGTGGCTAAACCGGCCACCGCAGACCATCCGCCAGCTACCGGCAGCGGACCGCAATCTGCTTCTCTGCCACGCCCTGCGCGTCTGGCGTTATTTCCATGAGTTCGGCGTTGAGCGCCATAGTTTTCTCATCCCCGAT
Organism: Occallatibacter sp.; assembly: GCA_035552475.1. GTDB lineage: Bacteria > Acidobacteriota > Terriglobia > Terriglobales > Acidobacteriaceae > Telmatobacter. The sequence goes on from DASZLE010000044.1 coordinate 47,933, forward strand.
AACGTGGAGGAACAGGGAAAGGACGAAGCGGCGCGGGTCTCCCCCACCAACATCGGCCTCCTGTTAAACGCGCGTCAGGCTGCGGTTGAATTCGGCTTCCTCACGCTGCCTGAGTTCGCCTCCCTCACGCAGAACAGCCTGTCCACCATTGCCAGACTGGAGAAGTTTCGTGGCCATCTTTACAACTGGTACGACACCCGCACCGGCGCTCCCCTCGAGACAAATCCTTTCGTCTCGACGGTCGACAGCGGCAACTTTGTCGCGTCGCTCTACGCGTTGCATGCTGGAACGCGGACGCTCCTCCATAAACCGATCCTCTCCTCCGCACTGTTCTCCGGCTTCAAATCCTACTGGGAAGTGATGCAGCATGAAGGCAAGCTGCCCGCGCCCCTGGCACGGTTGTCGCCACCCTCCTCTTCCGCCACGCTCGCCGACTGGCTGGCCTGGCTGCACTCCGCCGCCACTGCATTCGATTCGGCTCCTGCACCTTCCTATCGCGATCCCTGGTGGTACGCAGAGACACGGCGCCGCATCGATGCTGTCCTGCACCTCGTTCGCGACTACGTTCCCTGGACCGATCCACGCTTCGAACCGCTGCGCCAGGTTCCCGAATTCGGCATCAACGCCGCCACCGATCAACTATCCGTCGACTGGGCCGCTGGCTTTGCTGAGCAGCTCGAAAAGAAACTCGCTCACGCGCAGCGCGTCTCCACCAGCAGGCAATCCCTGGCCGAGCAGCTTGCCCAGGCGCTGCAGCCGGCCATTGCACGCCTGCGCTCCCTCTCGCAGTCGCTCAAATCCATCGCCCATCAGGTGGAGCGTTTTGCCGCGGATTCCGAGTTTGCCTTCCTCGTCAGCCCAGGCCGGCGCGTGCTCTCCATCGGCTATGACGTGCGTAATCAGAAACTCCATGAAGCGTGTTACGACATGCTCGCCTCTGAAGCTCGCCTCGCCACCTTCATCGCCATCGCCCGCGGCGACCTTGCGCAGAAGAACTGGTTCAGGCTGGCCCGCGATTATTCTTATGCCTTCGGTACACCCGTCGTTATGTCGTGGACCGGCACAATGTTCGAATACATGATGCCGTCTTTGTGGATGCGTACATTTCCCAACACCCTCATCTCCCATACCATGACGGCGTGCGTTCGCGTCCAACAGGAATTTGCGCGATCCATTGGGCTTCCCTGGGGCATCTCCGAATCCGGCGCGGCACGGCGTGATGACGCTGGCCACTATCATTACCAGGCGTATGGAATACCGCAGGTCGCGGTCTTCTGGGACGCTACCGCCGGACCCGTCGTGTCGCCCTATTCCACGTTCCTCGCTCTCGAAGTGGACACCGTTGAGCCCTTGCGCAACCTGCGGCGAATGGCGTCCGCGGGATGGCTGGGCCCGTACGGCTTCTACGAGTCGGTGGACTACACCACTGGCGTGCAAAACGGCGAGATTGTGCGCGAATGGATGGCGCACCACCAGGGAATGTCCCTGCTTTCGGTGCTGAACTGCTTGCACCACGGTGTCATGCAGCAGTGGTTCCATTCCAATACGCTGGTGCAGTCCGCCGAACTGCTCCTTCACGAGGTTCCGCGCAGCAAGGCCGCCCTCAAGGCGATGCGCAAAGACTTCGCCTTTGTGCCGCCGCGCGCTGAAGCCGCGTGAGAGTTTTGTTGCGGGTCCGCGTCGCCGGTTCCGCAACATCTCGTACCGACAACTGGAATACTGACAACTGTTCTACTTCTGCACCTTGATCAGTGCCAGCGTGTTCGGGGAAAGCTCCAGATCCAGCGCTCCATCGTGAAGAATCATTTCCGATGGCATCGGCAACGCCGTTTCCCGGTTCAACTCTTCCACCTGCGCCGCAGTCGGATCCACCGGACTCCCCAATGCTCGATACCGCGGCAGCACGTTCCCATGCGCTTGGTCCACGCGCTCCATCGTTACCTTTGCGTTCGGCGGCACATCGGCGAAAACAAGATGAATGCTCTTCGGCGATCCCTGCTCGCCCGGATCCACCAGGTTCCACGCTGCAATCGCCAATCCTCCGCCGCTCGTCTTGGTCACGATCGTATCCTGCGACTGGTTCGCGATCCGCTGGTCGCCCAGTTCGTGCAGCAGCCCATAGGCGTAATACGAAGGCTTGTTGATGCCGCCCTTCGCCCGCAGTCCGAACATCCCCGCAAACGGCCGTGCAATCGGCCCGCCTTCTTCAAACACGTCGGAAAATGTCCAGAACGACATCATGTCCACGAGTCCGTCGCACTGACGCACCGTGTTCGCCAGCGCCGGCCCCACGAAAATCGTATCGCGCGATTCATGGTTCCCCTGCACGTTCCACTCGGTCAGGAACAATGGAACATCCGGCGTGCTTGACTGCTTGATCTCGTCATGCACTTTTGCCACGGCCCGGCACACGCGCTCGTCCATGGGAATGTCCTCGTTTCGGCCGAAAAGATCCAGTGTCGTGTCATCGGCGTATGCGTGCGTCGAGACAAAATCCACCGGGACGTGATTCTCCGATGCGAACTTCAGAAAGTCGCTTACCCACGCACTTGCCGCTGTCGACGGCCCTCCCACACGCAAGCGTGGGCTCACTGATTTCAGGTCCCGCGCCGTGTGCGCGTAAAGGTCGAAGTACGATCGTTGCCGCGGTATTCCACCCCAGAAATCGATATTCGGCTCGTTCCACACTTCGAAATACCATGTGGCAACCTCATCGATCCCGTACCGGTCCACCAGGTGCTGCGCGAATTGCTTCATCAGGTCGTCCCAACGGTCCATGCTCTTCGGCGGCGACACATTCTGCTTGTACCAGAACGGATGCAGCGCATCCGGATTAAACGCCAGCTTCTTCGGCATGAAGCTGATCTCCACAAACGGCTTGACTCCGTTCTTCAGCAGGCCGTCGTAGATCTGGTCCACGTACGCAAAGTTGTACACAGGATTGCCATGCTCGTCCTCGTTGTACACGCCCACTTCGTCGTGCAGGATGGCGTGGAATCGCACGTAGCGAAAATCCGCAACCTTCTTCACCGCGCGCAGGTCCTCGCGATAGCTCTCGCGCAGCGTGAGAATGGCGCGTCCGGAGCCAAACATTTCCTCCCAAAAATGCGGAAACGGCGTTCCCTGCGCCTGCGCATCAATCTTTACCGTCTCCTGCGCTGCCGCACCAACTCCAGCCAGCATTCCGGCCAACAGCAGAACAGCAACCAGCCATGTCTTCGCTCGCGCCATGCGATTCTCCTTCGCTTGTCCATCCAAATCAACAGCCCGCTAAAAACAATGCGGCGAGCAGAGCCTGCTGCACTGCTCGCCTGCGTCGCTCTCGCTTTTCCTGCCTTAGAACTGGAACCGCGCCTGCAGCGTCACCGTGCGCGAGCCCAGCGCCTGATTATCCTGTCCGAAACTCGGCGACAGGATGTTATCGGCGATGCCTCCCCCCGCGGATTGGCCCGCGGGTTTGAAGTTCAGGTTGTTAAAGAAATTGAATGCGTCCGCGCGAACCTCAATGCCTGCTCCCTCGCGCTTCCAGTAGGGCATGCCGAAGGTCTTGCTCACCGATGCATCCACATCTCGGTAGCCAGGCCCAGTCCACGAATTACGCCGGATGCCCGGAGCCTGAGGCGGTACGCCGCCGGTTGCCGGAAATACCGGCGCGGGTGTCAGCGTCGGCGGCACAAAATACGCCAGGCCGCCGTTGGGGAAATTCTTGTTTACGCCGCTGCCCACGCCAGGGCCGGACTTGTACGCGTCGTTGCTGGTAGCGTGCCCCGCGCCGCCCAGATACGCCGCGGGCAGTGTCTGGGTGTAACTGCACGTGGAGCAGTAAAGATTGCCTACGGTGCTGTCATACACCGGCGTCCATGGGAACCCGCTATGCAGGCTCAGAATCCCGCTCAGCGACCATCCGCCTGCAATCTTCTCTGCCCATGCGTGGCCGCCGCGGAAGATCACCGGCTGCCACAGTCCGTAGATCCTCACCTGGTTGTTGATGTTGTAGTCGGAGCGCCCCCAGTTCAAGCTCGAATCATAAGGGTAATCCTGCTCCTCGTAGGGCGCCGAGCTGCTATCCATGCTTTTGGCCCAGGTAATCTGTGCGTCGAGCAGGAACTGGTGCGCCATCTGATGCTTCAACTCCGCAACCATGGCGTTGTAACTGCCGTGCCCGATGTTATCGAAGTAATTGACACTGTTAACTTGCGGATTGAGCGGAATTCCTTTGACTGAAGCTACCGCATTCTCGTCGTAATGGAAGTAGGTGTGCCGCGCCAGGGCGCCCTGGTAGCCCACGGACAAAACCCACTGCCGGCCCAGGTCGGTCTGCGTGTCCAGTGAGAAATGCTCCGTGTACATGGTCTTCAGATTCTCGGGAAAAGCAGTGACGCCGACCTGGCCAGTTGTCGGCAGGCCATTCGGACCAGGGGTTTCAATCGTATTGGGATTGGGCGGATAGCCGTATAGCGAGTGCGGATCGCTGGGGATTGCATACACGATGCCGGGGTTGGGGGAGCTGGGCGTGCTCAGATTGAAGGTGGGCGAAACGGTCAATCCCGGGTTGCCGTAAACGTTGGCCGAGATGGCAATCTCCTCTTCGTTATAGTTGAGTCCAAACCCGCCGCGCACCACAAAGCGCTGATGGAGCGCATCGGGCGTGAATGCGAATCCAAACTCCGGACCGAAGTTCAGGTGCTGGGGGTTCCACAGGTTTCCGCCTTTCTGAAGCGTCATGCCGGTCAGCATGTCCGAACCCGTGCCGAAACGCACCTTGAACAGGTTGTTCTCTTTGGAATCCAGCGGGCCGAAGTAGCTATAGCGAAGCCCGGCATTGATGGTGAGAGAAGGCTTGGCCTTCCAGTCGTCCTGCACAAAGAAACCCCACAGGTCTTCGCGGTTATCCTGCCGTGCAAGCGTGGGAGTTCCGGTGGTAGGGTCGAACGTCCCCGACTCCGATTGTGGAGCGTCATTCAGAAAATCCCATATGTTGAAAAAGTTGAAGGCGGGGCGAGCGGCCCCAGGATTGGCATTTAGGTAATAGAGGCGCGTAACTTCGCCGCCGAACTTGATGCTATGCGTGCGCAGCACCTTGGTGGCGACATCCCGGTAGCTGTAGGTCCACTGGTTCAGGATGCTTGGACTGCCGGTGCCAACGCCAAATGAACTTAGATTCTGGGTGCCGATGGTCCCAATCGAATCGGTCGGAAGGCCGAATGGCGCCTGTGGATTGCTTGCCAGCTCATTCCATCTCCAACCCGCCGCGTTGGCACGCGCTTCATTCAGAAAAGAAGGAGAAAACGTGTGGTTCCAGATGCCCGAAAATGCATCGTTGAGCCCCGAGTGATGCCACAGGTTGTACGCCCTGTCCGTGCCGTTGTAGTAAGTCTGATCCACGGGAATCCAATAGATAGCGAACGTCAGGTGATCCTTGTTAGTGGCGTCGGCGTCAAGCCGGCCATTGTATTGCTGATCGACGACCGTAGTCGGATTGACCGTGGTGAAGTTGGCGATGTCGGCGACGCTTGGATCCAATCCACCTCCCACGCCGGGGTTTGTAGGACTGGTCCAGCCGGGGTCCTGGCTCCCCAGCGGCGTGTGCAGCGGCGAACCAATGTTCAATCCTTGCCCCGGAACAGTGATGCAGTTCGATCCTTCCGTGAGGCCGACTTCCGCGCAGGTCGAGGCAATCATTCCGCTCGAGCTCACGCCCGCCCCGGGGAAGCCTAGAAACGTGGATGCGATACTCCCGGAGGGCGCCAGCCCGTCGAATGCGGATGTGTCGTACCATCCGGTGCCCGTCACCTGGGAGTTGTTGCGCTCCGTCTCGTAAGCGAAAAATGCGAAGACATGATTCTTCCATAACGGACCGCCCACGCTGCCGCCCATCTGGTTGAACTGCTGCGAGTCCCTCAGCAGACCACGGCTTGAAGGCGTGCCCGCAGTGAGCGAGCCCGGCCCGTTATACCGCTGATAGGCATTCAGACCCGGCCGCCACCCTTGGAAAAACGCGCTCCCATGGACCGTGTTGGTTCCGCTCTTCGATGTGACTTCAATTTGCGCGCCGCTGAATCGACCGTTTTCGGCGTCATAGCCCGTGGACACAATCTTCACGTTATCCACTGACTCTTCCGACGGCGTCACCACTGAGGTTCCACCCCACACCGCGCTGGTGGTTGAGATTCCGTCCACCGAAATTCCATTGCTTTCGTACTGCCCGCCGGCGGCGAGCGTCTGTGGGCCGTTTTCCGTGGCGAAAATGCCCGTGTTTGCCCCCGGACCTCCCGGCCCCTGCGTGCCTGGCAGGCTGAACGTTCCCCCGCCTGCCGACTGTGACTGGTCGCCCGTGGTGCCAGGCGCCAGGTTCGTCAACTGAAACACATCCCGCCCGAACGACGGCATATGCTCAATCTGGTTCGCGCTGATCGTCCCGCCGATATTCGGCGTCTCCGTATCCATCAGCGGAAGGGTTGAGGCATTCACCGTCACCGTGGTTGCCGCAGCCGCAACAGCAAGGTGTACGTTGATCGCGTTCGCCTGCTCGGGGATAATCTGCACGTTTTCCAGCGTCTTCGTCTGGAATCCGTTGGCCGCCACCACCAGCCGGAACTTCGCCGACGGCAGCGCGCCGAAGTTATACACGCCCGCTCCGTTTGTGGTCGTCGTCTTGGTCTCGTTGGTGTCAACGTTGGTCAGCGTCACGTTCGCGTTCGGAATCACGCCGCCCTGGATGTCCGTTACCGTTCCCTGGATGGAACCTTGAAATTGCGCCCATGCTGCAGCCGGCAGCATCATCGCTGCCAGCATCAAAACCCACAATGTCCTGAGGGTTACTCGTGTATGCGTTGCTCCTGAAGCCTGACAGGCATTTGTCCTGGCCAAAATATGGGGGAAGTACATCTCTGTTCTCCTTGTTGTTTGCGCGCCCGCTCGCCCTCAACGGCATTCGGCAAATCCCGAGGTTCCGGGTCACACTCCTCCGATGGGATCCCACTCCTCCGCACATACACTCTGGCCCGTACCAGAAACTGGTCCGGTTGGTCCGTCGCCTTCGGTTGTGCGGCATGGTTGCGCACGCGCATGCTTTTCCGGGCTATTTGGATGATTCGTCTGGTATTCGGGTGGCCCGGTACTTTCAATCTGACAATCTCCTGACATCGCCCTGTGGCGGCCCAACTTCGTTTCCCCATCGCCGCCCGCGGTCTGTTAGCGTGAGGGAGTTCCTTCTCGCCGAGGACGTTTCATGCCCCCTTTCGAGTCCGCCCCCAGCCAGCCCGGCGCCCCGCAACCCGAGTCCGCCGGCCACCCTCCCGCCGTCATCGCCGGCTTCTCCGGCTGGCTCCTTGACGCCTTCGATTTCTTTCTCATCACCTTCTGCCTCACCGCCATCGCGCACGAGTTCCACAAGTCCGTCGCCGAGGCCTCCCTCCTCATCACCGCAACCATGATCTGCCGCCCGCTTGGCGGCTTCCTGTTCGGCCTCCTCGCTGACCGCTATGGCCGCCGCCGGCCGCTCATGATCAACATGGGCTTCTTCGCCATCGCCGGCGTCCTCACCGGCCTCGTCCCCAACTTCACCACCCTGCTCATCGTCCGTGGCCTTTTCGGCATCGTCATGGGAGGCACATGGGGCGTTGGCGCCTCGCTCGCAATGGAGAGCGCGCCCCCCGCCCGCCGCGGCCTGCTCTCCGGCGTCCTCCAGGAGGGCTACGCTGCCGGCAACGTCCTCGCTGCTGTCTTTTACTTTTTCTGCTTCAACCGCCTTGGCTGGCGCTGGCTCTTCATCCTCTCCAGCGCCCCCGCCATTCCCCTCGTGCTCTACATCGTCTTCTGCGTCAAAGAGTCAACCGTCTGGCAACAGAGCAACGTCCACACGCTCTCATGGGCCCAGCAGCACCGCGAGGTCCTCTCCCACTGGAAACTCTTCCTCTACCTGCTGCTCTTTCTCACCGCAATGATGTTCGCCTCCCACGGCACCCAGGACCTGTACCCGACATTCCTGCAAAGCCAGTGGCACTTCACCCCGCAGCGCGTCGCAGTCATCACCGGCATCTCCGCCGTCGGCGCCATCGCCGGTGGCCTGGTCTTTGGAGGGTTCTCTGACCGCATGGGCCGCCGCCGCGCCATCATCGTTGCCTTCATCCTCGGAGCCGTGCTCATCCCTGTCTGGGCCTACGCGCCCAACCAGGCACTGCTGATTGCCGGCGCTTTTTTCATGCAGTTCATGGTGCAGGGCGCGTGGGGCATCATCCCCGCCCACCTGGCCGAGCTCTCGCCCGACTCCGTTCGCGCTCTCCTGCCCGGCTTCGCCTACCAGAGCGCCGGATTCATCGCCAGCTTCTCCGGCTACATTGAAGCCCGTTACGCGCAGCACACAAGCTATTCCGCGGCCCTCGCCCTCACCGCCATCGTGGTCTTCACCGTGGCGTCGCTCATGGCGTGGGTCGGCCGCGAACACCGCGGCCAGCGCTTCGGCAACGCCTAGTCAGCTCGCCTGAGAAGCACGCGGTCATTACAAATATGTGGAATCAGAAGTATCTGGAATTACAAACATCTGGCATTACAAACATCTGGAATCACAACATCTGGAATTACAAACATCTGGCATTACAAACATCTGGCATTACAATCAGCAGTCATTACAAACAAAGCTGTCATTCTGAGGAGCGCAGCGACGAAGAATCTGCGGTTGTTCTTCGCAAACTCCATCTCGAACTTCGGGTGTGCCCCAGGTCTCGCTTTTGAGACCTGGGATACCACGAAAGCCCGCCTAGCCGCTCTTCCGCTTCTTCGCCGCGCTCTTCGCCTGCCGCGAAAGCGCCGCATGGCTCGCGCTCGACTTCGGCTCCCGCTTCAACGCCTTCTCTCGCGCCCGCCCGCGTGTCCCGCCCTTCTCCTCGGTCTGCGGATTCTTCTGTCCCTTCTCGTAATCGTGCTCGGCCTTCTGCCGCGTCTCGTCGCTCGTCTTGCCTTTCTTCGGCGGTTCCAGCGGAATTCCAGCCCGCCGCGCCTTGCTCAGCCCGATCGCAATCGCCTGCTTCGGCGATCGCGCGCCATGCTTGCCTTCGCGCACGTGATCAATTTCCTCATGGACAAACTCGCCCGCCGCCGTACTCGGCGACTTGCCTTCTCTAAGATCTTCCTCTGCTTTCTGTACTGTCTCTTCCTCCGGCATCTGTCCCTCCTTCCTGTCCCATCGACCTGGTCTTTGCCGTCTGCCTTTTGTTTCCTGCTTCCTATTCCCTACTCCCTGTCTTTTTTCGCGTCCTTCACCTTCTGCGACAGCAGTTCCTTCGCATGCTCCAGCACCTTTCGGCGAGACGCGCTCAGCCCCTTGCCGCCCCGGTTGAGGTAGTAGGTCAACATCCGCATTCCCGAGCCGGGCCCTTTCGGCGAAACTTTCTTCGACGCCAGCTCGCGGGCAATCGTTGCCGCATCTTTCTTGAACAGCCCCTCTCGCGGATGCGTCGAATCCGTCTTCACATCCTTCACCCATCGCTTCGAACAATACGATTTCCCGAATGAATGCGAACTCTTCGCCGCATATGCTTTCTTCGTCTCCGCCATCCGTCGACGCCCTTCTCCTCCCTACTCCCTACTCCCTACTCCCTACTCCCTATTCCCTATTCCCTACTCCCTATTCCCTATTCCCTATTCCCTACTCCCTACTCCCTACTCCCTATTCCCTATTCCCTATTCCCTACTCCCTATTCCCTATTCCCTATTCCCTATTCCCTATTCCCTGCTTCTCAATGCTTCTTGAAGTACTGCACTTCGCGCTCGTGCTTTTCTGCCTTTTCGCGGCTGGAAAATGTGCCCAGGTTCTTGCGCTTGCCCGCCTCATCCTTCTTTCGCGAATACAACCGGTACTCACCGCTCTTCAGTTTCCGTATCATGCGCAAACTAGATGCGATCGCGCTGCGCCACGTCGCCTCGCCTTCTCCTCCGGCCACATCCCATCTCGGCCGGCTATTTCGCGACCCAAAAAAGAAGAGGCCCCGCGAAGGGGGCCTCTTCCGATCCAGCTACCGAAACGCCGCGTTAACGCCCTGACGGCGAAGCCTGCGCCTGCGTTCCATTGTCCGGCGCCATGTTGGTCAGCATCTTGATCTCAACCCGGCGGTTCTTCTTCCGTCCATCCGCCGTGTCGTTGGGAGCCACTTCCTGGTCCTTGCCAATCCCGATCAGGTAGAACCGGTGCGCCGGCACGCCGTACTTCGCGGCCAGGTACTGCACCACCGCGTCCGCGCGCCGATTGCTCAGCCCGTAGTTGTATTCGGCGGAACCGGTCGAGTCCGTCCCACCCGTCACTTCCAGAATGAAGCTCTTCTGCGAACCCAGCTGCGACGCAAGCTGATCCAGCTGTTGCTTGTCGTCTGACGTCAGCACTGCCTTGTCGAATCCGAACGTCACCGACACGTCCGCGATCGACTTATAGTTGTCCAATCCCTTCACCACCTGGTCCAGCGAGTCGGCCCGGTGCACGGCGTCGTTGGCCGCCGTATCCGCGTCGCCGGCAGATTTTTGCGCGCCTTGCGCATTCTGGGTGGCCTGGTCCGCCGCGCCCTGCGCCTGCTTGATGCCGGCCTGCGCGCGCTCGTCGGTTTCGTGGATGTTGCGGTTATTCTCGGCTGTTTTGTCTTCCAGGCTGTTCGTCTTGTCCACCAGCGGAGCGGTCTGGTTGCGCACGTAATTCTTCGTCGAGCAGCCCGTTACCCCCGCTAAAGTCAATGCGGCAACGCAAAGTCCAGTGCAAAGTCCAATTCGAGAATTCATGACGCTTTGTATCCTCCTGGCCGGCAATAGCCCACCCGCCGACACCTCGGTCTTTCATCTCGTAAGATGCACTCTGCGGACCAAACGTCACGCTGGTCGCAAGTAATAGTGCATAAATGACTTATGCCGAGGCACGGTTCAGTTGCGAAGATCAATAAATCGTGTAAAGTTTACCTTCCCGGTAAGGACTTCCGGAGCAGCGAGTCATTTTCCGGCGGCAGAAGTATCTGCAAACACTGCCTCGACGGGAATCCTCCATAGCAATCCCCGGTGATAATCCGTTACCCATACGGAGTCAAACCCAAAGCGCAGGGAATCACCGCCTGGACCGACCCACTGCCTCCGCACCTGTTTGGTCTCTGCATCCACGGCGGTGATCGGCAAATCCATCGCCGTTGCCCAGACGAAACCCATTCCATAGTCCAGGTCGCCGCCCGCACCGGGAATACCCAAGGCAACGGTGGCCGTCACTTTCCGGCTATCCATATCGACGCGCGTCAGAGATCCATCGCCCTGGTTCAGGGTCCAGACAGCACCGCCGCCGGAGGCGAGGAACCGGGGATTCGGGCCCACACGAATCGAGGCGAGCAGTTTACCGCTGGCGGCATCCACCGCGGTCAGCAGGTTTTTGTCGTGCCCCGTGATCCAAACTGTGCCGCCCGTGGCCAGCGGGTTATAGGAGCCAGCCGGGAGGGCGATCTTCTGACCCACCGTGTTCGTTGCGGGATCAATGCGGCTCAGCGTCCCGCCGGCCTTGTCCGTCACCATCCAGATGCTGTCGCCGCCGGCGGTAATTCCTCCCTCCGGTCCGGCCGGCGCAATGGGAAGAACCGCGCCGATTCGGTTTGTGCTGACATCGACCCGTACAAGCGCAGGCTCCTTGCCGCAGACAGGAACCCACACGCTGCCGAATCCGAAGGTCAGGCCGGAGCAGGCCTCCCCGGAGAGTTTGATCTTTGCCACCATACGGTTCGTCGCAGGATCGATCCGCTGCACGGAATATGGTTTTGAGCCGGCAACCCAAACGGAATCGCTTGTCACCAGCACCCAGTCCGCGGTTGCTCCGATTTTGAATGTCGCAGACGGCTTCAATGAGGCAAACGGCGCCTGAACGGATGGGATTCCAGGCTTGGGGTTTGCGGCGTTCTGCTGTGCGGCGAGGATCGGGGCGGTCACGAGAACAACGAGCAGTCCTGCGATTGCGATTCGGTTCATGGAAGATATCCGGAGGGTCGATCCTAGCACACGTTGACACAGACATACGGTATTGCGTGGGGCGGACCGGGCGAGCAGAGCCTTTTCCCTTCCCCGGTCATCCAATCAACGTCCCCTAAAATAAGGCTTTGCGCCTTTGCGGGCTTGCCGCTCAAATGGACCTCTACGAGAAAATCCGCACTCTCCCCACGGGGCCCGGCGTGTATCTCTACAAGAACGCCGAGGGCGAGGTCATCTACGTGGGCAAGGCCAACAACCTCCGCTCGCGCGTCCGCTCCTACCTGCTTGAAGCGAACCAGGCCAACGCCAAAACCGGCTCGCTCATGCGCGAGGCCATCGACCTCGACTACATCCTCGTCGCGAATGAACACGAGGCCCTCGCGCTCGAAAACAACCTGATCAAGCAGCGCAAGCCGCGCTTCAACATCCTGCTCCGCGACGACAAGACCTACCCCTTCGTCAAGCTGACGCTGGCCGACCGCTTCCCCAAAGTCTTCGTCACCCGCCGCCTGCGCAAAGATGGCTCTGCCTATTACGGTCCCTACTTCCCCGGCAACCTGGCCTACCGCGTGGCCGAGTTGATCCATCGCAGCTTCCTGCTGCCCTCATGCAAGGTCGATCTGTCGCGGTTCCACCCGCGCGCCTGCCTCGAGTACTACATCCACCGCTGCCTGGGGCCCTGCGTGGAAGGCCTGACCACTCCGGAGACGTACCGCCAGGCGGTGCGCGACGCACAGCTCTTCCTTGAAGGCAAGCAGGGCGAGCTCGAGCGCACGCTCACCCAGCGCATGATGGCCGCCGCCGAAGCCCAGCAGTTTGAGGCCGCAGCCCGCCTGCGCGATCAGCTCTCCACCGTCCACCAGCTCCAGGAGAAACAGCGCATCGCCACCGTGGAGCAGGACGACGACGCCGACGTCTTTGGCTACCACTTCGAGGCCGGCTCCCTGGCAGTGAACCTCTTCCACGTGCGCGGCGGCAAGATTGTGGACCGGCGGGAATTCTTCTGGGAAGACCTTCGCGAGCTATTGGACGCCATCGCTGTCGAATCCGAAAACTCAAATGAAGGCCGTCATCCTGAGCGCAGCGAAGGACCTGCATTTCGGGAGGCCGGCGCCACCGCGAACTTGGGTGCCCCCGGTCCCTCGCATCTGGGGACCGGGGACAGGGCCGAAGCCGACGAACCCCAATTCAACCCCGGCGCCGTCTTCAACTCCCTGCTGAAGCAGCTCTACATCGACCAGCCTTACGTTCCGCGCAGCGTTCTGGTGCCGACGGACTTCGCCGATCGCGAGACTCTGGCGGCGCTGCTGACGGAGCGCGTAGGCCGCCGCGTGGAGATTGCCGTTCCTCAGCGCGGCGAGAAGCGCTCGCTGGTCGACCTCGCCGGCCAGAACGCGCGCCAGTCGTATACGCAGCGCTTCCGCGTTCTCGAGCCCTCGCGCAAGGCCATTCAGGAGGCGCTGGCCGACGCGCTGATGCTGCCCGAGCTGCCCCGCCGCATTGAATGCTTCGACATCTCGCATATCCAGGGCGCGGAGACCGTCGCCTCGCTGGTGGTGTGGGAAGACGGCAAGATGAACAAGGCCGCGTACCGCAAATTCAAGGTGATGACGGTGCTCGGCGTCGACGACTTTGCTTCGATGCGCGAGGTGGTTCACCGGCGCTATCGGCGCATCCTCGAGAATTGCAAGGCTGGGCAAACTCCAACGACAACTTCGACCGGCAAGGGCTTTGTAACAGGGCACGACTTCCGTCGTGCCGAAACCGACGCAAAAGATACCGGGGCTTTAGCTCCTGACCCCAAACCCTCCAAAGAGCCGAAGACCATGCCGTCGCTGATCCTTATCGACGGCGGCCTGGGGCAGCTTCACGCCGCGGCCGATGCCCTCGAATCGCTTGGCCTCACATCGCAGCCGCTGGCCGCCATCGCCAAAAAAGAAGAGGTCATTTACCTCTACGGCGCGGAGGAGGAGCCCATTGTTCTCGACCGCCGCTCGCCTGTTCTCCATCTCATCCAGATGATCCGCGATGAAAGCCACCGCTTTGCTGTTGGCTACCACAGGCAGCGGAGGTCTATGCGTGATCGAGACTCCGAACTGCTCAACATCCCTGGCGTGGGTGCGCAAACAAGGCAGCGCCTGCTGACGCACTTCGGGTCATTGCGCGATGTGCAGCAGGCGACGGTGGAGTCGCTCGCAGCGGTTGTGCCGAAAAAGACGGCGGAGGCTGTGTGGCGGCATTTTCACGAGGCGGCCGCGACTAATTCCGTTAATTAGATTTCCTGTCAAGTGAAGCAAATTGCATATACAATAATCGTGGCCATCACGTACGATTCGGCCAAGAACGAACGCAACATCCGGGAACGCGGGCTGTCGTTCGATCGCGCCGCCGACTTCGACTTTGACACTGCGGTTTTCAATACAGAACTGCGCAAGGGCGAAATGCGGCGAATCGCCGTCGGATACCTGGATAAACGCCTCCATCTTCTTTGCTACATTCCGCAACACGATGGAATTCGCGTTATCAGTTTCCGGAAGACCAACAAGAGGGAGGCGCAACGATATGGCAAGGCGCAAACCATTGACTGATTCCGAAGGCGAGGTTCGCGAGCTCACCGCAAAAGACGCCGCCGAAGCGATTCCATTCTCGGCGCTTCCTGAATCCGAGCGCAAAGTTCTCCAATCGATTCGCACGCGCGGCCCGCAAAAGTCGCCACGCAAAGTTCCCATCTCGATTCGCCTCTCGCCTGAAGTGGCCGAGGGACTGCGCGCAACCGGACAAGGGTGGCAACGCCGCGCCGATGAGGTCCTGCGCTCCTGGCTTGAAGACAAGATAGCCCGGAGGCGGTAGACATTGTGTGGCGGCATTTTCACGAGGCGCAGGCGGCAAGTTGATTCTGCGGCGACGCGACCGCATTGTGGTTCATTCCTTCCCTGCGCCGATTCAACCCATAGCCGATGCTAAACTTGTCTCAAGTAGTTGAGGTAGAAACCATCCTCATGCTGCAGGTAGAGCTTCCCCGCCCGTACGCATGAACTGCCTGGGCTTGGTCCATTGTGCCGCACCTGCCCATCCCCGAATCAACCACACAAGGCTACTTCCTGATGCGCAATACTCTCCGATTCATTACCTGCGGAAGTGTCGATGACGGCAAGTCGACGCTGCTGGGCAGGCTCCTTTGGGAGACCAAGCAGATTTTCGAAGACCAGCTTTCCGCGGTGGAAAGGGACTCCGGGCGCTACGGCACGCAGGGCGAAAAAGTGGATCTGGCCCTGCTGCTCGACGGCCTGCAGGCCGAACGCGAGCAAGGCATCACCATCGACGTTGCCTATCGCTTTTTCGCTACGCCGCGCCGCCGGTTCGTTGTCGCCGATACGCCCGGCCACGAACAGTACACGCGCAACATGGCCACCGGCGCCTCCACCTGCGATGCGGCCGTGCTCGTGGTGGATGCGCGTAAAGGCCTCCAGGTGCAGACCCACCGGCACGCGCGCATCGTGGCCATGATGGGAATCCGCCACGTGGCCATGGCGGTGAACAAGATGGACCTGGTCGACTGGAACGCGGAAGTCTATAACCAGATTGTCGCGGAGATGCAGCCGCTGCTCCGCGAGCTGGGCATCACGTCGTTCCTGGCCGTTCCGGTATCCGCGCTCGATGGCGACAACGTGGCCCAGCCCAGCTCCAAAGCTCCGTGGTACCAGGGATCGACGCTCCTGGAGTACCTGGAAGAGATCGATGTTGACGAGGGCGTTGCCGAGGCCGGATTCCGCATGCCCGTCCAGTGGGTGAACCGCCCCGATCATACCTTTCGCGGGTTCTGCGGGCGCATCGCCAGCGGCCAGGTAAGGAGCGGCGATCGCATCCGCATCGTCCCCGGCGGCATGGAAACGCGCGTCCGCTCCATCGTGGTCTGGAAGGGCGAACAGGAGTCGGCTTCCGCCGGTTCGTCGGTCACGCTGTGCCTGGAGGACGAGGTCGACGTCAGCCGCGGAACCGTGATTTCCTCGGCGTCGGAGCCGCTGGAGCTGAGCGATCAGTTCGAAGCCAGGATTCTCTCCCTCTCTGAGCACGATCTGATCAGCGGCCGGTCTTACATTTTCAAAATCCATACCTGCCAGGCTGCTGCCACCATCACTTCCATCAAGTACCAGGTGGACGCGAGAACCGGCAGCCATCTTGCTTCCCGCGGCCTGCACATGAATGAGATCGGCGTGGTCAACATCTCCATTGACCGGCCCATTCCGTTTGAAACGTACGAGCATTGCCGCCGGCTGGGGTCGTTCATCCTCGTGGATCGGCTGACCAATCAGACCGTCGGCGCCGGCATGATCGATTTTTCCCTGCGCCGCGCCGCCAACATCCACTGGCAGTCGGTGGACGTGAACAAGAACGTGCGCGCGCAGCAGAAGCTGCAGAAGCCCGTCTGCCTCTGGTTCACCGGCCTCCCCGGCTCCGGCAAATCCACCATCGCAAACCTGCTGGAGAAGCGTCTGTTTGCCGCCGGCAGGCACACCTACCTCCTTGACGGCGACAACGTCCGCCACGGCCTCAACCGCGACCTGGGGTTCACTGAAGCCGACCGCGTGGAAAACATCCGCCGCGTCACGGAGGTCGCTCGCCTCTTCGTCGATGCGGGACTGATCGTGATCGTATCGTTCATCAGCCCCTACCGGGCCGAGCGCGAGCTGGCGCGTTCGCGTTTCGGGCAGGAGGAATTCAGGGAGATCTTCATCGATACGCCGCTGGAAATATGCGAGCGCCGCGACCCCAAGGGCCTCTACGCCAAGGCGCGCCGCGGAGAACTGGCCAACTTCACCGGCATCGATAGCGAATATGAACCGCCGCTCTCGCCGGAACTGCGGCTGGAAACACAGTTCCTGAAACCTGAGGAATGCGTGGATCGGATTCTGTCGATGTTGCACAATAACCTCCCAGGCTGGACCGGAGTGAGCTATAGCGATGGCTACGGGCTATAGGGAGGAGACGAAATGACCCCCAGCCCTTCTGCCGCACAACTCGCTGCTCTCCTGCCCTCGGTGGTTGAAATCGCCCATCGCGCCGGCGAAGCCATCATGGCCATTTACGCCGAACCCGATCCCCCCGTGAAATACAAAAAGGACGATTCCCCGCTTACCCAGGCCGACCTCGCCTCCCACCACATCATCTGCGACGGGCTGGCCGCGCTTTCCCCCCGGATTCCGGTCCTCTCGGAAGAGTCCGCCGAGATTCCCTACGAGGTGCGGCGCGCCTGGCCATCGTTCTGGCTGGTGGATCCGCTGGACGGGACCAAGGCGTTTCTCCGGCGCGACGGCGAATTCACCGTCAATATCGCGCTCATGCGGAATGGTTCCCCCGTCCTCGGCGTGGTGTATGCTCCGGCCATCGGCAAAACCTACTTTGCCGCCGAAGGCGCCGGCGCCAGCAAGGCAGAGACGGGAGCCGTGACGTCGATCCGGGCTGCGGCTATTCGCAATCCGTCCCCCAGGGTCATCGTCAGCCGTTCGCACGGCGGATGCTTGGAGGAGATGCGGGTTGACCTTGAAAAGATCGGCGTGGATGCCAACGCATGCCAGTTCGTGTCCATGAGCAGTTCATTGAAGTTCTGCCTCGTGGCCGAAGGCAACGCCGATATCTACCTCCGCAAGGGCCCTACCATGGAGTGGGATACGGCCGCCGCCCAATGCGTCCTGGAGATGGCGGGAGGTTCCATTTCGGACCTCGAGGGTAACCGGCTCATTTACAACAAGCCTGTGCTGCTGAACCCCGGTTTTCTAGCCTCGGCTACCCAACTGGTTCCATCGGCGGATCGGATCCGATTACGGAAATGAAAGGCGAAGATTACCGTAGGGTCGAACTCCGCCGATTTCCCGCTTTTAATTTTGCAAGTGGTTGCTTATACTTCAAATAACGCCGGAGGATCTTCCGGAAGTCGTTTAGAAACAAGCGGAAGACCCGTACCTTTTAGCGGGGTGCCTGATCCGAAATATCCGGAAGCGCGGTTTTCAGCAGATAAAACCGGATTGGCCAGTTTCCCCCCGCTGTGTAGTGCTGATTCGCTAAGCCTTGGTCCATCCCACGCCACGAACCATGAACGGCGAGCGGTCTCTTTGGCGCGCCTTCACCTGCAATTGGGTCCGATCAAACGGGCGTTCCGGCGCTCGGAAAGGTTAGATAATGGGCATTGTTGCCGCACAGGTTGCCTTACATCCTGTTCCGATAGAAGCCTCAGAACCATGTGCCTCCCGTAGCTGGTTCGCCGTATTTACTACGCCGCAGCACGAGAAATCCGCGGCCAGGCAGCTTGAAATGCGCCAGGTCGAGTCCTTCCTCCCCACCTATGAGTCGCTGCGCCAATGGAAGAACCGCCAGCGCGTCACCCTGACTCTGCCGCTCTTCCCCTCCTACCTGTTCGTGCGCATTGACCATCGGGAGCGGGGCAAAGTCCTCCAGTCGCCCGGCGTCCTGCACATCGTCGGCAATCAGCGCACCCCACTGCCGGTTCCTGACGAGGCCATCGACTTCCTTCGGTCAGGCCTTTCCGCGTGCAAGATGGAGCCATTCACCGATCTGGTAGCAGGCCAGAGAGTGCGCATCAAGTCGGGCGCCCTCCAGGGTCTTGAAGGCACTCTCGTCCGCCGGCACAACCGGCACCGCTTCGTACTAACCATCGACCTGATTAATCAGCACGCCGCAACGGAAGTGGATGCTGACAATCTGGAACCCATCACCGAAGGAATCCAGTAGACTCCCCTTCCGCTCGTGAAGACAGAGCGTGGCCTGTGGCGCTCTGTCACCCAACTGACATAAGAAGCAACCTTTTTGCAGTGCCTTTGCACCCAAGCGGGTGAAGGGGCGAATCAGGCGCCCTTATAAGCTACAGGGTCGTCGCCGATTTACCGGTTTAATTGCTTGTCCTCTGGTTGTGCCTTGACTCACGTCATCCTTTAAAAAATGAAACCCCTTCAACGGAAGGCAAGTCTAGGGCCCCGAACGCGAACCCCACACCTGATTCCTTCGCCCCACACGGTTTTGGGAGCGGTGTGCGGATTCGGTCAATTCCCTTGCTGGAGGGCCGGCGATGACCGGGCATTTCTGCCACACCTGTGAAGTGTTGAAGGAGATTTACTGGCTCAAGGCGAGCCAGTTTGTGCTGGCTGCGCGATCTGCGGAATCGCGCGCAACCGGCAGAAAGCTCAACGAGGACGAGCTGAAAGCGCTAAAGGACGATGCACTGGACGCGCTGCGCACGTTGCTGCGCCATGTGAATTCGTGCTATGGATTCACCATGGATGAGTACCCGCTGGAGAGCGTCGCCTGAAAGTCCGTGCCCCATCCTTTCCGCGTTCCATGCGGAAAGGATGGGTGCTCACGCCAACCCAAGATCGCCGCCGTCCTGGAGGGACGGCGTGAGCCTGTTCCAAATTCCCTATTCCCTATTCCCCCTATTCCCTATTCCCTATTCCCTATTCCCTATTCCCTATTCCCCTATTCCCTGTTCCCTATTCCCTATTCCCTGTTCCCTGTTCCCTATTCCTACACCCCAATCACCGCGCACAGCTCCTTCACCGCCGCCGCGCTCTTCTTCAGCGCCGCATCCTCTTCCGCCGTAAGCTTGATCTCGATGATCTTCTCCAGGCCACCCGCGCCCAGTTTGCACGGCACGCCGATGTAGAACCCCTCGATGCCGTACTCGCCCTGAAGGTACGCGGCGCAGGGAAGGATCTTCTTCTTGTCCTTCAGAATCGCCTCCACCATCTCCACCGCGGCCGCGGAGGGCGCGTAGTAGGCGCTGCCGGTCTTCAGGTGCTTCACGATCTCCGCGCCGCCATCCCGCGTACGCTGCACAATCTGCTCCAGGCGCTCCGCCGCAATCAGCTCGGTAATGGGAATGCCCGCCACCGTGGAATACCGCGCCAGCGGAACCATGGTGTCGCCGTGGCCGCCCAGCACGAACGCGGTCACGTTCTCCACGCTGACGTCCAACTCCTCGGCAATGAAGGTGCGGAAGCGCGCCGAATCCAGCACGCCGGCCATGCCGATCACGCGCTCGCGGTTGAAGCCGGCCTGGCGGAACGCCGCCTGCGCCATCGCATCCAGCGGATTTGACACCACGATCAGGATCGACTCCGGCGACTGCGCCACCACCTTCGCCACCACGTCCGACATGATCTTGAAATTGGTATGCAGCAGGTCGTCCCGGCTCATGCCCGGCTTGCGGGGAATGCCCGCGGTGATAATCACGATGTCGGAGTTCGCCGTCGCGGCGTAGTCGTTCGACCCCATCACGTGCACGTCCCGCTTCTCGATCGGCATGGCTTCCAGCAGGTCCAGCGCCTTGCCCTGGGGAATGCCTTCCACCACATCGACCAGCACAACGTCGGCCAGCTCCTTGGCTGCAATCCAGTGTGCGGCAGTGGCGCCAACGTTTCCGGCGCCCACAATCGAAACCTTCTTACGCATAAAAATCCCTCCTTGGGGAAAAAGTGGTCAGTGCTCAGTGCTCAGTGGTCAGTGCTCAGTCATCAGAGAGCGCGATCGCCAGTCAAAACGGTTACGAGCACTCTCTATGGAGAACCCAATCGCGTAATGGTCATTACTGATCACTGACCACTGACCACTGATCACTGCCCCTACATGTCGTAATGGTCATTACTGATCACTGACCACTGACCACTGATCACTGCCCCTGCATGTCGTAATGGTCATTACTGATCACTGACCACTGACCACTGCCCTTGCATGTTGCCAATAATCCGGGTCGCAAACTCGCTGGTGCCCACCTTCGTCGCTCCCGCCGTCTGCCGTTCAAAATCGTACGTCACAAACTTCTGCTGGATGGTCTTCTCTATCGCCGTTTCGATCATCTTGGCCGCTTCCTTCCAGCCGATAAAGTCCAGCATCATCACCCCGGAAAGAATCACCGATCCCGGATTGATCACGTCCTTGTCCGCGTACTTCGGCGCTGTCCCATGCGTCGCCTCAAATACCGCGTACCCGTCGCCGATGTTCGCCCCCGGCGCAATCCCCAGCCCGCCAACCTGCGCCGCCGCCGCATCCGAAATGTAATCACCGTTCAGATTCGAAGTAGCAAGGATCGAGTAGTCCGCCGGCCGAATAATAATCTGCTGGAAGATGGAGTCCGCTATGCGGTCGTTGACCAGGATCTTCTGCTTCCAGGCGCCGTTGCCGTGAGTCTTGCCGATCGAATCCAGCGTCTGGCGAATTTCGGCGTAGAGGGCCTCGCGAAACTCCTGGTTGCCGAACTCGAGGCCGGGCTCGATCAGCGCCGCGTTTTCCTCGATGGTGATGCCCGGCCTGGATTCGATGTTGCCGAGAATCCAGCTCTCGCGCTCGGTCACGGTGTGCTCGCGAAACTCCTCGGTGGCTACCTCGTAGCCCCACTCGCGGAAAGCGCCCTCGGTAAACTTCTGGATGTTGCCCTTGTGCACCAGCGTCACCGTTTTGCGGCCCGATTCGATCGCGTGGCGAAGCGCGTAACGCACCAGCCGCTTGGTCCCGAAGATCGACATGGGCTTGATGCCCACGCCCGAATCCTGGCGAATCTTCTTCTTGCTGCCCTTGAGCAGGTCGTCGTTCAAAAACGAGATCAGCCGGCCCGCGTCCGCCGAGCCTTCCTTGAACTCGATGCCCGAGTACACATCCTCGGTGTTCTCGCGGAAGATCACGATGTCCACTTTTTCCGGGTGCTTCACCGGGCTGGGCACGCCCTGGTAATACTTCACCGGCCGCACGCACGCGTAAAGGTCAAGCAGCTGGCGCAGCGCCACGTTCAGCGAGCGGATGCCGCCACCCACCGGCGTGGTCAGCGGTCCCTTGATGGAGACCCGCAGGTCGCGCGCCGCGTCCACGGACTCGTCCGGCAGCCACGTGCTGAACTGCCGGTAGGCCTTCTCGCCCGCATAAATCTCAAACCAGTGAATCGCGCGCTTGCCGCCGTAGGCCTTCTCCACGGCCGCGTCAAACACACGCTGCGAGGCCTTCCAGATGTCGCGGCCCGTGCCGTCGCCCTCGATAAAGGGAATGATGGGATGGTCAGGAATGTTGAATTGGCCGTTCGCGTATTGGATGGGCTGCCCGTCTTTCGGCAGTTCGAGCCCGTTATAAGTGTTTTGCATGGTGATGAATGCGTTTCCTTCCGTGGGTTCCTCTGGAAGGCTAGCAAACGCAGGTACAGAGGGACAAGCGACGGTAACGCAGGGATCGGGCATCCCGGAGCACAAGCGACGGTAACGCAGGGATCGGGCATCCCGGAGGGATGCTGCGAGAATAGCCCCGGGTAGAGTCCGCCGTGCAAGCGGCGGACGGCACCCGGGGGGAAGCGCCCAAAACCATCGCCGCGTCCTGTA
>DASZLE010000045.1:0-5677 GCA_035552475.1 Occallatibacter sp.
CCGGGTATCGATGGAGCAGGAGAGATAACGGGGATCGGCGGCTACATCGTCCACGATGACCGTTTCGCCGGAAGCCACCGCAGCGCCGCAGATGCCCTGGGTCACGGGTATGCGCACATGCGGTGTGGGCGCGCCGACGAAGGAGCCGAGGACGAGCATCCCGGAATCAGCCGGGTCGAGCATGTAGAAGCCGGTCCAACTGAAGTAAGGAAGGCGCTGCGCCATCGCCGCAACGATTCCGGTCTGCAGAGCTTCGAGCGAAGACGACGCAGCGGCCAGATCGCGGATGTGGTCGAGTAAACCGGTTCTAACGTCGAAGAGCTGAGAGTCCGCCATGTCCTTATTGTCTACGATGATTTTATGAGTGCTGCCTGGCCGGTGTGGAAGGCGGCGTGATTGGTGCGGCTCATCAAGACAGCGAGGCGGTTGCGCGTGGGATCTTTGGCGAAATCTTCGTCGGAGACGGCGGTATGCTTCTCCAGCCACTGCTGCGGAGTGAGCTTTTCGAAGGCGGCAGTGAGCTTGCTGTTGACGTCGCCCCATGCCTTTTTGAGGTCGGCGGCAGAGACGGGATCGGGGAGGGCGCGGTCGGGATTGGTGATGTAGACCTCGTCCAGCTCCGGATGCACTCGCTCGCCAAGCCCCAGCGTGGCAAACATGCGATCGTGCACGGCGGTGAGATGGCCGATGAGATAGAAGAGGCGGTTTTTCCCAGGAGCAACCTGTTTCTGGAGCTGTTCGTTACTGAGCGGCGCCAGCGCCGCGTCGAGACGGCCGGTGACAAGCTTCCATGAATTCAGTGCTGCGTTTGATAGCTGTTCTTCTGTTGTCATGTTGAATCGGGCCTCCAGTGAGTTGCACGTATCGATTGGTTCGATGTTCATCGAAGAAGGCTGGATGCGAATTGTTCGCATTTTGGCCAATCTCTACGCCACGCGTGGACGCGTTTCGTTTAGCGTAATTGGTCGGGCGGCTGTATCGGGTCTGGCGCCGCTTTGTCCTTGCCCCAGGTTTTGTAGAGACCGAGATAGGCGTAGTTCTCCGTCTGCCCGGCGATGGAGTGGCCGTAGGCAAAGAGCAATTGGAGGCCGGGAGATTTGAAGTGGTAGTAGCCGCCGGCGTCGATCAGAGTCGAGGCTTGTGTCTGCGCAGCGGCAGTGCCTTCGCGCGCGTGCGAGAAGACTTCGGCGGAGAGCTCGAGCCTCTTGTTGATTTCGCGTTTCACCAGAAATCCGCAGTAGAGAAAATTTCGATACTGATCCTGCGGGACGACCGTGTATCCGAGGCCGCCATCGAGGCTCCACGGCCCAAAATCCTTTGCTACCCAGATGGGCAGCTTGTACCAGACCTTGCCGATGCCGAGACCGCGAGAGTAACTGCCGGTTGGGATTTCAAACATGGTGAAGGAGCCGATCTGCGGGCGATGCTTCGTCTGTTTGATGAAGCCGTATTTGATGCCGAGTTCCATGTCAGTGAGTCCGTAGGCGCTGGGACCGGCGCCGGCGGGCGCATAGACGGGATTGTTCATGGGCACGACGGCGCCGAAGGGCAGGATGGCGTGAAGCTGCACGTTGGGAACGGCGCCCCAGTTGAATTCAAATGCGGGGCCGGCGGAATCGAGCTCTACCGGAGTGGCATCGACGGTGCCGAAGATGTATGCCTCGTAATGTCCGAAGTCCACGGGAGTGGGATCATCGGTTTGAAACGGCGGCCCGGCCTGCGCCCACAGCCTGGAGGTAAACAACGTGAGGAAGAGCAGAAGCGTCAGTCTCCAACGAAGCCGGTGCTCAGCGGAAAGGGGAGATAACCGATGGCTGAATGGCATGCGTTTCCATGATTTACCCAGCGGGATGGACTCGTCCGGATGGGCTTGCGCGAGGGCTACGCGGCGGCGGCGGGGCGGTGCATTTTAGCGAGCGCGGTGCGCATGCGGATACGGGCGGAGAAGAGTGTGCGCTCGACCTGCTGGCGCGGGATGTCGAGCAGGGCGGCAACACGATCGGCATCGTAGCCTTCGACATCGCGGAGCAGGAAGACCATGCGCTCGTTCGGGGGCAGTTCCTTGAGCGCCTCTTCCAACTCGGTGCGCTTGACGTTGCGCCCGTTCAGAGTCTGTCCGGGAACGGCTTCGGCCGACGCGGCCTGCTCATCGAGCGGCATGCGCTCGCGAAGCTCGTTCACCAGGGCGCAGTCGACGCAGCGGCCGTCCGGCTCCTCGGCCTCGCGGAAGGCGCGGACAAAGGTATCCTGCGTGACCTCCTCCGCCTCGATCTCGTTCCCCACCATGTAATAGGCGACGGCGTAGGCCCGGTGCTTGTGGGTCTCATAGATATCGCGCTGCCGGTGCTCGAGCGATCGCTCGGACATCTGGCACTGCACGATCCGGCACGATCCCTGGGGAGAAAACTCTCGTTCAAAGTTCAACAGTCATGTCCTCAAGTGGGACGGCGTGTGAGCCTCTTTCCCGGCCCGGCGGATGCGGAACGAATGCTGCAGCTAGGATGGCTGTCCATACCACTTCCGTCAAGGGGTCATGTGAAATCAGTGGGATAGAGTGGCCTGAATACCACATCCGTGTATCCAGGAGTAATGGTTTCCCGTTTCGAAGATTACGGAGGTGCAGACCTGTTTCCGCTATGATCAATCGGGCTCCCTAAGTGACCGATCAGAAAGGTACCGGACGCACGTCCCTGTATGGCCCCCCCGACCATCCTTGTTGTCGACGATGATATTTCCGTACGCACCATCGTCTCCGCCATGCTGGAACCGGCAGGCTACGACCCGGTGCTGGCATGTTCCGCGGAAGAGGCGATTGAGCGACTCGAGGACGGGCTCAAGCCGCGACTGATTCTTTCCGATATTGTGATGACGGGTATGACCGGGCTGGCGCTGCTGGATCATGTGCGCGAGCGGCATGCCGAGATCCCGATCGTGATGGTGAGCGGGGTCAGCGATGTTGCGGTGGCGATCGGAACCCTGCGCAATGGGGCGTACGATTATCTTCTGAAGCCGTTTGAGCGCGACCAACTGCTTGGGACAGTACTGCGGGCTCTCGAATACCGCGCGCTGGTGGAGCAGAACAACGTGTATCGAACGCACCTGGAAGATCTGGTGGCAGCCCGCACCGAGATGTTGAATAGCGCAATCGGCGACCTGGAGCGGTCCTATGACATCACGCTCGAAGCGCTGGGCGACGCGCTCGACTTAAAAGATACCGAGACCGAGGGCCATTCCCGGCGGGTGACCGCATACACGATTGCGCTGGCGCGCGCGATGCAGTTGCCGCCGCAGGAGATACGCACCATGGCACGCGGGGCTTTTCTGCACGACGTAGGCAAGATGGCGATTCCGGACGCGATCCTGCTGAAGCCGGGGCGGCTGACCAAGGACGAGCAGGACACGATGCGGGAGCACTGTGAGCGGGGCTACCAGATGCTGCGCAAGATCCCGTACCTGCGGGAGGCGTCCGAGATTGTCTACAGCCACCAGGAGCACTTCAATGGCTCGGGGTATCCGCGCGGGCTGCAGGGCGACGAGATTCCGCTGGGAGCACGCATCTTTGCCGTGGCGGATGCGCTGGATGCAATCACCTCGGACCGTCCCTACCGCAGCGCCACCAGCTTTGCGACGGCACGGAAGGAGATCCGCAAGAACACGGGAACGCAGTTCGATCCCCAGGTGGTGGATATCTTTCTGCAGATGCCGGACCGCGTCTGGGAGGACTTGCGCGCGGAGATCCAGGGTGAGGCGCAGAAGTTCAACCCATTTTCGCTGGGTGCGGTGAAACATCTATTGCCGCGCAAGGATACTCGGGCGGCAGCGGACGGCATCCTAAAGACCATGCCGGTAACCAAGAAATCCGCCGCACTGGATACTGACGCGCTGAAGCAGGCGGTTGCGAAGCTGCCCGGCTGGCGCGTGGATCACGGGGTGCTGACGCGCACCTTCAGCTTTCCTAACTTCGTGGAAGGACTGGCATTTGTCCAGTCCCTGGGGGTGGAGGCGGAGCAGAAGCAGCACCATCCCGACCTGGATATTCGCTACAGCAAGGTGACGGTGTCGCTGGTGACGCACGATGCCGGCGGCATTACGGCGAAGGATCTGGCCATGGCGGAGTCAGCGGACAGTCTGGCGACTCCCTTGAATGGCAAATAACGAGCGGCGAATCTCTGCTTCCCAGAATTCCTTCTTTTTTTTTGCGCTTGACAACGTGAGGCGCGCAGGCGCCAAATGGCTGGTTACTAAGGGCCAAGGCGCCAGGATGCACCTGCCGCGTTGCAGGTGACCGGAGTAGTTTGCGGCAATTTTCAAAGAAAGTTGCCAATTTGAGCAACATCTGGGCGGGAGTTGCGTCTATCCTTAGTAGAACGGTTGAGGTGAAAGCCTCCCGTGGAGAGTTTTAGTACAAGTTGCGTCACTGGCCTCCCGGCACGAGCACCCCAAATGTTCGTGCCGTCTTTTTTTGCCCGGCGCGGAGCTTCCCTTACACTGACCACCATGCGGACTGTCCTGCTTGCCCTCCCTATCGCACTGTTGACGCTTGGCGCCTCGGCCCAGTGGGCCCTGCCGACGGACGACGTGCCGGCATTCCATAGGACCGCTCCTGCGCCCGGAACCAGGCTTGAGCCCATCCTGACCGAGGTGCAGCTACGCGCCGCCGGGGCGACGCTGCCCTGGCAGTTCCGCGTATATGCGCTGGCCGCCCGGGTGCCGCGCGTACTGTACCAGTTACCCTGCAACTGCCGCTGCGATCGAGCGCTGGGACATGCCAGCCTTGCGAGCTGCTTCTCCGGCACACACGGCATGGAGTGCAGCACCTGTGCGCAGGAGGGCGTGTACGCCTACCGCATGACGAAGCTGGGCAGGACGCCGGCGCAGATTCGCGCAGGGATTGCGGCGCATGAGTACGAAACCATCGACTTAGCCAGCCTGAATGGGGCGAGCGCCAAGAGTTAACGGCAGAGGGCTGCAGCAGACGGGCGTGCAAGCAACTTAGGAGTTCTGGTTCCAGATGTCCACGTGCCACTTCCAGCGGCTGTCTTCCTGCAGCCAATAAACAACATATTTGACTTCCATCTGCGTTGCGGATTGTCCGGGAGGCTCGACGGTCAATGTTGCTCTACCAATTTCGACCACGCCGTCGCCGGCGGCCATGACATCCACGGAATCCAAAACCGCCGATCTGGCATTCGCCGAAAGCACCAGATCGGACCAGAACTTCCTGATTGCATCCCGTCCGGAGATCATCGGGGCGCCGGGAGGAAGAATGCGGGCGCCCCGTGTGTAGATGTCGTCGAGCGCGGCGAAGTTCCGCTTGCCGAAAACTTCCGCGTTGAAGAGGTCATTGGTGCTTTGCATGGAACGCTTGATCTGATCGAGTGTGGATGGCATGGCCCAAAACACTACACCCGGAATTTGAAAGATTGCAACGGTCTCGTGCGACCTTTGTACGGAAGCGGTGCGACCGGGGCTAGGTGCCCTTTCGATGAACTTCCAGAGAGACGTTGCGCGGCCGGGCATGATCGCGCGCATAGGAACGCCGCCGGAGACGAGATAGCGGAACGGCACGACCCCGAGGAACGTCTGCTTGTATGATTCGGAATGGAACACTAACGATGGCAAGACTTGATAATGAACGCGAACACGGCCGTAAGATAAGTGACCATGCGGAAGAAAT
>DASZLE010000046.1:0-122526 GCA_035552475.1 Occallatibacter sp.
TCGCCCACTTCGACGCGCTTGGAGTTCCAAGGTTGTTCGTTGGGAAATAGCTCAATCCGTCCGAACCGCCGGATGCGGACCCGCATGTCCGGTGGTGTGGCAGGGGAGGAGAGGTGACTCTCCCCCCTATGCCGATTTCCCCCGATGATCTCGACCGGGAATGCTCCGATCCCTTAACTCTTACGCGTCGCTTTCTTTCCGGATGGCGCCTTCTTGCCAGCGGATTTCTTCGCCGCCGGGCGCTTCGCGGGCTTTTTGGCCGGACTTTTGCTGGCCGGTTTCGCCGCCGGCTGACGTGCAGCCCTTGCCGCCGGCGCGGCTTTGCGAGCTGCGCCCACAGCCTGCTTTCCCGCCTGCGTCCGCGCCGCGCGGGTCTTCTCCGCCAAGGCATGCTTCAGCTCTTCGTCAAACTCGGCCGGCGTGAGCGGGCGCGCGGACTTGCGCAGCCGCTCGATGTCGTAGAACGCGCGCCGTTCCGCCAGGAAGACGTGCACCACAAAATCGACGTAATCCAGCAGGATCCATCCTCCCTGCCGCCGCCCCTCCACAGAGTTAGGCATCACGCCGAAGTTTCGCTTGAGTCGCATCTCGATCTCATCGGCGATGGCCACCGCCTGGCGATCATTTGAGGCTGAAGTCACCAGAAAGAAGTCTGCCAGCCCGGAATCGATCGGGTCGAGCTCCAGGATGCGGGTATCGGCGCCCTTCTTGTCTTCACAGGCTGCCGCGGCGGCCTGAACCAGGATTCGGGTTTGCTCGTGCGTTGAATGTGTCGCCATGCGGTCGCGCTTGTTCTCCGTCGATTCATCCTAGCTGCTTGCCGGAACCATCGGCAAGGCGAAGCCAGCGAATGCTACAGGTAAAGGCCATGTTCGCGGATGTAGCGCGCCACCGCCGGCGGAAGCAGTTCGCGTTCCGCTGTCCGGCTTGCCTCGCCTCGAATCTGACGCCGGATCTCCGATGCGCTGATTTCGACGTCGAGGCCGGGCAGCAGATGAAAGGCAGCCGTGCGGCCCGCGTGGTTGCGCAGCGCATATGAAACCAATTCGATACCGGAACTCACCGGCAGATTCGGCGGTCCCGCGGACGCAATCGACACTCCCTCCGGGAGCGACGACTCCAGATCGGCTAGGCTCTGGCCCGGACGCGACGCCACCACCAGCGTCGCGGCGAAGGGTATCTCGGCCGCGCCATGCCACTGCCGCAGAGACAGGAACGAATCGGCGCCCATGAGACAAAACAGGGCAACACCCTCCGGCAACTGCGAGCGCAGGCGATGCAGCGTGTCGAGCGTGTAGTTGGGCCGGCCCTCAGGATCAGGCGCGTCGATACGCGAAATCTCGAGTCCGGGCTCGCCCGCGATGGCAAGTTCGGTCATGTGCAGCCGGTCGTCAAACGATGCGGTTGAGCCCTGCGCCTTGAGCGGCTGCGCGCCCACCGGCGCAAACAGGATCGAATCCAGTTGAAGAGCAGCACGGGCCGCGCGCGCCACAGCAAGATGACCAAGATGGGGAGGATCGAAGCTGCCGCCAAAGAAAGCCACGCGCCTCGCCTCGCCGTTCGTCATGCATTCATCGTACCGTGAAAATCTGTGCCGGCGAGCCCCGTGATCCACGCCCGCCCGACTCTCAAACCCCGCTGATAAACTTGAAGTTTGGAAGGCATGTTGAGCAAGACTTACGCGCGCTGGATGTATCGCTGGGAAACGCGGCTGACCACGCGCGATGAGAACCGCGTGGTGCGCCCCCTGGAGTGGGGCCTGGAGTGGATTGAACCGTTCCTGCGTGCGCACGGCCTGGGCGCGGAGGAACTGCGACAGGCGGCCTCGGGAGACGATGCAGCAACGGAAAACGCCGTCGAGCGCATCAATCGCATCCTCATTCACAAGAGCGAAACCTTCTTCGGCTACGAGCGGCCACAGGATTTTCGCCTGGAAGAGCGCTACCCGCAATTATTCCCCACCAATGTGCGGCCGGAAACGCTGGCCCAGGACGAGGAGTTGCGCCGCCGCGCCCAAAACGGTGAAATGGAGCGCGCGCAGTTCCTTCGCTTCACCTCGCCGGAACGTACGCCTTATCCGGAAAACGACTTGGTGAACGCGCGCTGGTTTCCGGCGCCGGCACACAAGGATCCCGCGCGGCCCAAGCAGGCCATCGTGGTCCTGCCGCAGTGGAACGCCGATGCCTTCGGTCACAACGCGCTCTGCCGCCTCTTCAATCGCATGGGTGTCTCGGCGCTGCGGCTCTCCAAGCCCTATCACGACATCCGCCGGCCCATGGAACTGGAACGCAGCGACTACGCCGTGAGCGCCAACATCGGGCGCACGCTCTCCGCCTGCCGCCAGGCCGTTGTCGATATCCGCTGCTGCCTGGACTGGCTGGAGGAGCAGGGATACGAACACTTCGGTGTGTTGGGCACCAGCCTCGGCTCCTGCTACGCATTTCTAGCCAGCGCGCACGACCGCCGCATCCGCGTGAACGCTTTCAACCACGCCTCGACGGCGTTTGGCGACGTGGTGTGGGCCGGCCAGAGCACGCGCCACATCCGCGAGGGCCTGGAGCAGGCCGGACTCACCCAGGACCGCCTGCGTTCTCTCTGGGCGGCCGTCAGCCCGGTGAATTACTACGAACAATTTGCAGGCGCGGCCGCCGGCGGACCGGAGAAGAAGGTCCTCCTGGTCTACGCCGACTACGACCTCACCTTTCCGCGCGAGTACTCGCTCAAGGTGCTTGAGGCCTTCCGCGAGTATGGCGTCAACTTTGAAAAACGAGTGCTTCCCTGCGGCCACTACACCACCGGCGAGACGCCCTATCAGTACATCGACGGCTGGTATCTCGGCTCATTCGTCTATCGCGCATTCAAGCAGCTGCGCGCGGAGCGGGGCGCATCGGCGCTCGCGCCAGAGACAACCAAGCCGGAACACCTTGAAGAGATAAGCTCCCGCTGAAGCTGGCGGTGTATGAATGCGGCTAAATCGAAAGCGCCGGATACAGACACATCTTCGTCAGCGAAGGTTATCCAGATCCAGCCGCAGCAGCTTCAGCGGATCAAGGTACGCGCCCTGCCAGCGCACGGCCCAGTGCAGGTGCGGCCCCGTCACGCGGCCGGTTGCTCCGCTCAGGCCCAGCAGGTCGCCCGTCCTCACATGCTGGCCTTCCTTCACGTCAATGCGGCTGAAGTGCATCGACTCAGTGAACAGCCCCATGCCGTGATCGATGATCACGCAATTGCCCTCGAAGTAGAGATGCCGCGCCAGCACCACCACGCCGCTGTTGGCGGCATGCACGGGAGTTCCAGTGGCCGCGCGAAAATCTGCTCCCCGATGAACGCTGGCCAGCTTGCCGTTGAACATGCGCCGCGTGCCAAAGCTATCCGTAGATTCCGCCTTTACCGGAGCGCGGAAACTGCCGTCCCACAGCGGCTCCGGCGCGCTCGCGGCAAACACCGCCGCCTTCACCTTGCTTTCTTCCTCGATTTCCTTGACCGCCTCGGGAGGCGGCTCCACGAATTTCGGCTCCACGTTGATGGAGCTGGTGCGGTAATGTGCCGCGCGAATCTCCACGTTGCGGCTCAGGTCCCGGCTGCGGCCGTCGACAGTTGCCGTAATGTGCAGCGTGGATGACCTCGGCGTCGCCTCCACATCCACACCGGCCAGCGCAATCCAGTCACTGCCCCTGCGGAAGAACTCGATCTTCCGGCCCAGCCATTCCCCTTCCACTGAGGCGGCTTCGGCCGCCGACACTTGAATCAGCTCCGGCGAACCCGCTTCCACCAGCGCCGGCGTCAGGCGCACCGCCGAAACCGCCGCCTGCGCCCCAGCCGTCGCGCCTGACCCAGCGAGCGCAAACGCAACCATCGTGGCAACAAAGAAATGGCGGGCGCCGGTCATCGGTCCAGCATACCGGTTCCCGCCATCAGGCAGAGTGGGACGAAGCCATTCGTCCGTCTCGTCCCCTGAACCCGCCCATTTGAAACAAGTCGCGAAGATTCTCTTGAGCGGCATGCGATTGCAGCTGTAACCTGCGTCGTGTCAGATTGGTCTCAGATGATATGAAGCGATGCTTCCCCGCACAGCTTTGCCGCGCCGCCATTGTGACGTTCACCATGACTTTGGCGGGTCCGGCATTCTCCATCTGCCAGGCTCCTGCGCCGGACTCGGGTTCTGCGCCACCCAAGCCTGTGCTGGTCGAACTCTTCACCTCCGAAGGTTGTTCCGACTGTCCGCCCGCCGACGATATCCTGTCACGCCTCGACCGCGAGCAGCCTATTCCGGGCGTGCACGTCATCGTGCTCAGTGAGCATGTCACTTATTGGAATCACGCCGGCTGGCGCGACACCTTCTCGTTGGATCAGATGGACCAGCGCCAGAACGATTATGTCGCGCAATTCCACCTCCAGTCCGGCTATACGCCGCAGGCGGTCGTCGACGGGGCCGAGCAGTTAGTAGGTAACAGTCCACGCAAAGTGGTGGACGCAATCGTCCACCAGGCCGCACAGCCCACCAGGCCGCTTGAAATCACAATGGCCGTGTTGGAGAAAGGCTCTGCGCGTTTCTCGGTGCAGGCGCCGGGCAGCCAGGGCGTCCGCCTGTATGCTGCTCTGGCTGAGGACGTGACGCATTCTGAAGTAACCCGAGGCGAAAACGCCGGCCGCACCCTGCATCACGTGGCGGTAGTGCGCACCCTTAAACAGTTCAAGTCAAACTTTGCCGATGGGCACGAACTCAGTCTCCAGGCCGGCAACCTCGATACGGGTTCGGAAGCCGGCGCACTTCGCCTCGTCGTGTTCCTCGTGGACCCGCACAGCGGCCGCATCGTCAGCGCCGCGGAGAAAAGTCTCTCGCCCAAACCCTGAACCGGAGCCCTGCTGTCACTGGCGAGCGGGCTGCGGATGCGCGGCCTTCCACTTTTTCAGGCGCTCCCGTTCGGCATCCAGCTCGTCCGCCGTGATGCGCGTGCCCACATTCTGCCGATTGGCGATGTACCGTTCCCGATTGGGTGTTTCTGCCGAGGCGGCCACATCGAACCAGAAGTAAGCATCCGCGTCGCTCTGCGGCACTCCCTGGCCCAGGGTGTAAAGCATGGCCAGGGTCCCCTGCGCACCCGGGTCGCCATGATCCGCCGCTTTCCGATACCATTCGGCGGCCTTTTCCTTGTCCCGCGTCACGCCGCGTCCGTAACTGTACGCGTCGGCCAGGTGGATTTCGCCGGCAATGTCGCTCTTGTTCGCGGCTTTCTGGTACCAGGCAAAAGCCTGCTTCCAATCGTCTGTGGCTTCGTCGCGATCCTGCGACCCTCCCGCGGCCTGCGCATATTTCTCGCCAACAGCCACCTGCGCTGCCGCGTCCCCGCCGTTGGCTTTGGCCAGAAGCGCAGGGTCAATCGTGAGGCTCTGGGCCATTGCGGGCGCAAATCCAAATGCCAGCAGGGCCGCAGCGAGCCAAATGCTCACAGCCTCGCGCCGCAAAGCCTGTTCGCGTACAGCTCTCATCCGTCTCCAGTGTACGCAGCTCATCCGCTCCGGTTCCACAGCCTCCGTCTTCTCGCAACGTCGTTCGCGCTGCCCGCCTCGGTCTGCTCTAGAATGCTGGTATGACCGATCGCATGCCGCTTTCCCTCGCCCAGGCCGACCCGGATGTTGCCGCAGCCGTTGAGCACGAAAGGCTCCGCCAGCACGAGGGGCTGGAGATGATTGCCAGCGAGAACTTCGTCTCTGAAGCCGTGCTTGAAGCCGCCGGTTCCGTGTTCACCAACAAGTACGCGGAGGGCTATCCCGGCCGCCGCTACTACGGCGGTTGCGAATTCACCGATGTGGTGGAGAACCTGGCCCGCGATCGCGCCCTGCGTATCTTCGGAGCCGAGCATGCCAATGTGCAGCCGCACTCCGGATCCCAGGCCAACGCCTCCGCCTATGCGGCCGTGCTGCAGACAGGCGATACCATACTCGGTCTCGATCTAGCCCACGGCGGCCATCTCACGCACGGGCACAAGCTCAGTTTCAGCGGCAAGCTGTATCGCCCCACCTTTTACTGCGTGCGCCGCGACACCGAAACGATCGATTACGACGAGCTCGAATCCATCGCCTTGGGGGAGAAACCCAAAGCCATCATCGGCGGCGGCAGCGCCTATCCGCGCCTGTGGGATTTCGCGCGCATGCGCCAGATCGCCGATAAGGTTGGCGCCGTCTATGTTTTCGATATGGCGCATATCGCCGGCCTGGTTGCGGGCGGCGTGCACCCGTCCCCGGTTCCTCACGCACACATCACCACAACCACCACTCACAAGACGCTGCGCGGGCCCCGAGCCGGGCTGATCCTGTGCGGCAAAGACCTGGCAGCCGCCGTAGACAAGGCCGTCTTCCCCGGTCAGCAGGGCGGGCCGCTGGTGCACATTATCGCCGCCAAGGCCGTTGCCTTCGGTGAGGTTCTGCGCCCTGAGTTCCGCGTATATGCCGCGCAGGTGGTGGCCAACGCCAAACTTCTTGCGGAGGAACTTCAGGCCGCCGGCTTCCGCATCATCTCCGGCGGCACAGATAATCACCTCATGCTTGTTGACGTCTTCGCCAAGGGCATTCTGGGTTCTGAAGCGGAGCTGGCTCTCGGCAAGGCCGGCATTACGGTCAACAAGAACGCCATTCCCTTCGATACCAATCCACCGCTGAAGCCATCGGGCATTCGCGTCGGCACTCCGGCCCTCACCACGCGCGGCATGAAAGAGCCCGAGATGCGCCACATCGCCCGCTGGATCGCCTATGCTCTCGAGCATCGGAACGACGACGCCGTGCTGCATCGCATTCGCGGCGAAGTCGCGGAGATGGCCAATCGCTTCCCGCTCTATGCCTGGCGCCGTCAGCCCGCGCCGGTTGCCGTCTAACTTCTTTAGCTCTCGTTCGCCATCCGCAGCCTAACTGGGTTGGGCGCGGATTACGCTCGTCCGCCTGCTCGGCAGGCCTCTACAATATTTCATTCTCCGCAACTTAGTTGCCGTGTTAGGGTTGGGACCATGTGATTCGTTGGGTGCCCCGCTCCGGAAACGCCGGCGCAAAAAACCGGCCTCCGCGGGGTACAGGAGGGAGAACGATGAAGACCTTTCGCTTTGCGCTTGCTCTTGCAACGATTCTGTTTACGGCGCCGGCTTTCGCCCAGAACCATCAACAGCGTCCAGCCAGTCCCAGGCCGCCGTCTCATGGCCCACAGCCCTACCACGGCACACCCCGCGCTCCGGAGCAGGACCATAACCGCAGCTACGCCGACCAGCCCGGCCATCCCAATGCGCCCCACGTCGATAATCGCAAGACCTGGGTTGGGCACGACACCGGCCGCGACGATGCGAATTACCGTGTGGATCGTCCCTGGGAGCATGGCCACTTCTCCGGCGGATTCGGCCCGCATCACGTCTGGCGCCTGGCTGGCGGAGGCCCCAGCCGCTTCTGGTTCAACGGCTGGTACTGGAACGTGGCCCCGTACGACGTTGCTTACTGCGGCGACTGGCTCTGGGATTCGGATAACATTATCATTTACGATGATCCCGATCACGATGGCTGGTATCTTGCCTACAACGAGCGCCTCGGCACTTATGTGCACGTGATGTACCTCGGCTCCTGAAAATCACGCTTGCGGGAGGAGACGGAAGTCTTTCCGTCCCTCCCCGTTCCTTCTATCCCGCCGCGCCCGGCTCTTTCCGCCGCCCTTTATCATTCGTCCGGATGCTAACTTCGGAGCTAAGTTGCCTAAGTGCGCCGATTCGCCAGAAACCTCCTCGATAGGTTATGCTGGCGCCATGACGATTGAATCCATCCTCTCCCAAATCGACGATGAAATTGCGCGGCTGACCCAGGCTCGGAATCTTCTGGCCACCGCCGGCGCCGGTCCTGCAGCGAGCCCGCGGCGCAAACCAACCGCAACCGCTCGCAAGTCGCGCAAGTCGCGCGTGCTCAGTGCCGACGCCCGCAAACGCATTGCCGACGCACAACGCCGGCGTTGGGCCGCACAGAAAGCAAAGGGCAAGAAAGAGTCGGCTTAGTTCAAGATCCAGCGCACCGTGCAGGGGCTCGGGGAAAATGCAGGCAGATATCTCTGTGCCGAGGCCCCGTCGCGCTCAGTGATCGACCGTCGCGTAACGCCGCATTACCAGGTCTCCACGGCCAGGATGTTGGGTGGGCCGGGATGGCCTTCGATCACCTGCGTCTCAATCACGGCTTCCATGTTCTTATCCATCCAGTCGTGAGGCGCGCGAGCAATCAGCGAATCCAGATACTCCGGGTTGTACAGGATTTCGCCGGCAGCTTCCGTTCCTTCTTCTGAGATGCCCGCGGCAATAATCACCGGCTGACCGGTCGTCTGATCGTGAATCCGCGCCACGATCGCGTAGTCGCGCGAAAGCTTCTGGTAGGGAAGATCCCACGCAGTCGCCCAGGTCGTTTTGCTGGAGCTGTTGCGATCCACCAGTAAAGCCACGCCGTCCTTTGACTCGAACCCGAATCGCAGCTTCTGCGTCACGCGCAGAGTCCAGATATTATCGAAAGCGCCGATCAGCACCACCGGCCCCTCACGCAACTGCGCAAAAGTGGCCTCCGAGGCGGGAACCACCCGGAACGCCTTGTGCCGTGAAGCCAGCGCCGCCACCGTCCGCGTCAGCGTGATCACGTCCGCCAACGCAAGGTTGCCGGAGTAGTGCAGCCGGAAATACAGCGGCTCCGGCTTGGAGCTGTTCACCGGCGTGTCGAAGGAGTTGATGGAACCTACGTCGAGGTTCTTGGCCGGCTCGCCCAGGCAGAACGTGGTCGGATTCACGCTGCCCGTCACCGGTTCCCAGAACAATTCGATATTGGAGGGCGGGGGCGGCGGAGGATCGGTATGGAATCGCCACCCGGCCATCAGGCCTGTCGCCGCAGCCAGAACCACCACCAGCCCTGTCCCCGTCGCGAGCTTCCAGCGCATGCGCCACAAGCGGCCGGGTCCTGGCGCGAGTGGCTCTGCTGCCGCCTGCAACGCCTCCGGGGCTAGCTCGGTAACCGGCAGTTCGGGCATCCGCTCCGCCTCCCGGAAGAAGGGGATGTAGGATCCTGTCGGAAGCTCGATCGACAGCTCGCCACGGTGCGAAGGGTCGTAGTAGTACTGCGTCAGCCGCTTCCTCACCTCGCCGGCCGTGATCCGCACCACCGGGTCCGCGTTGGTGTCGTACGTCGGCGTCTTGCCGAACACCTCCACCCCGATGCTCCGCTCCTTCAGCTCTGAGGCATGCCCCAATAACGTCTGCTCCACGGCATACGCCAGCAGCGCAGGGTACCGTTTGCTGTTCGCAAACAACGGATGAGCCAGCAACCGGTTCAACTGCTCCCGGATCCGCGCAGCATCGGCCACCAGCGTGTACTCCAGAAGTTCGGACCCAGATCTCTGCCCTGCCGGCATTCCAGAATCTCCTCCATGTCCCAATCGCGGCGCCGCCATCCCGGTTTCCCCGCTCCTCCAGGGATGGCTCCTGGGGGCCTGCCGGTGCTCCGCTCCGCTGGTCGGACTGCCTATCCAGCAGAGAGGAGCCAGAACTCCGTCGTATCGCGTATGATACTGGGACGTAATTTACTTGTCTATAGAGATTTAATCGCCATGTTTTCATTGATTTAGATACATAGCCCCAAAATGCTACCCGATGGAACCTTTCTGGCCTTAGACGAAAATTCCATAATCACAACGGTCCAGAAGATGAGCCGAAAGCATCGGTGTGCAGCGCGGATTCCGCTCTCGTTCTCCATGCCTTAAGCGCATTTTCTTGTGATTGCGGCTCCTCGCCCCTCGTGCGCCAGACTTGGATTCATCCAGGCAGGACTCACCGAGGGGCGCTTTTTTCTCTCCGATCGCAATGGAACCCCTAAGCCGGCGATCGGCTCAGAGCGCGATCCAGATGCACGTAACCGCCGTCGACGATCACATGCTGTCCGGTTGTGTGCCCCGACTGGGTGGGCGAAAGCAGAAAAACCACGGCGGAGGCTATCTCCGAGTCCAAAGTCATCCGGTGGCCCAGAGGGATTCTGGCCGTGATCTGCCGCAGGTTTCCTTCCGCATCCCCGGTGTCGTCCAGCAGGCGCCGGTACAGCGGAGTCATCACTTCGGCTGGAACCACCGCATTTACCCGAATTCCGCAGGCCGCAAGCTCCGTCGCCCATTCGCGGGTCAGTGCAAGCTGCGCGCCCTTGCTCGCCGCATACGCTGAAGTCCCGCCCTGCCCGGTGAGAGCCACCTTGGAGCTGACGTTGACGATCGCCCCTCTCGCGCGCTTGAGCGCCGGCAGGGCATAGTGCGCCAGGGCATAGTAGTGCACCAGGTTACGGTGCAGGCTGGCGACAAAATCCTCCACCGATCCTGACTCCAGCCCGACGCGGTCGTTCGTTCCGGCATTATTCACCAGCCCAAAGATGCTCCCCAGGCGCTCCTCCGCCTCAGCGATCGCTTCGCGGCAGCGGTTCGCGTCTTCCAGGTGAGCCTCCAGAAACGTGCAGGCCGCCCCGTGGGCTTCCATTTCGCCCAGAAACTCTTCCACGTTCCGCGAGCGCCGACCCAATACCGCCACCCGCGCGCCCTCCGTCAGGCACGCCCGAGTGATGGCCGCGCCAATCCCCGCGCCCCCGCCGCTCACCACAATCACCTTGTCTTTGAGTCCCAGATCCATACGAGCTCATTCCGGCAATGATTGCCAAACCATCTTTTTCAAACAGCCTAGCTCAGCCCCGCCATCACCAGCATGCGCGGCTCCGTCATCTCCTGGATCGCCGAGCGGATGCCCTCGCGTCCCATCCCCGAGTCCTTCACCCCGCCGTACGGCATCGGATCCAGCCGCCAGCTCGGCGTTTCGCCCACGATGACACTGCCCACCTCGAGCTCGCGGAATGCCGTCAGGATCCGTCCCGCGTCGCGCGTCAGCACTCCCGCCTGCAAGCCGTAGCGCGAGTGGTTCACCTCAGCCAGCGCCTCTTCAAAGTCCCCATACGGCTCAATCACTACCACCGGCCCAAAAACCTCCTCGTCGCGTACCTTCATGCCCGGCTTGGTCCCGGTCAGGATCGTCGGATGCACTATGGATCCGTGGCGCTCGCCCCCTGAAACCAGCTTGGCGCCGCCATCTACCGCCTCCTTGATCCAGGCTTCCACGCGCTCGGCCTCTGCTTGACGGATCAGCGGGCCCACGTCGGTCGCTTCGTCCCCGGGATTGCCCACCACCAGCTTCGCGGCAGATTCCACTACCTTCCACAAAAACGTCTGGAAGACGCCGCGCTCCGCAAACACCCGCTGCACGCTGATGCAGGACTGCCCGGCATGGTCAAAGGCCGCATGTGCCGTCCGCTGCGCCGCATCGTCCAGGTCCGGCCAGTCGCCGTGCACAATCAATGCCGAGTTCGACCCCAGCTCCAGCACCATGCGCTTGCGGCTGGAGTGTGCCTTGATCTCCCAGCCCACCCGCGACGATCCCGTAAACGAAACCAGCTTGATGCGGTCTTCCTTCTCCACCATCCAGGCCGTATCGGCGTTTGAAAGCGGCAGCACCGCGATCGCCTCCTGCGGCCAGCCGGCCTTCAGCACAATCTCGCCCAGCGCCAGCGCCGTGAACGGCGTCTGCGGAGCCGGCTTCAGAATGATGGGGCAGCCCGCGGCCATGGCCGGCGCCAGCTTGTGCGCCACCAGGTTCAGCGGAAAGTTCGACGGCGTAATAGCCAGCACCGGCCCTACCGGAAACCGCTGAACCAAGCCCCACCGCCCCTCGTTGCTCTCCGTCAGGTCCAGCGGAATGGTTTCACCGCCCAGCCGTGTCACCTCTTCGGCTGCGGTTTTAAAGGTCAGGATGGCGCGTTCAACCTCCGCCCGCGCCAGGCGCACCGGCTTCCCGGCCTCGGCCACAATGAGCTGCGCAAACCGGTCCTTCTGCTCAATCAGCGCCCCGGTCGTGTCTTCCAGAATTTCCTTGCGCTTCCACCGCGGCAGGGCGCGGGTGCGGCGAATCGCCGCCACAGCATGGTTCACCGCCTGGCGCGCGTCGGCCCGCGTGGCCTGCGTCACCCTGCCCACCAGCCCGTTATCCCACGGCGAGCGCACTTCCACCGCCTCGCCTTCTTCCCACTCCTTGCCGCACAGCAGAAAACCCGTCTGCGCTCCCGGACGCATCTTCATGGTCAGCCGGCTCCCGTTCCGTGTACTCCACCTCCGATGGTAAATCGCAGGATTCCATGCCCGCGAGCGGCCCGTGAGGAATGGCGGCCGCGGCGCGCTGTTTTGGCACGCAAATCAAAACTGCACGTGTCACCTGTCACCTGACACCGGCAACCTGACACCCGCCCCCTGAACCCTGTACCCTGTCACCTGACATGATGCACAGCGGCCGCCTCCGCAAGCTTCCTTTCGACCCCGAAGAAGCCCTCGCCCATCTCCGCGCGCGCGACGCCAAACTCGCCACGCTCATCGACCGCGTCGGGCCTTTCCTGCTCCGCCTCGATCCCTGGCCCTCGCCGTTCGCGTCGCTCGTCGAGTCCATCATGTATCAGCAACTCCACGGCAAGGCCGCCGCCACCATCCACGGCCGCGTCTGCGACTACTTCCGCGGCGATCCCACGCCCCAGGCGCTCATCGACACTCCCGACGAAATCCTGCGCGGCTGCGGCGTCTCCGGCAACAAGATCAAGGCCCTCAAAGACCTCGCCGCCAAAACCCTCGACGGCACCGTCCCCGCCCACGCCGCAATCAAAAAGATGACCGACGCCGACATCGTCGAGCGCCTCACCGAAGTTCGCGGCATCGGCCCGTGGACCGTCGAAATGCTGCTCATTTTCCGCATGGGCCGCCCCGACATTCTGCCCGTCACCGACTACGGCGTGCGCAAGGGCTACGCCCTCACCTTCATGCGCCTGCCCAAATCGCGCCCCATTGAAGCCGCCGACCTGCCCAAACCTGACGTCGTCACTCGCCGCGGCGAGCGCTGGCGTCCCTTCCGTTCCGTCGCCAGCTGGTACCTGTGGCGCGCCTGCGACCTGGCCCGGACCTCCAGCCCGCCCCCGGGAATGCGCTGAAGAAGAACCCCGCCTTCCCCGCCCCGTCCCTCCATCGTCCATCGACCGCAAGAGCCTACAATAACCAGTACGCCGTCTGGTCCTGAACAACGGCGCCATAGGAATCCGCATGGCCCCCGGCAAGCGCTTCGTCTGCATCCACGGGCATTTCTACCAGCCCCCGCGCGAAAATCCCTGGCTCGAAACCGTGGAAACCCAGGACTCCGCCGCCCCCTATCACGACTGGAACGAGCGCATCTGCGCCGAGTGCTACGCCACCAACGGCGCCGCGCGCATCGTCAACTCCAAAAATAAGATCATCCGCATCGTCAACAACTACGCGCGCATCAGCTTCAACATCGGCCCCACCCTGCTCAGCTGGCTCAAGGAGAATGCGCCGCGCACCTATCGCATGATCCTCGATGGCGAGCACCGCAGCCGCAAGAATTTCAAGGGCCACAGCTCCGCCATGGCGCAGGTTTACAACCACATCATCATGCCGCTGGCCAACACCCGCGACCGCTTGACCCAGATCCGCTGGGGCATTGCTGACTACCAGCATCACTACGGCGCGCCGCCCGAAGGCATGTGGCTGGCTGAAACCGCCGCCGACACCGAGACGCTGGAGCTGCTCGCCCAGCACGGCATCAAGTTCACAGTGCTCGCGCCGCACCAGTGCAAGGCCATCCGCAGCCTCAAAGACGGCGGCGACTGGACCAATACCCCCAACGCCGCCGTCGACACCACGCGCCCTTACCTCATGCGCTTCGACTCCGGCGTTTCCCTCGCCATCTTTTTCTACGATGGTCCAAGGTCGCGCGCTATCGCTTTCGAGGGGCTCCTCAACTCCGGCGAAAACTTTGCCGCACGCCTCAAGGGCGGCTTTCGCGACAGCGCAAACCCGCAGCTCGTCCACGTAGCCACCGACGGCGAATCCTACGGCCACCACCACAAGCACGGCGAGATGGCCCTCGCCTACACCCTTCGCCTGCTCGAAGACGACAAGGCGGTCAAGCTCACCAACTACGGCAGCTTCCTCGCCCAGTTCCCGCCGGAATTCGAGTGCCAGGTCGGGGAAAACACCTCATGGAGCTGCTCCCACGGCGTCGAGCGCTGGCGTTCCAACTGCGGCTGCAACGGCGGCCATGCCGGATGGAACCAGCTCTGGCGCGCCCCGCTGCGCCGGGCCCTCGATGATCTGCGCGACGCACTGATCCCCCTCACCGAGCGCGAAGGCGCACGCCTCTTCCGCGACGTCTGGGCCGCGCGCGACGCGTACATCTCGGTTGTCCTCGACCGCACTCCCGAAACCGTCGACGAGTTCCTTCGCGACTACTCCAGCCCTCGCCTCGACCCCGACGATCGTGCCCGCGCACTCGAGCTCATGGAGATGCAGCGCCACGCCCAGCTCATGTACACAAGCTGCGGCTGGTTTTTCGACGACATCTCCGGCATCGAAACCGTGCAGATCATCGCCTACGCCGCGCGCGTCCTCCAGCTCGCCGCCTATCTCTTTGGCTCCGACGCTGCCGGTCTCGAATCCGCTTTCGTCGCGCGCCTTGCCGACGCCATATCCAACGATCCCAAAGCCGGCGACGGCGCCCGCATCTACAAGGAGAAAATCGGCGCCCTCCAGCTCGGCCTCGAGCAGGTTATTGCGCACTACGCCATCAGCTCCATCTTCTCCTCGTTCACTGACGATACGGAGCTGTTCTGCTTCCGCGTCCGCCGCATCTCCTACGACATCTTTACCTCCGGCCGCGGCCGCCTCGCCCTCGGCCGCGCCCGCGTCGCCAGCAACATCACTGAGGCTCAGCGCACCTTCAGCTTCGCCGTCCTTCACTTCGGCGACCAGAACATTACCGCCGCGGTCAAGCCCTACACCGAGGAAGACGCGCGCAGCTTTGAAAGCTTCATGAACGAGGTCTCCAGCCACGTCCTCCGCGCCGACTTCCCTGAAGTCATCCGCCTCCTCGACCGCTATTACGGCCACGTCGACTACTCCCTAACCTCGCTCTTCTCTGACGAGCAGCGCCGCATCATCCAGATCATCCTCAACTCCACCCTCTGGAACATCGAGAGCTCGCTCACCACCATCTACGAGGACCACGCCAGCCTGCTCCATTACCTCTCCCAGGCGGGACTCCCCAAACCGCCCGCCCTCGCCCTCGCCGCCGGCTTCGCCATCAACGCCGGCATCCGCCGCGCCCTTGAAGGCGACCCCATCGACCAGGCGCTCATGCGCTCGTTCCTCTCCCTCGCCAAAGCCGATGAGGTGCAGCTCGAAACCGCTACCCTCTCCTACATCGCCGATCAGCGCATGAAACGCGCAATGATCGAGCTGCAGATGTCCTCCGGCTCGCTTGAAATGCTCGACCGCGCCCGCTCCCTCGCCCGCGTCCTCACCGAGCTGCCCTTCGACCTCAACCTCTGGCAGGCCCAGAACATCTGGTACGAAATCCTCCGCACCTCGTCCTATGCCCTCACCTCGCTCGGCAACGACGAGCGCCCCCTCTGGGACAAAGACTTCGCCGAGCTCGGACAGCACCTCTCCATCGATACCACCGCCATCACGGTCCAGGAACCCGCTGTGGCCACCACCGGCGACTGAGCCGAGATCGCTGCGTCGAAGCTGTTTTGAAAGGGCACGACTTCAGTCGTGCCAACAGCCGCCTAGTGAAGAGAGGTGGGCTTTAGCCCCTGAGGGAAGTTCCCGCTCGAATAGAATCGCCGAGCAAGCAACTCTATTATTTGTTCTACTCCCCATTCCCCACTCCCTGCTTCTCAGCTTCTCCAATGCAGCTCCGCCGCCCCATCCATCGGATGCTTCCCCGTCCCCTCCAGCCGCGCCTGCTTTAGCGCAAAGTACCACTTCGCCGGCTTATCGGCGTCATCAATCAGCATCAGGCTGGGATTGTGCCTTAACCCCTCCGCCTGCTGGATCATCGTCACCTGGTCCTGCCGCACAAACTTCGCCCCAAAAAACTTCGCCACCGGCGTCACCAGCGGCACCCAATAAAAGACGTTCCACGCCCCAATCACGTCGATCCGGCACGTCGAGCTCGTCACCGGCGTCACCGTAGTCAGCGACGAAAACCACTTATCCCCGCACCGTATCGTCTCCGTCCGCCGGTTCGGCAGCACAAAGTCGATGGTCGTCTCCACCGGCTGCCCGTACACGCCCAGCAGCTTGTAGGGCGCCGAGTTCCCGCTGGGCGCGTGCGCGCTCATCCGGAACCCCTCCGGAATCGGCTCGAACTTCTTGGTCTTTTCGCGAATGGACGCCCGCGACCGCCACCACCATGCCTGGTGCACAAACGGCCCGTGCGCCGGATCCATCAGCCCGATGATCCCGTGATCCACGTTGCACGGCAGATCCGCCGTCAAGTGCGCGGTCCGGTATCGCGGGCCAAATTTTTTCAGCTCCGGCGCCGCCCGCGTTCCATCGCTCTTGCGTCCCGCGCCCGGCCCCGGCACATACACCCACGCATGCCCGTCACGCTCCTCGCAGTTGAACGCCGTCGCAAAAATCCGCGTCGCATCCAGGCGATCATGCTGCGTCAGCGAAGGAATCAACTCGCACCGCCCGCTGCACGGTTCAAACTCCCATCCGTGATACCGGCAAGTCACCCGCTCGCCGTCGAACCACCCATAACTCAGCGGAATCCCCCGATGCGGGCAACTGTCGCGCATGGCAAACACGCGTCCGTCCCCGC
The DNA here is from genome assembly GCA_035552475.1 of Occallatibacter sp. Taxonomy (GTDB): domain Bacteria; phylum Acidobacteriota; class Terriglobia; order Terriglobales; family Acidobacteriaceae; genus Telmatobacter. The sequence goes on from DASZLE010000046.1 coordinate 16,746, forward strand.
GCCGCCCCAGCACCAAAGGAATATCCAGCAGCATCGCGGTAGTAAGCTTGCCCTTCCGCAACGTCGAAGTGCGCAGCGCCGGATACCAGTCGTCGTAGATCAGCGTAGCGGAAGGCCCCGCAATCGGCGCCCCGGCCTCGGAGGTAGTAACAAACGGCATTTGGGACTCACGATAGCATGCGAGGTCCTGGAGTATCATCTCGCGCATGGGTTGGCGCAAGTCAATTTCGAAGTGGACGACCGGATTTGCGGGAATCGGGATACTAGTTCCCCTGCTCCTTATGCTCCAGTTCTTCGTGTTTCGTCGATCATTCGGGAGCATTGAGTCTTGGTTGTGGCCGAGCTCAATCATGTTCATGGCTCTGGATGCACCGGGAACGTCCCGAACCACTGTGTCACTCGTCTACGCCGTCGCCATCGCCGAAAACGCAATATTGTATGGCGTCATCGGGGCTCTCACTTGGCTGTTGGTGCATGTAATCGAGAGGGCTGTCGATCGCGGCCATTCATAGCCAAGTGCTGGGCGGCAATCCATCGCGCAGAGCCTACGCCGGCCCCACCGGATAATTCCGGTCAAACGGAAAAATACACTCGGCCTCGCTAGCCACCGGCTTCCCATCCACCATCGCCGGATGGAACTTCCACGTCTTCACAATCTCCATCACCCTCGCGTCGAGCGAATTCCCCAGCCCCCTCACCAGCGTCTCGTCCAGCACCTCGCCCTCGGCGCTCAGCTTCACGTCCACCACAACCTTCTGCTGAATCGTCGGCAGCAGGCTCCGGTCCGTCACCGCCGGCCTGGGCGAGAACACCGGAAACGCCGGCATCACGTCCTCATCGTCATTCCCGGTCCCGCGAGCCGCCATCCCGCGTCCATGCGTATCCTGCACCGGCGCATCCTTCCGCCCATTGCGATTTCCCGCCTGCACCTGTGGCGCCGGCTCCGTGATTTTCCTCCCCAGCGGAGGCTCCACAGTCGCTTCCGCCTGCGGCCGCTCCGGCAGCATGATCTTCGCGTGCCGCGCCGCCCCGGCCACCTCGATCGCCGCCAGCCAATGCCGGTCCTGCGCCGGCTGCACCACGCGCATGCCCATCCACTTCGCGCCAGCCAGCAGCAGCGCCAGCACCGCCCCATGCGCCGCCACAGACAGCCCCACCGCCCCCGCACCGCGTCTCCGCAACTCCATGGCCCAGACCTCCGATCATCCCGGCCCGTTCATGCCGACCCGTTCAGTCCCCGTCTTGAAGGGGCACGGATTCATCCGTGCCGTAAAAACCGCAAAAACAGTGACGGGCTTCAGCCCCTGAGGGATGCCTTTCCGCTCTGCGTCACCGCTCCCGAGCCTGCCTCATAGACGCGCCTCGTCCCCGTCTCGCGAGCCGCGCCGGGTGCCCCATCATCCCGCTCTTCTTGCCCGCCCGTCAACACCGCGCCGCAACCCTCACACCCGCCTCAGCTTCCCCTCCCGCACCTGAAACCGCTCCCCGCGCCACACAATCGTGTCCCCTGCAAACCCCGCCACCCACACACCCATCGCCACCGCGTCCCGCACCGGCAGCAGCCACAGGTTCCCCAGCACTTGGCGGTCGCCCAGCACATTCACGCCCACCACTCCAGCCAGCGCCACCCGCAGCAGGAAGCTCATCGCCAGCAGCCACAGGCTCACCAGGCTCAACCCGCTCGCCACCACGTTCAGCCCCGCCCACATCAACCCGTACGTGAATACCAGACCCGCATACCCCCACGGCCGCGCGCCCCTCACCGTCCGGTACCAGCGCAACTGGTGCTCAACAAACCCTCGCCACCGGTATGCCGGCACACTCGTTTCCACCACCTCGCGGCTCAGCGCCACCGCGTACCCGGCCCCGTACACGCGCGCTCCCAGCTCGTAATCGTCCGCCAGGTGATCCTTCAGCACCTCCAGGCCGCCCACCGCCGCCAGCGCCTCCCGGCTCACCGCCAGCGTCGATCCCAGACCGTACCGCATCCCGCCCTCCAGCCACCGCGCCAGCAGCACCGCCGGCACAAAATCCGTCGACATCCCCAGCGACTCAAAGCGCGAACCCAGCGTCCCATGCATCCGCCCGCGATAAAGCGCCGTCACCAATCCCACCGGCCTCGCTCCCTCGCTCCCTCGCTCCCTCGTTCCCTCAGTTCCGGAGCCTGCCCTGAGCGTAGCCGAGGGGTCCCTGGTCCCTGGTCCCTGTTCCCTTTTCCCTGCTCCCTGTCTTTGCATTTCCGCCATCACCCGCTCCAGGTAATGCGGCCCCACCGTAATATCAGAGTCGTTGATCAACAGGTACTCGTACCGCGCATGCGGCACAAGCTGCGCCAGCGTGCTCACCTTCCCGTTCATGCCCAACCGCTCAGCGCACTCGAACAGCCGAATCTCGCGCTCCGGAAACTCCCGCTGCAGCTCCTTCACCGCCGCCGCCGCCGGATCCTCCAACGACGAAACCCCAAACACCAGCTCGTACTCGCCCGCATACTCCTGCCGGCAATGGCTCCGGAACGCCTCCAGCATCCCCGGATCCAGCCCCTTCAGCGACTTCAGCACGCTCACGCCCGGCCGCCCGCCCGTCGCTCGCGTCCTCCGCATCCCCAAAAACACAAATGCGGCCAGCAAGGCCGCAATGTAATACCCCATGCCCCCCACGGCCAGCACCGTGGTTACAACCTCCACAGCCTGTGCCCAAGCGTGCAGCATAAATGCCAGTGTACAGGGCGAAGCAGCTCACAGTTCATAGTCCCGCTTACAGACAACTGAAAACTGACAACTGAAAACTAGGAACTGTGAACTTTGAACTACGAACTCAAAAATGGCACTGCGCCAGCCCGCGCTTCTCCAGGTACTTCTGGTGATACTCTTCCGCCCGCCAGAACGTCCCCGCCGGTACCACCAGCGTCACTACCCGCTTCGGCTTGTACCGCCCTTCCGACGTCAACTGCTCAATCTTTGCCTTCGCCGTCTGCTCCTGCTCGGGCGAATGGAAGAAGATCGCCGACCGGTACTGCGACCCCCAGTCCGGTCCCTGCCGGTTCATCGTCGTCGGGTCGTGCAGCGCAAAGAACGCGTCCAGCAACTGCCCGTAGCTCACCTTCTCCGGGTCAAACTCCAGTTCCACCACCTCCGCGTGCCCCGTCTGGTCCGTGCACACGTCCTGGTACGACGGCTTCTCCATTGCTCCGCCCTCATACCCCACCGCCGTCCCCGTCACTCCAGGTATCGCGGCCAGCTTCATCTCCACGCCCCAGAAACATCCCCCGCCAAATGTAGCTTTTTCCATTGCCATGCCTTTAAGGATGCACCAACCTGATTCCCGGTTACAGTCCCTAGTCCCTCAGTCCCTATTCCCTATTCCCTATTCCCTATTCCCTATTCCCTATTCCCTATTCCCTATTCCCTATTCCCTATTCCCTATTCCCTATTCCCTATTCCCTATTCCCTATTCCCTAGTCCCTCAGTCCCTATTTCTTCTTCAGCTTCCGCGCCGCCGCGTCCACATCCCAGAAATCATCCGGCAGCGTCCGGTTATACTCCACATTCTTGATGTAAAACTGCCGCGTGTCCTCCCCGTTCCTCCCCCGCGAAATTCTCAGCGGCGTCGGAAACCCGTCGATCGTGTGGTAATCGTCGTAGTCCTCCGTGTCGGTGTTCTTGTCGTGGTACAGCGGGTCCCTCCATTGGAACCTCCGCTCCAGCGGCAGGTGCGTATCCTCGTCCAGCAGAATCGTCACCGCCTCGTTCTCGCCGGAGATCAGTGTCACCTGGTCCGCCATGTGCCGCTGCGCCAGGTGTTTGCCCTCCCACACCAGAATCGTCTTCGGGTCCTTCAGCCAAAGTTTCGCCGCAGTCTCAATTGAGTGGTCCCGCCGCCGTATGTATTGGTCCACGTCCTCCTGAGGCAGCGCTCGCTTCCCGCGGTAATTCACCTCAAAGCCCTGGTTCCCCGCGTAAAACTCCATCACATCCCGGTGCTTGGTCACCTCTTCGCGGAACTTGTCCGGCCAGCTATAAAACTCGTATACCTCTGTCGTTCCCAGGTCCGGGTTCCCGTGGTAGAACCCCGCCACAAACCCGTGCCGCATCACGTTCTTCTGGTCCAGCCACGCCTGCCCGCCCAGCGCCTGGATCATCGCATCCAGTTCCGCCCGCGCCTGCTGCGCATTCTTCGCCGCTTCCGTCTCCTGCGCCTGCACCACGTTCACCGGCCCGCCCACCGGAAGCGCCAGCAACACCGCACCCGCCACCACCGCCGTCCTCACCACCCAACCCACTCGCCGCATCAATCTCCCTTTCTCATCAACCGGCCCATACGCGTAGGGGCACGGCTTCAGCCGTGCCGAACAGGACCAAATAAAACTCCCGGGCTTTAGCCCCTGAGGTTTTTCGCGCCGAATCCATCAATGTTCCGCCCTATTCCGCAACCTTTTCAGCCCCCTACATTCTTCCGCCTCGCTTTGAAGGGGCACGACTTCAGTCGTGCCGTCCGTGGCCCAAACAAAGTGACTTGGGCTTCAGCCCCTGAGGGATGTTCTTCGCCCGCCGCTACATTCTCGCTCTGCCGGAGTCTCTGGGGCCGTTCCTAACCCCGCTGTATTAGACGCGCACTCACCCCGCCAGCACCGCGCCCCCATTCACATTCAACACCTCGCCGCTGATAAACCCCGCCAGCGGCGTGCACAAAAACAGCACCGGCCCCGCAATCTCCCGCGTCGTCGCCGCCCGTCCCACCGGAATCCCCGCCCGCACCCGCGCCCCCAGCTCCGGGTCCTTCAGCGTCCCCGCCGACATCTCCGTCTCCACCCATCCCGGCGCCACGCAATTCACCCGGATCCCGCGGCCCGCCAGCTCGCTCGACAAGCTCTTCGTCAAGCTGATCAGCGCCCCCTTGCTGGCCGCATAATCCGCATGGAACGCCTCGCCCCGCTGCCCCGCAGTAGAGCTGATCAGCACAATATGCCCCACCGTGTCGTCACCTGGTCCCTGCCTTTCCGGCCCATCCTCTCCTGACACCTGGCGCCGGACACCTGGCGCCTGTCGCTCAAATTGAGCCACGCCCGCCTGCACCAGCCCGAACACCGCATCCAGGTTCACCCCCATCGTCCGCCGCCACTGCGCCTCGCTCATCGTCGCAATCGGCGCATCCTCCGGCGGCCAGATCCCGTGATTCACCACCAATATGTCCAGCCGCCCCAGCGCCGCCACAGCCTTCTCCACCAGCGCGCGCCCATCCCCCGCCGTCTCCAGCTCCTGCTCAATCCCCACGCACTGAATCAAATCGCTGCCGTCATCCTGAGCGGAGCCGGTCGCGCCTTTTGCGACCGGCGTAGTCGAAGGACCTGCATTGGCTCCCTCGCTCCCTTGCTCCCTCGCTCCCTGCTTTCCCGCTCCCTCATTCAACTCCGCCTCGAGCTCCCTCGCCCGCTCCGCCGCCTGCCGATAGCTGAAAGCCACCCGCGCCCCCGCCGCCCGGAACAGCCGCACCGTCTCCGCGCCAATCCCTCGCGACCCACCGGTAATCAGCGCCGCCTTCCCCTCCAGCAACAACTCCACTCCCGCCATACCCCCAACCCTACCCAACCCTCCCAATGCCTGTCGAGAACAAGCCGCGCCCGATGCACGAATCAATCCTTCCACCGGCCTTCTTCCGCAGCCTGTTTCGCCCATGAGTCTTTACCGGCTATGCTTCTCTCTTGGGATAAACGAGCCGCACTTCCCCAACCAGAGGTCTTCATGAATCAGAAGTTCGCCGCAATCGTCCTCGGCGGTACTGGGCAAGTCGGTAGTGCAGCGGTCGCGGAGCTGCTGGCAATTCCGCAATGCCGGGAAGTCGTGATGGTTACCAGAAAGCCAATCGCGGCGCAGTCGCGCGTTCGCAACATCGTTCTTGATACCGCCGCTGCCGACTTTGCCGAGCGCACCGCCGCCCTTGCCCGCGAAGCTTTAAGCCAGGGTCCCGTCAGCGCCGTCAGCTGCGTGGGTGTAGGTTCCGGATCGGCGCGCTGGAGCGAAGAAGAATTAATACGGCTTGAACTCGGTGTGGTCGGCGCCTTTGCGCGTGGCTGCCACAACGCCGGAATCGCCCAGTTTTGCCTGCTCTCTGCGGCAGGAAGCTCAACCCGCAGCCGGATTCGCTATGCCCGCGTAATGGGCATGAAAGAAAACACCGTGCGCAGCATCGGTTTTACTCGCCTCGCCATCTTTCGCCCCGGCATCATTGTTGGCAACGCTCATACCCCGGCCTGGGTCGGTTGGTTGGGAAGCCTCGTGCCTGGGGCATGGGGCAATATCGATCAACAAATCCTCGGTCGCGCAATCGCCGCGGAGATAGTTCTGCATAGCCATGAGACCGGCGAAGCGATCCGCGAAAACGCCGCAATGAAAAAACTCGCTACACAAGTTCAATAGCGTGACTGCGGGCATTTTCACGCGAGCTAGACGAGCAGCCTGTGCTGTGGCAGAAGTCAAGTCTTGAAAGGGCACGACTTCAGTCGTGCCATCGGAGCTCACCAAATCATGCCGGGCTTTTAGCCCCTGAGGGATGGTCTTTCCCGTTCTCCGACCTTTGCCACAGGCTCCTGGTACTACAGTTGCGGATCGGGGCGGTACTCTTGCGTCATGCGGCCTCTTCGCTATTCCATCAATGTCACATTGGACGGGTGCTGCGATCATCGTGCAATCACACCGGACGAAGACCTGTTCCGTAACGTGGTCCAGAACTTTTCGCAAGCCGATGCGCTCCTGTTTGGCCGCGTGACTTACGAAATGATGGAAGCAGCGTGGCGGCCGTCAGCGTCGCCTGGGACGAGGCCTGAGTGGATGGAACCCTTCGCCCGGATGATCGATGCGGCAAAAAAGTACGTCGTGTCCAGCACCCTGGACCGGGTCGACTGGAACGCGGAGCTGGTGCGCGGAGACCTGGAGAATGCCGTGCGGCAGCTCAAACAGGAGCCGGGTAAGGGACTGTTCACGGGAGGCGTGAAACTTCCGTTGGCGTTGGCGGAGCTGGGACTGATCGATGAGTACGAGTTCGTGGTTCATCCCAGGCTGGCGGGCCACGGGCCAACGTTGTTCGCGGGGCTCTCGAAACATGTCGACTTGAGACTGGTGAGCCGGCTCGAGTTCAGCTCGGGGGCGGTGGCAATGCGGTATGAGCCGAGAAGATAGCCACAATCAGGGAGTGCGCAGGGCAAAATCGCTGGCGCCGGCTCCTGTCGGATGTCTATCCTTCTGTAACTCCCCCTGAGTTGGGTAAGACGGGGGTAACAACTCGGCCCGAGTTGGGTAAGACGGGGGTATCAACTCTGCCCGAGTTGGGTCACGCTTTTCGTGAGTTGGATCACTAAATCGCGCGCAGAACCCGCGCCGGAAGGAAGATGATCGCGCGCACCAGCTCCAGTGCTCCTTCTACCGCAATCCCCAGCAGCCGGAACGGGAGCAGCAGCAGCCACACCAGTGGATACAGCACCAGCGCGGCCAGCGCCAGCGGCCAGCAGAAGACCAGTAAGATACACCAGATCAAGAACTTAAGCATCTCGGAGCTTCTCCAGCGCGGCGTCGTCACGCGCCTGCGCTCTTTGAAGGATACGCACCCGCCCGTCGCGCCGTTCCCCGGCCTCAGTCGCCAATAGCGGGCCAGCCGTCGGCCCAGGCCAGGGTCTTCAGCCAGACGTGCGGTACGCCTCCCTGGCTGACGTCCTGCGCGTGGAAGATCAACAGGCTATCCCCATTCGTATCATCCAGATACGCCGTCCCTCCGCCGGGCGCATTCCACGCCGCGTTGCCCTTCAGCAGCACCGTTCCGCCGCCGTCCATCATCGGCGTCCCCGCCTCGTCCACAAACGGTCCATGCGGGCTCTTCGACCGCCCAACAGCCTGCTTGTAATCGTCCTCCGCGAGCGTCTGGCCGCAGCAATGGTCCATGGAAACAAAGAGATAGTAGAAACTGCCGTGGCGCACCAGCGAGGCGCCTTCGATCGCATCGTCAGGAGTGCCCGGCCGCATGGCCAGGCTGTAACGCATTGAATCGCCGGTCATTAGCATGCCGGTCGCCGGATCGATGCGCTGCTGCTTGATCCCGCCCCAGTAGCTGCCGTACGTCATCCAGACGCTCGAATCCGCGTCCACAAGGATGTTGGGATCGAGCGCATTGAAGTCGTCGCCGTCCTGCGAGCCGAACACCGCGCCACGATCCACCCACTTGTAAGCGGGGTCGACCGGGTCCAGCGTCGTGTTGGTCGCCAGCGCGATGACGGTCCGCTGGCTATAGAGAACCGAGGCGTTGTAATAGATGTGATACTGACCATTGAAATACGAGACATCCGGCGCCCAAAGCCCAATCACGCCAGGTACTTGCCGCCGGATCCACGCCGGGACGCCTTGCGGAAAGACGCTTCCGCACAGGGTCCAGTTCACCTTGTCCGTGGAGCAGTGGATGGGCAGCGAACCCGACGTCGGAAACCCGGCCACGTCGGTCGAGAAGGCATACCAGGTCGAGCCCTGGCGAATGATGCTGGGATCGAGGACGGGAAGCGTGTTCCCGGTAAGCGCATAACCGGCAAGCGGATCAGCGCTTTCCGCCGCATAGCTGAGATTGCCGAAGCCGGAGACGTTGGCGCAGGAACAGAACCAGAGAGACGACACGGAAAGCAGGCTGAAACCCGCCATCCGCCTGAAACTATACATAAGGGAAAAGCAACCTTTCGGAAGGCCTAGGCATACGATACCCGAGCTTCTGCGGTAAAACCATCGAAAACTGCGCCAGACAAGGTGATTGGCACCGGTCCTGATGCGAAAGGCCCGCATATGATTGCGATTCCCGGCATGTGGGAAGGCACGGAGACAACCGGCGAGAACTTTCTCCGCGCCGGGCAATGGCAGGCAGCGGATCAGCATCTCATTCAGGTGAAAAAGGAAAGTAGAGGCCCTCCAGCGGCCCAAGAGTCTCAACAGAAGGACCCGGGATAACGTAAATATGCATGGTTTAAAGAAGACTGCCATCATTATTGGCGCTGGGCCTGCGGGACTGACCGCGGCTCTTGAATTCTGCCGCAAGACACAAATTCAGCCGATTGTGCTGGAAGCGAGCAACCGCATCGGCGGAATTTCCTGCACCATCCGGCACAACGGCAACCGGATCGACATCGGCGGGCACCGGTTCTTTTCGAAATCCGATCGAGTGATGGACTGGTGGACCGAGATCATGCCCATTGCCGGCGCGGAGGACGATGGCGAGCAGGCGATCAAGTACCAGAATCAGGAACGGACGGTGTGCTGCGACGGGAACGGAAAGCGGCGGCCGGGCCCCGTGGATCCCGATTGCGTGATGCTGGTGAGGCCGCGCAAAAGCCGTATCTACTTCATGCGTTCGTTCTTCGATTACCCCCTGTCGCTCTCGCCGGAGACGCTGCGGCGGCTGGGGTTCGGGCGCACGCTGCGCATCATTCTGAGTTACCTGAAGGCGCAGATCCCACCCAAGCGCCCGGAACGCTCTCTGGAGGATTTCCTCATCAACCGATTCGGACAGGAGCTCTACCGGACCTTCTTCAAGAGCTACACGGAGAAGGTGTGGGGCGTGGAGTGCGACCAGATTTCGGCGGCGTGGGGCGCGCAGCGGATCAAGGGGCTGGATCTGAAGAAGGCGGTGAGCCACTTCTTCTCGCGGCTGTTCCGGCGCCGCGCCAGGGGGAGCTCCGACATCCGGCAGAAGGACGCGGAGACGTCGCTGATCGAGCAGTTTCTGTATCCCAAATACGGACCGGGGCAACTGTGGGAGCGGGTGGCGCGGCTGGTGGAGCAGGGCGGAGGCGAAGTGCGCCTGGGATGGCGCGTGACCCGCATGCATGTGCGCACCGGGCATGACGGCGTGGACCGCGTGACAGGCGTAGAGGCCCGCACTCCCGAAGGCGAGACGGTAACACTGGAAGGCGACTACTTCTTTTCGACGATGCCGGTGCGCGAGCTTCTGCGCGCGATGGATACGCCGATTCCCGAAGAGATCTCGGCCATCACCGATGGGCTGCAGTACCGGGACTTTATTACCGTGGGCTTGCTGGTGGATCGGCTGCTGATCAAAGACCAGGATGGCGGGCCAATGAAGGACACGTGGCTCTACATCCAGGAGCCGGACGTAAAAGTGGGACGGATGCAGGTATTCAACAACTGGAGCCCACACCTGGTTTCGGACCCGAAGAAGATGTGGATCGGTCTCGAATACTTCTGCTACGACAGCGATCCGCTATGGAAGATGCCGGATGCGGAGATGGCGAAGTTTGCCATTGGTGAAGTGGCGAAGATCGGCATCCTGAAAGCAGACGAGGTGCGGGACCAGTGCGTGTTCCGCGTGCCCAAGACGTACCCCGCCTATTTTGGCACCTACCAGCGCTTCGACGAGGTGGTCGAGTACATGGAGCGATTTGAGAACCTGTTCCTGGTGGGGCGCAATGGAATGCACAAATACAACAATCAGGACCACTCCATGCTGACGGCGATGGCGGCGGTGGACAACATTGTGAACGGAGTGCGCAGCAAGCAGAACCTGTGGGAGATCAATACGGAACAGGAGTACCACGAGCAGAAGGCCACGGAGGCGGCGCGCGCGGAGGCGGAGCCGGTGAGAGCGGAAGCGGCGGGCGAGCAAGCGGCGTAGCGGCTGGAGCGGATGGAATTAGTCATGGCGGGTTCAATCTGAGTGAACGACATCCCGCAGAGGCTAAAGCCCGGCGCAATTCATTCGGCTCAACGGCACGGCTGAAGCCGTGCCCCTTCAAAGCGAGCCGGCGAATGCACTTTTCGTCGGACACTGAAACCGTTATTAGAAAACAATTCGCCAAACGGCACTATCGATTGTCGTTGCAACAGAAATAGAGATGAGCACAGCAGAACGGGCAGAAACAAAAGGCAGCAGACCTTGGGAATCGGGGGGCGAGCGAATCCGGTTGGAGACGCTGCGCGGGCGCGCGACGATGGAGGAGCTCATCGACCGCAGGCCCGGCTTGGCCTTTGCCAGTCTGACGGTGGTGTATGCGGCAGCGATCGCGGGCCTGTCGCATGTGAAGCTGCTGTGGCTGGATGAGCTGATCACGCTGCACATTGCGCGGCTAGGGAACTCAGGCGCCATCTGGAATGCCCTGGCGCGGGGCGCCGATCCGAATCCGCCGGCAACGCACCTGCTGGTGCATTGGAGCCGCATGCTGTTCGGCGACCACGAGCTGGCCGACAGGCTGCCGGCGGCGCTCGGCTACTGGGTGGGCATGCTCTCGCTGTTCGCGTACCTGCGGCGCCGCTTGCCCGGCACCTGGGCGCTGGGCGGCACCGTGCTGTCGCTGTGCATGGCGGGGTTCGATTACAGCTATGAGAGCCGTTCGTACGGAATCTTCTACGGCCTGGCGATGCTGGCATTCCTGTGCTGGAGCTGGACGGTGGATCCGCGTAGCGGGCGCGGGCAGAGAATCGCCGCACTCGCTGGAATGGCGGTGGCGCTGGCCTGCGGGATATCGACGAACTATTTCGCGGTGCTGGCGTTTGTTCCGATTGCGGTTGGTGAAGCTGTGCGGACGTGGGAAAGGCAAAGGGACAAAGGACTGCTCAGGTCGATCGACTGGAGGATATGGATTGCGACGGGCGTGGCGGCAGCCCCCCTGCTCCTCTATCGCCCGCTGATCGATCACGCGATTGCGCGATTTGCGCCGTACGCATGGAACAAGGTATCGCTGGACGCGGCGTTCGATTCCTACACCGAGATGGTGGAGATCATTCTGTATCCGCTTCTGGCGTTGTTTGTGGTTGCCATCGGGATGGCGTTCGTGGAGCGGCGCGTGGCGCGGATGTGCCCCGAATGCAGAGAGCGAGTGGTCCCGCGATGGATGGAGCCGATGCTGGCGCGGCGCGGAGAAGACGTCCCGCAGGGGCTAAAGCCCGGGATCTATCCAATTGACGGGCAATCGGCACGACTAAAGTCGAGCCCCTACGCGATCCCCACATACGAAGCCGCCGGAGCGTTTTGCTTCATGGCCTATCCGTTCATCGGCTACGCCATTGCGACCATCCGCGGAGGCATGCTTTCGCCGCGCTTCGTGATTCCGGTCTGCTTCGGGTTTGCGATTGCTGGAGCGCTGGCAGCGTTTCGATTGTTCGGCAACATGCGTCGCGCCGGGGTGGTGTTCCTGATGTTTGTGAGCGCTTGGTTTGTGTGCCGCGAGAGCGTGGTGGCGTACTGGTATGCGGAGCAGAAGGATTCGTTCTACAAGGTGCTGGATGAGTTACCGCATGCGGAGGAGATGCTGCCGGCGAACGCGCCCATCGTGATTCCCGATCCGCTGCTGGCGTTGGCGTTCCAGCATTATGCTCCGCCGGCGCAGGCTGCGCGAGCGGTGTTTGCGGTGGACTTTCCGGCAGTGCGCGCGTTCCGCGGCGACGACTCCCCGGAAGAGAACCTGTGGGCGGGACGCGGCTACCTGTACACGCTGCCCATTGAGACGGTAGCGGAGTTTGAAAAACAGGGACTAGGGACTGAGGGACTAGCGACTAAGGGACCGGGGACCGAGGTTGGCGAAGGCTGGGAGGCCCCGAACAATGGCGACTACCTCATCCTCGCGGGCAAGCCTAACTGGTTGCTGCGGGATTTGCGTCTGCACCACTACGAGGTGGAGCGGCTGCCGCTGGAGACGCATGCCAGCGAGATTGGAGGATTCACGCCACTGGCGCACGGTAAGCCGGAGTTTTACGCGGCGCACTGGGGCGGGGAGCAGGCTTTGGCGCCGGTTCCGTTCCGTGCCGAAGACGACACACCGAGCGCAAAGGCGCTGGACACGAGCGGCGACACGGAGGGAGGCAAGCCATGAGCACCCCGGGCGTCTCCGCGCAGCCGCGGATCCTGAGGCCATGGCAGACCGCGGTGTTGTTGGTGCTGGTGCTGGTGGCAGCGGGCGCCATCTACTCCGGCACACGCACTCAGGCGAAAGTGCGCGTGGTGCAACCTGTGGCGGCCGATATTGCGACGACGATCTCGTCCAGGGGTTTGGTGACGCCCGCAAACGATTTTCCGGCACGGGCAAACTTTACCGGACTGGTGGAGGGGATCTACGTCCACGTGGGCGAGAAGGTGCGGCCGGGGCAGTTGCTGCTGCGGCTGAAGGATCAGTACGCGTTGCCGCGGCTGAGAAATGCGCAGGCAGCTTTGGACGATGCGCAGCTGAACGAGCAGAACGTGCTCGACAACGGCTCGCGAGAGGACCGGATTGGCGCGCAGGTGGAGATGGTGAAAGCCCAGACGGACCGCGATGAGGCGGCGAACGCGCTGAAGGCGATGCAGGCCATTGCGAAGAACGGCAGCGTGACGCCTGCGGAGGTGGAAGCGGCCGGCCAGCGGCTGAATATGGCCGATGCGAATCTAAAGGCGCTGGACGAGAAGCTGAGCACGCGATATAGCCCGGAAGACGTGAAGAGCTGGCGGGATAAGGTGGCGGCGGACAAGGCGACGGTGGCGGCGGAGCGCGTGAGCTGGGAAAACGCGCACATTTTTTCGCCGATTGCCGGCACCGTGTATGCGCTGCCGGTGAATCTCTATGATTTTGTCCCCGCGGGAACAGACCTGCTGCACGTGGCCGACCTGAGCCATATTGAAGTGCGCGCGGACTTTGAGGAACCAGACATAGGCATGCTGCGCGATGGGGAATCGGCGGTGGTGACGTGGGAGGGCCAGCCGGGACGCACATGGCATGGCCACATTGTGGAGAAGCCAATGGCAGTGACGCACACGCCGGGCAAGAGCGTGGGCACCTGCGTGATCGCGCTGGATGACGACCACGGCGAGCTGCCGCTGGATACGGACGTTGCGGTGGTGGCGACGGTGGAGAAGCACAGCCACGTGCTGACCATTCCGCGCGAGGCTCTGCATCTGAATGGGCAGGCGCATTTCGTCTATCGCGTGGTAGACGGCGAGCTGAAACGGACGCCCGTTGAAGCGGGACTGGCGGACGCGATGAATGTGGAGATACGCAGCGGGCTCAAACCGGACGACACCATTGCACTGCACACCGAGGGCGGCGCCACGCTCACGGATGGGCAGCGAGTGACCACGGAGCAGTAAGGCGCGACTGAAGTCCGACGGAGAGCGGACCGGAACGATGCAAGCCGGAACATGCATAAAACAAGCGAGCGCGGGAGGAATGCGAGAAGCGATGCGGCGCGGGCGATGCATCGCGGTGCTTGCGGGGATGGGTGTGCTGGTTCCGGCATGCGGCGCGCAGGTGGCGTTCCGGGACGCGATCCGGCGGGCGGTAGAGAACAGCCCTCGGGTGAAGGCGGCGGAGAGCGACGTGAAGAAAGCGCAGGCGGGCGTGGCCGCGGTGAGGGATATGTACATCCCCAGCGTGGTGATGGGAGGGGGCGTGGGCGATGCGTACGGGATCACGCTGACGGTGCCGACCATCTTCACGGTAAGCGCGCAGTCGCTGGTATTCAGCCTGCAGCAGCGGGCATACATTCGCGGGGCGAAGTCGGACCTGGAGGCGGCACGGCTGGCTCTCGAGGAGGTGAAGCAGCAGGTGGAAGAGGACGCGGCGATCACCTATCTCTCGGTGGATACAGCGGAGGAGACAAAGGCGGCGCTGGACGAGCAGTACGAATATGCGGAGAAGCTGGCGGCAATCATGCAGGACCGGCTGCATGCAAATCTTGAGAGCGAACTGGCGGTGTTGCAGTACCGGCGCGGTGAGTTGCAGATCACGCTTGCGCGGATGGATGCGGCCGACCAGGTGGAAGATCTGCGCGGGCATTTGGCGCAGTTGACGGGGATTGCGGCGGACGGGCTGAAGATTGCGCCGGAGACGATACCGGCGATTTCGGCGGCGAGCGTGCCGGAGACTGTAGGAGAAGGCGGGTTCATGGAGACGCCGGGGATTCGCGCAGCGGCGGCGAGCGACAGGGCGAAAGCCGATCGCGCGCGAGGCGATGCGGAGTATACGTGGCGGCCGCAGGTATCGTTTGCGGCGACGTATGGGCGGGTGAGCCCGATCGAGAATGTGTCGCAGTACTACAACCTGAACGGGATCTACAACACGGCGTCGTTCGGATTCACGGTTCAGTTTCCGCTGCTGGACCGAGTGCGCAAGGCGGCTGCGGACGAGTCGCGGCTGGATGCGAAGCTCGCGGAGATGGATCTGGAGGTTCTGCGCAGCGACGAGCGCGCAGGCCGGCACAAGCTGAGCCGATCGTTGCCCGAGCTGACTACGAAGGCTGAGCTGGCCGATCTGAATTACGAGATTGCGCAAAAGCAGGTGGAGAGTGCGGAGGCGGAGGCGCAACACGCCACCGGCGAGCCGCCCGTCACGCCGAAGGAAACGATCAACGCGCACATCGAGGAGCGGCAAAAGTATATGGAGGTGCTGAGCGCCAAGCTGGAGGCGAGGAAGGCGCAGATTACGTATTTGCGGATGACGAACCAACTGGACGGGTGGCTGGGGACGCTGCCGGAGACCGCGTCGGGAAAGTAAGGACAACTGACGGGCTTCGGCGGGAATCCTAAGAACGAGTGGGATTTGTGCGCCCCACGGCGAACGGATAAAGCGGGCCCGGCGAGGAGAGCGCGGAATTGGCGACGACGGAAGCAGTATTTTCTCCGGCGGCAAAGCGCACGGCACGCGCAAGCGCGAAAACGGGGATGGCGGTCACGGCAGGGCTGACAGCGATCGCATTGCTTGTTCACGGATATCATCCATACGCGGAAGACGGCGGCGTGTATCTTGCAGGGGTCAAGCGCGTGCTGGATCCGGCGTTGTATCCCCGGTGGAGCGAGTTTGTCACGGCGCATCTTCATTTCTCGCTGTTTGCGCCCATGGTGGCGGCGCTGGCACGCGGCGCTCACATGGATCTGATGACGGTGCTGTTGGCGCTCTACGCCCTCACCACCAGCCTCACGCTGTATGCGGGTTGGATGATTGCCGAGCGCGCGACTCAAAGCCGGCTGGCCTGCTGTGGCGCGGTGGCGCTGCTGGCGCTCACGTTGACGGTGCCCGTGGCCGGCACTTCGTTGATGCTGGTGGACCCGTATGTGACGGCGCGGAGCTTCTCTACGCCTCTGGGGCTCATAGCACTGGCTGGGGCGCTCGATGTACGGGCTGCGATTCGGCTGGGACAGGCGCCATCGCTGAAAGCTATCTCGCTGTGCACGGTGAGTATTCTGCTGGCCGGCATGCTGCACCCTTTGATGGCAGCGTATGCGCTGGGTTGCGTGTTGCTGCTGGTGAGCGTGAGCCTGCCGGGCGGGAAGATGCGCGCCGGGGCGACGGCGGCGCTGTGCGGATTCGCGGTGTTGCTGGCTGCGTGCTGCGCGTGGCTGCCTCCCGCGGCGGACGCCGTATATCGGCAGATAGCGCACACGCGGACATACTGGTTCGTGGGGACGTGGCATTGGTACGAGCAATTCGGTCTCATTGCGCCGCTGGTTGTCCTGGCTCTTGTGGCGCGGTGCATGCGCAAGGACCCGCGCGGCGATTCATGGCAGGCTCTGGCCACGATGGCGGCTGCGGCAGGCGTGACGGCGATCGTGACGGCCGCGTTGTTCGCGCGCTGGAATACGGCCAACTTCACGGTAGCCAAGCTGCAGCCTTTGCGTGTGTACCAGACTATCTATGCGGTCATGATCCTGGCGCTGGGAGCTTTGCTGGCGGAGTATGTGCTGAAGCGGAGCGCAGCGCGATGGGCGGCGACGATCCTGCTGGTTGGCGGCGGCATGGCATGGGTGCAGGCGCAGACTTTCCCGCATTCGGCGCACTTTGAACTTCCGTGGAGCGCGGCGGGCAATGGCTGGCAGCAGGCATTCCTGTGGGTGCGCGGGCACACGCCGCGAGATGCGGTCTTTGCGCTTGACGCCGACTACATCGGGGCCGCCGGCGAGGACGCCCAGAACTTCCGTGCAATTGCTGCGCGCAGCGCGCTTCCTGACAACGCGAAGGATGCCGGAGTGGCCTCGATTGCGCCGGCGCTGAACCGCGAATGGCTGGAGGGAGAGCGCGTGCAGATCGGACTGGACCAGGGAGTGGGGCCGAGTGAACTCGCGCGGCTGCATGCCGAAGGCGTGGACTGGTTTGTTGTTCTCGCGCACACGCCGACAACGGCTCGGTGCAATTACGCGAATGCAGAAGTGAAAGTGTGCCGCGTTGCTCCCTAGGGCTTGGCGGAGATCGTCGCGCGGCCCGTGGCATTGAGCTCCCGATAGAAGCCGAGGTCCTGGTCGCGCAGCATCTTGGTGATGTATGCGATCTGGCCGTAGTGCAGTCCGAAATGCTCCACCACCTGGTACACCGTTTCCAGGCCTGTCACGTGATACCCCTGGATCTCGTACTCCGCCAGCAGGTCGTCTTCAGTAAGTCGGCCAAGCACCTGGTTCGCGCGCTCCATGGTGTGGCCGAGCTTTCCCATCAATTCGCTGCTGGAGATACCGTCCTTCGCCGCAAACTCCGCGGGCCGGTCGCGCTGATCGTCGAGCCGGTCGAAGGATGCGATGAGCCACTGGGTCACGTTGCCGTTCAGGTGCATCACCAAATTGCCGATGCTGTTGCTGGCCAAGTTGGGCCGCC
Source organism: Occallatibacter sp. (assembly GCA_035552475.1). Lineage (GTDB taxonomy): Bacteria > Acidobacteriota > Terriglobia > Terriglobales > Acidobacteriaceae > Telmatobacter. The sequence continues at coordinate 34,330 of DASZLE010000046.1, forward strand.
ACCACACCTGCTCGTCAGAGAGCGAATCCACGCAGGAACGCAGCCGCGGCCAGAACTGGCCGATCAGTTTGGCGCGAGAGAAGCCGAGGAAGAGGGAAGCTGCCGTCCTTTCGGAAGGGGGCATGGTGATGATCCTCGAGGGCATTCTTTCACCTCGCGGCAAACCCATGAAACGCCGCGGTTGTTCACCAGCCGGAAACGAACCGGCGCACCCCGCTCGGACACTTCGCATCCAACGAAATATTCAGGAGCGTTGCCTGTCCTGATCGTATCGAGAATCTTCGCTGCTGGTGGATTGGCAAAAGTTACGGGATTGGATGCATAAAAATTCAGCTCATCGTTAGAGACAACAGGGCAACGGAGTCATATGCAATTAACTTACACAGGGGCTCGTCCAGTTTTCATTTCTCACACCTGGCATGGGAGCATCGCATCTGCACTGCGGGTGCTGGCTTGTGCGCTGGCGCTGATGCTATGCGCCGCCTGCTGGGTATAGGCCGCAAGCAGTCGCTTAAACGAGCCATGAGCCTTCGCATTCGGTTTCAGCGCAGCGTTTCATCCATGATGTGGAGGAGCTTGCCGCCGGAGTCGCTTTCGAGGTCCCAGAACATGACGCCGGCCACTTTGTGCGCGAGCACGTAGCGGCACTTGGCCGCGACCGACTGCTCGTCTTCATAAGAGACGAACGTGTGCGTTTCGCTGTTATAAAGCCATGGAACCTGCGATACGCTGTCCCAGTAGCGCGTGTAACCGTGGCCAAGCATGGTGGACTGAATCAGATCGAATGTGGCCGATCCGTTGGGGCCTGGCTTGCCCGGCTGGTAGAGGCCATGATTCTGATCCGGCACGTCGCTCCATGAGTGGCCATAGAACGGAATGCCGAGGATGAGTTTTTCGGCGGGCACGCCGGCGGCTTCAAACGCCTGGATTGCCGCATCACCGGAGGCCTTGATGGGATCGGCGGGATTAGTGAAGAGCGCGGCGTGATGGCCGGTTAGGGGCCCGGAGCCCGGCTCGTAATTGTCGTAGGCCATCAGGTTCACGCTGTCCACCGTACGCGCCACCTCGGCCATTTCAGTGTGCGCAATGAAGTCGGAGGAAGCGCCGGCGGCCATAGTGAGATAGAGCCGCCTGTGCGTCTTCTTCTGGTCGGCGCTGAAGCGCTGGCGCAGCTCGCGCAGCAGCAGCGTGAAGTTCTGCTTGTCTTCGGGGCGAAAGCTGTGACCGGCGCCGGCTTCGCCGGGATACTCCCAGTCGACGTCGAGGCCGTCGAGGTCGTGCTGGTGCAGGAAATCCATCACGCTGTCAATAAAGCGCGCGCGGCTCTCGCTGGTGAAGGCCGCCTCAGAGAATCCGCCGGAGCCGAGCCATCCGCCCACGGAGACCAGGATCGCAAGCGAGGGATTCTCCTGGCGCAGCGCGGTCACCGCATCCAGATTCTCCTTGTCATGCGCAAAGCCGGGCACGATGCGGCCATCCTGGATCACGGCGAAGGCGTAGTTGATGCGCGTGATGCTGTGGGGATCGATCTGGCCAGGCTGAATCGCCGAATTATTGGGAAAGACGTAGGCGACAATCTGCTTTTGCGGAGTGGCTGAGGCGTGCATGGTTGCCGCGAAAAGCGCAAAGGCGAGAGTGAGGCGGAGATGAGACATCGGTGGATCCGCAACAATAAAGATGTTGCGGGCCAGGAATGCAACCGGCCCGCAACTCCACTTTACACGGCGGCAAGCTGCAGTTGCCGCACCAGCGTGCGACCGCGCGCCAGCGCCTTCTCATCCAGCGCCACCCAGCGTGCGCTCTTCACCAGCCGTCGCAGCGCCGCGTCCACACTGGCCTGCGGCACCACCTCGGCAATCTCGATCAGCGCGCCCAGCATCACCATGTTAGCGATGCGCGGATCTCCCAGCTCGTCGGCAATCTGCGTAAAGGGCAGGGCGAGCGCGTGCACGCCGCGGGGCACGCAATCCTCGGGCATCGAGTCGCCGTTGTAGAGGATCCATCCGCCCGCGCGCGCCGTGCCCGCGAACTTGCGCAAGGAAGGCTCGTTCATCGCCACCAGAAGATTTGGCGATGTGACCAGCGGAGAATCGATGGGTTCGCGCGAGAGGCGCACGTGGCAGTTGGAGGTGCCGGAACGCATCTCAGGCCCGTAAGATGGCAGCCAGGAAACTTCCAGGCCCGCATCCAGGCCGGCCTCCGCCAGCACTTCACCCAGCAGCAGCACACCCTGTCCGCCGAACCCGGCCACGCGCACGTGCAGGTCCACCGGCTCTTTGTCTGCGGCTGCGTGCGCCTCCTCGTTCATTCCGGCCTCTGTTGAAATGCCCAGGATGCGCGGAATCTCTTCGAGAGGCGGCGCCGGCGCGGGCTCGCCTTGCGCCTCGGCTTCGCGGGTACGGTCGCGCAGCACGCCCAGCGGAAAGGTCTTCTCCATCACGTCGCGCACCCAATGTTGCGACTCGACCGGCGTCATCTTCCAGATGGTTGGGCAGGGAGAGAGAACTTCAATCAGAGAGAAGCCGAGGCCGCGTACCTGGTTCGCCACTGCGCGGTGGATTGCGCGGTTGGCCTGCGCAATCTGCTTGTTGTCGCCAAGCGCAACCCGCTCGATGTAGACCGGAGCCTCCAGCGTGGCCAGCAGCTCGGACATGCGAAGCGGATAGCCCTCGGTGGCTGCGTTGCGGCCGTTGGGAGTGGTGGTGCTCTTCTGGCCCAGAAGCGTGGTGGGCGCCACCTGGCCGCCGGTCATCGAGTAAATGGCGTTGTTCACAAAAATCACGGTGATGTTCTCGCCGCGGTTGGCCGCATGCAGAATCTCCGCAGACCCGATGGCGGAAAGATCGCCGTCGCCCTGGTAGCCGATGACGATGCTTCCGGGGCGGCTGCGTTTTGCCCCCGTGGCCACGGCCGGCGCGCGCCCGTGCGCGGCCTGGATGTTGCCCACGTCGAAGTAGTAATACGCGAAGACTGAGCATCCCACCGGGCTGATCAGGATGGTGCGATCCTTGATTCCCAGCTCATCGATGGCGCGGGCCAGCATCTTGTGAACGATGCCGTGGCCGCAGCCGGGGCAAAAGTGCGTCTGGTGCTGCAGCTCGCCCTTGCGCTCGAAAAGCGTGTAGAACGACTCCGCCCGGCCCTGCGCGATTTCGTATCCAGCAATCAGTTCCTCAGGCATGGATCATCTGCTCCTTCTCCCGCACCAGGTCGCGTAGACTCTGGCGGGCCAGCGAGTGGACGAAAGCGAGCACCTCGCCATGGGATGGGACATTGCCGCCGCTCCGGCCCAGGAACTCGACGGGACGGCTGCCGTTGACGGCCAGGCGCACGTCATCCACCATCTGCCCCGTGCTCATCTCCACCACGGCAAACACGCTGGCGCGCTCTGCCGCATTGCGGAAGTGCGATACCGGGAACGGATAAAGCGTGATGGGCCGCAGCAGGCCTACCGGTATCCCGGCGGCGCGCGCTTCAGCGGCCACGGCCTTCAGGATGCGCCCCACAATGCCGTAACCCACCAGCACGATCTCCGCGTCTTCCATGCGCCACTCTTCGGCGCGCGGCTCCGCCTGCTCAACCTGGCGATACTTGGATTCCAGCGCGTTGTTGTGTGCCTCCAACTCGTCCGTGCCCATAAAGATCGAGCTGATGAGATTGCCGCGTGTCTCCGCGTTGCCGGTTACGGCCCAGGCAGGCGCATCGGGCAGCACGGCCCTCCCGGGAAACTCCACCGGCTCCATCATCTGGCCCACAAAGCCATCGGCCATCACCACCACCGGCGTACGGTAACGGTCAGCCAGCTCGAAAGCCAGCGCGGTCAGGTCCGCCATCTCCTGCGCCGAGTACGGCGCCAGCACAATGGTGTGATAGCCGCCGTTGCCGCCGCCCTTCACCACCTGGTGGTAGTCGCTCTGTTCGGCGGCAATGTTGCCCAGCCCCGGCCCGCCGCGAGTGATATCGGCGATGACACAGGGCAGCTCCGCCCCCGCCATGTAGCTGATGCCTTCCTGCATCAGGCTGATACCGGGTCCGCTGGATGCGGTCATCGAGCGCAGGCCGGCCGACGACGCGCCATAGAGCATGTTGATGGCGGCTACTTCGCTCTCCGCCTGCAGAAAGACGCCGCCGGCCTGCGGCATGTAGAGCGCGGCCGTCTCGGTAATCTCGCTGGCCGGGGTGATCGGGTAGCCGTAGAAAGCGCGGCATCCGGAAAGGATTGCGCTCTTCATCAGCGCATCGTTCCCTTTCATCAGTTGCTTGCTCATGCGCGAACTCCTTCCGCCGCCGGCAGCACGGTTTTGGCCTGGGCAGCCGCGCGATACACGGTAATGGCGCCCGGCTCCGGGCATGCCATGAAGCAGATGCCGCATCCCGTGCACCCCGAGCCCGCGTACTGCGCCGTGCGGTAGCCGTAGTGGTTCAGGCGCTCGTTCAGCCGAATCACCTTGGGCGGGCATGCCTCGATGCACATCCCGCAGCCCTTGCACTCCGCTTCGTCCACGCGGAGCAATCCACGGTCTTTCTTATCCGCATTCATCTCGGATTCCTTCCTTGCCGTCTGTCCAGGCGCCGAAAGTCGCAGCGTCCCACATGGCGAGGCGGCGTACCTCCATGAAGACCGCATGTATGGTCCGCCCTGGTCCGGCCGGACGGCTGTGACAGGTGTCACCCTGCGGGGAGTGCTGGCACACAAATCAGCACTTTCGTGCCACCCCTCGGGACGGGGAAGCGAATGTCCCGCCCGATCTAACCCACTCGGTGAATCAGGCGCCGTTTAACCGGGAGGTGTACGATTACAGCGATGAAGACGGATCACGTCGTTCTGCGGCATTCCGAGGAGGGCTATAGCATCTCGTGCCCCGGACTGCCCGGTTGCTTCTCCCAGGGCGCCACCGAAGAAGAAGCCCTGGAGAGTATTCAGGACGCGATTCGAGGGTATCTGGAAGTGGCAGAGGAACTCGCCCGTGAGAACGGCGGAAAAGTAGTGGAGATAGCGGTTGCCTGAGTGGTTTCGGCCGACCCAATCCCGCACCACGGGCTGTCATGACCAAGATCGCTGGCGTGAATCATCTGAAGGCCGTCGCAGCGCTTGAGAAGGAGGGATTCACGATACGCCGTCAGTCGGGGCACATCACATGACGGATGGAACCCGGATCGTGACCATCCCTCGCCACAACCCAGTGAACGCATACACAATGGGGGATATCGTCAGGTCTGCCGGGCTCACACCGGAAGAGTTTCGCAAGCTTCTGTAGTTCGCGGCAGCGGAGCCTAGGCGGCGATCTTAAGTGGACGGATGCGCGGACGCTTTCTTTTCCGGGCTTGCCACATATCGTAGCTGCTCTGCATATCGAACCAGAAGCTGGGATTGGTACCCAGGGCCGCCGACAAGCGAAGCGACATTTCGGCCGTAATGCCGTTGCGGCAGTTCAGGATTTTCGACAGAGTCACGCGCGATACACCAATGTGCTTTGCCACGTGCGTGATGTTGTGTCCCTCAAGGTAGTCGCGCAAGACCTGTCCGGGGTGCGCCGGGTTGTACATTTCGCTTGGCATTGCTTTTCCTTTCTATCGGAAAAGAATCGTCAATTTCTCTCGCCGTATAGGAGTTTCACGAACCGCTCCCACACCGCATCCGGGACCGCCGCTTTCGGCGAGTACTCCTCGCCCGGGAACGACGCCCGGATCAGCCCCCGCGCGGCGTCCAGGTTCTCGATCGCGCCCAGCGCAATCCACTGCGCGCACAAGTTGCCCAGCGCGGAGGCCTCCACCGGCCCGGCGCTTACCGGCAACTGGCACACATCGGCGCAAAGCTGGTTAAGCAGGCGATTCCTGCACCCTCCGCCCAGGATGCGAATACGGCTGAGCCGCCGGCCCGTCAGCAGTTCCAGCTCCTCCTTGACCTTGCGATAGCTGAGCGCCAGGCTGTCCACGATAATTCGCATCAGTTGCGGCGCCGTTTCCGGTACCGGCTGTCCGGTCCGCCGGCAATAACTTCGGATTGCCTCCGTCATGCTGGCCGGATTCAGGAACGCGGGGTCGTTCGGATCAACAATGCTGCGCCACGCTTCAGCGGCTTCCACTTCGGCCGCGGCCGCGTGAAATCCTTCCACGCCGTGCTCCTCGCATACACGCTGCATGGGCCACATCCCGGTGATGTTTTTGAGTACGCGGAAGCGCCGCTCCAGGCCGCCTTCGTTGGTAAAGTTCCTCGCGCACGCATCGGCGGTGGCGATCGGCATCCGGCTCTCGATGCCCATCAGCGACCACGTTCCCGAGCTGATGTACGCTTCGTCTGCGCCAGCCAGCGGCGTCCCCGCCACAGCCGAGCCCGTATCGTGCGTGGCCGGCGCAATCACCTTGACCTGCCTGCCGCCCAGTTGCATCGCGCCCAGCGCCGTGCCCGCATCCAACGGCGGCTGCATCAGCCCGCGCGCCACGCCCGCCGCCTCCATCAGCACCGGGTCCCACGCGCCGTCCAGCCCCAGCATCTGCGTCGTCGAGGCGTTGGTGTATTCGTTGGCCAGCGCACCGCAAAAACAGTAATGCAGGTAATCGGGAATCATGAGCAGGTGCTGTGCCCGCTCCAGCCAGCCCGGCTCCTGCTCCGCGCACGCGGCAAGCTGGTACAGCGTGTTGAACGGCAGAAACTGAATTCCCGTGCGCCGGTAAATCTCTTCGCGGCCGAGCTGCGCGCACATCCGTTCCATCACGCCGGTGGTGCGCTTGTCGCGATAGCAGATCGCCTGCCCCACGCGCTGCCGGTCCGCGCCCAGCAGGACGTAGTCCACGCCCCAGCCATCCACGCCTACGCTCTCCAGCGGCGCAGCCGCGGCGGCCTGCTCAAGGATTTCCCACGTGCGGGCAACAATCGCGTCCAGGTCCCAGCACTGGTACTTGCCGGCTTCATCGGCGCAGGTGGGCGTCCGAAACCGGCCCATCTCTTCGATCGCAATCCGACCATCTGCGAGCGCGCCCACAATCAGGCGCCCGCTTCCCGCGCCCAGGTCCACAGCCGCCGAACGCACTGTGCTCATTGCCGCCAAGCCGCTCTCTCCCATTCGCCGCGATGCGTAATGCGCGATTCCTGCTGAGGATGATACCGCCCGCGCCTCAACGTGCATGACAGCGGATCCCGGCCCCTGTTCTCCAGTCCGCGTCACCTGCGATCATCAAAAACATGCGATTGATTCTGGCATCGGCCTCTCCGCGCCGCCGCGAGCTGCTGGCGCAGGCAGGCTACGCATTTGAAGTCCGCGCAGCGCACATCAATGAAGATGTGCGTCCCGGCGAGGACCCCATTGCCTACGTCACGCGCCTGGCCCGCGAGAAGGCAGAGGCCGTCCTGCGCCAGCTTCACGCTGAAAATCAAGCCACGAACGCCGGCGAATCGCCAGTCGTCCTCGGCGCCGATACCACCGTCACCCTCGACAGCCACATCCTGGCCAAGCCTGAAGACGAAGCCGACGCGCGCCGCATGCTCGCCCTGCTCAGCGGCCGCACTCATCGCGTCATCACCGGGGTTGCGGTGGTCGGCGGCTCCGGCCCCGCCACGCGCTGTAACGTCGCTGCGGAGGTCACCGCCGTCCGCTTCCTTACCCTCAGCGCGGAGGAGATTGCCGCCTACGTGGCCACCGGCGAGCCCATGGACAAAGCCGGCGCCTACGCCATCCAGGGCCGCGCCGCCAAGTGGATTCCGCGCATCGAAGGCGACTACTTCAACGTGGTCGGCCTGCCCCTGGCGCTGGTTGCCGGCATGCTCGAGGCACACGGAATCGAATATCGGAAGTAACTGCCCTGAAACCGCGGGCTGCCGGCGATCCCGGTAAGGCAAACTGCGGCCTAACTGGATGCGGATCAGCTTCTTGCTCGCTCCCCAGTCCCGCATTATGATGGTCAGCCGCCGTCCCTCCTCGAAATTCATTGACGATTCAGGCTCGTTCCATCGTAGAATCGCGCCATAATCCAAGACATTCCTTGCTGTGAAGGATGAATCCCATGCGGAATGCAACTATTGTGTTCTCCGCGGTCGCATTGTGTTCTCTTCTGGCACCGGCCCTGGCCCATGCTCAATTCCAGGAGCCAACCAAAGAAGAGCTCCAGATGACCTCGGATCCCAAGGCTCCCGGAGCTGCCGCGGTCTATCTCTATCGCGAAGAGACCACCGACGACCAGTTACATTTCCACGCCATGTATGAGCGGGTCAAGGTGCTCACCGAGAAGGGCAAGGAACTGGCGACCATCCGTATCCCTTATGAGCGCGGCAACTTCAAGGTCACCGATATCCGCGGCCGGACCATCCATGCCGACGGTACCGTGGTGCCACTCACCGCCAAGCCGGAAGATCTGGTGGACGTGAAGACCAAGGGGTACCAGGTCAACACCATGGTCTTTACGCTGCCCAGCGTGGAAGTGGGCAGCATCCTCGAGTACCGGCTGCAGATCCGCTACGACGACGGGCACGTTTCCGAGCCGACCTGGGAGGTCCAGCAGCCGTACTTTGTGCACAAGGCGCACTACTTCTTCAATCCTTCGCACACCTATGCGGAGAACGCGCGCGGCGACTTGCTGAGCAAGATTATGTATCAGTCGCACACCGGCGATTACAAGATCGTGGTCGACCGGAACGGCCGCTACACGCTCGACGTCGCGGATGTGCCGCCATTGCCGCACGACGACTGGATGCCCCCGCTCAACAGCCTCCGCTGGCAGACCGCGTTCTACTACACCCAGTACTACAGCGGCGCGGAATTCTGGCAGAAGGAAGGCAAACGCTGGGATAAGGAGGCCAACGAATTTGCGGTCGCTAAGGGCATGCAGGGCGCGGTCGCACAGGTCGTCTCCGCCGGCGACAGTGACGAGCAGAAAGCGCGCAAGATTTACGACGCCGTGATGAAGCTCGACAACACCAGCTTTACCCGCGAGAAGAGCGAAGCCGAGCGCAAGAAGGAAAAAATCAAGGAGATCAAGAACGCCGACGATGTCTGGAACCAGAAGAGCGGCAACGAAAATGAGATAGCCCTGCTGTACGTGGCGATGGCGCGCGCGGCCGGCTTGCCGGCTTGGCCCATGAAGGTGGTGGACCGGAACGAGGCCGTCTTCGATCCCACCTATATGACGCTTTCGCAGCTCGACGACTACATCGCTATCGTCAAGATCGGGCCCAGGGAGATCTTCCTCGATCCGGGCCAGAAGATGTGCCCGTTCGGCCTGCTGGCATGGAAGCACACGCTGGCCGGCGGCTTGCGCGGCTCCGACCAGGGGCCCGGGTACGCCGTCACCCCGGCGAGCCAGTATACCCAGACCCTCGTGCAGCGGGTCGCCGACCTGAACGTAAGCGCGGATGGGACCGTCACCGGCACGGGCCGCCTGGTCATGTCAGGCCAGGAGGCGCTGCACTGGCGCCAGTTGACCCTGCGCAATGACGAAGACGAAGTGAAGAAGCAGATGAACGAGATGATCCGCGACATCGTTCCCGATGGCGTGCAGGCCGACTTCGATCATTTCCTCGCGCTCGAGGACTACAACTCGAACCTCATGGCGCTGGTCAAGATCAGCGGCAGCGTGGGAGCGGCCACCGGCAAGCGGGCCTTCCTTCCCGGCCAGTTCTTTGAGTCCCACGCCAAACATCCGTTTGTGGCCGAGGACACGCGCACCATTCCCATTGACGTGAAATATCCCAGGATGGAGGAAGATGACGTGACCTGGCACCTGCCGGAAGGATTTGCGGTGGAGAGTGCGCCCCAGGGCAACGACATCGCATGGCCCAATCACGCCCTGCTGAAAGTTGCCACGAACAACAGTCCCACCGGCCTCAATGTCTCGCGCAAGCTGGCCTACAACTTCACTCTGCTTGACCCGAAAGATTACGGCGGCCTGCACGACTTCTATCAGAAGGTGGCCACGGCCGATCAGCAGCAGTTAGTGCTGACCCGCGCAACGGTTGCGGCAAAGGGAAACTGACAAACAGCTTTAGCCATTAGCTCTTAGCTTTCCGCCGTCTTGATCTGACAACTAACAGCTAAGAGCGATCTGGGGACACACATGACGAATCGGGGATTGACCGCAGCGCGATGGCTGGTTGTAGCAATGGCGTTCTCAGCCTGCGCCACCGCCGGCGCCAACTGGTTCAGCAAAGGCCAGCCCGTGCCCGACTGGGGCATGCAAGCCTACAAAACCAAAACGCCCGATTATGCCAACGACGCTTCGGCCGTGATTCTCTTTGACGAATACATAGAGACCATCGACGCCCAGGGCCGCGCCACCGAGCGCGAACGCGAGGCCATCCGCATCCTCAAGCCGCAGGGCCGCGGCAACACCTGCGCGGTCAGCTACGACGTGGACGAGAAGATCAACTACTTCCGCGCCTGGACCATCGCCGCCGATGAAAAAACCTACCAGGCCGAGGACACCGACTTCACTGAAGTAGGTGACACCGAAATCCCCATCATGCTCTCGGCGCGCAAGGAGCGCGTTGTCCATCCGCCGGCCGTGGACGTGGGCGCCACCGTCATCTGCGAGTCGGAAGAGGTGATGAAGCCCTACATCCAGGAGAAAGTGTGGTCGATCCAGAACGGCATTCCGGTGGTGTTCCAGGCGCTGGAAGTGGACCTGCCCTCCGGACGGCAGTACGCCGACTCCTGGCACCGGCATGACGCCGTAAAGCCCGCTGAAGTTGCGCCCGGCCACTGGCGCTGGGAACTGAAGGACACGCCCGCGCTGGTCATGCGCGATATTCCCTCGGCGCCGGAGTGGGCCGCGATGGCCCAGCGCATGAGCGTGCAATGGGGAGAAGCCGCTGTCGAGGGCCGCGATGCCGAGTGGCGCGCCATCGGCAACTGGGTCACCACCCTTGAGACCGGCCGCCCCGATCCCTCGCCTGAAATCACCGCGCGCGCTCAGCAGCTCATCGCCGGCGCGCCCGACTTCTATACCAAACTCAGCCGCATCACGGAATCCATCCAGAACGAGATCCGGTACTTCACCGTGGCCCGCGGCATCAGCGGCCTCCAGGCCAACCACGCCGCCGACATCTTCCGCAACCGCTACGGCGACTGCAAAGACAAGACCACGCTGCTCATCTCCATGCTGCAGGTCGCCGGCATTCACGCGTTTTACGTGCCCGTGGATCACGAGCGCGGATTCGTCGATCCCGCCGATCCATCGCTTGCCGGCGATCACATGATCACCGCCATCGAGCTGCCGCCGGACGTAATCGATCCCCGCCTGCAGGCCATCGTCAAAGGCGCCGATGGCAAGCGCTACCTCATCTTCGATCCCACCGACGAGCGCACGCCCGTAGGCAACCTGCCCTCAAACGAGCAGGGCAGCTACGGCATCCTGTGCACCGGCGGCAACAGCCAGGTGATCCAGCTTCCCATCCTGCCGCCGGCCGCCAATGGCATGGAGCGCAAAGGCGTATTCACGCTCGCCGCCGACGGCACCCTGGCCGGAATCGTGGACGCAACCCGCTCCGGCCCCGAAGGCGCAGACATGCGCTCCTTCCTCAAATACACCGACGAGAAGGAACGCCGCGAGTATTGGGAAACCCATTTTGCCCGCGATCTTCCCGGCGTCGTGCTCACGTCCTTCCAGTTCGTTCAGCCGCCCAGTCTGGACAAGCCTCTCGAGTTCCACTACCAGCTCACCGCGGGCCAGTACGCGCACACCGCCGGGCCCCTGCTGCTGGTGCGGCCTCGCGTCATGGGCAGCTTCGTCACCGCGTTCGACAACAAGCCGCGCACCCTGCCCATCGACCTCTCCGCCACCGGCCGCTGGCACGACTCCTACGACATCACCGTTCCCGCCGGCTACGTCGTCGACGAGACCCCCGACCCCGTCGACGTCGACCTCGATTTCGCCAGCTACCACTCCAGGATTTCGGCCAAAGCCAACCAGCTCCACTACGAGCGCGAGTACGTCGTCCGCCAGGTGGAGATTCCCGCCGACAAGGCCGCCGACTTCCGCAAGCTGGAAGGCGCCATCGTGATGGATGAGCGTGGAACCGCGGTGCTCAAGAAAGCCGCCAACTAGAGCGACCCCGGCCCCCGGCATTTTATAATCCCCCAGGAACCTGCCGCTGCCGGCGCTTCCCCGGAGACACTGCTTCATGCCGACCGATGTTGTCATGCCTCAGCTAGGCGAATCGATCTTCGAGGGCACCATCACCAAGTGGCTCAAGCAGCCCGGCGACGCTGTGCAGAAGGACGAACCGCTCTTTGAAATCTCCACGGACAAGGTGGACGCCGAGATTCCTTCCCCCGCCTCCGGTACCCTCAGCGAGATCAAGGCCGCGGAAGGCGAGACCGTCCAGATCAACACCGTTGTCGCCGTCATCGCCGAGGCCGGAGCGCCTGCCCAACCGCCCGCCGCCTCCCCGAAGAAGCAGCCCGCTGCGGCATCAGCGACCGCGCCAAAGTCCGCCCCGCAACCTGCCCCGCAGGCGACACGCCAGGCCCAACCCTCGCCATCCGCCGCCTCCGGCGCAACTGAAGTCGTCATGCCGCAGTTGGGCGAGTCCATCTTCGAGGGCGCCATCATCCAGTGGTTCAAGAAGGCGGGCGACGCGGTGCAGAAGGACGAGCCCCTCTTCGAGATCTCCACCGACAAGGTGGACGCGGAGATTCCCGCGCCCGTCTCAGGCATCCTGCGCGAGATTCGCATCCCCGCCGGCGAAACCGTCGAGATCAACACCGTGGTCGCCGTCATCGGCGGGGCCGGCGCGCTCTCTCAAGGGGACGGAAGCGCTGCGCCCGCCTCGGCCGCCGAATCCAGCCCTGCTACGGAAGCCCGTGCCGCCGCACCGCCTTCCCCGGCCGCCGTTGCGCCGCCCGCGCCCAATGCCACACCCGAGCCTGAGTCCCTGGAGTCGGACCAAACCCCGGCCCGCACCTCACCTCTAGTCCGGCGCATGGCCCGCGAGCATAACCTCGACGTCGGCCGCATCCGCGGCACCGGCTCCGCTGGCCGCATCACCAAAGAAGATGTGCTGCGCCACCTCAACCAGGGCCCCACCACCCCAACTGCGGAGCGCGTCCCCGTCCGGCCCGCCACGGTCACGCCCGCCGTCGTAGGTTCTGCGGCAGCCGCCTCAGCGCCGCTCCAAGGCCGCCTCGAGCCCATGTCGCGCATGCGCGGCATCATTGCCCAGCGCATGCTGGAAAGCCGGCAAACCATCCCCCACGCTTACATGGTCTACCGCGTCGACATGACCCGCGTAGTCCGCGCCCGCGAGCGCGCCCGCGCGGTGTTCGAGCAGCGCCACGGCGTCAAGCTCACGTATATGCCCTTCATCGCCGCCGCCGCCATGCAGGCAATCCGCAAGCACCCCATCGTCAACGCGCGTCTTGAAGGCAGCAACATCCGCTACCACGACCACGTCCACCTCGGCATCGCCGTCGCCCTCGAGTGGGGCCTCATTGTCCCCGTCATCCGCGAGGCCGAGACCCACACCTTCGCCGATCTGGCCCGCGCCATGGCCGACGTGGCCGAGCGCGCCCGCACCAAGCGCCTCAAGCCCGACGAGGCTTCCGGATCCACCTTCACCCTCACCAACTTCGGCATCTTCGGCGGCGAGTTCGGCACCCCAATCATCAATCCACCGGAAGCCGCCATCCTCGCCATCGGTGTGCTCAAAAAGGAACCCGTAGTCCTCACCGACGCCGACGGCAATGACACGTTAGCGATCCGCCCCATGCAGCAGCACTGCCTCGGCTTCGACCACCGCATCGTAGACGGCGCCGACGCCGGCAAATACATGAGCGCCTTCAAAGAGGCCTTGGAGAACTGGTCCACCGACATCGCCTAGTCCCTAGTCCCTCAGTCCCTGGTCCCTGCCTTTAAACTGATCTAGGACCTTTCCCGCCGGACACCTCTCTTTGTCGTCGCTCATCTCCAACCTGAATCCCGAACAGCGCGCTGCCGTGGAAGCCACGGAAGGGCCGCTCCTCATCCTGGCCGGCGCCGGTTCGGGCAAAACTCGCGTCATCACCAGCCGCATCGCCTGGCTCATCCGCCAGAAAAGCGTCGCCCCCGACTCCATCCTCGCCGTCACCTTCACCAACAAGGCCGCCGCCGAAATGGCCGAGCGCGTCGATCGCCTCATCGGCCACACCTCGCTCGCCAAACCCCTCATCTCCACCTTCCACTCCCTCTGCGTGCGCATCCTCCGCCGCGATATTGAGGCCCTCAAGGTGGGAAAAGACGGCCTCACGCGCTCCTTCGCCATCTTTGACGAGAACGACCAGCAGTCCATCGTCAAGCAGGTGATGAAGCGCATGGGCCTTGACACCAAGCAGCTCACCCCGCGCACCGTCCTCGGCCGCATCTCCTGGGCCAAGAACCACATGATTGATCCGCAGGAGTACTACCTCGCCTCCAAGGACCCCAACAGCGAGCGCATCGCCCACATCTTCCAGGCCTACCGTGCCGAGCTCAAAAAGAACAACGCCCTCGACTTCGACGACCTGCTTCTCGAAGCCGCCCGCCTGCTCAAAGTCTCTGAGGAAACGCGCCTCCGCTACCAGCGCAAGTACCGCTACCTTCTGGTGGACGAGTACCAGGACACCAACCGCCCCCAGTACGAGCTCATGAAGCTGCTGGCCGGCGAGGAGAAGAACGTCTGCGCGGTGGGCGACGAGGACCAGAGCATTTACTCCTGGCGCGGCGCGGACATCCGCAACATCCTCGAGTTCGAGAAGGATTTTCCCAACGCCCGCATGATCCGCCTGGAGCAGAACTACCGCTCCACCCAGAACATCCTCACCGCCGCCGGCGCCGTTGTGGCCAACAACCTCCAGCGCAAGGGCAAGAAGCTCTGGACCGAGCGCCAGGGTGGTTCGCTCATCGGCTTCTACGAGGCGCCTGACGGCGAGAACGAGGCCCTGTTCATCGCCGACCGCATCCAGGCCTTCCTCCGGGAGTCAAGTTCTCCAGTGAGTGAGGAGCCCGGAAGGGTCGCCGTCCTCTATCGCACCAACTCGCAGTCGCGCCTGGTGGAAGAGGCGCTGCGCCGCTACAACATCAGCTACACCATGGTGGGCGGGTTCAGCTTTTACGAGCGCGCCGAGGTCAAGGACATGCTCGGCTACCTGCGCCTGGTCCGCAATCCGCACGACTCCATGGCCCTGCAGCGCGTCGTCAATACGCCCGCGCGCGGCATCGGCGCCACCACGCTGGCCACGCTGGAGCGGCTCGCGCTCGAAACCGGCACGTCCACCTGGGACGCGATCGGCGCCGCCATCCGCAACCGGCTCATCCCGCCCCGCGCGCTCTCTGCTCTCGAAAGCTTCCGCACCCTCATCGTCGACGCGCAGGCCATGATGGACCCCGACTTCGCCGGCAAGCTCTCCGCCGATGTCGCGGCCGCCGATGAAGGCGACGCCGATTTCTCCTTCGGCGCTTCGAACGAAGCCGAAGCGGCCATGGCCGATGCCGAAGCCGCCGACTTCAACTTTGGCGGCAACGAGAACCAGCTTCCGCTGCTCGATCCGGCCAGCTTCAACCCATTCGCCGCCGAACCCAGGCGTCCGTTCCTGAAGATGCCGAAGCAGGCGAACGACAATGGGGTACCCCCGGTCCCTCGCACTTCGGGACCTGGGAGGGATGCTGGGTCTACCGCGGATCCCGGTTCCGAGGAGCGTGTGGAAGGCTTCCGGGCCCCCGGTGACGCCGCCACCCTTCCCGAACTGATCCGGTTCCTCAACGACCGCACCGGCTACATCAAGGCGCTTGAGGCAGAGGGCTCGCCGGAGGCCTTCAGCCGCATCGAGAACCTGAAGGAACTGGCCAACGCCGCGCACGACGCCGAGGTCCGCGGCGAGACGCTGGCCGACTTCCTTGACCACGCCGCGCTCGCCTCCGACACCGACCAGTTCGACCCCACTGCCCGCGTTACCCTGATGACCCTGCACGCCGCCAAGGGTCTCGAGTTTCCGCTGGTTTTCCTCGCCGGCATGGAGGAGGGCCTATTTCCCCACTCGCGCACGCTCAACAATCCCGACGAGCTCGAGGAGGAGCGCCGCCTCTGCTACGTGGGCATGACGCGGGCCATGAACACGCTCATCCTGACCCGCGCCCACTACCGGCGGCGCTACGGCAACGACGCGCCGGAGATGAGCATCCCCTCGCGGTTCCTCGAAGAGGTGCCACAGGCGCTGATGGAGAGCCTGGGCGGCCGCAAGCCGGCGTGGGCCAACCCGGCGTATTCCTTCGGGTCGGGATCTCGCCGCGCCGCCTCCAGCGACTTCGGCGACCGGCATTACGACTACGAGAACGAGAACCAGGAGGCGCCGCGATTCTCATCCAGCCGTGCTGCATCCGGTTCCAAAGCCGGGAGTTCCGCGGTTTCACCGTCCGCGAAGGGCGAGGGCTCACTCGACAACATCGCCCGCTTCTTCGGCGGCGGCAAAGGCGTCAAGCCGGGCGGTTTCTCCCGGCCGAAGATGGACATTCCCGAGAGCGCTGGCGCCGCTGGCCTGAACAAGGGCCAGCGCGTCCGCCACAGCAAGTACGGCGAAGGCACCGTACTGATGCGCGAGGGCGACGGCGAGGATGCCAAGCTCACCATCCTGTTCACCCGGCATGGGATGAAGAAGCTGGTGGAGAAGTTCGCCAACCTGGAAAGAATCTAGGGACCTGAAATGCGGGGTCGGAGGTTCGGCCAAATCTGCACTATTTCTGCAGCAAATCCTCGTGGTGTCCGCGCCGAGTCAAGAGCCACTGTCTGTGGATAACGCTGCAATCGACAGATTATAATAAAGAAAAAGTTTCCTGCCAAATATGCAGTCTTAGAATCGAAAGGGAGTAGACTTTAGACATAGGGGAAATCCGGCGTAGAAGCACAGAACGGTTCGAAATAGGGCCGTCGCGCGATCGGGAATGCACCTCTCAAAGTCCATTGGGTGCGCGCCGCAAAACAGCCGCGCAATTCACTGCACTTTGAGGGCGTAAAGCAAAGATTCCAATCGACATCGTCGTTTTTATTTTTGCGCGCTATCGCCCTGGCCAAGGTCAATAGGCTCCGCTCCTGGTTTCCGCAATCCCGGTCTGCAGATTTACTGCAGTTTGAGCATGTAACCGGATGATTCCATAGGACATCGTCGTTTTTTATTTCGCGCATTTGGCTCCGGCGGCCAATGGGCTCCGGGGTCCGTCATATTCCGGGCTCTCAAGCCCCCGCCCCTCCGCACTCCGGCTGCGCACCGCGATGGGATAACATGGGACGCGATTCGATGGGTAGCGCCGGAAGCGGGCTTTCCTGAGACTGCGGTCCGGCGAGGAAGAGTAGATAGCCATCTTCCGGATCGGAGTCCTTCGATGCGCGGAATCATGCTTGCAGTGCTACTGGCGGCGACCTGTGTTTACGCTGCTTCACCGAACGCCAATACTACGCAAAAGATGACCTGTGACCAACTGATGCAGACAGTTGCGTCATCGCAGCAGGCGCCGGACGCCGAGCTGGCGCAGAAGCTGGCCGGCCTGGAGCTGAGCGAGCGGCTGAGCAATGCCCGCCTGGCGGAGTTAACCGGCAAGCTGCCGGGCGAGAAGTCGCACATGGTGCTTCTGATGCTGGCCGACCAGTCGGTGTTTCTGCCGCCGCCCGCGGATGAGATTCCGGCCGATGCCGCGCCGGACGCTGCTGCGACGCGGCAGATGCTGGTGAAGATTGTGAACTACGTGAACACGACGGTCCACCAGTTACCCAACCTGATGGCCACACGATTCACCAACGGGTTCGAAGACCGCCCGCGGGAGGAGAGGCTCACCAGTACGGGCATAGTGAGCCTGGATTACCTGCCTCTTCGCTGGGTGGGCAGCATGAGCGTGGATGTGACGTATCGCGACCGGAAAGAGGTGGAAGACAGCAAGGTGAAGGCGAAGAAGGCGGGATCGGGCGTGGGCGGCCTGGTGACGACGGGCGAGTTCGGGCCGATCCTGTCCACGGTGGTGGCGGACGCGCTGAAAGGGAAGATCACGTGGGCGCGGTGGGAAAAGAGCGCGGGCGGTACGCAGGCCGTCTTGCATTACGCGGTTGGGGACGACAAGTCGAATTACCGCGTGCAGTTCTGCTGCATTGTGAACGGTTATGCGACGGACGGCAGTGCGAACAGGGAGATTTTCAATGAGCGAGCCGCCTATCACGGCGACATCGTTTTCAATCCGGCGGACGGCTCGATCCGGCTGCTGACGCTGCAGGCGGATATGCCGCACGGAGGGCTGGTGGCGGCTGCCGGCATGGCGGTGGAATATGCAGCAACGGATATCGGCGGGCGCCGCTACATTTGCCCGGTCAAGAGCGTATCGATGCTGCAGGCGCATACGGCGCAGCAATCGGGCGCGTTTTCCCGGTCCGATTACAAGGGCGCGACGAAGACCTTTCTGAACGACGTGGCATTCAGTGGTTACCGGCGGTTTGGCTCCGAGGTGAAGATTCTGGCGGACTCATCCGGTGAATGATCTTCCGGAGGAGAGCAGATAAACGGCCATGGCGATGCCGACGGGAACCAGGAATGCGGAGACGGCGATTTGCAGTCGAAAACCATCCCTCCGGGGCTGAAGCCGGGTCGATTTGATTAGCCTTGAATGGCACGACTGAGGTCGTGCCCCTTCAAAGCGGTTCTTTGATTCGCTCATTCCACCGGGGCGGACATCAGGTAGACGTAAACCAGCATGGCTACGCCGATGAGGCCGGGGATACAGCCGACCCATGGCGCATCTGCCGGCCGCGGCGGTGCAGGGCATGGAGCAGGCGGGATGGGTGGCGCTGGCGCTGGGGCTGGCATGGGGTGGATGGATGCTGGCGCAGAGGATGGCGGGACGGGAAGGGATGCTGTAAGCGCGTCCGGCCAACGCATTCCAACGGCCAGCGAATACAGCGGCGGACGCGACGGCCAAGCGGAAGCCGATTGAGACGCGGTTCAATTTTCTGTCTATGACTGAGCGCGCTGCGGCGCAATGGACATGACGGAGTTATTCGGCCATGTTATGGGGCTAACCTGCCTTTGAGGGCAGCGAGCGAGATAAGAAATCAGAGACCGGACCTTACAGAAGGCGAGTCTCCGAATTGTAACTTGCATTGTGGTTGCGGCCGGTAGCTTTGTCGCTGCGGTACGCTCCATCAGAGTCCAGCCAATGGTAGCCATCCTCGAATATTAGTCGCGCATCATAGAGAGCACCCCGGCTCTCCCGGGGTTCCCCTGGGTTCTTTGGGCCACAACAACTAATCATTATGCTTTCACCAAAGTTTGCTTCAATCCTTGCACTCGGAGTGTGCCTGGTGCTCGCTCCTGTCGGGTGCGCGTCAATCCATACCCCTCCGGGACCCCCACCACCAGTCTCGGGTACCGGACCTGGAACCCAGGGGATCGCCGCGCTGAACCACATCATTTTTGAGGCGCAGGAAAACCGCTCATTCGACAACTATTTTGGCGCGCTTAGGCAATATTGGGCGCAAAATGGCTACGCGGATAAGTCGTTTGACGGCCTGGCGCAATTCAATCCGGCAAGCGGAGCGGCGCCATTGTACGGACCCGCGCCGTCGAACCCGGGATGCGATCCAGGTTCGCCCGCGCCGGGGCCATGCATCTTCGATCCTGACAATCCTGTCTCATCCTTCCATTTCCAGAGCGAATGCGGATCGGATCCCGCTACCGGGTGGAATGTTGAGCATCATGACTGGGACTACTACGACCTGGTGGGACTCCGTCCGGCAGAGTTGAATGGTTTCGTGGTTGAAGCGGCAAATGAATCCCGAACCAATGCAACTCTGATCCACGACGACGGCGGCTTGCGCCCCATGGGTTACTTCGACGGCGACGATCTGAACTACTACTACTTCATGGCATCGAACTTCGCCACGTCGGACCGGTGGTTTCAGCCGGTGATGAGCGACACTCCGCCCAATCGCGCCTATCTGATCGCGGCCACCTCGCAGGGTTACGTTAACGGAAACGCATTCTGGAATGGGCAATTTCTGACGGCGCCTACCATCTTTCAGGAACTCCAGGCCGCCGGAATTAGCTGGAAGATCTATGTGAACCCTGGTGCTCAATGCTCCGGGCCGCCCTATGATCCTGCTTGCCTGGTATCGCTGAGTTACATTCGCGCTTTTGCGTGGAGCCAGACAGTTCCTTCAAAGTATCCGCAGAACATTGCGCCGCTCTCGCAGTATTTTATCGACGTTCAGAACGGAACGCTGCCGCAGGTGGCGGAGATCGAAGTAGCTCCGGGAGACGATGAACACCCGCCGGAAAACGTGCAGGTGGGCGCGCTCTATGATTCCAAGCTGATCAACGCGCTGATGCAGAGCCAGTCCTGGAAGGACTCGGCGTTCATTCTGACGTTTGACGAGTCGGGAGGATACTACGATCACGTCTCGCCGCAGCCGGAGCCGAGTCCGGACGGGATCAAGCCGGTCGATCTGACGAGCGTGTGCACGCAAACCACCGGTCCGACCTGCGACTTTGTGTACAGTGGATATCGCGTTCCACTGATCGCGATTTCGCCGTTCGCGAAGAAGCACTACGTCTCGCATACGGTGACGGATAGCACGGCGATTGTGAAGCTGATCGAAACGCGATTCAACCTGCAGCCGCTGACCAAACGCGACGCGGCGCAGATGGATATGACGGAGTTTTTCGACTTCGCCGACCCTCCGTGGACGACGCCGCCCTCGCCGCCGGCGCAGAACATGGGAGGGGCATGTTACCTGGACCACGTGCCGTAAGGCGGGCTTCCTTCCCTTTTTGCCTATAGGTCGAAAGGCCGGCGAGAGAATCGACAGCCGCAAAAAAGAAAAACCGCTGAACTCAACTACCGAAGGAGTTGCGGAGACGCGCGAGGAGCCAGTCGATGGCTGCTTGTTGGTCTTCGATTTCGGTGTGGAGCTTGGCGGTGAGGATGGGCATGGGCGCGCGCAGGCGCTCCAGGCGGACGGCGTCCTTTTCGGTGGTGAGGAGTGCAGCGGCTCTGGCGGCGCGGGCCTGAGCGGCGAGGCGATCGAGGCCGGCCTGAGTGTAGCGGTGGTGATCAGCGAAGATGCGGCGCGCGGCGATGCGGACGCCTGCGGATTCGAGGCCGGGGAAGAACTGCTCCGGGCGGGCAATGCCGCAGAAGGCGAGGACCGGACCTGGGAGCGGCGGAATCTCCATGCGGCGGCGAAGGCGCCAGATGGGGCCTTGCCAGCCGCGGGCGCGGAGAACGGACTCGACGGCGGGATCGTCGGCGGGAATGGCGAGGACGTGGGCGCGATGGAGGGCGGTCAACGGCTCGCGGAGGTTTCCGGCGGGGAGGAGTAGGTCATTCAGATCGGCGCCGCTGAGGAGGAGGATGTCGAGATCGCGATGGAGTTGGCGGTGCTGGAAGCCATCGTCGAGGATGTGGACGAATTGGCCGGAGGCGGTGTGTTCGGATTCGGCGAGAGAGCCCGCGTCGTAGCGTTGAGGGGCGACGTAGACGGGGATCTGGGCGGAGCGTGCGATGAGCAGCGGCTCGTCGCCGTAATCATCGGCTGAACCGGCGGGGTTGACGCGCGCGGGGCTGCGGCTGCTGCGGCCGTAGCCGCGGGAGAGAACGTCAACCAAGACTCCGCGGGCGGTGAGCGCCTGCGCCAGCGCGATGGCCAGAGGGGTTTTGCCCGCGCCGCCGGTGGAGAGATTGCCGATGGAGATGACCGGGAGGCGCAGGCGGCGAATGGGCTCGCGGCCGGCGGCGAGGGAGCGCTCGCGAAGGGCCAGTGCGAGGCGGTAGAGCGGGGTGAGTGGGGCGAGGACGCGGCGGACGCTCACGGCTGAGACTCCAGCGCGGGGGTGGCTATGGGATTGGAGGCCAGGAGTGCCGCGATCGCCTCCACGCACCGTGCCGTCGCACCGGACTGCTCCTCGAATGCCTGGCGCGCGCGCTTGCCCATGGCGGAGGCGTCGGAGTGGTCATAGAGAAGGTGGAACACGACCTCCTGCAGTTGCTCACGATTGGCGATGCGGAGAGCTTGACGCCCGAGCAGATCGTCGGTAACCGCGCGGAAGTTGGCGTAATGCGGTCCTATGACGATGGGGACGCCGAACTGCGCCGGCTCCAGCGGATTGTGGCCGCCGGCCGGGACCAGGCTGCCGCCCACAAACGCCACGGCGGCGAGGGAGTAGACGGAGGCGAGCTCGCCGATGGAGTCGAGCAGGACGACCTGGCCGCCGGCGAGCATCTCGGGAGGACGGTTCTTCCATGCGGAGCGGCGGACGAGCGGGAAGCCCGACGCGGTGACGAGCGAGGCCACGGAGGCGAAGCGCTCAGGATGGCGCGGCGCGAGGACGAGAACGAGCGAGGGCTCGGATACGGCGAGATCCTGGAAGACGGTGAGGAGTGCGGATTCCTCACCGTCCAGCGTGCTGCCAGCGACGAGGAACCGGGTGCGGGAGGCGCAGGCCTTGATCAGGCGGGTAGCTTCGGCTTCCCGGGCTACGCGGACGTCGAACTTGAGGTTTCCGGCGACGGAGAGGCGTTCCGGCCGGCAGCCGAGGGCGCGCAGGCGGTCCGCATCGGTCTCAGTCTGTGCCAGAACCAGCGCTAGTTCTGAGAGAAACGGCGTCCATAGGTTGCGCAGGCGCCGGTAGCGCGGCCAGGAGCGGTCGGAGATGCGCGCGTTGACCACGGCCACGGGAATTCCGCGATGACGGCAGCCGGCGAGCAGGTTGGGCCAGAACTCGGTTTCGGCCAGGATGAGCAGCGCGGGCCGGAGAGCGTTGAGGTAGGCGCGGATGGCCCAGGGCAGGTCCAGCGGGCAGTAAAAGACGCGCTCCGGGCCGAAGCGCTCGCGGGCAAGGGCCTGGCCGGTGCGGGTGGTGGTGGAGACGAGGATGCGATAGCCGGTGAGCGCGCGGTCAAGTTCCGCGACCAGGCGGGAGATGGCGAGGACCTCGCCGACCGAGACGGCGTGCAGCCAGAGGACGGGCCGCGGATCGGAAGGCTGGCGCAGGCGCCTGGGGACGAAACCGAGGCGGGCGACGAGGCCTTCGCGATATTTTCGCGTGGCGGCGACGCGGATGATCCAGAAGGGCAGACCGGCTACGAGCAGAATCAGCAGCGCCAGGTTGTAGACGGATAGGATCATGCGCGACGGATTGAGGCTTTCAGCGGTCTAATCCTCAAATGATACAGTCGAAGCCGATGAGGCTCCTCGGATTAACGCTGCTGATGACCCTGCTGGCGATACCCGCGGGGGCCAACGATCACGTGATGCCACCGGTGCAGCCGGCCACTACTTTCCCCGACGTGGAAGTGCACGCCAACGAGAAAGTGGCCATTGCCGCGGAGCCCTACGACACGAAAGAGAAGGCGAAGATCTTCCGCGTTGACTACCTGGCGCACGGGGTGATGCCCATCTGGCTGGTGGTGACCAACAACAGCGATCGGCCCATCTCGCTGCGCGACGCCCGCATTCTCTTTATGACCGCGGATGGCGACCGCATCCAGGCCGCGGAGCCGGAGGATGTGGAGCGGCTGATGACGCGCAAGGAGCGCGAAGGCGGCAAGATACCGCTGCCGGGCCCGCTGCCCAGCATTCACACCAAGGCGAAGGCCAGCAACAAGGATATCGAAGCAGATTTCGACGAGTTTGAGTACGGCGCCCTGGTGGTGGAGCCGCACACCACGCGTGCGGGGTTTCTGTTCTACGACGTATCGCAGTTGGATCATCCGCTCCAGGGCGGAAGGCTGCATCTGCACAAGGTGCGCGACGCGGACGGGAATGAGCTGTTCTATTTTGAGATTCCGTTCGACAAGTATCTGCAGTCGAAGTCGAGCCAGATGAAGTGACGACGCATGAGACAGAGGAACTTTGCACTCAGGCTTGAGCCTTCTCTTCTTGAAGCAGCCCGCGAGCTAGCCAATCAGGAGGGTGTCGCGCTCGATCAATGGATCAACGTGGCCGTGGCCCAAATGCTGGCCGCAAATAGCGCTTTAAACTACATTGCAATGCGCGCGAGGCGCGCTAACGTGAAAGAGGCGCTCGAAATTCTCCGCAGGGCAGGTCGGGGAAACCCACCTGTCGAAGGCGACGAGTTGCCGGAGTCCTGGCAGACCGCCAAGCCACCTGCCAAGGCAGAGTCCGGCAAGCCCCGCCGCGTTACTCGTAGTAGGTCGCGGAAGTAGTGTCGGTCTCCCAGATGGTGCAGTCCTTCACGCGCACGCGGCCCTGGGTCATTCCGGCAAGCTGCTCATTGGTCTGGTCGTAAAAGTACTTGGCGATGTTTTCGGCTGAGGGATTGAGGGTAGTGAACGGCTCCAGCTCGTTGAGCATCCGGTGATCGATGCGGTCGATGACCGGGCGCATCACCTGCTTGAGCATCTTGAAGTCGAGCAGCAGCCCGGCATCGTCCAGCGCCTGTCCCACCAGCGTGATGCGCACTTTGTAATTGTGCCCATGGGGATTCTCGCAGCGGCCGCGATAGTTGCGCAGGTAATGACCCGAGGAAAAATCGGCCTCTACGTTGACTTCATACATGGGCTGCCGTCGCCTTGCGGGGAAGTGTCCCCAAGCATCATTTTACGGCTTTTGCCGTCTTCTTCGCCTTGCCTCCAGCCGAGATTGCTCGCTGCGGCGGTCCACTTGCTCGAAGAGGTGAGTCATAACGCCGACGAAGGCGGAGGCCAGCCCACCCAGGGCCAGGAACAGCGCGATAGTGCGCCACATGGACGCGTTGGCCGGCAGCCCAGGCTGGAGGCTCGAGGGGACCAGCGCCATGCCGCCCGAGAGCAGAGCGAACAGGCCGAGCGTGGCGGCGAGGATGTAGAAGTTACGGGACATGGCAGCGCGAAGGATACCCTGGAACTATTTTATGTTCCGCATGAGCAGGCCGAAGTACCGGTTCCCTGCCGGCCAGCCGAATCACTTCGGTGGGCGGAGTTTTGCAGGCCGACGTGCGCCGTGCCGAATGTGGAGCACATCCACTCGTTTCCCAACATCGTCGATTTGGAAAATGACGCGATAAACGTGCGGCTTGCGGCCAAAAAACAAGTTACGGAGTCGGGGATTTTCCGGCGCAATCGGACAACGACCTGGCATTCTCCCCAAAGAGAGAATTGCTTTCCGGAGCGCAACGTACCACGCTTCCGCCGCGGGAGAATTGCCGAGGTGCTTTTCATCGAACAGAACCGCGCAGTCTCGTTCCGCCCGGGCGGTCAAACTAACGAGATACGCCATGTCTTGCTTCGAACTCTCTAAAAAACTCGTGGGCAGGACGAGTCCGGCCGTTCCGAACATCTTCCAATCCCTGCCGGATACCCTCCTCCGCATGCGCCTGAGCTGCAATGTCGAGCAGCCGCTGATACGCCGCAGCGTCCTGGACCACGGCAGCAGCCTTTCCATTTACGGTGAGCACCATAGGCCGCTTGCTTTTGCGCAAATGCCTCAACCAAGTGGCGGACTTGCGGCGAAACGAGGTGAGAGATTGAATATCGGTGGCGATGTTGAGCATGGCGATCCTTCGCAAGCACCTTATTAGGTGCTCTTAGCCTATTCCAGAATATCGTCTATTTCAAGCGGTGGAACTGATCAGGCTCGCATCCACGGTTGCAACTCCTGTGGCGGCGAATTGCTGCTCCATCGCCTTCACCGATCCATTTAGATCGATCGCGCGGCACGCATCGCGGATGACTGCGGCCTCAAAGCCGAGTCGGCGCGCATCCAGAGCCGAGTAGCCGACGCAATAGTCGTAGGCCAGGCCACAGAGGAACACGCGGGTGATGCCGCGCTCGCGCAGGTAGCCGGCCAGGCCGGTCGCCGTGGCGTGATCGTTTTCAAAGAATGCCGAGTACGAGTCCACTTCCGGCCGGAAGCCCTTGCGCAGAATCAGCTCGGCTTGCGGCAGATCGAGGTCCGGATGGAACTCCGCTCCCTTGCTTCCCTGAATGCAGTGCTCCGGCCACAACGTCTGCTCGCCGTAGCTGACATGAATAGTCTGGAATGGCTGCCGGCCCGCGTGCGCACTGGCAAACGAGAGATGGTGTGGCGAGTGCCAGTCCTGCGTGAGGAGGACGTGCTGGAACATGGGCGCGACCCGGTGAATGACGGGGATGACGGCGTCGCCCTCGGGCACGGCCAGCGCTCCTCCAGGACAAAAGTCGTTCTGAACGTCGACGACGAGGAGGACCGAGTTTGAGGTGGGGCGCATGGAAAATCCTCCTCTGGGTAGCGTATCTCCTCGCCCTCTGACCGCGGAAATTCGAGGCCCGACGTGCTGCTCGCCAGCTAGTCAAGCTGCGAGCGCCCGCACTCGAACGGCTCAAAGCGCGGCGGAATATAGCTGGTGATAGGCGCTGACCATCGGCGCGAGGGTAAAGCGCGATGCGAACAATTCACTGGCGGCCTGTGAGAACCGCCCGAGCAAGTCGCGGTCTTCAATCAATCTCAGAATTGCCTCGGCCATCTGCCGCGGTTGTCCAGCGGGGACAACAATCCCGGCATTTCCCATCTTCACCGCTTCCGCCATTCCACCCACATCTGTAACAACTGCAGGCACGCCCAAAGAGAATCCCTGTATCAACGAGACAGGCAAGCCTTCTGAAGTTGAGCTCATGGTGAAGAGATCGGCGGCCGAGTAGAACTGTGCCGGATCGAGTTGCTCTCCCCAAAACGTCACGGCGTTCGAGATCCGCAGATCCGTCGCGAGGCTCTCGAGCGCGCGTCGTTCGCTGCCGTCCCCCACGATCCATAATCGGAGTTCAGGTCTGACCGCAGACGCCGTCTGAAAGGCGTTCAACAGTAACTGGAGGTTCTTGACCGGCGCCAACCGTCCCACAAACAAGAGCGTGAAGCCACTCTTGGGTGGGCATTTTGGCAGTGGAATTCGCTCAATCGGCAATGTGCCGTTGTATATGCGCAGGAGCTTATGCTTCGGGATTGTATGAAGGCGGTTCAGGTTGTCTACGGTCGCGTCACAGACTCCAACAATGCAGTTGCAGAACCTGGCTGCGACAGCGTACCTGAGTTCGACAGATCGGCGGAGAGGGGCGCCAACCAGACCGTGACGCGTGGAAACGATGCTGCGCACGCCGGCAGCCCTGGCGGGGAAAGCTGCGTAAACGGTTGGTGTGGGATTGTGCAGGTGCACAACGTCGGGGCGGCATTCCCTAAACGCGCGGTAAAACGCATTGAGGCCGCCAGGCAAATGGCGAGGCGCCATGGAGCAAACGGCATATCCCTCGCAAATCAACTGCTCCCCCAGGGGCCCAAGTGAAGTAATCGCATAAACGCTGGGGTCATGCCCGGCAGCGCGCTGCGCGTGGCACATCTGGAGCACAAGCGTCTCCGCGCCGCCTACTTCCATGCTGTCGACAACGTGTGCGATCTTCACGGATGATCCAATCCGAACGGTAGGTACATCAGCACGATCGGTACAACCGCCAGGCCGCACCTTTTCGAGACCCCGCACGTCCCGGTTCTTCCCTGTGGGAATGGTATGCCAAGGCCGAAGTGCAATAATCCTCCTGATTCTTTGGTGAGCCACTACGGCGAACCAATTCGGGCACTCGGAGAGAGATTCGTCATGGGACACGAGAATACGTTTACGCGGCGTGAAGCGCTGCAAGGAATAGCGGGCGTGGCCGCGGCGGCCATGCTCCCGGCAAGTGGGTCCGCGGAGCATGCGCAGAAGAGCGTCGCGACCGCCTGGCCGGCCGATGCTCAGGGCGAGGGCCGCGCCCTGGCTTTCAACGACGCTTGGCGATTCCATCGCGGCAATGCATCCGGCGCCGACACTCCCAGCTTCGATGACTCTGGATGGCGCACACTCGACGTCCCGCATGACTGGAGCATCGAAGATCTCCCTCGCGAAGCCGGCCAGGGCCGCGGCGCCATTTGGAGCGAGGGTGTGACTTCATTGCGCACCGGCCCGTTCGACGCCTATGAGAGCGAGGGCCAGACCGCCACCGGCTGGACTGTCGGCGGCATCGGCTGGTATCGCAAGAGCTTTGAGAAGCCGCAACTCCCACTCGGCGGCAAAGCCGAGCTGCGCTTTGAAGGCGTCTACATGAACTCCGATGTGTGGCTCAACGGCGTGCACCTCGGCAACCATCCCTACGGCTACACGGAATTTGCATACGACATTACGCCGCATTTGAAGGACGGGCAGAATACCGTCGCGGTCCAGGTAAAGAATGCCGGCAAGAACAGTCGCTGGTACTCGGGCTCCGGCATCTTCCGCAAGATATGGCTCGACACATCCGGCGGTCTGCGCATTCCCGCGCACGGCGTCTCGGTCACCACGCCGGAAGTAGCCGCCGGCGCGGCCCTGGTCAACCTCGAAGTCACAGTGGAGAACACCGCATCAGCCCCGCGCCACGCGACCGTCCGCACCCGCCTTCTCGATGCGTCCGGCGCCGTGGCCGGTGAAGCAAAAGCCGCCGTCACCATCGACGCCAACGGCAGCAACACGGCAACCTGCGCCATTCACCTGACGAGTCCGCATCTCTGGTCTCCGGCCGACCCGCACCTCTATCGCGCGGAAATCATCGTGGAAGCCGATCGCAAAGTTACCCATGCCACCGCACTTCACATCGGCGTGCGCAAAGTTGAGATCGACACTGCCCAGGGCCTGCGCATCAATGGCGAGCCCATCAAGCTGCGCGGCGGCTGCGTGCATCATGACAACGGCCCGCTCGGCTCGGCCTGCATCCCGCGCGCCGAAGAGCGCCGCGTGGAAGTCCTCAAGGCCAGCGGCTATAACGCCATTCGCACCAGCCATAATCCGCCCTCGCCTGCGTTCCTCGACGCGTGCGACCGCCTCGGCGTACTCGTCATCGATGAGGCCTTCGATTGCTGGGAGGCCGGCAACAAGAATCCCGACGACTACCACGTCTATTTCAAGGACTGGTGGCAGCGCGACCTCACCAGCATGATCCTGCGCGACCGCAATCATCCCTGCGTGATCCTGTGGAGTATCGGCAACGAGATCAACGAGCGCGCCACGCCTGAGGGAGTCGTCATCGGAAAAAACCTGGCCGCGCTGGCGCACAAGCTGGACCCCACGCGCAAAGTTACCGCCGCCATCTGCCACCCATGGGACCACCCAGGCCAATCATGGAAGGACATGCAACCCGCTTTCACCTACCTCGATGTCGGCGGCTACAACTATCAGTGGTCTGAGTACGAGAAAGACCACGCCACCTACCCTGACCGCATCATGGTCGGCACCGAGTCCTTTCCCATTCAATCGTTCCAGAACTGGCGCGCCGTCGAAGCCAACTCCTGGGTCCTCGGCGACTTTATCTGGACCGCCATCGACTACCTGGGCGAATCCGGCATCGGCCACTCCAGCATCCACAATGGCCCCGGCCCCGATTCTTTCAACGGGCCGTACCCGTGGTTCAACTCCTACTGCGGCGACATCGATCTCATCGGCAACAAGAAGCCGCAGTCGTACTTCCGCGACGTGGTGTGGCGGCGCAGCAAGATTGAGATGGCAGTGCAGCGCCCTATGCCCAAAGGGTATTCCGAGCACATCAGCCAGTGGGGTTGGAGCGACGAGCTGCGCAGTTGGACCTGGCCTGGTTTTGACGGCACTCCGATGACGGTCCGCGTCTACACGCGTGGCGACAAAGTTGCGCTATTCCTCAACGGCAAGCAGGCAGACACGAAGGATCTGGCCGAAAAGGACGGACTCCGCGCCGAGTTCAACGTACCCTATGCGCCCGGTGAGTTGAAGGCGGTTGCCTACCAGAACGGCAGCGAAATCGGGACCATCACGTTCAGCACCGCAGGCAAACCGCACAAACTCGTCCTCACGCCGGACCAGCCCATGTTGACGGCCAGCCGCGACGACCTCAGCTACGTTATGGTGCAGGTGGCGGATGCGCAGGGGAATCCACTACCCGATGCCGTTGTGCCGGTTTCGTTCTCGCTAAGCGGGGCCGGCGAGCTTGCCGCCGTCGGCAATGCGAACCCAAAAGAGGTCGCCAGCTTCCGCCAGCCGCATAGTCACACCTACCACGGTGTCTGCGTGGCCGTAGTGCGGCCCGCTGGCAAAGCCGGCTCCGTCGAACTTCGCGCGGAGTCGCCAGGCTTGGAAGCTGCAAGCGTGCAGATTGAAGTCTCCGGCTGATCGTCGGCCGGCCATCTTTACTCCGCGCGGCCCAACATTGTGTCGATGCGCGCAAGCTCCTCCGCGGAGAATTCAAGGTTCGAGACCGCAGCGACGTTCTGCTCAATCTGCGCCACGCGGCTGGCTCCAATCAGCGCCGACGTCACGCGGCCGGTACGCAGTACCCAGGCCAGCGCCATCTGGGCCAGGGACTGCCCACGTTCGGCGGCCACATGATTGAGGGCGCGGATCCGCGCGAGCCGTTCGTCGTCGATGTCGTGTTTCTTGAGGAAACCGTGCGGCCGGGAGGCGCGCGAGTCGGCGGGAATACCTTCGAGATAGCGGTCGGTCAGCAGCCCCTGCGCCAGCGGACAGAAAGCGATGGCGCCGATGCCTTCCTGCTCCAGCACGTTGAGCAGGCCCTTCTCCGGCGTGCGCTCAAACATTGAGTATTTGGGCTGATGGATGAGGCAAGGCGTGCCCAGTTCGCGCAGGATTCTGGTGGCCGCTGCGGTCTGTGCCGGATTGTAGTTGGAGATGCCGGCGTAGAGAGCTTTGCCGGAGCGCACGGCCTGATCGAGCGCAGACATGGTCTCTTCCACCGGCGTCTCGGGATCGGGGCGATGCGAGTAGAAGATGTCGACGTAGTCGAGACCCATGCGCGTGAGGCTCTGATCCAGGCTCGCCAGCAGATATTTCCGTGAGCCCCAGTCACCATAGGGGCCGGGCCACATGTCGTAGCCGGCCTTGGTGCTCACGATCAGCTCATCGCGATAAGGCTTGAGATCGAGACGAAGAATCTCGCCGAAAGTGCTTTCCGCCGAGCCCGGCGGCGGCCCGTAGTTGTTGGCCAGGTCAAAGTGGGTAATGCCGAGATCGAAGGCGCGGCGCACCATGGCGCGGGAGTTTTCAAAGACGTCCACGCCGCCGAAGTTATGCCACAGCCCGAGCGAGATGGCGGGCAGGCGAATTCCGCTGCGGCCACAGCGACGGTACGGCATGGTGTTGTAGCGCTGATCGCTGGCAAAATACACGAGGACTCCTTCCCATGTGACGATGGCCGCGCAGTTAGCTTAGGACTCCCCTGACCGAAACTTCCTTGCGGCCGTCTGTGGGCGCAGGCACAATGTTGCCTTCGATTGCCGCGCCGTCTACCGTCAATGCAATCCAGTTACCGAGTCCCTGGCGTTCGATGGAAATGTTGTAGGTCACCCCGCGAAAAATGCGCGTCGCTGTGAAGCCGGGCCACGCGGCGGGAATCACGGGAGCGATCTCGAGACCGTCATAAGTGACACGTATCCCCAGAATCCACTGGACGATTGCATAGTAATTCCACGCCGCCGTGCCGGTGAGCCAGGAGTTCTTGGCTTCGCCAAAGGTGGGCGCGTCCTTGCCCGCGATCATCTGCGCGTAAACATAAGGCTCGCAGCGATGCAGGTCGCTGATCTCTTCGCGCGCCGACGGATTGATGCGCGTGTAGTAATCGTGCGCCTTGTCGCCGTGGCCAAGCCGGGTCTCCCCGATCATCACCCAAGGGTTGACGTGGCAAAAGATTCCTGCGTTCTCCTTGTATCCGGGCGGGTACGAGGAGATCTCACCCAGGTTCAGGTAGTACCGCGAATACGGCGGCTGCTGCACCACGATGCCGTGTTTTGTGGCCAGATGCTCGCCGACGGCGTCCATGGCCTTGGCGGCGCGGCCGTCGTCGAGTCCGATGCCCGCAAGCACACAGTAGCCGTTCGACTCGATGAAGATCTTGCCTTCTTCGCACTGCTTTGAACCAATGGGAGCGCCGAAGTCGTCGTAGGCGCGCAGAAACCATTCGCCGTCCCAACCGTGCTGGCCGATGACCTGCTCCATCTTTGCCGCTTCAGCAATGCAGCGCTCCGCCTCCTGGCTGAGTCCGCGGCGGTTGGCGATGGCGGCGAGCTCGCGCCCTGCATGCACAAACAGGCCGGCGATGAACACCGATTCAGCCACCTTGCCGTCTTTGTTCGTCGTCGTCTGAAAGGACTGGCCGGGCGTCGAGGAGAAGCAGTTCAGGTTCAGACAGTCGTTCCAGTCGGCGCGGCCAATCAGCGGCAGCCCATGGGGCCCCAGCCGATCCAATGTATAGCTGAAGCTGCGCCGCAGGTGCTCGTAGAGCGGCGCCTCTGAGCCGGGTTCGTTGTCAAACGGCACCGGCTCATCCAGGATGCTCCAGTCGCCGGTTTCCTTCAGGTAAGCGGAAACGCCGATGATGAGCCAGTGCGGATCGTCATTGAATCCGCCGCCAATGTCGTTGTTGCCGCGCTTGGTGAGCGGCTGGTACTGGTGGTACGCACCGCCCGTCGGCAATTGCGTGGCGGCCAGGTCGAGGATGCGTTCGCGGGCGCGCGCCGGCACCATGTGCACAAAGCCAAGCAGGTCCTGGTTGGAATCGCGGAACCCGAGGCCGCGCCCGATGCCCGATTCATAGAACGACGCCGAGCGCGACATATTGAACGTGGCCATGCACTGGTACGCATTCCAGATGTTGACCATGCGGTTGGTGTGCGTGTCGGGCGTCGAGACCTGGCAGATGCCGAGCACGCTCTCCCAGTATTGGCGCAGGCGCTCGAATGCCGCATCGGCAGCCGTCGCGTCCAGATACTTCGCGATCACCGGCTTGACCGTTTTCTTATTGATTGTCTGCGAGCCGGCCGGATCGAATTTCTCGTCGTCGGGATTTTCGTGGTAACCGAGCAGGATGACAACCTGCCGCGTTTCTCCCGGAGCCAGCACCAGCTTGACCTGGTGCGCGCCGATGGGAGACCAGCCGTGAGCGATGGAGCTGGTCAATTGGCCGGCTTCCACGGCAGCAGGCTTGTCCCAGCCACGGTACCGGCCCAGAAACGCCTCGCGCTGCGTATCGAATCCGGCGCCCTTCTCCGAGCACGCGAAGTAGGCGAAGTGGTTGCGGCGCTCGCGATATTCCGTCTTGTGATAAATAACGCCGTCTTCCACCTCAACCTGGCCCGTGTTGAAGTTGCGCTGGAAGTTGGTGGCGTCGTCCTGCGCGTCCCACAGGCAGAACTCGATGGTGGCAAACGCCGAAATCTCCGCGCTAACGTTGCGGCGGTTGGTCACGGTGAGTTGCCAGATCTCAAGGTTTTCGTCGAGCGGCACAAAGTACCGCGTCGATGCCTCGATCCCGCGATAGGCCGAGCCAATGGTCGTGTAGCCCATCCCGTGGCGGCACGAATAGTCCTTCAGGTCATGCCGCGTGGGCTGCCATGAAGGAGACCAGAACTCCCCGGAGGCATCGTCGCGCAGGTAGACATAACGCCCGCCCAAATCAAACGGCGCATTGTTATATCGATAGCGGGTCAGGCGGCGCAGACGCGCATCGCGATAAAAGGAATAGCCGCCCGCGGTGTTGGAGATGATTCCGAAATATGCCTGGCACCCCAGGTAATTCATCCATGGCAACGGCGTGTCGGGTTGCGTTATCACGTACTCGCGGCGGTCATCGTCGAAATAGCCGTACTTCACCGGAACCCTCCCTTGAAGCTGGACAGAAAATCCAGATCAAACGTTTTTCCAGACCATTTTCTTCTACTTTGGAAACCGAGGGACGATTATACTTGACGCGTCGCCGAAGTAAATCAATATCACCGCGTATAACTAAAACGCGGAAAAAGTTGTGTCCGGGATCATTGCCAGAATGGAAAGGATTGTGAGAGGATTTCCGGTCTTTAGTTGTCGTCCGGCCCTCGCGAGGTACAAATCCGTCTATGCCATATTTTCTGTTCCGGGCCCCTGTTGTTGTTGTCTTCCGAACCAGCCGTGCGCTGCTTACCTCGGCTCTTTTCGTCGGCCTGCTGTTTAGCCCCGCACTGCTGGCCCATTCCGCTGCAGCCGGAGCGGCAGTGAGCGCGAGCACCGCCATCAAAGTGGACCAGGTGGGATACCCGCTCATTGGCCCCAAGGTGGCGCTGGTGAGCGCGCCGGCCGACAGCTTTCAGGTGCGCCAGTCCAGCGACGGTCATGTCGTCTTTCGCGGCACACTGACACCTTCTGCTGTGGACGCGAACTCCGGCGACACGGTGGAAGCAGCGGATTTTTCAACGCTGCACAAGGCGGGGCGCTACTACCTTGAAGTCCCGGGAGTGGGCCGGAGCTGGGACTTTGCCGTAGAAAAGAGTGTCTTCGATCGCGCGTATACCCTGGCCATGCGCGGCTTCTATGGCCAGCGCTGCGGCGTCGCCGTGGACATGGGGCCGGAGTTCCCGGAGTACAAGCACGCCGCGTGTCACCAGAAGGGCGAGTTCCATCCCAGCTCGGGAGCCAGCGGACCAAGGAACAACATCGGCGGCTGGCACGATGCGGGCGACTACGGCCGCTACATGGTCAATTCCGGCGTGACCACCGGCACCCTGCTCTGGGCGTGGGAGATTTACGGAGAAAAGCTGAAGCCAATCTCGCTCAAGATTCCCGAGAGCGGCAACGGAACACCGGACATCCTGAACGAGACGCGCTGGAACCTGGACTGGATGCTGAAGATGCAGGACGACGATGGCGGCGTCTGGCATAAGCAGACCAGCGAGCACTTTTCCGGCTTTGTGGCGCCGGAAGACGACGATCTTCCGAGCGAAGTGATCGGGACCGGAAAGGCTCCGTACAAAAGCACCTGCGCAACCGCCGACCTGGCTGCGGTAGGAGCGATCGCGGCGCGCGTCTACAAGCCGTTCGACGCAGCGTTTGCCGCGCGGGCGCTGGATGCTGCCCGGAAGGCATGGGCATGGGCGGAAAAGAATCCGGATGTGACCTTCAGGAATCCCCACGGCGTGAGCACGGGGGAATACGGCGACAGTAGCTGCGCCGACGAGCGTGTATGGGCAGCAGCCGAGCTTTGGCGGACCACCGGCGAGAAGCCGTATAACGATTTCTTCGTTGCGCAATACGCAAACTACCTGCCCAGCCTCGACTCGCCGCCGGCCGAGGGCTGGAATGCCCTGGGAGCCATGGGGCTGTGGAGTTATGCGCTAGGCGACCGCAACGGCTCCGATTCCGAAGCGATCAAGGCCATTCGAGCGCGCACCGTGGCTGCCGCGCACGCGGTGGTGGAGCGCACCAACGGAAATCCCTACCACACGAGCATGCAGGCCAGGGATTATGTTTGGGGTTCGAATGGCGTAGCCGCGGGCTACGGCATGTATCTGCTGATTGCCGATCGATTCGTGCCGGACAAGAACTTTCGCGATGCGGCGCGCGACAATCTGCATTATCTTCTGGGGCGAAATACTTTTTCGCTTTCATGGGTAACTCAGTTGGGCGAGCACTCGGTGGAGCATCCCCATCATCGGCCCAGCGGCTCGGGCAAGCAGCCCGGACCGTGGCCGGGGCTGCTTTCAGGCGGGCCCAACGCGGGCCGTCAGGATGCGGTGCTGGCGGCGCTGCCCAAAAACCTGCCGCCGGCCAAGGTTTATGCCGACCAGTTGGCCTCATACGCAAGCAATGAGATTGCCATCAACTGGCAGGCTTCGCTGGTATTCCTGTTGGCGGGACAATTGCAGTAGCTGTCGTTATTTCGCTTTCTGCCAGGGTGGCCGCGAATTGCCGGATGAACGGAATCGAGGGTTCTTGAGATGCAGCTTCGCATACTGGATATCGCGATCATCGTGACCTATCTGCTGAGCACGGTGCTCATCGGCTACTGGGTTTCCCACCGCGCTTCGCAGAGCATGCAGAACTACTTCCTCGGCGGAAACAAAATGCCCTGGTACGTTCTGGGCATCTCCAACGCCTCGGGCATGTTCGATATCAGCGGCACCATGCTGCTGGTCTACTGGATGTTCGTCTACGGCCTCAAGAGCGTCTGGATTCCCTGGCTCTGGCCCACATTCAACCAGATCTTCCTCATGATCTATTTGTCGGCGTGGCTGCGCCGCTCCAAGGTGATGACCGGCGCGGAATGGATCAAGACGCGCTTCGGCACCGGACGAGGCGCGCAGTTGTCGCACCTCATCGTGGTCATTTACGCATTTGTGTCCATCATCGGGTTCTTCAGCTATGGCTTCAAGGGCATCGGCAAATTTGCCGCCACCTTCCTGCCGTGGCACCTCTCGCCCAACCAGTACGCCCTCATCCTCATCGCCATCACCGCCATTTACGTCATCAAGGGCGGCATGATCAGTGTGGTCATCACTGAGGTGGTGCAGTTCTGCATCCTCTCCATCGCATCGTTCGCCGTCGGCATTATCGCCATGATGAAAGTGGCGCCCGGGACGCTGCACCGCATGGTTCCCGCCGGCTGGGACAACGTGTTTTTCGGCTGGCACCTGGGCCTTGACTGGTCAACCCTGCTGCCCGCGGCCAATGCCAAGATCAGCCAGGATGGCTACGGCCTCTTCGGCTTCTTCGTGATGATGCTCCTCTTTAAAGGCGTGCTCATCTCCGCGGCCGGACCCGCGCCAAATTACGACATGCAGCGCGTACTCTCGTCGAAGACTCCCCGCGAAGCCTCCATGATGAGCGCCTGGGTCAACATCGTGCTCACCTTTCCGCGCTACTTTCTCATCTGCGGGCTCACTGTTCTCGCCGCCGCATTCTTCAGCGATAACATCCGCGCCATGGGCACCAACATGGATTTCGAGCTGGTGCTCCCTTATGCGCTCGGCCGTTTTGTGCCCGTCGGTCTGCTGGGATTCCTGATCGCCGGCCTGCTGGCCGCTTTTATGTCCAACTTCGCAGCCACGGTAAACGCCGCGCCTCCGTATTTCGTCAACGACATCTACAAGCGCTACATCCGCCCCGACGCGCCACCCAAAACGTACGTCCGCCTCAGTTACATCAGCTCATTTGCCGTGGTTGTCATCGGCGTCCTCATCGGATGGAACGTCACCTCGGTCAATGCCGTCGTGGTGTGGATCGTCTCGGGGCTCTGGGGAGGCTACGTCGCTTCCAACGTTCTGAAGTGGTATTGGTGGCGTTTTAACGGCTACGGCTATTTCTGGGGCATGGTCACCGGCATTGGCTCCGCGCTCGGCCTGCCCACGATCGTGGCCAAGGTTCCCATGGTGCAGAAACTGCTGGCCACCTACTCCATCAACATGGACGTTTCCATCGTCTTCCCGCTTGTGCTCATCATCTCCCTCATCGGTTGCCTTGCCGGAACGCTGCTCACCAAGCCGGAAGACGAAGCGGTGCTGAAGGACTTCTACCGGCGCGTGCGTCCGTGGGGTTTCTGGGGCCCGGTGCTCAAAAAAGTGCTGGCCGAGGATCCCGGCTTCAAGCGCAACAAGGACTTCGTGCGCGACATGTTTAATGTCGCTGTCGGAATCGTGTGGCAGATTGCGCTGGTGGTGCTCCCTCTTTACGTTGTCATTCGCGAATTCACCCGCGCGGCCGTTACTCTGGCCGTGATCCTGATAACTTCGGCGATACTCAAATTCGCCTGGTATGACCACCTTGCTGAACGCGAGGTCGAAACCGACAAGGCCGCCGCGGTCACTGTCGGATCTTGACGGAATCCAATCCAGGGAGGTTCAACGTTGGAGAGTCCTCCGCGCGCACCGGCTCCGCCTGACTCGCCTTCCCCTCGGGATCACGGCGTGACCGTAACTCAGGTTTCTTATCATGGCTGGCCCCATTCCTATGTGATAGCCAATGGAATCGTGGAGGCCGTCGTCGTTCCTTCCATTGGCCGCGTAATGCAGTTGCGCCGTGCGGGCCACACGGATGGAGTCTTCTGGGAGAACCGGTCCCTCGACGGACAACTGCACGACTTGGCGCCGAAGGAATGGAAGAACTTTGGCGGGGATAAGTGCTGGCCCGCGCCACAGTCTGGCTGGCCGGAGCAGCAGGGCCACGCCTGGCCTCCTCCGGCACCTTTCGATGCCCGCCCGCTGCAGGCAGTCGTCGCCGACAGCGGCGTTACGCTGGCGTCGCCCATCGATCCCGATTATGGCATCGGGTTTGTGCGCCGCGTGGAACTCGACCCCCGTGCGCCGGTGATGAGAATCCAGACCAGGTTTCACAAGATCAGCGGCGCGCCCGTTCGCGTAGCAGTGTGGACCATCACCCAGATGCGGGATCCCGAACGCATTTTCATGTTTGTTCCGGAAACAACGAAGTTCGCGGAGGGCTACGTACGCCTCATTGAGAGCGAGCCGAAAGAACTTCGCAGGCAGGGGCGGTTGCTCTCTCTTGCGCGCAATCCGCGCGCAGACGCAAAGATAGGAACAGAAGCCAGCAGCCTGCTCTGGGTAGGGCCTTCCGAGGCCGTGCGCATCGATACAGAACGCGTGCCGGGAGAGTATCCCGACCACGGCAGCGTGACGGAGGTCTACACCAATTCCGATCCGCTGCCCTACGTGGAACTGGAAACCTTGAGTCCCCTGGCGGACATGAAGGCCGGCGATTGCATCACCCATACCACCGTCTATACGCTGATGCCCAGGTCATCGGCCGACCCTGAATCAGAGGCACGCAAAGTCTTCGGTTAGTGGGGAGTACGCAACTTCACCGCCAGGGATAATCGCCGCATCCCTTCCTTGCCGATCCTGCCGATTGGGGCGAAAAGTGCGCAAAATAAAAACGAGGATGTCTTGCAGAATGATGGGGTTAAGCCCTCAAACTGCAGTAAATTGCAGGGCTATTTCCTGGTGGGGCCCACGATTCGGAACCCGGACGCTGGAGGAATGCTGCCGCTGAATGCACTTCTGCGAGCACCCGACGGACGGCTCTCCCTAATGGGATTGCCCTACATCTCGAGTATATGCCCGCTTAACACAAATAACGTCATATTTGCTTGCCCTTCGTTCTGCGCAGCTCAGCTTTGGCCTTCGGGGAGATTGGCGCGGAGAATTGCACTGGAATTGGTGCATGATGGGCGAAATATGGCTAGAATAGCCATATTTGCGGTTAAACCTCTCCATCGAAAAGAGATAGGCGACGCGAGCGGGCTGGCGTGGCTCTGTGAAGCGGGCTTCGCACGCATTGTTGCGCACCGGCCGACTCTTGATGAATTAGCGCAGAGGCATTGCTGAACTGACGGGCGTTTTTCGGGGAGTCATCCTCGAAGCGCGATGCAACGCACTGTCAATGACCGGCCCATCGGAGACTTGTGCCGGCGCGAGCGAACGCCCGCTCATCGCGAAAAGCTGCGATGAACGGGGCACAGCCCTGAGTGCATGAGTGGCGACGTTGGAATTGATGAGTGGGCCACCTGCCGTTTTTCGGGGACTCATCCTCGAAGCGCGATTCAACGCACTGTCGGCCCATCGGAGACTTGTGCCGGCGCGAGCGAACGCCCGCTCATCGCGAAAAGCTGCGATGAACGGGGCACAGCCCTGAGTGCATGAGTGGCGACATTGGAATTGATGAGTGGGCCACCTGCCATCCCGCAATCGCGCTGCGCCAGAACCGAATCACCTCTCACTTAATGACAGCGCATAGATGTCGCTGGTGCCGTTGTCTCGCAGCAGCAGCGGCGCATCCGCCGGGTCCAGCCCCATCCAGAAATCGAAATACCCAGTCAAGTGCCACTCCTTCAGGTCCACCACGCGCTCCGGCTCGCCCCCCTTCACGCGCACCCGATACACTGCTTCATCGCTGCCGTGGACCAGGTAGTAGACGAACTGGCTGTCCGCGGAGAAGGCCGGTAACTCGGTGAAATCCTTCTCCTTTGTCACCAGTACCGACCATTGTTGCTTCCCAGTGTCGTACGCCTCGAGTGTGGTTGATTGCCAGGTCAATGCCGCGATCGTCCGGCCGTCCGGCGACCAGCGCGGCGAAAAAAGTCCAACCGATCCTGGAAGAGTAGTCACGTGTCCGCTAGCCACATCGAACATGCGCAAGCAGTTCTTGCCTGGGTCCTCGGGTGCGTCCGAGGCAAAGACAATCTCCTTTCCATCGGGCGACCAGTTTGGGTCGCTCATCCCCCGATCCACCTCCGTCAGAAGCTGCCGCGGGCTGCCGCCATCCGCCGGGACAATGTAGCTCCTACTCGCTTGTGGGGCGACATCCATGAAGAGAATCTGCGTCCCATCGGGCGACCATCGGGGATTCATCGGATACATGGGTGGCTGGCTCAGTTGCACCGGGTTGCTTCCATCCCGGTTGGCCTTCCACAGAATCCCCTCCGGGTACGAGACATAGGCCACCGATTGGCCGTCTTTCGAGAACGCCACGCCCTCGGCGGAAATTCCTTTCAGATAGGGCTGGAACTGCTTGGTCTGCGCGTCGTACCGGGATAGCTCGCCGTGACGGCTCGTGCCCTCGGCAAAGATCTTCTTGCCATCCTTGCTGGAGATTGCAGAGCCCCACCGGGTGGGACCTAAAGTCAACTGAATCGGCTCCGCGGGCGGTCGCCGCAGCAGCCCCCGCCGCTCATCGAGCGCCCAAATCTGGCCCCTGTTACCCCACAGTTCGCCGGATACGAACATGAAGAACTTGCCATCGGAAGTCCAGTGGCCGCAGCATTGTGGATCCGCGTCGTGCCAACCGGGAAGCAATCGGTGAAGATTCGATCCGTTCGAGGCGATCTCCCAAATCCGGTTGTCCCTCTGAAACCGGATCGCGCTCCCGTCCGGAGACCAGGCCGGCATATAAGCCCCTCCGGCCCCTACCGGCCCCACCTTGTGCGCTCCGGTTCCGTCGCTGGCCATGATCCAGAGGTCGCCGTCCAAAGTGGTGTAGGCCACGAATCTTCCGTCCGGCGAATAGGCCGCCCCTACCCCGCTCCCCAGTCGGCGCAATGACCCTCCCACCAAGCGGGCGCTCCAGAACGCGAAGGCCGGGGTGCCTTTTTCAAAGGATGCAATCAGGGAACTGGACCCGTCTGATGAAACGTCCACCGCCAAAAAATCCCCCCCTGGCACGGCAACCGGGATCTGCGAAATCTCTCCGCCCGTTGCCGCCACCTGGGCAAGGGAACGCGGCGAAAACGGCGAAAACAGCGTGAAGTAGAGTCTGCTCCCGTCCGTTCCAGCCAGAATCTTCGGGTGTCCGTCGTGGGTAATCTGCACGTATTCGGTGATTCGCGGCGGGGGCAGCGGCCGGTGCAGATCCCAGACTGCCCCGGCCAGACAGAGAATCAGCACGCCGCTCCCGGCCAGCGCCCAGGTCCATAACTGGTTGCGGGTTCCGGCTTTCTTCTGGCCGGTTTGCGTTGTTGCCGGCGCGACTGGCGCTTCGGCCGCGGTGGAAGGCTCCTCGGTCGCCTGCACCGGACAGACCCAGCGGTAGCCCACCGTCGCCACGGTTTCGATGTAACGCGGATCCCGCGCCTCATCTCCCAGCAATTTCCGGAGCAGCGCGATGCTGCGGGCTAGGGAGTTCTCAGAGACGGCGGTCTCGCCCCAAACCGCATTGAGCAGCTCTTCCTTCGGGATGAGCTTTTGCGGGTTGCGCAGCAGATGCAAAAGGACGCGGAAGGCCTTGGGCTCGACCGGCAATACCTCGCCCGCCTTGACGAGCGAAAACTCCCGCTCGCGGACCTCCACGTCGCCGAATCTGAAAACAAAGGGCTTGCCGGCCATCACAACTCCATCATGTCTTCATTCGAGCCCCGAGGAATTAGATCAAGTGACTCCAGAAACTGATCATGCGGACCTCAAGACCATGTAAAAGGACCCGCCCAGAGTGACCTCAGCCTATCCGGCTGAGGAGCACTCCGATGACAAGTTTCAAGACATTCGCTACGTTCGTTCTCGCCGCGGCAACCATCGTTTCCACGCTTTCCGCAGAAACCCATTGTCCGGGAAATGGGTCAAGTTTACCCTTCCGCCTCGTCAACCGCCATCAAATGATTGTTCCCGTATCCATTAACCATGCCGGTCCGTTCAGCTTTCTTCTCGACACGGGCACGCAGATGACCATGGTTGATCCCGCGCTGGCCGTCGCGCTGCACCTGGAAACCACGGGCAAGGCCGAGGTGGCCAGCGTCGGCATGCAGGCATCCGCCAGCTTTGCACAGGTCAGCCTGGTTGAAGCCGGTTCCCATTCCGTGGCCAACCAGAAATTGCTCGTATATGACCTGGCCAACCTTCAAGCCACGGGCCTCAACATCCAGGGCGTGCTGGGCGAGGATTTTCTGGAGCGCTTCGACTTGCTGATCGACAAC
Source organism: Occallatibacter sp. (assembly GCA_035552475.1). GTDB lineage: Bacteria > Acidobacteriota > Terriglobia > Terriglobales > Acidobacteriaceae > Telmatobacter. The sequence goes on from DASZLE010000046.1 coordinate 76,489, forward strand.
GGCCACGGCTTGGTGTGCCTGGACGACACGGGCGCCATGCGCGCGGAGATCAAGGGAACGCGGGTTCCTCTGGCGCAATCCGGGGCGACAGACGGCTCACAGCTCGCCGGTTCGCTCATCGTTGTGGCCCGGCTGTCGGACGGGATGCGCCCGGTTCGCCTCAAGCTGGATTCGGGTTCCAACGTGGCGTTCCTCTACAACACATCGGATTACATGGCGCTGGGCCTGTACCGGGGCGCGTCGCTCCATGGGGGCTCAGGGGCGGCGCAGAAGACTTTCATGGCACTGCCGCCGCAGGATGTGCGGATCGGCTCGGTGGAGATGGGCAATGTTTCCTTTGTGACCCTAGCCGGCACGCAGAAGAACACGAACACAGAGGGGTTCGACGGACTGCTGGCCATGGGCCTGTTCAAGCGCGTCTTTATCGATCACGCCGACCACGCTGCCATTCTGGAGCGGTGGTGAGACGGGGCCGCGGATCTAGAACCCGCGTGACCGACGATCTGGAGATCGACGCTACCTGGGGGTCTGGCGCTAATCGACGTCGTCGGCGATGACGACGTTGACGGGGGGCGGCGGACGCAGCGGGCGGTGCAGGTACCAGCCCAAGGAGGCAAGAACCGCGGCTAGAAGGGCTCCGGTGATAAGCAGCGGCCGGTGGACGCCGCGGGTGGCCGGGACCGGTGCGGCGGTCGCAATAGCCACGGGCTGCGGAGCGGCGCTGGCGAGTGCCGGAGCATGGGCCGCCTGGAGAACATACAGGCCTCAGATCCCTGCGTACCAGGCGTAACCGGCTTCCGGCGAGGCTGAGCCGAGGCCCTTGCCGAACTTTTTCATCGAGTCGGTCACGGTGAGGTGGGTGATGAACTTCACGCTCTTGTAGCCCAGTTGCCGGGGCACACGCATGCGCAGCGGGCCGCCGAACCTGACCGGGAGATCGCCATCGTTCATGCCCCAGGTGAGGTAGGTCTGGGGATGGAGCGCGTCGGCCATGTCGATGCTCTCCCACCAGTCCTTCTCGATGGAGCGGTAGACCACGTAGCGCGCCTGGGGAAGCGCTCCCGCCTCCTGAAGGACGCCTGAGAGCGGGGTGCCGATCCACTCGGCGACATAGGACCAGCCCTCTTCGCACACCACCTCGGTGATCTGGCTGCGCCGGGCCATGCTTCTGAGGTCGGAAACGGAGAGCGTGAGGGGATGGGCCACCATGCCGTCGACCTGGAGGCTCCAGTCGCGGAAGCCATTGGCCTGAAAGCGCTTGAACTCCGGGCTGGGCGGGGCCAGCTCGTTGCCGAAGGGTGGATTGGAAATCATGCTGCGGGGGAACTCGCGCGCGAGGGCGTGGCGGCCGATGAGGCGCTGGGCGGCGTAGGTGAGGGTTTCGCCGGCGCCGTAGAGGCCGCCGTCATCGGGCGGGATGAGGCTGTAGCGCCGGGCCAGCCGCTCAGCAACGGCCAGGCCGGAGACGCCGGCAGCGGCAGCCAGTCCCGTGGTGATGAGCTTGCGCCGGGAAATCGGGGTCATGAGCGCTCCTTGATGCGGGCGGGGCTGTCGGCCGCGCGGCCTGTGATCATGGCGCGCATGCGGCTCCTGAATCCTGACACGGCGATCATGGCCACGTGCACCACAAAAAACAGCACCAGCAGCCAGGTGAGAATGAAGTGAAGCGTGCGCGCCGACTGCCGTCCGCCGAGGACATCGACAAACCAGGGAAACGCGGCGTTGAATGCAGGCGAGAGCGCGAGGCCGGTCCAGATGATGAGCGGGAACAGGACGAAGATGACGGCCACGTAGGCGGTGCGCTGCAGCACGTTATAGGAGGCGGCTTCTGCCGGATCGGGCGGCTGACGCCGCAGATAGCGCGCAATGCGATCACGGTAGGCGCGCCAGTTCCAGTGGCGCCGCTCGGGGACGATGTTACGGCGGAAATGGCCGTTGAGGAGGCTGGCGATTCCGTAGACGAGTGCGGTGAGCACCAGGAGCCACGCCGACTGGAAGTGGAGATAGCGGCTCCAGCCGTTCTGGTCGGGCATGGTGTAGCTGTAGCCGGTGGGAACGGTGTCGCGCGAGGCCGGAATGGGGATGGTGAAGAGCGGCTTCATGTTGACGTTGCCGGTCTCGCCCCAGTAGAAGCGCGGGTGGGACACAACGATCTCAAGCCCGGTGACGAGGAGCGCGAGGAAGGCCACAACGGTGAGCCAATGGGTGACGCGCACCAGGGCTGAGTGGCGGATTTGCTTCTTTTTTTCGACCTCAACGGCGGTTGGCACGCGGGGAGGATAGCACAGAATGGGGCGTGTCAAGGCATTTTGTTGCGGGCGGGGCGGTGGGTGGGGGGCGATGGTGCGGCGGTCGCGGTGCGGGCGCGGTGCGTGCGCGGCGTTGCTGTTGCGGCGCGGAATCCCAGTAGAATCAGAACAGCACCGCGACGGGGGCCTGTAGCTCAATGGTTAGAGCAGGGGACTCATAATCCCTTGGTTGGGGGTTCGAATCCCTCCGGGCCCACCATGGAAAACGCCTCATGTCCACGCGCCTCGACACCATTTTGGCTGCTACGCGCTCCACGCTGGAGGCGGCGCGGGCGTCGGTGCCGCTGGCAGAGCTGGAGCGCCGCGCGGCACTGCACCAACCGCGCGGATGGGCTGGGGCTCTGCGCAGGCGTGCCGCCGCAGGACCGGCCATCATCGCTGAGATCAAGAAAGCTTCGCCCTCCAAGGGGTTGATCCGCGCGGACTTCGACGTGGAGTGGATCGCGCGGCGGTATGAAGCCGGTGGCGCTGCGGCGCTCTCCGTGCTTACGGACGAGCCGTTCTTTCAGGGAAGCCTGCGCAACCTGGAACTGGCATCGCGCGCGGTGCGGCTGCCGTGCCTGCGCAAGGACTTTATGCTGGATGAGTACCAGGTGGTGGAGGCGCGCGCGCATCGTGCAGACGCGATTTTGCTGATCGCCGCGGCGCTGAAGCCGGAGGCGATGAAGAGGCTTGCCGCGGCGGCTCGCGGACTGGCCCTGGATGTTTTGGTGGAAGTGCACACGCGCGATGAGCTGGGGCTGGTTCTCGATGTGCTGGGCGAAGACGGCGCGGATGCGATCGGCGTGAACAATCGCGACTTGCGCACGTTCGAAGTCGATATTGAGCGGTCAGTGGAGCTGGCCGGATCCATTCCTGCGAGTGTGGTGCGGGTGGCGGAAAGCGGGATCGCCGCGCGCGCGGAGATAGCCCGGTTGCGAGGGGCTGGATTCGACGCATTCCTGATCGGGGAGAGCCTGATGCGGGAGGCTGATCCGGGGGCAGGGCTGAAGGAGTTGCTCTCCCAGCGGCCCTGAGGGGGCTGTGATATCATTGATATCGTTTGTGTGATATAATGTAATCATTTCCGGTAAGGAGGCGCGCGATGCCGACAAATCTTATTGTTCGCAACGTTGACGAGCAGATCGTGCAATCACTCAAGGAGCAGGCGGCGCGCAACGGACGCAGCGCCGAAGCGGAACACCGCGAGATCCTGAAGGCCGCGCTACTTCGGCCGCGCAAGCGATCACTCTATGAGGTTCTTGCGTCCATGCCAAACGTGGGTGAAGACACAGATTTCGCCCCCAATCGAGGGTGACCATGTACCTGGTGGACACGAACGCGGTTAGTGAATTGCGCAAAGGCAGCAAGGCAGATCCCGGGGTCCACGCGTTTCTTAAATCCAGGGAAGACGAGCTTTTCCTCCCCGTCCAGGTGATTGGAGAGCTCAACTTTGGCGTAGAGAGCCTGAAACGAAAGGGCGATTTATCCCAGGCCGAGCGCGTACAAATGTGGCTCAATTCCGTGCTGGATGTTTTTGAGGGGAGAATTCTCAACTTCGATCAGAGTTGTGCGCTCATCTGGGGGAGACTGCGCAGTGGCAACGATCAAAATCTGATCGACAAGCAAATCGCTGCCATAGCCCTGCTCTACGACCTAACACTAATCACTCGAAACACGCGGCACTACGACGGCACTGGTGTGCACGTGGTGAATCCGTTTTTCGCCGACAGGATGGGCGGTTCTTCACCAAACTGACGATCAAGAACCATGAGCCTCTGGATCAAGATTTGCGCCAACACTTCGCTGGCTGACGCGCTGCTTGCAGCCGAAGCAGGCGCCGATGCTATTGGCTTCGTTTTTGCGGCGAGCCCGCGGCGGGTGACGGCGGAACAGGTTGCGGAAATCGTTCCCGGCTTGCCTGCGCGCCTTGAGAAAATCGGCGTGTTCGTGGACACGCCGATCGAGGAGATTGCTTCGACGGTGCGAAGCTGCGGACTCACCGGCGTCCAACTGCATGCGGGCTACTCCGCTGACACGCCGGCGCGGCTGCGGCGCGAATTCGGCGCCGGGCTGCGTATTCTTCGGGTTGTCCATTTCGGCCCCGCGGCGCCCGAACAGGCCGGCGCCTTTGGTGCGGATGCAAACGTCGATGCGATCCTTGTCGATTCGCGCACGGCGACGGCGGTGGGCGGGACGGGCATTGCGTTCGACTGGGACGCCGCATCGGCCACCCTCTTCAGGAAAGGCGATGCGCGCCTGATCGCCGCCGGCGGACTTAATCCGGCAAACGTCGCGGAAGCCATTGCCACGCTGCGGCCGTGGGGCGTGGACGTGGCGTCGGGAGTCGAGTCTGAACCCGGCCGCAAAGATCCAGCCCGCGTGCGCGCGTTTATCGCCGCGGCCCGCCCTCGCGAGTGAGGAATGAAACGCTACATTCTGCATCTGCACTGCGGCTCAAAGCTGGCATGAATGAAGCCAAGGCGCACACGATGCATGGTTCCGTTCTCGCGTTCAACAGGCTCTGGATGATTCCCGCCCTGCTGTTCCCCACCGTGAGGTGAAGGCACGCTTTGCGGCAAGGCGTGAGGCCGCAATGCGCAAGAGAAAGAGCTAGGCTGTGATCCTTGAGTGGTCGTTGTACGCGATCGACGATCGCACCGCAATCTTCGACTACATTGAGGCAGACAGCCCCGATGCCGCTGTCATGATCGACGATCGCATTGAGGCGGCAGCGGAAAAGCTGGAGCAATTCGCAGAGATGGGCCGCCCAGGACGCGTCGAAGGGACCCGCGAACTGGTGATTCCCGGCACGCCATATCTTGCCGCTTATCGCATCATGGGAAGAACAGTCTCAGATATTGCGCGTACTGCATGGTGCGCAGCGATGGCCAGACGAGATGCTGTAAGCGCATAGCCGCTCTCGAGTACAAAGGAAAATCGCTTCTGCCGATTTACACTGGAAGGTTCCCCTCGCACGGGTAGCGCAGGAGGCCCCGATGTCATCCGTCATTCTTCCCTCTGCTCCCTCGGAGTCACGGCCGGGCCGCTTCGGCGTATACGGCGGCCGCTACGTGCCGGAAACCCTGATGGCCGCTCTGCTGGAGCTTGAGCACGAGTACGAGGCCGCGAAGGCCGACGCCGCGTTTCAGGCTGAGCTTGCCGAGCTTCTGCACAATTTTGCGGGTCGGCCCACTCCGCTTTACTTCGCCAAACGCCTTACCGAGCAGCTTGGCGGCGCAAAGGTATACCTGAAGCGCGAAGACCTGCTGCACACCGGCGCGCACAAGATCAACAATGCTCTCGGACAGGGCCTGCTTGCCCGGCGAATGAGCAAGAAGCGCATCGTGGCCGAAACCGGCGCCGGCCAGCATGGCGTGGCCACGGCAACCGTTTGCGCACTGCTCGGTATGGAGTGCGTGGTCTACATGGGCGATGTGGACATGGAGCGCCAGGAGCTCAACGTGCTGCGCATGCGGCTGCTTGGCGCGGAGGTTCGCGGTGTCTCGTCAGGATCGAAGACGCTGAAGGACGCGATCAGCGAAGCCATGAGGGACTGGGTCACCAACGTGCGCACGACGCATTATCTATTGGGGTCCGCGCTGGGCGCTCATCCTTACCCGACTATGGTCCGCGATTTTCACCGCTGCATCAGCCGCGAGATGAAGGAGCAGATCCTGGAGAAGGAAGGCCGCCTGCCCACGGCAGTCATCGCCTGCGTCGGCGGCGGCTCGAACGCCATCGGCGCGTTCTATGAATTTCTCCAGGACCGCGACGTCCGCCTGATTGGAGTGGAAGCCGGCGGTCGCGGCACTGTTCTCGGCGAGCACGCCGCGCGCTTCTCAGGCGGCGTCCCCGGCGTTTTGCAGGGCACGTTCTCTTACGTGCTGCAGGACGAAAACGGGCAGATTGCGCAGACGCATTCTGTTTCCGCAGGCCTTGACTACGCCTCCATCGGCCCCGAGCATGCCGCGCTGCACGACTCCGGCCGCGCCGAGTACACCTCGCAGGACGATGCTGCCACGCTCGATGCTGTGGTGCGTCTCGCTCGCACCGAAGGGATTCTGCCTGCGCTCGAAAGCGCGCACGCCGTGGCCGAGGCCCTGCGGATTGCGCCTTCAATGAACTCGCATGACATACTGGTAGTGAACCTCTCCGGACGCGGCGATAAGGACATGGGCATTCTGGCTCGTGAGCTGCACCTCCAGGGGGCCTGAACCGCGATGCCGATCGTCTTCCATCAAAAGCCGGGGCTTGTCGTCTATCTGACGGCGGGAGATCCTTCGCTGGATGCGACCCGGCGTATCGCCATCGCCGCGATTGACGCGGGCGCCGATGTCATCGAGCTTGGCGTCCCATTCAGTGACCCGCTCGCTGACGGACCTGTGATCCAGCGCGCCAGTGAGCGTGCCGTGGCCCGCGGAACGCGCCTCAGCGACGTGCTTGCTATCGCCCGCGACATCCGCGCGGCGCGTGCAGACGCGGGACTTATCATCTTCAGCTACTTCAATCCCATTCTTCGCTACGGGCTGGCCCGCTTTGCCGATGATGCGAAGGCTGCCGGCGCGGACGGCGTGCTGGTGACGGACATGATTGTGGAGGAAGCCGGCGAGTACCTGGCGAACATGTGCCGTACCGGTCTCGCGCCCGTGTTTCTGGCAGCACCCACCAGTCCCGACGAGCGGCTGGAGGCTATTGCCGCGCATTCCCAAGGCTTTGTTTATGCCATTTCGCGCACCGGCATCACCGGCAAGCAGCAGTCGCTCACGGCTGAAGCCGCCGCCCTGGTGGCGCGCATTCGGCGATGGACCACGCTGCCGGTGGCCGTGGGATTCGGCATCTCCAGCGCGCAGCACGTGGCGGAAGTTGGGGAGTTTGCCGATGCCGCGGTGATTGGCAGCGCCATCGTGGAGTTGATTGAACGATCCACTCCCGCCGATTCGCCGGACGCGGTGGCCCGATTTATCGAGGGTCTGCGCCAGCCGCACGCTGCGCAGGCCCGGTGATAAAGGCAGCTTTTAGCTTTTAGCTCTTAGCTGCCCTGGTGCCAGATTGCGCCGGCGAGCTCATGCCGCGAAGAGCTAATAGCTAAAAGCTAAGAGCTCGTTATTAGAGGCCAGAATGACGATCGAAGAATTGCGGGTACGCATCGATGAACTGGACCGCCAGCTTGTGGAACTGCTGAGCGAGCGGGCGCGCGCCGCACAGATGATCGGCCACCTGAAGGCCGCCACCTCGCTGCCGGTGTATGAACCGGCGCGCGAGAAGATCATCTATGCCAACGTGCGCGCGACCAATCAGGGCCCGCTGCCCGACATCGAGCTCACCCACATCTATGAGCGCATCATCGACGTCATGCGCGCTTTGCAGCGCAACGAGCTGGCCTCAGAGAGACACGCCCGTGAAATCGGCAGCGCCGGTGAGGGCCACGGAACAGGCGCACAGCCAGCCCAGCAACAAAGACCTGTTGCCGGGGACCCCGGCGCCGCGCCGGAGACTGAGAAGAAGCCATGATTGTTGCCATGTTGGAAAAGGCCACCGACGAACAGATCGACGCCGTCATTGAGGCGCTCACCGAAGCTGGAGTCGAAGTCCATCGCACCACCGGCGAGATGCAGACCATCCTCGCCGCTGTCGGCCAAACCTCATCCCTCGAACTTGCCAAGTTCGAGATCATGCCTGGAGTCATGCACGTGCACCGCATTAGTTCGCCCTACAAGCTGGCCGGCCGCAGCTTCCGCCCGGAAGGCACCGTCATCGAGTTCCGCAACGGCGTCACCGTCGGCGGCAAGCAGGTGGTCGCCATGGGCGGCCCGTGCTCCGTTGAAACTCGCGACCAGATGTTCGAGACCGCGCGCCGGGTCCGCGGCGCCGGCGGCACATTCCTCCGCGGCGGCGCCTTCAAGCCCCGTTCCTCGCCCTACTCGTTTCAGGGCCTCGGCGTTCCCGGCCTCGAGCTTATGCGTGAAGCTGCCGATGCGCACGGCCTGCTCGTCGTCAGCGAAGTGATGGAGATTGCGCAGATTGAGATCATGCTGCCTTACGTCGACCTTCTCCAGGTGGGCGCGCGCAACATGCAGAACTACAACCTGCTGCGCGAGCTGGGCCTCATCCGCAAGCCCATCCTGCTGAAGCGCGGCATCGCCGCTACCGTTGAGGAACTGCTGCTTTCGAGCGAGTACATTCTCTCCGGCGGCAACTACGACGTCATCCTCTGCGAGCGCGGCATCCGCACTTACGAAACCTACACGCGCAACACCATGGATATTTCCGCCATTCCCATTGTGAAGAAGCTGTCGCATCTGCCCATCGTCGGCGACCCCTCGCACGGCACCGGCCGCCGCGACATGGTGGCGCCGCTGGCCCGCGCGGCAGTGGCTGCGGGCGCCGATGGCGTCATTGTTGAGGTCCATCCCAACGCCGACAAGGCCGCTTCGGATGCGGCGCAAACGTTGTACCCGGATCAGTTCGATACGCTCATGGGCGAGCTGAGGTTGATTGCGCGGGCGGTTGGGCGCACGCTGTAGATAGCTGGCCCCGCTTACACTGGAATCACGCAAATGATCCACCGCATCGCCATCCTCGGGACCGGCCTTCTCGGCGCTTCGGCCGGCCTGGCTCTGCGTGCTTCCGGCTATCGCGGCGCCATCGCCGGCTGGAACCGCAGCAAGGGCGGCGCGCAAAAAGCTCTCGCGTTGGGCGCCATCGATTCGATCTCCAACGATCCCCTCGAAGCCGCGCGCTCGTGCGACGTCACCCTTCTCTGCGTTCCCATCTACGCCACGCTCGACCTGATGGCGCAGCTCGCGACCATTCTCACGCCCGATCAACTTGTCACCGACGTCGGCAGCACCAAGGCTGCGATCGTCGCCCAGGCCGCGCGCTATTACAACACGCCCGATCGCCCCGCGTTTCTCCCTGGCCACCCCATGGCCGGCAAGGAGCGCGGCGGCGCCGAGCTGGCTGACGCCAATCTTTTTCGCGGCGCGGTGTGGCTGTTCACCGACGATCCTGCGTGGCAGCGCTCGCCGCTCGGCGCGGCGCTCGCCGGCGAGTGGCGCGAGCTTGTCACCTCCATCGGCGCCCGCACCATCGATATCGATCCCGTCCGCCACGACGAGATGGTCGCCTGGGTCAGTCATCTGCCCCAGTTCACGGCCACGGCTCTCAGCGCGCTTCTGGAAGAGGAAGTCGGCAGCGCGCCCGAGCTCAAAGACGTGGGCGGCCGCGCCCTGCGCGAGATGACGCGCCTCGGCGCCAGCCCGTTCTCCATGTGGCGCGACATTGCGCTGACCAACACGGAGCCAGTCGAGCGCGCGTTGCTTGCCCTCGAGCAGCGCCTCGCGCACATCCGCGAGAACCTGCGCACGAACGCGCTGCGGGACGAATTCGACCAGGCAAACAAGTTTCGGCGGGAATAATGGGCGGTCAGCGCGTCATGCTTGCTCGAAGATCCTTCATCAGCAGCATCAGATTCAGGTCGCTTGTCGGAGACGGCTCGAATCCAAACCTCCGATAAAAGGCCGCCGCTTCAGAGTCGATTGCGTGAACCACAACCGCTCGTGCGCCCACAATCTCCGCCGCGGCGCTGATCCGCGTCAAGGCATCCTTGAGCATCGCGCGCCCCAGACCTGTTCCCTGTTCGCGCTTATCTACGGCCAGGCGCGTCAACACAATGACGGGTACCGGATGTCGAGCCAATCCTTTGAGGATTCGTGCCGGCGCTTGCTCATGCGAGACGCTCCCTGCTGCGATAGAGTAGTAGGCGACAACGCGTCCGGCCCGATGAACAACGTACGTGCGCGACGTTTCATTCTGCTGGTTCTGCCAAGCAAAGCGTTCCAGCCAGATGTTCAGCGAGGGATGCCGCCCACAGTCGAAAGACGAGAGATCGTGCGCACGGCTTAAAGGTTCGGCATGCGACAGAGGAGCAAGGTTGAGTTCACTTTCGCTCAAGGATGGAAGCTTCCCCCAACAGCTTTGCGAGTTCGGGAATGCGTCGCGGGGGACTGTCCAGCGCCTTGGCAAAGGCACGCCACCGATGACCGCTCAAAGCAAAATGCGATTGGTCCGCCAGCAGGCGTTGCGCACGTTCGGCCGCGCTCTCCAGAATGAACGCACTTACACTTACACCTGCAGTGGCGGCCGCGCGGCTAATGGTTTCAACTTCCTTTTCAGAAGCGCGCAAGTGAAAACGGCGCTCCTTTTTGGCGGTGGCGGGCATTTCAACTCCGTGCGTACATTGTACGCCAGAAGCCGAGCGGTCTTGAGGAAACCGCGTTTTCCCAATTGGAGCCGGAAAAAGCCCTCCCGTTAAACCGGCTCCGCTTCCTGGGCCGGCTCCTTCGCCGGTTCCGGTGCGTCCGCGGGGTTGATCGTCTCCAGCCCCTCCGACCTGGCCGCGTCCAGCAGCGTCTTTGAAGCCGAAACGAAGATGATCGCCGTCCCTTGGAACATGTCGCGCGCCACCAGTGCCGCGCCCAGTTGCAACGCGTCCGGCCAGCGCAGCGTAGTCCGGTCCAGCAATTGCCGCGCGCATTCCAGCACCGCGGGGTTCAGCGGCTCCTGCACCGTCCGCGCCGCTTCCAGCCGCAGGATTTCGAGGGCCGCAGATGCGTCTTCCTTGCTGATCGCGCCGGAGCGCTCCCGCCTCCGGATCGCCGCGTAAACCTCGAGAGGGGTCGACGCAGCAATCAGCTTCCGGTTGTCCTCAATGCTCTCCAGCAGGTGAATCAGCGCATCCGTCCCCGCTTCGCGCACAAATAGCTTGGCGAACGCCGTGGCCTCCAGGAAGTAGCAGCTCACAGAACACCCCGTTCCTCTTCGAGCACTGCGGTCAAATCCTCGCCGTGAACGGCTACGGGATGGAACCGTTGCGCTTCTTCGGGAATGCCCGCTTCGGCGCGGTTCAGCCGGATGGTCGTGGTCGGGTATGCCGGCGTCTTCGGGTTCGCAATCTTGCTTGTCAGCACCACGCCTCGCTGGATCGCTTCCGCCAGTATTGCCTGTCGTGTCTCAGGATTCTGGTTCCACCGGAACGCTTTTCGAGGCAGGAACGAGTCACGGAACCACTTGAGCGCGATAAAGGCATGCCCGCCCCGCTCCGCCTCCGCGAGGGCGCCGCACAATTCCTTCACGCGCCCATCCATGTCGGCCAGCAGGGACGCGTCCTGCACCCCGTCCTCGTCGAATCCGTGATCGGTGATCGGGCGGGACAAGCTGCGCACGGCCCGCGGCGCAATAGCATCCTCGCCGTCGATTCGCTCAAAGTAGATACGAACCTCGTCCTCTTCGGGCGACCAGGTATCCGCGTTTGCATTGCGCCGCTTGCTCCGCCCGCTTTCGTTGCACAACTCGACAATTGCCTGGTACCCCGGAGGCGCCAGAAAGCGCAGCGCCCGCGCCAAACCCGGATCCTGCGAAAACGAAAGCTCTGCCAGGGCTTCCTCAATAATCTCTTCAGCGTCGGGAATACTAAGACCGCTCACGTCTATGGCTGCTTGCGCAGTCCTTGTGGATTTCATACGTTCTCTCCCTGAATCGCAACCCGATCTGTGCCTGTACAGTAGCGGCGAGTTGGAATTCGCCTGGCGGCGAACTCTAAAGCGCGGCGCACCGCGCCCTCGCGGAATTCACTCCTGATAGGATTTGGACGACCGCGGCATCCCCCCGGTTCTGTGACTGCGCGGTTTTCTTTCTCACCGGCGCGGCTTAGCGGTCCTGTTGGTTGAAAAGACCCCGGGCCCCGGAAACCTTTACCTAAATGCAAATACGCTGAATAGTGACCTAATCCGCCATTGTATACGATTTTTCCCGCACTGCATCTCAAATTTCCACGCTCTTCGTCCCTCCCAGCGAAACGCTTCTCCTTCGCCGTTGGACTCCGCCTCCATTCCTCGTAGAATGGACCCATGCGTCGAAGTCTGCCGCTGCTTCTGCTGGGGCTCTTCTGTCTTTCTGCTCCGCTTCTCGCCGATGGCCCAGCTTTTGACCTCGCTGGTCCGAAGGTGGATGTGCATGTCAAGCGCGGCGCCCTTACCCTGCCCATCAGCCAGGTCCCCAATATTCTCCCCGGCGACCGCCTCTGGATTCACCCCGACCTGCCGGAAAGCCAATCGGCTCACTTTGTTCTGGTGGTCGCCTTTCTTCGCGGCGCCACCAATCCCCCGCCGTGGGACTGGTTCACCCGCGTGGAAACCTGGACCCGCTCGGCCCGGGAGGAGGGTGTCTTCGTCACTGTGCCCCAGGAGGCCCAGCAGGCGCTCATCTTCCTGGCCCCGGAAACCGGCGGTGACTTCAGTACCCTGCGCAAGGCTGTCCATGATCGTCCCGGCGCCTTCGTCCGCGCCACCCAGGACCTGGAAGCTGCAAGCTGGGACCGGATGCGCCTCGAGGCGTACCTGACCCAGGTCCGCAACACCAGCCAGGTCGATCCCAAAATCCTCAAGGAAAGCGCCGAACTCGCCGCGCGGTCTCTCGGCGTCCGCCTTGAGGCGCAATGCTTTGACAAGCCTACCGACCAGCAGGCCTCATGCCTCACGCAACACACTGAAGGGCTGGTGCTTGACGACGCCAATACCCAGTCTCTCGTCGCCCAGTTGGCCAACGGCTCCGCAGCCGACCTGATGAACCAGCTCAGCTACTCGACCATGGGCGGCGCCGGCATGTACAGCCCTTACGTGGGCGCCATCGTGGATACCGCCAAGATCCTCTCTTCGCTGCACACCGCGCACTTCCAGTACATTCCCGCACTGGCCTTGCCCACGAAGGACACCCTGAACCTGCGCCTGAACGTTCCACCTTCGTTCCGCGATCCCAAATCTGTCGTCGTGGTCGCGCTGCCTCCGGTCGGCCCCTCCAGGCTGCCGCCGCTGCATCCCATCAATCCGTCTGAAAGTTCATGCGCCCAGAAGCCGGACCTGGTCTTCGCCGCCGAGGGCGCTCCCCTGGTCTTCGCCGCCGGCCTTGCGCACGATCTTGCGCTTCATATCGACACTTCCCGCGGCCCTCTTGCCCTGCCCCTGCTCGCCGACCCAGCCAAGGGCGGCCTTGTGCTCAAGAATCCTCTGCCCGATCTGCCTGCCGGCGCCCTCACTGCCACCGTCCACGGCAAATGGGGCTTCGATGACTGGGAGGGCCCGCACTTCCATCTCGTCTCCGCCGGTCCGGAGAAGTGGGAGGTCGCCGCCGACGACCAATCCGCCCTCATCGTCGGCCGCGAGGACACCCTGCACATCCAGGGCGACAGCACCCTCTGCGTCGACGCCGTTGACATGTCAGGAAACACCCTCACCTGGAAAGCGCCCAAGCCCGAATCCCTGGTCGTCTCCGTCCCCATGAAGAGCGCGCAGCCCGGACCCATCACCTTCCAGATTCACCAGTACGGCCTGGGCAGCCCCGATGCCCTCACCCTGAACGCATACGCGGAAGCCGCCTCGCTTGACCACCTGAGCCTCAGCGTCGGCGACCGCAGCGCCACGCTCAAGGGCACTCGCCTCGACGAGGTGGCAAAGGCCATGTTCGACGGCATCGCCTGGACTCCCGCCGGGCTGACCCGCGTGCAGGACTTCGATCAGCTCGCCCTCAATACCACCAGCTCGACCTCCAAACTCGAAGCCAATGCGCAGTTCACCGCCCGGGTGCAGCTCCGCGACGGCCGCGAGCTCAAAGTCCCCGTCATCATCAACCCGCCGCGCCCCCAGGTCAGCCTGCTCAACAAGGGCGTTCAGGACGACGGAGTGGCCGCGCCCTCGCCCGTCCACCTGGGCAGCCCCGATGACTTCCCCCTTTCTTCGCGCCTTGTCTTCTTCCTCAAGTCCGTGGTCCCGCAGGCATTCCCGCGCAATGAGGACGTTGAAGTCGCAGCCGGCGACGGCAGCTTCCACACCATGCTTTCGCTCGCCGACGGCAGCCTGATGCTTGAGGATCAGCGCACTGCCCTCGGCTCCGTCGAGCCGCTCGCCCGCTTCGGTTCGTCCGCCTTTGGCCCGCTGCGCGCCCGCGCCATCTCCGCTGACGGCGTCGCCGGCGACTGGATGCCGCTCGGCACCCTCGTCCGCCTGCCCAGCTTCAAAGATCTCCGCTGCCCGCGATCCACCGCCAGGCCTTGCATCCTCACCGGGACCAACCTCTTCCTCGTCAACTCCATCGCCGCGGCGCAGGATTTCGGCAATGCCACCGACGTGCCTCCGGACTTCACCGGCGCGCAGATTACCGTGCCTCATCCCGTAGGCGGCATGCTCTACCTCAAGTTGCGCGACGATCCCAACACGGTGCAGACGCTCAACATGCCGGTCACGCTGGTAACGCTGTCGCTGGCGCAGACCGCCTCAACCCCGATCGCGCCCATTCAGCCGCCGGTCGCGCCACCCGCCGCATCGGCTCCGGACCCCGCCGATTCAACCGCGCCCGCCAGGCCCGAGACCAATCCGAAGCCGGAAGCTACAACTCCGCCGCCCGACTCGTCCAGCCCGCAGACCGCGCCGGGTCCATCCGCGCGGCCCCACCCTTAGCCGCCCTCAGTCCCCGCCTTATTCCCTCGTTCCCTTGCTCCCCGTTCCCACCCATCTCCAGATCGAGCAATCTTCATGCGCCGGCGCGGCATACTCCCCGTCGGGCTGGCTCAGCAGGATGCGCCGGTCCGCCGACTCATCTTCCCGCGAGCGCCGCACACGCCCCGTCCATAGCCGCGTGAACCCGGGCTGAGTTTCAAGCACGCTCTCCTGCTCGTGATTGACATAGAGAATTTCGAGTTCCCCCGGCCTTCCGGCATACGTGCGTGCAATTGCGCGCAGCAACTGCCGCATCACCATCGCGCCAAACGGATTGAACAGGAACAGGACCGCCGGCGTGGATGGAAACGCCATCTCCGTGGCGTCCGCCTCAACTATGCGCGCCGGGCACACACCGCGCCCCGCCCGCCGCCACGCTGCCAGGTTCCGCCGCGCGATAGACGCCAGTGCTGGATGCATTTCCACGCCGAGCACCCGGAGAAACGGCAACTCCGACGCCAGCAGCACCGCTCGCCCCATCCCGGCGCCAATATCGATGAACGTGGTTTGTTCCATCGGCGCGGCCCGCCGCATGCGCTGCCACCGGCGCACCAGCGTATGAAACACCGACGGCGCCACGGCGTAGCACGCCGTGGCATGCCGCGAATGCGCGTGACCGGTCTTGAGATGCCGCCCAGCCACCAGGCCGCTGGTGCGCACGCCATGCATGCCATCGAACGGATGGGCAAGGTACCCGGTGGATTTGGTCAGGCCGGGAAGCGGCCGGCGCGTGGTCTTGGGAGGCACGCTTCAGCGTAGCAAACGCGCTCCGCTTACTTCTTCACCACCGTCGCCTGTCCCACTTGCTGCGCCGTCGCGTTGTACAGATGGCAATCGCCCGTCGTCTCCCGAAACCGGAAATAGGGATGGAAGAAAAGTGCGGCCCGCGCGTCGCCCGTTCCTTCCGCCAGGTCGTTCAGCCACACGCCGTCGGCCTGCGGCGTGGAGTGAATGTGGAGCCAGAACCCCTTGTGCAGCGACGCAATCACTCCGCCGGCGATCTTCACGTCCTGCACTGACTTGATGTTCAGGTCGATCAACTCCCCCGTCTCCTCGTCGATCCCGACCTTCCCCTGCATCACCGAAGCAAAGTGCTGCATCAGGTTCTTCGGCTTGAAATGCGGGTTGGGCACAATGTCATAAAGCAATACGCTGCGCCCGTTCACGCGCTCGCGATGCCCGTTGGTCAGCATCATCGCGCTGATCATGTCCACCGCTTGCTGGTTGTTCTTTGCCGTTTCCTTGTCGGCCTTCGCCTTGTCGCTGTACTTCACCGTCTCCTTCATCACGCGCTGGTCTTCCTTGCGCGTCTCATCCGGAGTCAGGTCCTTGCCGTTCTTCTGGAGCGTGTGCTCAATCTCCTGCCCGTTCACAAAAAACTGCTCTTTCACTTCGGTGTCCTGCTTCTTCGTCTTTCCGTTCTTGTCGGTTTCGGCGGTCCAGTCGGTCACGCGGCACTCGTACCGCTCCTGCTCGGCCGCCATCTTCTTCTCGTTGGCCAGGGCGCGGTTCATCAGTTGCAGCGGATCGGGCAGGGGCGCCTGGTGCGCCGCGCAAGCCGCCGGCAACGCGAGCAAAGAAGCTACAGCAAGAATGAAAGCGCGCATCCATGCCTCCGGAAAGCTACTACGATGAGACGTGGGTCCCGGTTCAGAAGTGAGTGCGCCGGCGAGAAACTCCATCATGCGAACCATCCTATTGTCCTGCGCAACCATCCTCATCTGCCTGGGAATGGACGCGCAGCCAGCCTACACGGTGCCTCGTGCGTCGGCTCCTCTCGTGGCCGGCATCCCCATCGCCGCCGGCGAGCCTGTGGGCCAGAGTTTTCGCCGGCAATTCATGGAATTCGACAACAACTGCACCTGCGATGGAAAACCGCAAAACAAGAAAGATTGCGAGCTCGATCCAAATTCGAATCACGTCCTGCTGAAGCTCGCCGGCGGCGTCCTCTTCTTTGACGCCAAACTCGATATCGATAATGACGGTTCGCCGTACTCGAAGTTGCGCCGCCACACCGACCAGCCGGAAACTTCACTCCGCTATGAGGACCTGCCCGGGCGGCCTTCCCTCAATGCAGATGCCGTGCCCTACATCGTGCTTCCCCTAGGCGGATTCATTTCCGAGCTGGGCCTGCACATCGGCGACCTTGCCGCCGTCCTCTACAAGGACAGACTTGTGTATGCCATCGTCGGGGACGAAGGCCCGAAATGCAAAATCGGCGAGGGGTCCATCCAGTTGCACCAGCTTCTCGGCAATCCCGTCTGCCGCAAACGCAATGCGGCCGGCGACTGCATGAATGTGGACGAGAACCGCGGCATCGACAACGACGTGCTCTTCTTTGTGTTTCCGGATTCGGCAAAACTGATCCTGCCCGGGCTCACACCGGAGAACATCAACGCGCGCATTAACCAGTTCGCCCCGAAGCTCTTCAACGCCCTGAAAACCGCGCCGCACTGATGCAACGAATCGCGCAGAAATCGCGTACGGGCGGGACTTCGCAGCTCGATCAACCCTCGCAGAGAATCACGCGCAGCGGCGGGACTGGAAATCGCGCAAAGGCGGGACCAGGAAACACGCAGGGGCGGGACTTCAGTCCCGCCGTAACCAGCACAATAAAACTCCGGGCTTAAAGCCCCTGAGGGAAAAATCGAATCCAACCCCGAAAACGCGTAAGGGCATGACTTTAGTCGCGCCGATAACCGGCCGATAATAAAGCGCCGGGCTTTAGCCCCTGCTGAGCAGCCACCCGAAACAGGCTCGACATTTCTTCCGCGCGTCAGCTCGCCACCTGCCGTGCACTCTCCCCCTCCGCCCGCCGCGCGCCCTGCAGCCGGATCGACACATGCACCAGGCTCAGCGCCGCCGGCGTCACCCCCGGAAGCCGGCTCGCCTGTCCAATCGTCCGCGGCCGCACCCGCTCCAGCGTCTCCTTCATCTCCCGCGACAGCCCGCTGATGGCGCCATACTCCAGCCAATCCGGAATCGTCACCGCCTCCGCCGCCTTCAGCTTCTCAATCGACTTCTTCTGCTGGTCCAGGTAGCCGGCAAACTTGATCTCCGTCTCCACCGCGCGCGCTTCATTGCGCATCCCGGAGCGCGCCACCGGGTCGTCCCCATGCCGCCCGGCAAACTCGGCCAGCAGCGGCTCGCCGGCCAGCTCGTCGCCGAGCGCCGCCAACACCGGGTCGATCGTGACTTCAGGCCGCTTCAGCAGTTGCGCCCATGTCTGTCCCGCGGTTGCCGTCAGTTCTTCAAACCCCGCCGCGCGCAGCTTCTCCTGGTTCGCCTTGCCGCGAACCAGCAGCTTCTCGAGCGCCGCCATCCTCGCCTGCTTCTGCTCGTACTGCGCCCATGCCGCGTCATCCACCAGCCCCAGCCGCCGCCCATGCGGCGTCAGCCGCCGGTCCGCATTATCAATCCGCAAATGCAGCCGGAACTCCGCCCGCGACGTGAACATCCGGTAAGGCTCATTGGTGCCCTTTGAAATCAGGTCGTCGATCAGAATCCCGGTGTAGCCTTCGGTCCGGTCCAACGTGAACGGCGCCTCGCCCTTCACCCACAACGCCGCGTTGATCCCGGCCATGATCCCCTGGCATGCGGCTTCTTCATACCCTGACGTCCCGTTAATCTGCCCCGCCAGGTAAAGGCCCTCCATCGACTTCACCCGCAGCGAGCGGTCCAGTTCCGTAGCGTCCACGCTGTCGTATTCAATGGCGTATCCCGGGCGCAGCAGCTCCGCCTCGTCGAGGCCAGGGATCGAGCGCACCATCTGCCACTGCACTTCCATCGGCAGCGAAGTAGACATTCCATTGATGTAGACCTCGTGCGTATTCAACCCCTCCGGCTCCAGGAAAAACTGGTGCTGCGTCTTGTCGGGAAACTTGACGATCTTGTCCTCGATCGACGGGCAGTAGCGCGGCCCGATCCCCTCAATCCGACCCGAGTACATCGCCGAGCGGTGCACATTCTCGCGGATCAGCCGCAGCGTCTCCGGCGTGGTGAACGCAATGTGGCAGCTCACCTGCGGCTGCACAATCTTCTTCGTCCTGAAGCTGAACGGCGTCGGGTCCACATCGCCCGGCTGCTCCTCGAACATCGCCCACTTGATGGTGCGCCCGTCCAGCCGCGGCGGCGTCCCCGTCTTCAGGCGGCAGGTGCGCAGGCCCAGCCGGCGCAGCGCCTCGCCCAGCATCACGGAAGCCGGCTCGCCGCTGCGTCCCGCCGGATACCGCTCTTCGCCGCAATGAATCAGCCCGTTCAAAAATGTGCCGGTAGTAATAATGGTTGCGCCCGCCAAAAGCCGCCGCCCATCGCGCAGCTTCAATCCCAGCACTCGCCGGCGAAGAGCCCTTCCACCCACAACATCCTGAGCCCCGACAGCGCTGTCATCCTGAGCGAAGCGCAGCGGAGCCGAAGGATCTGCGGTTGTTTCTCGCTCGCTCCCTTGCTCCCTCGCTCCCTCGCTCCCTTGCTCCCTCGCTCCCTCGCTCCCTTGCTCCCTCTCGTCCAAGACGAGATCCACCACCTCAGCCTGCCGAATGTGCACGCCCGCCTGGCTCTCCAGCACCTCGCGCATCTTCACCCTGTAGAGAGCCTTGTCGCACTGCGCGCGCGGACTCCACACCGCCGGCCCCCGCGACGTGTTCAGCAGCCGGAACTGGATTCCAACCGCATCGGCCACCTCGCCCATCACCCCGCCCAGCGCATCCACTTCGCGCACCAGGTGTCCCTTGGCCACTCCGCCGACGGCCGGGTTGCAGCTCATCTGCGCGATCAGGTCCATGTTCATCGTGATCAGCGCGGTCTTCAGGCCCATGCGCGCGGCCGCCATGGCAGCCTCGCACCCGGCATGCCCGGCGCCCACTACGGCCACATCGTATTGTTCTGAAAAGGCCATCCATCTTTATTGTACGGATGGCCTGCTGTGAGTGATGCCGCGCAACCAGAGAACGTGGACTTGCAGCTTGCGGAAAGCTCCCGTCTGGCGCCGCTTTGAAAGAGCACGCCTTCACAGCCGATGAAAAAGCACTGGCCGGATTGAAAAGAACGCGTAAGAACGTGGACTTGCAGCTTGCGGAAAGCTCCCGTCTGGCGCCGCTTTGAGAGAGCGCGCCTTCACAGCCGATGAAAAAGCACTGGCCGGATTGAAAAGAACGCGTAAGGGCGGTACTTGCAGCTTGCGGAAAGCTCCCATCTGGCGCCGCATTGAAAGAGGACGCCTTCACAGCCGATGAAAAAGCACTGGCCGGATTGAAAAGAACGCGTAAGGGCGGTACTTCAGTATCGCCGATTGCCGCAAACAAAGGACTTGGGCTTTAGCCCCTGGTTTTTTAGCTCTGAGCGGACCACATCGGGGTTTTTTCCGCAGGCTGTTTCGGCGCCCGCCTCGCCGCTCCCTTCACGCACCGAATTTGGTGCAAACTCTATGGCGCCGCCCGACTCGTCAAGAGTCACTGTCTGTGAATATCGCTGCAGACAACAGATAGCAAAAGAGAAAAAGTTTCCGACCAAACATGCAGTCTTAGTACCTCCGAGGAGTAAACTCTTAGATATGGGGGCAAATCCAGCTTCTTTCGAAAGCAGCGGGCTCGTGCGGATCGTGCAGTGCAGTTCCGGCGTCTTTCTTCGAGCAGCTTGGGGAGCGGGGCGGAAGGAATGTGCAATTCACTGCAGTTTGAGCACGTAAGACCATGATTCAACAAGGCATCGCCGTTTTTTATTTCGCACTTTCGCCCGGGAAATCCGGCTCCGGAATTTCTTTCTGGCCCCCTGATCCTAGGTCCCGTTTTACTGCACTTTGAGGGCGTAACCTCATCAATCTGCAAGACATCGCCGTTTTTTTATTTTGCAGCTCCTGGGGGTAAAATCCAACCCGGTTCTCCTGGTCCCGTAGAATTGTGGCCATGACTGCTTCCTTGCCCGGTTACGCGGAAGCCGCAGCGCTCATCGCCGATCGCGCAGCCTGGATCGCGGAGCGGAATCCGCGCAGTGAGCAGATCGGCTTGTCCGCCGCGCTCGCCCGCGTTCTTGCCGAGCCCGTACGCGCCGATCGCGACATGCCCGCCTTTCCCCGCTCCACGCGCGATGGATTCGCGTGCCGCGCCGCGGAAGCTGCCTCGCACGCGCTACTGGCCGTCGCCGGATCCATCCGCGCCGGCGATCCATTAGCCCGGCCGCTCCCGCGCGGCGCCGCCTGGGAAATCATGACCGGCGCCGCCGTCCCCCAGGGCGCCGACGCCGTCGTCATGCTGGAGCATGTCGAACACCAGGAAGGCAGCATCCGCCTCGCGGCTGGCCGCTCGCTCAGCGCCGGCGACAATATCGTTCCCGCAGCCGCCGAGGCGCGCGCCGGCGATGAGCTCATCCCGGCCGGCACACGCATCGGCCCCGCGCACATCGCCGCTGCCGCCGCATGTGGCTACCCAAGCGTGCGTGTCTTCGCCCGCCCCCGCGTGGCCATCCTTACCACCGGCGACGAACTGGTCCCTGTCGATTCCACTCCCGGTCCCGGCCAGATCCGCAATTCCAATGCGGCCATGCTCGCCGCGCTTGTCGCGCAGGCCGGCGGGGATCCCTGGATCCTTCCCGTCGCCCGCGATGAGGCTCCCCAGATTGAATCCGCGCTTCGCCCGACTCTCGATGCCGAACTCCTGCTCATCTCCGGCGGCGTCTCCGCAGGCAAGTTTGACCTGGTCGAGCCCGCGCTGGCACAGCTCCACGCGCACTTCCATTTCACCGGCGTCCGCATCCAGCCAGGCAAACCGCTGGTCTATTGCGAAATCCCGCGGAAGGACGCCCCTGTCCTGCCCGCCTTTGGCCTTCCCGGCAATCCAATCTCGTCCGCGGCCACTTTTCTGCTCTTCGCTCAGGTAATTCTCGCCGCGCTCGCCGGAAGCCGCGAGAAGACTCCGCGCTTCGATGCCGCCATTGCCGCCCGCGACGTCAAGGGCAAATCCGATCTCACCCGGTTTGTTCCGGCAACGACGAGCTTCGCCGACGGCCACACCCAGGTGGAGCCGGTGGGTTCGCAGGGCTCTGGCGATCTGGCCGCCTTCGCCCGCGCCGACTGCTTCGTGATGATCCCCGAAGGCCTTGACCGCCTTTCCGCCGGCTCACCCGTCAGCATCCTTCGCTTCTGAGGAGCACCATGCCCAATCCCAACCCCTCGCGCCTCTCGCACTACGACAACGCCGGCCAGGCCTCGATGGTCGACGTCAGCGCCAAGCTGCCCACGCGTCGCACGGCCACTGCCTCCGCCTTCGTCGATCTCTCGCCCGCCGTCCTCGCCGCGCTTCCGCAGAACCCCAAGGGCGATCCGCTGGAAGTGGCGCGCTTCGCCGGCATCCAGGCCGCCAAGCGCACCTCCGATCTGATCCCCATGTGCCATCCGCTGCCACTCACCCACGTGGACGTGCAGGCGCGCATCGAGGGCACTGGCGTGCGCATCACCGCTACCGCGGCCACGGTCGGCGTCACCGGTGTGGAGATGGAGGCCCTCACCGCGGCGTCCGTCGCCGCTCTCACGGTGTACGACATGACCAAGGCCCTCGACAAAGCCATCGTCATCCGCAACATCCAGCTCGAATCGAAGACCGGCGGCAAATCCGGCGACTACTCCCGTGAAGGCACGCCGGTTTGATTCCGTCAGCTTCTTTTGAAGCGTCCCTGCCGGATTCGCAACTTCCCGGTATAATCCAATTGCAGACCCGGAGAGATGGCCGAGTGGCTGAAGGCGGCGGTTTGCTAAACCGTTATAGGGCCTAAAAGCTCTATCGGGGGTTCGAATCCCCCTCTCTCCGCCATCAAGTCAAGTGTTTCTTATCGATCTCCTTAGATTGCGAAGAACTGCCCGATTTTTGGGCAGTATCCGCATAAATCTTCCAGCAGAGAATCTCTCTTCGAATCGTTAATCTCCCCTTGTATCCTTAATTTCTCTGGTCGGTAAGAGAGCAGTGGAACTTTTGATTCACTCCTTGGGCCACTCCGAGGGATACTTCGCGGATTCCTTGTCCCTGTGAAACTGTGTCCTGCCTCGTTCGCGGCGGTAAGGCCACCGATGCACACCGACAAGCCTGAAGTGGTATCGGGCAATTCGGCCCGCGTACAGCCCATTCCTGTGACTCCAAGACCATCTCAGAACAAGAATCGGTGAGTTGAATCTTGCGAATTTACGCAGCCAGCGCTTTCGACTACCTTCGGAGTTGCTGAGCAACTCTTTGGCAGAACGGAATACCCGTGGAATGCAATTTGGTGGTTTTGCCGCCGGCAATGGCCCTGGTCGCCATTCCAATCCAGGTGATTTGGTCCTATGGCGTCGGTGGCGCGGTTTTTGCCATCGGGCTGGTCGCGATTTTTCTTCGCGGCGAATGGCGACTGCAGCCGAGATTGGACAAGCTGATTCTGTTTGGGCCGGTCTTCTACGCGACGCCCATTGCAGCCTTCGGCACCGAACATTTCACAGTCGCGAGCGATATCGCGTCGATCGTGCCGGCATGGATTCCCTGGCATCTCTTCTGGGTGTACTTGCTCGGGGTTTGCTTTATCGCAGCCGCGCTGAGCCTGGTGACGCAGATTCAGGCGCGTCTCTCGGCGAGCTTGCTGGCCTTGACGTTTTTTCTCTTCGTCCTCATGATGGACGTCCCGGCCTCCCTTCATGATCTACACAATCGCTTTGGGATCACGCTTGCGCTCAGGGAATTGTCCTTCTGTGGCGGACCTCTGGCCCTGGCGGCGAGCCTCAGCCAGCAGCAGCACCCGCGCGTCGCGCAGATCGCTGCGACAATTGCGCGCTGCTTCATTGCCATTCCCGTGCTGTTTTACAGCTTCGAACAATTCCTGCACGCCGATCACGTCCCCGGCATTCCGCTGGAAATGGTGACTCCCGCATGGCTTTTCGGACATGCCATTTGGACCTATGTGGCGGCCGTGATGTACGCAATCGCGGGAATCCCTCTGCTTGCCGGAAAGAAGACCCGTGCGGCAGCCACGTGGATCGGCTTGACCGTGTTCATTGTGATTTTGGCCGTCTACGTGCCGATCGGTGTTGCCGAGCTCACCAGTCTCGAGGGCCTGAATTATCTGTTCGATACTTTGATGTATTGCGGCACGGTACTTCTGCTCGCGGGTGCCATGCCGCGGTCCGATAGGCCTCGTAATTCATCGGCACCGGTTGCGTAAGGACAATTCAGCAACAAGATGTCAGTATCGCGACCGGAGCCTGCTGAGGTGGAGGGTCCTCGCGGGTCGGAGTCGCCGTCGACGTTTCAGGGTACTAGTCCGGGACGGAGAATTAAACGTGAGTTTACAATCCGGCTTACTCCCACTGAAGTACTTCGACACCACCACACAACTGCCCTAAACTGGATAACGCGAGCCCAATGAGTGCAATCATCCAAACAAGAGCAAACTACAATCTTGCTCTGCCGTTCTATGAAAGCTCCGTCTCAGACCCGCAAGCCCTTGCGTTGTTTGTAGCGGATTCAAGGTTTTCTTATGCTGAACTGGCAGATATTGCCCGCCGAATCTCCGGATGGCTCGACCTGAAGACCGGCGAGCGTTCGGGTAAGGTCGGAATTCTTGCTTCCCGCACCTTAGAGGCGTATGCCGGAGTGCTGGGAACGCTTTGGGCTGGCGCAGCGTACGTTCCCATCAAACCTGACACACCCGAAGACCGCGTGATCCGCATCTTGCAACAGACAAAGCTTGACGCGCTGATTGTCGATCAGACGGGATTAAACCGGCTTTCGCAGCGTGTTCTCGAAAACGCGCCTCGGCGGATTTTGTTCGGGCCGAACGTGACACCGCCGCAAAGCGCTTTGAGGTTCTCTGAAACCACCTTTGAATCTTTCACTGAACTATCCGACGAGGGGCCCGAGCAACCCGTCACGGTTGCCGGAGATGAGCTGGCGTACATTATTTTCACTTCCGGCACGACGGGCACGCCGAAGGGAGTGATGATCGAAAGCGAAAGCGTGTGCCAGTTTATCGAAATCATGCACCGGCGATTCTCGCTTCGGGCTGACGATCGAGTTGCTGAAGCATCGGAGCTGACCTTTGACGCCTCAGTGTTCGATATGTTCATGGCGTGGAGCTCAGGTGCGGCGCTTTACGTGGTGCCTGCCGCGCAGCTTATGGCTCCAGTGAAGTTCATCCGCGATCATGAACTGACGATCTGGTTTTCGGTACCATCGACTCCTTCGTTTATGGGGCGTATGAAGATGCTGAAGCCGGGGGCATTCCCCTCGTTGCGGATCTCCATTTTTGCCGGAGAAGCGCTTGCGGTGAGTACCGCTCAGGCATGGCAGGTGGCCGCCCCCAATAGCATTGTGGAGAACTTTTACGGACCGACAGAGCTGACGGTCGACTGCATCGCACAAACCCTCGAAGATCCTCCCTATGTCACTCCCAATCGCGGAACGATGGCAATTGGAACGGTCTTTCCTGGTGTTCGTGCCGGAATTGTGGATGCGGACCTCAGGTTTTTGCCGCGGGGCGAGGAGGGAGAACTGGTTGTGTCTACGCGGCAAGCTGCGCGCGGATATTTCCAGGACCCCGAGCTGACAGCGGCTCGATTTCCCATACTGGACGGGGAGCGATGGTATCGCACGGGAGACCTGGCTTACGAGGACGCTTCCGGGACGTTTCATCACCTGGGCCGAATTGACAACCAGGTGAAAGTACTCGGCAATCGGGTCGAACTCGAGGAAGTGGAAGCTCATTTACGCGAGATTCTGGGCACAGACATGGTGGCGGCCGTGGCTTGGCCGTTGGTCGACAGCCGCCCAGCGGGTATCGCTGCATTCCACTGCGCGGCGGGGGTGACCCGCGACGCAGCTCGCGAAGAAATGAAGAAACGTGTCCCTGATTATATGGTTCCGCAGCGGATCCAATACCTGGACGCTTTGCCCTTAGGAGCGACCGGCAAGATCGATCGAAAAGCACTGATTCGGCTGTTGGATGAAGCGGGGGGTTGAACGGGCTGCGGGGGCGTTCTTTGTCTGTGTTTCCCGATGCTATGTCAATCTTGCTTTCAGCAAATCCTGTTCGGCCACTTCTCCGTCTGCGGCACGCGGAAGCATGTCCACCAGTGCAATTTCATCTGGGGCCAGGGCTTCGGGCAGGTTTTGGCGGCAATGCGCGACCAGTTGTCTGATCAACTCGTTGCGAAACTTGCCTTGTCCGGGCGCATTTGCCAGGTTTGCGACCTCCGATGCGTCCGGCTCCGACCATCCAATTGCCGGTAATGCCATGCCTCGCAACGATTCTTTGGGAATAAAGAACGCATCGTAACTTCCATCATGCCGGCATGCCATCCAACTGAGAAAGACCGCGAATCCCAGGTCCTCATTTTCGAGATCAAAAAGCCCCTGGGGATGAATCCCTTCGTCCAATTTCTCTTCGATCTTCTGGCGTAATGCACCGGCGGAATATCCGGCATCAGCGACATCGAGAATCTGCATAGCGGCAAGATCCTTCTCTATGCGGCCGTTCCCTATGCCTCTGATGCCGATGGGCTGGTTTGCATGCTGCCGCAATATGGAACGAATCTCGTCCAATCCCCACCTATGCTCCGTCCAGTCCAGGAATTCACCGTCGAAGACTGCCGCACCGTCGTGTCCGATATGGAGAATCGCCTCATAGCGAAAGCGCGTCATCTCGTTGTCAGCGCGTCCGCGAAGTGGCCGTATATCCACTCTCGAGATCTTTGGATTTGTATTGCGCAATGAAAGGAAGTATGCCGGGGAGAGAGCCAGTTCCGGTTCTCTCTCAACACGCCGGCGAATCCGGTCACGAAGTTCTCCAACGCTCAACTCATCTGCGGCCTGAAATAATTCCACTGAAGACGCAAATGCCTGCAACAGTGGCAGGCTTCTAACATCGCCGACGTAGACATACCCTCCAGGCCTTACGATACTGACAGCGATTTCAAGGACTTTTGTGAGATAGTCCATACTCGGGAAAAACTGCACAACGGAACTGAGCACCACTGTATCGAATGTGTTTTCGCTGAAGTCGTCTAAATTTGCCGCCTGGCGCTCCACCACTTCAACCCTTTTCGCCACTTCGGGGACTGTCCGCAATTGCTCCTTGAGCCGTCCTAGTACGGCTGGCGAATAATCCACGGCAACATACCGCTCGCAGTGCGGGGCAACCCCCAAGACCAGCATGCCGGTTCCGCAGCCAATTTCACAAACCGTCCTCGGCTTGAGCCGGAGAATATCTCCTACGGTGTTTTCAACCCACTCATGCATCTCACCGGCGGGAATTGCGCCACGAGTGTAGCTGCTATCCCAACCCATCGTGTTGAATCCAACAGATGCGGAGGTGGCCCGCTTCGAAAACTGGCTCAGGTCGAAGATCTTTCGCCACTTTCCGACGACCGTCAACCCCGCCGCCCTGCGGCCAAGAACCTCGTTCACATAATCATTGTCCGGCACAACAAATGCGACCAGGTTGTTGCCGCTATCTCGAATGACCGCGGCTTCTTGCACGCCCGGGTGCGCCCGCAACACTTCTTCGGCAGTAGCTCGCCGGCTGGCTTGCTGTGCCCATTCGTCTGGGCAGGAATCACTGAAGCTGTCCGCGTGTCTATCCATGTTTCTTGCTGATCTCAATTGGATTTCGCGAAGGTCTCTGTGAGAACACAAATCGCGTCGATGCTGTCGATCTGCTCCTTGTCGAATCCGAGCTGCGCAAAATCAATTCCAAAGTTCTCTTCCAGGAACACAACGATTTCTACAGCGTCGATCGACTGCAAACGTCCGCTGAACAACAGGGACTCGTCATCGCCAAGAGGGCCGTTATCGCCGCTCGCAGTCAGCAGATCCTGCACAAATTCACGTATCTCGGCTCTTCCCTTCATGGTGCTCCTAGAAATGAATGAAGAACAAGCTCGCCAAATACTTCAAATGCTCCACAAGTGGATACGCTCGCTCATCGGCGTCAAACACATTCAGAATACAGTAAAAAAAACCAACTCCCAATGCAGGAAACAGACGTCCGCGAACAAAGCCGGCGGGCTTCGAATCGCGCCTCCGCATTTGAGAAACACACAGGCCTGTAGCGAGAAGCGCGTTGTAAAAGAACAATACCTGGTAGCTTGTGATCGCCTTCCACATTCCAACAGACTGAACAACTTGCCAGTCCCGCATTAGGTGAAAGAGGGAGTTGCCGAAGAAGGCGGCGGCGAATGTGGCAAAAATCATGCGGAGCCGCTTATGTCCCTTCCAATACCGGAGGAACGCGGGATAGAAGAAGAAATCGACGAGCAGTTCTTTGAAGTAGTAATAAAACCGGTTGAAGAACTCCGTGATCGTTGTCGAAGACAGCGGACGATAAGTGTTACGCAAGGCATTGAACCCGGCGATGCGGCAGATGGCGATGAATTTGTGTCCGAAGATGGAAAAGACGAAAATGAGTTCAAAATACGCCAATATCTGGCAGGCCCAACGCAGATGCCAGGCAACAGGCGTCCCCTGCACACTCATGGCGAGCGCCTGATCCGGTGTCGGGATGCCCAGATATCCGTGAAAGAAGTTTTGCCATAATTGCTGGAGAACTGCCAGCAGAATTGCCCAAGCAAGCAGCTTGAGACCCTTCAATTGGTAGATTGCAAGTTGCTTCCCGTCTTTTGCTTCAATGCGCCGAAGGTATGCCGCGCCCTTGGGAAAGGGTGTGTTTGTCGAACCCCACAGCGGACGAAAGGTGGCTAATTCAAGCGTCCAATCCTTCCCGGGCTTTGAGCTTCGATCAGTCAATGCGTAGGCAATGAACCACAGGTAGGCTGACGTTACGCTGACCGTGGTCCACAGAATCGGATCAATTCGTGTTTGGGATGCGGCGCTCGCGATTGCGATGAGCGCGGAAAATCCGCAGAGAAGAAATACGATCGGCCGCCGGCCAAACGCTGAGTTAGGCCATCGCATCACGCACAGGTAGAGAACCATCCCTGTCCCAATGACAGCGACCCCAGCGCTGAATGGCAAAGGCTCGCGAAAGTAAAATATGATGACTGGCGCAGCCGCTAGAACCACCCGGCGGTATTCCGGCATGAAGGTGATGAATGCGATGGGTCCCGTCAATATTAGAACGCTCGAGACATCCGGCAGGAAGAACCGCTCTCCGAGGGCGAACAGCGCGAGGAGAGCGAGCTTGCCGGGGCCTGTCTGGACAAAGGCGACGACAGCCGGATAAGTTTCGATGCGCGGAATGATGCGGAAATCGCGGACCTTGCTCAAGATTCGCTGAGTCGAATTCGTTTTGACAGCATGGCTGGTTGCACTCATTGGGTTGGTGTCATCAAGTTTAGGGCAGTTGTGCTGTAGTGTCGAAGTACTTCAGTGGGAGTAAGCCGGATTGTAAACTTGCGTTTATTCTCCGGCCCTACGGATTCACGTCCTCATTTCCAATAACACTGGTTTCGGGCACGGCAATATCGGCCGATTTCGGCGCCGTGGATTCAGAAGTTTACGACGCGCATTTCCGGCAGGTTTTTGGGCAGGCCATTGCCGAGCCCGGGCAGTGTCCACGGCGACGACACATCTGAGGCGCTCCGTGGGTCAGGCGGCTCCAGGGTCCATCACGTTGGCTCCCGCCGTGGCTACTTGGGTGGTCGTTGAGCGAGGCATACATAACGAAATTGCCGGAATCGTCAGAAGCCAGCGAACAAACCATCATGTCCATTGCCGGGCACGTCTCAGTCGAGATGCTCCGCTATTACTCGCACATCAGACAGGAAGCCAAGCGGAAAGCCGTGGCTTCTTTGGATAACGCGGAGATGACGTCACACTTGGACAAGTGGAAGAAACATGCCAACGATGAACGACGGCATAGATAACTGAGAAAGGGGAACTTATTGGTCGGGACGGGCAGATTTGAACTGCCGACCCCTCGCACCCCAAGCGAGTGCTCTACCAGGCTGAGCCACGTCCCGACACGATTGAGCCGGCTCGGAGATGAGCCGGCTTTGGGGTCTGATTCAGTTTACACCAGGGTGAGCGTTCAATGGGGTATCGGCTTTCCCCACTGATCCGCAGCGTGTGAGAAGTCCCTTCGACTCCGCCCTAAGCGGACTGTGGGGCACCGCGATCCTGAAGGAAATCCTGTTAATGGGACGGGGGGACGTACTCGCTGGGCAGTGCGGAGCCGGAGCCGAAAAAGAACTCCTCCATTTGCTCCACAAGGAACTGCTGCGCCTGGGGGGTCCAGGGCTGGAGGCGGTATTCGTTCAGGAGCATCTTCTGGCGGTCGACCCACTCGCTCCAGGCGGCCTGTGAGACGTTCTTATAGATCTTCTGGCCGAATTCGGAGTCGAAAGGGGGCTCGTCAAGACCCTCCATCTCGCGCTTGTTGCGAACGCAAAAAACCATGTGCGGCATGTGCGGGAAGCCCTTTCTCTGTCACTCTCATTTTAGAGGATGCAGAAGGGGCGCGGGAACCAGACAAACGCCGCCGAAGGCCCCAAAGCGGATTGGCCAGGACGCCCTGTTTGACCTTCCGTGCGTGCCCGCCGCGGAATTTGCTTGACAAGCAATTCGGGACGCGCTTTTCTGATGGTGCTCTAAAGTTTCCCTCTATCCAGGCTTCGTGCCTTCGCGAAGAAGTCTCGCTCCGGATGCGGTTCGGCGATGGCGCGGAAATATCGACAGCGTCTTGAACGATACACCGCTAAGGAGTTGTTATGCCCGAACAAGTTGAGCAGTCCCCGCAAACCCCACAGGCGCAACCGGCCGGCTTGAGCGAAAACGCCACGTGCGGATTGGCCTACGTGACCTTCATCCCGGCGATCATCTTCCTGGCGACCGCCCCCTACAACCAGAACCAAAAGGTACGCTTCCACTCCTGGCAATCCATCTTTCTGGCCATCGGCTGGGTGGCCCTGTGGGTGGTGCTGACGGTGATCGGCATGATTCCGGGGCTGAACCTCCTCGATATCTTTCTGGCGCCCGTCCTGTCCCTGGCGTTCTTTGCGCTGTGGCTGTTCATCATGATCAGCGCCTTCACGGGAAAGATGATCAAGGTGCCGGTAATCGCGGCGTTCGCGGCCAAGCAGGCCGGAATGTAAACTCGGTTTCCCGGGGCGGCAGAGCGGGTTAGCGGCGCTTGCCGCGGCCGGAACGATCGCGAACTTTCGACGGGCTGCGGCGCTGCTGCTCGCGCCGGCCCTTCTTCGCGTTGGCAGGCGGCTTGGGCTTGCTCTTGCCGGTGAGCGCAATGCCTTCCTCCACCAGCGAGAACTGCAGGCGACGTTCCTGGTGAAGAATGCGGTCGAGAATCACCTGGACGCGGTCGCCGGCGCGAAAGCGGCGGCCGTGGCGCTCGCCCACAATCTCATGCGTGTTCTCGCGAAAGGTGTAGCGGTCGTCGCGCAGCGTGTCAATGGGAATGAGCCCCTCGACAAAGAGATCGGTGAGCTCCACGAACATTCCGTATTTTGTGGGGTTGAGGACCAGGCCGGCAAATTCCTCGCCGACGCGATCCTGCATGAAGCGGACCTTCTTCCACTCCACCAGCTCGCGTTCGGCTTCGGCGGCGCGGCGCTCGGTCTGGCTGGTTTCTTCGGCAATCTGGGCGAGTTCCGCACCGGGGATGGGTTCGAACGCAGTTTTCGTTGCAGATTCCAGCTCGCTTCCCAGATTAGACGCGATAGAACTGCGCCGAACCTGGGGCGCCCGGCTGATCTTGATTCCGGCAAGAGCTTCGTGCGGATGCGTCCATGGTGAATCCAGCCGTCCTTTCGCGATCGCGCCCCGTCCGTGCACGCGGGCGCGGAGCAGGGCCTTGGCAATGCGGTGGACGATAAGGTCAGGGTAGCGGCGGATGGGCGAAGTGAAGTGGGTGTAAGTGGGTGCGGCGAGGGCAAAGTGGCCC
Organism: Occallatibacter sp.; assembly: GCA_035552475.1. Taxonomy (GTDB): domain Bacteria; phylum Acidobacteriota; class Terriglobia; order Terriglobales; family Acidobacteriaceae; genus Telmatobacter. The sequence goes on from DASZLE010000046.1 coordinate 108,197, forward strand.
TCATTGATCTCTGAGTAACGCGCCTGCTGCAGCGAGCGCAGCATCAGGTAGCTGAGGATTCGCTCCTCCGGCTTGCCTTCAATCTTCTTGGCCAGACGCTGGTACATGCGCGGGGTAACGGCAATATCCTCGGGGACTTCGTGCTCGCGGGGCTTGCGGCCGCTGCGCTGCGCCTCACGGCGGTCGCCACGCGTCTGGATGCGCTTGACGGGAAGTGGCCCAAGGCCAAGGGAATACCCAAAGCTCGCGGCGAGCTCTTCAAACTGGACCACGCGGTGCGGGGCCGGCTTCTCGTGGATGCGGTAGAGCGAGGGCACGCCAAGGTCTTCAAGCCACGTGGCAACGCACTCGTTGGCCGCCAGCATGAACTCCTCGATGAGGCGGTTGGCCCAGGTGCGCTCAGACTTGGTAATGCCGCGCATCTGCCCCTGCTCGTCGAACTCGATGACGGGCTCCGGCAGATCGAAGTCAATGGAGCCGCGCTCTTCGCGTCGCAGGTTCATCAGTACGGCGAGCTTCTGCATCAGCTCGAAATCGGCGGTGAGCTCGGGATACTGCGCGCGGGTCTCTTCGTCGCCCTCCAGGATGAGATGAACTTTCGTGTAAGTCATGCGCGCAGCCGACGAGATAACGCCCTCGGCTATCTCGTAGCCGAGAATGTTGGCCTCGCTGTCGAGTTGCATGATGCAACTCAGTACAAGGCGGTCTTCGCCGGGACGCAGGCTGCAGATGTCTGTCGAGAGTTCCTGCGGCAGCATGGGGATGGCGCGGTCGGGAAAGTAGACGCTGGTGCCGCGCAGGCGGGCTTCAAGATCGAGATCGGTGCCGGGGCGGACGTACTCAGCCACGTCGGCAATGTGGACCTGGAGCTCGTAGCTGCCGTCGGCATGCTCCTCCACCAGGACCGCGTCATCGAAATCGCGCGCGGTTTCGCCGTCGATGGTGACGATGGGCAGGCCGCGGAAATCGCGGCGCCGCGCAACTTCCTCCCGGTCGAGGTGGGCCACGCGGCGAGCCTCGGCCAGCACGTTCTCGGGGAAGATGCGCGGGAGCTGGTGCTTGCGGATCATCATCTCCACATCGACGCCGAAGTCGTCGGGGTGGCCGAGGATCTCAATGACGCGGCCCATGGGCGGGCGCGTTGGCGTGGGCCAGGAGGTAATCTCGACGTCGACGATGAGGCCTTCGAGATCGTCGCCGGAGTGCGCCGAGGCGCGGGCTTCTTCGCCAAGAACGCGGTGCGCGGATTGCTCTTCCGATTCGGGCGGAATCTCGTCGCCGGCGCGGACCAGGACGGGCTGCGTCATGCGCTCGTCGAAGGGCACGACATAATTGTGTGGCTGGCGGTCGCCGCCCGCATAGTGAAATGTCCCGACCACCGTGGCGTTGCGTCGAGTGAGGACGCGTGCGATGCGGCCCAGGCGGCGGCCGTCGGCGCGCGGCGGAGCGAGCTCGACGAGAACCTGGTCGCCCTGCATGGCGCCGCTGATCTCATTCGGCGGAATAAATACATCCTCGCCCAGTGCGCGCGCGCCGGCGGCATCTTTACCGGGTTGGCGCGGGTTGGGACGGACGAACCCGTAGCCATCGCGATGAAGGTCGAGGCGGCCGGCGATAAGGTTGTCGCGCGTGCCTGCCGCGCCGGAAATGCGCGAGGGAATCGTCCAGATCCCGCGCTCAAGCTGGGTGAGGTCGCCACGAGCGGTGAGGCGCGCAAGCTGCTCGAGAAGCAGGCGGCGATCGCGGCCGCCACCCAGGCCCAATTCGCGCACCAGTTGTTTGTAACCGGCTTTGGAGCCGGCGGAACGCGTGATGTGGGCGAGGAGCGCGCGATCGTCCATACGAACAGGGTATCCTGCCGCTGACCTACCCTTTTTCCGCAGCCTCTTTGCCGTGACCGAACGAACAAGCGAACGAGAAGACCACGGGCCGGCGGGGCGCTGGCCTCGTGTCTCCGTCTGTGCGAAAATGCAAACCACAGATTCATTTGGCTGGGCGGCCGCGCTGAAGATTCCGAGGCTTGTGATCGGAGCGCGGAGCGTGGGCTTGTGCAGTGCGAGCGGCACGGCTGCGATGGCCGCTTTAATACCCTTTTTGCCTGGAAAGGAACGACCCATGTGGAAGCAAAGATCGAGTGCAGTTGACGGAGTCGAGAACAGTTTCACTCCTGAGCCGGTGCGGCCGCCGGTAAGTGTGGCGCCCGTGGAGGTCGCGGCTCGGCCGAGGCACCCAGCGCCAGACCAGGCCACCATCGGCAAGGGCGTTGTGGTCAAAGGCTATGTGACGGGCGTGGATCCGGTCTTCGTTGACGGCCGCGTGGAGGGTTCGATCCAGATTACGGGCGAACGCGTGACGGTGGGAAAGAGTGGCACAGTCGTGGGGCGGCCTGGCAGCAGCATGGCCTGTATCGCGGCGCGGGAGATCGTGATCCTGGGCACCGTCACCGGGAATATCGCCGCGGGCGAGCGGGTCGATATCAGGGCTGGCGCATCGCTGACTGGCGACGTGACCACTGTGAGGGTCAGCATCGAAGATGGTGCGTTTTTTCGCGGAGGCATCGACATCCGGCGCGAGGATCCAAAGACTGTCTCGGCAGCGCCGCTGTTTGATGCGGTACAGCCGGCCTGACGAGCGGGACGGCACGGATGTGCGAAAATTGGGGAATGCAGTCTTGGTATTCTGCGGCCTTGTTTCGGGGCCGGTCGTATCAATCCTGCCGCAAGGCGCGCCCAGCGTGATTCATTAGAATGGCGACAGCCGCGGACGATCGACTTTTCGCCCTGCCAGCACCAGAATCTCCCCCAAGTGGAAAGGAATGATTGAACCTTATGTGGAAACCCAACCAACCCGAGCCCCCAGTGTCCAACCCCACCCCCGAGCCGGTGCGTCCGGCGCCGCCGTCGTCGGCAGTGGAATCGGCCAGCCGCGCCGGCATGACTGCTGGCGACCAGGCCACGATCAGCAAGGGCCTGTTCATCAAAGGCGAAATCTCCGGATCGGAATCGCTGTTCATTGACGGCAAGGTGGAAGGCAGCATCCTGCTCAACGGCAACCGCCTCACAGTCGGACGGAACGGCCACGTGGCTGCCAGCATCACGGCTCGCGAAGTGGTGGTGCTTGGCAAGGTGCGCGGCAACGTGACGGCGTCAGATCGCGTGGATATCCGCGCCGAAGGCGCGCTCACCGGCGACGTGGCGGCAGCGCGCATCAGTATCGAGGACGGTGCGTTCTTCAAGGGCGGAATCGATATCCGCAAACCGGACGCGAAGCAGTCGGCAAACACATCGTCTGCCGCGGCGGAGACGCCCAAGCCGGCGCACGCCTAGTTTTCCGGATCCAGTCAAAGCGGTGCATCAGGCCTCGCCTTCAGACGGGGCCTGTGCGTTCTTAGAGGCAGCTCTCGGTTCCCGGACTACTGCTTGTTCAATGTGTAGTTCCAGGTTATGTTGTAGCCCTGGGCAGCGTAGAACATGGTTCCCGTGATCACGGAGCCGGAGACGGTCGCCGACATCGTTTCGGTCTGGGCGCCGGTCAACGTGATCGTGCTGCCGCTGATGGAGCCGGTGAATGTGTCGTTGACAGAGGTGGAGCTTCCGCAGACGGTCGGGTCGCCTGAGGTCAGGTTTCCGCTGTAGGCGAGGGAGCCGCTGAGGGCGCTGCCGGTCTGCGTGAGAATCCAGGACATGGTGCCGCTGAAATCGCATCCACCGCCAGCTTCGGTCATGTTTCCGCTCCACGTGCCGGTGATCCCGCCACCGGTGGTGTTGGCGGTAAAGTTGGCCGTGACCGACTTGTTGGCCGTCATCAGAACGCTGCAGGCGCCGTTGCTGGCGCAGTCTCCGCTCCAGCCTGTGAAGGTAGAGCCGCTGGCCGCCGATTCGGTCACGTCGACCGAAATGTCGGAATCATAGGTGTAGCAGAGGGTTCCGCAGGTTGAGCCGACCGGGTTGGGCGAGATGGAGCCGCTGCCGGTGCCTGCGGTGCTGAGGGTGAGATTTTCAGCGGTAACAGCCGGAGTCACAGTCAGCGAAACAGGAATCGAAAGCCGGTTCGATGCGCCTACGGCGGTGATCGAGATCGTCGCCGAATAAGTCCCAGCGTTGCTCACAGATGCGGAAACCGTAGGAGTCGACGGTGTCGTCCCGCTCCCCGGATCAATGCTGAGCCATGAAGAAGCGCCCGAAGACAGCGTCGCTGTCCACGCCAGCGCGCTCCCTGAGCTCGTTATCGACAGACCTTGGCTGGGTGGCGTCCCCCCCTGCTGCTCTGAAGGGAACGGAATCGACGTAGGCGACGCGATCAGCGCCGGCCCCGCTGGGTTCAGCGGGTTCTGGATCTGCAAGCCTACCGCCTTGATCACGTTCGGATCGCAGGCCAGTTGCACGTGGCTCAGCGAGTAAGTCGGCAACGCATAGGGCGTTAGCCCCGTGAAGGCGTTCCCACCCGGCCCCATCCCCTTGCAACTGCTCTCTCCCACAATCCCGTCATTGGCCTCTCCGAACAACCGGGTGATCGCCTGGATCACGCGCGTTCCGTCGAGAACATTTGGGCTGTTGCCGCAAGCCATCGTCATCTTCAGGTTCGGCGCCGCAGTCCCCAGGCCCCCCAGAATTCCGTTCAGGAACGAACTGTCGGGTTGCAGTTGGGAAGTAAATGGGGCAGCCATCAAGGCTTGCAGAGTGTGGCCCTGAAAGCTCACGGAGCCTTGGTAGACGCTGGGTGCGACGATAGGCGCAAGGAATGGACTCAGCGACATCAGCACCGTCGTCAAAGGTATGTACGTTTGAGGCTGGGTCGCTGCCACCGCAGCAGCTGTTCCCGTCCAAGGATTCCCCAGACCGACAAAATTGGCAATCAGCGCCTGCGTCGCCGGGCTCGCCTGAAGAATGCCCGACGCCGCCGTCGGCCCTCCTTCGCTGTGCGCCTCGATATCGATCTGGTTATGGTCCGGGCATTGCGCCAGTTGATTCAGGAAGTTGGCAAACGACGCCCCGCCCGCCTGTGCATCGGTCCAGTCATAGTCGAATCCAACCACCTGGCCATAAGTGGGATTGCCTGAGCCGTTCGTTCCCGCCTGATTCACAATCTGGTTGACACAGTAATCGGGAGTGCCGTTGTCGATGGTTACCATCTTGCCGTTGTTGCCAAAAGCGTTCTCCACCGAGCTGGCCATTCCGTGCACCAGTACCAGGATCCTCTGATCCGGCGACGCCGGGCAGCCGGCATACGGCGTCCACGTGCCCGACCCCGGATTCCAGCTCAGTTGACCGGGACTCGGAGGCTCGCTCGCGTCTCCCGTCGCCGTCGCACTGCCCCTGGCCTCAACCCCCGCAACTCCGTTCGCGCTGTAGTAGAGCGGCTCCAGGTTGTTCATGCTCACCACCACACTGTTCGTCCCCGTCATCAGGGCCGCCGAAACAGGAATGGTCCCCACATTGGCGCTCGGGTCGTACGTCCCCGGCACGCCGAAGAAGTTGTCGCCCGTCGAGTCAATCAGGTCCGCGAGGCCCGACGATCCCGTCAGCCCGGTGGTGTTCGCTCCGCTGTCGATGACAAAAGCGAGCGTGCCCGTCAAGGTGTTGAACGGCGGCGTCGCCGTCGTCAGCACCAGCGCGTCCCCCTCGCCAAGAATGAATCCGCTCGGCGGCTCGGTCTGCAACCCCGTTGTCAGCGTCAGGGTCAATGTCGAGTCTGCCGCCAGCGCGCCCGCCGGGATCGTCACGCTGCTTCCGCTGGGAAGCGTAATCGTGCCGCCGCTCGCTGCCGTAATCTGCTGGGTTGCTGTCTCAACCGTTCCCGTAACCGTCACTGTGGTCGAGCCGCTCTTCGTTGCATCGGCAACGCTCGTTGCCGCTACGGTCACTGTGTTGGGCGCGGGAACTACCGCGGGCGAAGTATAAAGCCCGCTCGCGGAGATTGTGCCGTCCGTCGAATTTCCCCCGGTCACGCCATCCACGGTCCATGTCACCGCCGAACTGTAGCTCCCGGTGCCCGTTACAGTCGGCGTGCATTGCGAGGTTTGCCCCGTATCGACTGAAGTCGGAATGCAGGCCACCGCAACAGAAGTGATCGTGGGCACGACGGGCGCCGCTAGCGAGATTTGAGCCGTCGCTGTCGCTGACGCATCGGCGATGCTGGTCGCCGTCAGCGTCACCGCCGCGTTCGCGCTGATGGCTGCCGGCGCGTTGTAAGTCACGCTTGACGTGGTCGACGAGTTCAACGTTCCTGCGCCTGCGCCGATGCTCCAGCTCACGCCGGCGTTCGAGGAGTCGTTGGCTACATTCGCCGTGAACGCCTGGCTACCGCCGCCGCCCATCGTAGCGGTCGCTGGACCCACGGTAACGCTGATTGATGCAGGAGGAGGAGGATTGGAGGAAGACCCGCCGTTGTTTCCTCCGCATGCAGTGAGAAATCCCAACGCAACAAAACAAGCGAGACTGGCCCGAAGACCACCTCGTACATCGGTCCACGGACCCATGGCCCCTCCAGATTATTGTATGAAGACTGACGCGACTAAAGTCCTTCATCGGAAGGAATGTCAAGTTCTGATCTCTTTTTGTTGCGACCGCACCAAATCCAAGTTGATTTCTCCTCCACCTGGCCTTACTGGAAGAACGCCCGGTTCTTCTCCGCAAACTCCGCCTTATCCGCCGGCAGGTCGTACTCTGAAAAAATCGCATTCTGCTCGCACACCGCCGCGCAACTGCCGCAGTCGATGCACTCGTCGGGATTGATAAACACCTGGGCGGTGGTTCCAGCCGCAGGATCGGCGGCCGTAGGCGCAATTGCTGCTGTCGCGCACTGCTCCGCGCACACAAAATCCTTGATGCAGGCATCGGTCACTACAAAAGCCATGATGACGGAAGCTCCTCACTCAAGAGGCTAGGAGAACCAAATCACGCTGTGCTGTGTCGGGCATCACATACGCCGTGCAACTTTCGCGCCACAATAGAGTTGTTGCTGGAACTGTGCCCGCCTACCAGGCGAGCGTTCCCGTCTGAGGCGCCCCCTCCCCCCAAAAACGGGTGCGCAGATTTACTGCAGTTTGAAGGCGTAACACCATCATTCCACAAGACATCGTCGTTTTATTTTCGCGCACCGTGATATAGATCACATCCCTCTGCCGCCCCGTTCGCATACTTTCGTAGCCGGGAGAGACCGAAGCACCGTGGCCGCAATCGCATCCTCAGGCGAACTGGTTGACACCGCTGGAGTAAGCTATCCCAGTAGACCTATGCACATTGCCATCATTGGCGGCGGCATTGCAGGTCTTGCCGCCGCATACGAGCTGGAGAAAGCCCGCTCCGCGAACCCTGCCCTCACCTACACGCTGTTCGAGTCACGCTCCCGCCTGGGCGGCTCGCTGGCCAGCGAGGTGCGGGACGGGAATGTGCTGGAGCGCGGCCCCGACTCGTTCCTGACGGAGAAGCCCGCGGCTGCGGAGCTGGCCCGGGAACTGGGGCTTGGCGGCGACATTATCCCGTCAAACGATGCCGACCGCAAGACTTGGATCGCCGTGGGGAACCGGCTGGTTCCTCTGCCCGACGGGCTCATGTTCCTGGTGCCGACCAAGCTGCTGCCGACGGCTCTGACGCCGCTGTTCAGCCTGCGAACCAAGATGAGGATGGCGATGGAGCTGCTGCACCCGCCTCGGCCCAGCCAGGGCGACGAGTCCGTGGCCGCGCTGGTGGAGCGGCACTTTGGCCCCGAGGCCGTGGTCCGGCTGGCCGATCCGCTGCTCTCCGGAATCTATGGGGGAGACGCCTCCCAGCTCAGCGCGCGAACAGTGCTACCCCGGCTGGTGGAAATGGAAACGCAGTACGGCTCGCTGACCCGGGGTATGCTGGCGGCGCACAAGAAAATGAAGGCGGCGATGGCCGCGAGGGCCCAGGCCGCGGGCACACAGCCGGCGGACCGGTTGAAGCCGATGGGCGCAGGCGCGGGTCCGCGCGGCATCTTCACCGGCCTGCGCGGCGGCCTGCAGCAATTGGTAAACGCACTCGTCGCGCGGCTCGACCCGCTGGCCATCCGGCTGGATACACCTGTGAGCGCCATCGAGCGCGCGGGCTCCGCGTGGCAGGTCACCGCTGCCGGCGACACGGAAACCTTCGATGCAGTCATCGTTGCTTCTCCCGCGTGGGCAGCCGGCGCATTGCTGGCCGGCGTGGACGACGAACTGGGCCGCGAGCTCGAGTCGATTCCGTACTCCTCGTCCATTACGGTCAACCTGGTCTACAACGAAGCCAAGCTGGGCCGCCTGCCCGACGGTTTCGGATTCCTGGTGCCGTCCAGCTCAGGCCGCGCCATGCTGGCCTGCACCTTTGCGCATCGCAAGTTTCTGGGCCGGACGGCGCCGGGCAAGGCGGTGCTGCGCGCCTTCCTGGGCGGGATGCGAAATGAGGCGCTGATGGAGGAACCGGACGGCGTCCTGATCGCCACGGTCCGTCGCGAATTGAGCGAGATCCTGGGCACGCGCGTCATCGGCCCGCAGATTGAGCCGGAGTTCGCGCAGGTGACGCGCTGGCGCCGCGCCATGGCGCAGTATGCAGTGGGACACCAGGAGCGCATGACGCGCATCAAGGAGCGGGTAGCGGCGCTGCCCGGGATCAGGCTGGCAGGAAACGCCTACGACGGGATCGGGATTCCGGACTGCATCCGGCTCGGGCGCCAGGCGGCGCGGGAACTGGTTGGGACAGCGGCCGGCGAGGGCGACTCCCGCAGGGGCTGAAGCCCGAACCTTTTGTTGACGCGGTTGCGGCTGGACTGAAGTCCAGCCCTTACGCGTATCGCCGCGCGATTGCCGATAGGCGCTAGCTCAACACGCGTTAGCTCAACACCTGCTTGGCGATGGTCATCAACTGCATGTTCGAAGTTCCCTCGTAGATCTTGCCCACCTTGGCGTCGCGGTAGAACTTCTCTGCCGGGTAGTCGCGCACGAAGCCGTTGCCGCCGAAGACTTCCACCGATTCGCTGGCGACGCGCTCGGCCACCTGCGAGGCAAACAGCTTGGTCATGGCGGCTTCCTTTACATAGTTCTGGCCGGCGTCTTTGATGCGGGCGGCGTTGTAGACCATGAGGCGCGCGGCCTCGATCTCGGTGGCCATCTGCGCCAGAGCGAACTGGACAGCCTGGAACTCGGCGATGGGTTTGCCGAATTGTCGGCGCTCCTGGGCATAGCGGGCGGCGTGACGCCAGGCGCCTTCGGCCAGGCCGAGCATCTGCGCTCCGATGCCGATGCGGCCCTCGTTCAGGGTTTCGATGGCGATCTTGTAGCCCTTGCCGGGTTCGCCGAGAATGGCTTCGCGCGGTAGCTCACAGTTGTCCAGAATGAGCTCGCAGGTGGAGGAGGCGCGGATGCCGAGCTTGTCTTCCTTGCGGCCGACGGTGAATCCGGGCGTGCCCTTCTCGACCAGGAACGCGGTGATGCCGCGATAGCCCTTGGCTGTGTCGAGGGTGGCAAAGACGATGAAGAGGCCGGCTTCGCGGGCATTGGAGATCCACAGCTTGCGGCCGTTGAGGCGATAGCCGGCGCTGGTCTCTTCCGCGCGGGTCTGCAGTGCGAAAGCATCGGAGCCGGAGCCGGATTCAGAGAGTGCGTACGCGCCGACGGTGCCTGTGGCGAGCTTCGGGAGCCAGAGCTCCTTCTGCGCATCGGTGGCCCAGCGGCGCAGCCCGTTGTTGACCAGGGTGTTGTGCACGTCAATGAGGACGGCGACAGCCGGATCGACGGTGGAGATGGCCTCGATGGCGAGCACCGCGTCAAAGAAGCTGCCTCCGGCGCCGCCCATCGCCTCGGGGACCTCGATGCCCATGAGGCCGAGTTCGAAGAGCTTGCCGACGAGGCCCGGGGCGAACTGCTGCTCGTCGTCCATGGTGCGGACCAGCGGTGCAATGGTCTCCTCGGCGAAGCGGCGAACGGTGGAAGAGAACAGGGACTCCTCTTCAGTGAGCTGCGTGAGCGGGGCAGAGTGAGGATGAGTCAACTTTAGACGGCCTCCGGATTGGGAGTGTATCAAAGCGGGGGCCGGGCCGGCTTTTGCCGCACAACGGCGGACTCCCTGCGGGGAATGGCAGAAGGAAAGGCAAGAGCAAAAGCGAGTGCAACCCGCAACAGCAAGTGCAACCGCAGATCCTTCGACTTCGCTGCGCTTCGCTCAGGATGACAGCGACGTTCGTGAAGGCCGTAGACAATCTATAGCCTTAGATATAGAGTGTCTACATCCTGAGGGACGCGATGGAATCGTACAAGAACCGGATTGAGCTGTTGCAGGGGACGCTGGACATGCTGATCCTGCAGGCGCTGCTGTGGGGGCCGATGCACGGGTACGGCATCGCGCAGTCGATTCGCCTGAAGTCGGGTGAGGTGTTGCAGGTGGAAACCGGATCACTGTACCCGGCTTTGCATCGGCTGGAGCGGCAGAAGTGGGTCAAGTCCGAGTGGAAGGTGACGGAGAGCAGCCAGCGGGCCAAGTTTTACAAAATCACAAAGAAGGGTAAGGAGCAACTGGCGGCGAACCAGGAGCGCTGGCAGGCGATGGTGCGGGCGATTGGGGCGGTGATGGACGGCGGGTCAGCGAGTTAGCGGAGGCGCGTATGAGGCTTTGGACGTGGCAGCGGCGCAAAGAAGATTTTGCCAATGAGCTTGACGCGCATCTGCGGATGGCGATCGAGGACCGCGTGGCTCGCGGCCAATCGCCGGATGAGGCGCGTGCGGCGGCGGTGCGGGAGATGGGCAATCTGCCGCTGCTGGCGGACGTGACGCGGCACCAGTGGGGATGGGAGGGTCTGGAGCGGCTCTGGCAGGACGTGCGCTACTCGTTGCGCCAACTGCGCAAGAGTCCCGGTTACACGGCGACGGCGCTGCTGACGCTGACCTTGGCGGTAGGCGCGAACACGGCGATCTTCGGGCTCTTCTATGCGCTGCTGCTGCGCAGCCTGCCGGTAGAGCGGCCGGACCAGATTGTGCAGGTTGAGCTGCAGCTCGGTACATCGAAGGGCGCGGCCGAACCGAACCCGATGGTTTCAGACGGTGTGTACGATGCGATTGAAAAGACGCAGATTTCTTTCAGCGGGATATGCGGTTGGCAGGAAGACAGCGTCAATCTGCACGATGCCGACGGGACGCGGCCGGTGCCGGCGGCCTCGCTGACCGGCGGCTGCATGCGCATACTGGGCCTTCACGCAACGGTGGGACGTCTGCTTGAAGATGCGGACGACAGGCCTGGCGGCTTGCCGGAAGGTTTTCCGGTGGTGCTGGGCTACGATTACTGGCGCACGCACTTTGGCGCCGATCCGCGGGTGCTGGGGCGCGTGATGGAGTTCGGCACGTCAACGCGCGCCAAAGCGGCGAAGGGCGTAGTGGTTGGCGTGATGGAGCCGGGTTTCGACAGCGTGCATGTGGGCGGCCGCCCGGACTTGTACGTGCCGCTGGAAATGACTGACCCGGTGAGCGGCCACAGTCTCAGCTCGTTCGACACCACGCTGGTGGGGCGGCTGAGGGACGGCGTAACGCCGCAAGCGGCGCAGGCGCAGGTGGACGCGGTATTTCAGGCCAAGGTGAGGGACCAGAAGACCCTGCGGTTTTTCACGTTTATCGATGGCGGCTTTGCGGAGGCCACACAGGCGCACCTGCGGGTGACGCCCGCACGGACGGGCTACTCGTACCTGCGGCAGTACTATGAAAAGCCGCTTTACCTGATCGAAGGGATGGTGGGCTTGTCGCTGCTGGTGGCGTGCGCATACCTGGCCATGCTGGCTTCAGCGCGCGCGCTGGCGCGGCGGCGTGAACTGGCGCTGCGGATGGCGCTGGGTGCGAGCCGCCGGCGAGTGGCCGCGCAACTTTGCTGGGAGAGCGTGCTGCTGGCGATTACCGGCAGCGGTCTGGCTGTGCTGTTTGCATGGGGCGCAGAACGAGCGCTGCTGACGCTGATGAAGGCGATGGCGACGGATCAGGTGGAGCTGCGCGCAGGCCCTGGCGGCGCGGTCCTGTTATTTACGTTAGGCATTGCGGGCCTGACCGTGATTCTCTCCGGAGTGTTGCCGGCGTGGCGCGCCAGCAAGGTGGATCCAGCAAGCGACATCAAGGAAGGCGAGGCTGCGATTGCCGGGCGCCGCCGTTCGTCGCGGATGGGCGCGTGGCTGGTTCCGGCGCAGATCGCGTTCTCGCTGGTGATTGTGACCATGGCGGCGCTGATGGGCGGGACGGTGGCGCGTCTGCTGGCCGTGGATCCGGGCTTCCACACCAGCGGCGTGACTTTTCTGCATGCGGATTTTTCGGCGCGAACGCAAGGCGTGAAGCAACTGGCGGCGCCTACAGCGCCCTTCCCTCTGATGCTGTCGCTGCTCGATCGCATCCGGCACACGCCAGGCGTGGAGGCGGTGAGCATCTCGCAGGCATACCCGCTGGAGGGCGCCACCTACATGATTGATGCGTCATCCGATTCATCAGGAAGCGGCACGCGCACAGACAGCAGTCTGACCACCCTTGCAGTGACGCCGGGGTACTTCGACACCATGGGTGTTGCGGTGCTTCAGGGGCGAGATTTTGCGATGGACGATCACGGCGATGACCGCACGGTATGCATCCTGAGCCGCAGCGCTGCGGATTACTTCTTTCCCGGCAGAAACGCAATCGGCGGCATGTTGGCGGTGGGCAAGAAGACGAAGATGCGGGTGGTAGGCATAGTGGGAGACACGCTCTACAACGATTTGAGACAGACGGCGCCGCGCATTTTGTACGAGCCATTTCTCCAGGGCCGGATGTGGAATCCCGGCGCGGAGTTTGCGGTGCGCGCGGGGGATGCGGGAACCGCCGTGAACGCGGTGCGCAATGCGTTTCGCGAACTGGCGCCGGACGTGGCCGTGGACAAGCCGGTGACGATGCGGGAGCTGGTGGCGAGTTCGATGGGACGGGAACGAATGGTGGCGCTGCTGGCCGGGTTCTTTGCGCTGCTCACGCTCGCCCTGACAGGGATCGGCCTATATGGCGTGCTGAACTACGGCGTGGTGCGGCGGCGGACGGAGATCGGCGTGAGGATGGCGCTGGGGGCGACGCCGGGCGGCGTGGTGAAGATGATTTTGCGCGAGGCGATGCGGCTGGTGCTTCCGGGCGTGGCGCTGGGCGTGGTGGGCGTGTGGGCAGTGACGCGGCTCTTGAAGACGCTGCTTTACGGCGTGAAGCCGCTGGATCCGTGGCTGTGCGCGGCGAGCCTGGCGGCGCTGGTGTGCGTTGCGGTGCTGGCATGTGTGCTGCCGGCACGACGGGCGGCGCGGGTGCATCCCATGGAGGCGCTGCGGTTCGAATAGCAGTTGCCATTCGTTCTACTGTTTGACCGGACGTTTCAAAGTTGCGCCGGGCAAGCCCATGCTGATAAGAAGGGCAGCATCGACGGCGGCCATCACCTCTGGCGATAATGATCCGTAGACAGAGCGGAAACGCTGCTGATCGACGGTGCGAATCTGGTCGCAGAGCGCATAGCTATCTTTCGATGCGCCGCCGTCGCCTTTCTTCACCGGCACGTATATCGGAGACGGAGTTTTAATGTGCGATGCGGCGGTGAGCGGCACCACAATGGTCGTAGAGGAGAAGCGATTTCCAACGTCGTTCTGGATTACGACGCATGGACGCGATTTCCCTTGTTCATGACCAATGACGGGATCAAGCGACACTTCGACGACCATGCCGCGATACGGCTTACCGATCATGGAATCCCTCGCGATCAACCTCTGCAAACTCCGCGGCGAGGGCACGATTCATCTCGGCGTTAGCTGCATACGCCACGCCAAGCTCACGCTCAAACTCCTTCGCTTCCATTTCATCCAGAAGACGCTCAACGGCATTTCGGATCAGGCCGCTGCGGTTGGTTTCGAGACTGCGAGCTATCTCGTCGGCTCGCTTGAGCAGAGTGGAGGGAAACTCGATGAGAACACGTTCTTTCTGGCGGCCGGCAGGTCGGGAGATGGCGGTGCGGCGAATCGAGGCTTTCTTTGTCCTTGCGGTGGAACCCATGAGCGAACCTCCGAGCATGTATAGCCTAGCATACCTATTAGATATATCATAAGATATATGGATATATATAAGCAGGTAGCACAAACATGGCTGCCACAAGGAACGAAGCGAACAGGTAATCCGCCAAATCGGCATAGGGGGGAGAGTCACCTCTCCTCCCCTGCCACACCACCGGACATGCCGGGTCCGCATCCGGCGGTTCGGACGGATTGAGCTATTTCCCAACGAACAACCTTGGAACTCCAAGCGCGTCGAAGTGGGCGATGGGCAACGCGTAGCTCAGGGCGCGGCTGTTCGCTATATGCCATGGGCCATGAGCACT
>DASZLE010000047.1:0-71002 GCA_035552475.1 Occallatibacter sp.
CGTAGCGACTTTTTCACCGAGCTTTAAAGTCGTGCCCTTTCAAAACGTAAGCGACCATCTGCGTGGCGGACACCGCTAGGGAATCACTTTTCTCTGGGCGACGGCTGTGAACCATAGATTGCGGCCGCAGTCGGTGCTGTAGAGGACTGTCTTTGAGTCGGCTAGCCACGACGGCTGAATTTCGTTGCAGGGGACGTTGCCGATGCGGCGGACCGCACCGGTGCGCTGGTCGCGAATCCAGAGATTCCATACGCCGCCTTCCATGCGGCTGTAGGCGAGCCAGGTGCCGTCAGGCGAGAGCGCCGGGTAGCGGGAGACGCCAAGGCCGAGGGGTGCGTTGGCATGCGTGGCATCGGCGAGATAAATCTGGGGCTGGGAACCATCCGAGGCGGCAAAGGCATATTCGGAAGCGGAGAGAAAACTTGCCTCGTACAGATTGAGTCCGGGTGGCGTGAGTGTGCGGTCGGGCTGACCGGAGGGGGCAGAGAGCAAATGAATCATTAACTGCCTTCGCCCGCGATCTTCGCTCAGAAAAGCGAGAGTTTCTCCGTCGGCAGAGATCATGGGATCCTGAGCGTTCTGGAGAACGATCTGGCGGGGATTTGCAGGAGCGACAACAACCGACTCGGGAGCCAGGGCGCGCTCAACCAGGAGCCGGCCGCGGCCCGTTGTGTAAGAGAGGTCGTCATTCAGTGAGCCGCTCTCTGGATCTTGCGTATATCCAGCATCGTTGGCTGTGATGAGGTGGTAGCCATCGAGGCTAAATGAAACGTAGCGCAAATCGCCGGCTTCCGACCGCGGATGAGCATTGATGTAACCCTGCTCCTGGATGGGCAGACGGTAAGCAAATTCCTTGCGAACGCCGCTCTCACGAACCCAGGTGGAGTGAATGTTGGCGGCAACCGCGGCCATCAAGACGACAGCCCATGCGTATCGGGACCAATCGCGCGAATGCGGCCCGGCCGCACCCTTCCCCCAGAGCATCGCGTAGATTCCCGCGAGGAACGCAACGATGAGGGGAAGACGCGATGTGCCGATGAGAATGGCAAGGCCTTTTGCTGCTGCGGGGACCGGGATGGGACCCACAATGCCGAGGTAGGCGATGAGGAGAATTGCGAGCCATCCGTATTGCTTCCGCTCCAGCAGGATTGCCGAGAGCACGCAGACCGGAAATGCCATGAGAACAAAGTTGTAAGAGGCGGGGATGGTTGAGACCGCGAGAGCAGCGGTGAGGAGCGCGGACCACTCGAGCAGAATGCGGCGCGGCGAGTTATCTTCGCGGCGGATAAGTAAGATGGCGGGCGCGAGAACGAGCATGGAAAGTACCGGAAGGAGAATGGAGAATGCTGGAACCGAATCGTGCCACGGTCTTGGGTTCCACGCAGGCTCCGAGAGAAACAGAACGTGCAGAATTCCGGAGAAGGACGCGGTTGTGAAGTACGGTGGCATGGCTTCGCCGTGCAGTGCCGCCGGAAGAATTTCGCGCAGATAGGTCCGATGCACGTTCCAACCGAAGACCCCGACTGAGAGTGCGATGGTGACAGCGC
The DNA here is from genome assembly GCA_035552475.1 of Occallatibacter sp. GTDB lineage: Bacteria > Acidobacteriota > Terriglobia > Terriglobales > Acidobacteriaceae > Telmatobacter. The sequence continues at coordinate 1,548 of DASZLE010000047.1, forward strand.
CGGTAATTGCCGCCGCAGCCAGGGCGCGCCAGGCTCGGCGCTGAAGGAAAAAGACAAAGAAGAGCAGGGGGAAGATCTTTGCGGCAGCGGCGATGGCTATGAGCGCTCCGGCGAGCGCATGCCAGCCTCGAATGTAAGACCAGCACGCGGCAACGATCATGAAAAAGAGTAATACGTAGAATTGGCCGAATTCAATGTTCCTGTAAAGGGGAACACTGATCGCGAAAACGAGGGCAATCCTTTGATAACTCAGGTGAGTCATCTGGCGCAGCATCCAACTTAAGGGGAGCAGGAGCGCCAGGCTCAGCAGTATCCAGACTCGTTTGGCGATGAGAGGCTCAAGACCGGTCAGAGGCCACACAAAGAGGGTGGAGAAGGGTGTAATGGGGACAAGTCCAATGACCCGAATGGGAATGCCGCGATGATCCTTTTCGCGTTCCAGCCACTCCCACTCATACATGCGCGAGGTATCAAACCGCTGGTGCGCAAGTTGCGCTGCAAGGTAGTAATTGGGGAAGTCGGTAACCAGACTTCCCCACGCCCGCGGCATGGAGTGAACTGCAAAGTAAAGAACGACCAAAGCCAGTGCGACCCGTTCGAGCCAACGCAGCAACGCGCTCTTTCCGGTGTGAATCACACCTTGTGTTTCCAGTGCGACCGAGCGGTCATTCGATGCTTGTGCCTGCAACGGCGACCTCCCGCGCAGCCGATTCTTTCGGTCCGCTCCTTGCCGGCGCCACCCGTCGAACTTCTTCCTGATAATCCATCTCAGTATTGATGGCCCAGATATTCTCCTTTGTGGTAACTCCGTTCAGGACGTTTTCAACGGCAGCCATGGCTGTCAGCATCGAATGGTCCTGATTGTTGTATTTGTGCATCCCATTGCGCCCTATGAGAAAGAGATTGGTAAAGCTGTCAGTGAATTCCCGAACCTCGTGGAATCGGGAATAACTGCCAAAATAGGCGGGGTAAGATTTGGGAACCCGAACGACATGCGCATCTTCGATGTCGCGTGCGTCAAGGATACCGATTTGAGCCGCTTCTTTCGCTGCCAACTTTGCCAACTCGCTGTCGGAAAGCTTCCAGATCTCGTCAGACTCATTGCAGAAGTACTCGAGCCCGATCCATACCCGGTCTGGACGACTTACCAGCCACGGACTCCAGTTATTGAAGATCTGCAAGCGCCCGGCCTTTACATCCGGTTCCTGAATGTAGATCCAGTTATCCTTCAACGCGGATCCATCTTTCTCTGTTACCGAGAGCCGCCGGGCGAGCAGGCCAACGACGATGAAGTCGCGATAACGAAGGCCCTCACTGACTTGCGAGACCGCGCCTGGTACTTCGTCCGCCATGCCTCGAATCAAGTCACGGACCGGCATGGTGGAAAAGAAGTAATCGCCGTACCAGAGCGAACGCCGGCCCTCCGCATCAACGGCTTCAACGGCGTTACAGCGGTGATCCTGGGTGTGGACACGATCGACCGTCATCCGAGAGTGAATTTCTCCGCCAGCCGCGCGGATGAGGTCCGCGACATGCTCCCAAAGCTGCCCGGGCCCAAGCTTGGGATAGAGAAACTTCTCGATCAAAGAGGTTTCAATTTGATTTTGCGCAACATCACCGTGGTTGGGCTGCACAAACAACCGCCGGAATGAATGAGCAAGGACGCGCTTCAGCGACAGGCCTTTGATACGCTGCGCGCCCCACTCTGCGCTGATTTCGCGGCAGGGCACGCCCCAGACTTTTTCGGTGTATGACTTATAAAACATCCGGTAGAGTTGGGTGCCGAAGCGATTGATGAGGAAGTCCTCGAGTGAGCGCTCCCGGCGTTGCGGGAGAATTGCGGAACGCAGATAACTGAGGCCGCAACGGAGGGTGCGCAGAAGGCCGAGGCTGATGAAAGTGGAGGCAGAGAGGCGAATGGGATAGTCAAAGAATCTGCGCCTGAAATAGATTCGGCTCTTGCGGTTGCGCAGAAGCATGACACGGTCATGATGGAGAGGATCGAGCGAGCTGGATGCTGCCGGGATTGCTTGCTGTCTTCCCTGATAGCAGAGCAGTCCGGGGCTCCCGGCGCCAGTCTCGAGCGGCAGCAGATCGAGCCACCACTGCATGACTCGGCCGGACTTGGAGAAGAAGCGGTGCCCGCCAATATCCATGCGGTTGCCGTTGTATTTTACGGTGCGGGAAAGGCCCCCGACTTCGGTGTCGCTCTCAAGCAGAATGGGCTTGATATTTGAGTGGCGGATCAACTCAAGGGCGGCGGTGAGGCCTGCGGGTCCGGCACCAATAATGATCGCTGTGCCTTGTTTTTCCCCCATTGGCGGCCTGATTCCTCGAATCCACGTTACCGGTGCGCACGCTTGTTGGTGTCAGGAGTGCGTTTTTGGATTGTCAAGGAAATGTCAGTTGCGGGCACGGATGAGCTTGATCGAACTCAGAAGGCAGGGTTTGCGCGAGTGGTTGTCAGTGGTGCGTGCGGGGGTGTAGAAAACCGGCTGGGGCATGGCACGAGCCCAATTTCACTTCTACGGATGGCATTCCATGATGCAGGATTCATTGGTACGGGATTTCTCTGAAGTGCATGCGCCGACGGGCTCGCTGGGTCCGCGGCCGGAGGGCGACGAAGACTGGCAGCGGTATCGGTTGAGCGACGCACAGGTGGCGGCGTTTCATCGCGACGGATTTCTGGCGGGGGTGCAGGTGCTGGATGACGGGCAGGTGGAGGCGCTGTGCGCGGAGTTGGCGGGGCTGATGGAGCCTTCGCATCCGGCGCATGAGCTGTTCCACGAGTATCACTCGAACGAGTCGAGCAATGCGAATACGATTTTGTTTCATGCTTTGGGGGCGTGGCGGACAGGGCCGGCGTTTCACGACGTGCTGTGGAGTCCGGCGTTCCTGGTGGCGGCGTCGCAACTGCTGGACGGGCGGGTTCGGTTCTGGCATGACCAGCTTTTCTGCAAGCCGGCGCATCACGGCGGGGTGGTGGCGTGGCACCAGGACTACTCGTACTGGACGCGGACGCAGCCGATGCAGCACCTGACGTGCTGGATGGCGCTGGACGACAGCACACGGGATAACGGCTGCCTGTATTACGTGCCGGGGAGCCACAAGTGGGACCTGCTGCCGGTGACGGGGCTGGCCGGGGACATGGACGAGATTATGACCGTGCTGGACGACGAGCAGAAGGCTGCGTTCAAGCCGGTGCCGATCGAGCTGAAGCGGGGGCAATGCTCGTTCCACCATCCGCTGACGGTGCATGGGTCGTTTGAGAATCGCTCGGACCGGCCGCGGCGGGCGACGCTGGTGAATGCGTTTCGGGATGGGGTAAGGTCGGCGAGCGATGAGCCGCTGCTGGCTGGGGTTCCGGTGGTTCCGAAGGGAGAGAAGATGGAGGGGCGGTTCTTTCCGCTGTTGTTTTAGAGACAGGGAACAGGGAACAGGGAACAGGGAACAGGGAATAGGGAATAGGGATAGATAAAAGACAAAGGCTAAGAGACAAAGGCTAAGAGACAAAGACTAAGAGACAAAGACTGTAGATATCCCACCTTAACCAAGGCGCAAAAGACGCGCCTCGGCGAAGGTGGGGCACCCCGGGGCACCTGGGCACCCGGGAGTCGGGGACGTGGGCGCGCGCTGGAATAGAATTTTGAGTATGCGGGTTACGGTGGGTGTGTCGGGGGGGATTGCGGCGTACAAGGCTGCGGAAGTGGTGCGCGAGCTGCAGCGGCAAGAGGCCGAGGTCCACGTGGTGATGACGGAGGCGGCATGCCGGTTTGTGCAGCCGCTGACGTTTGCAGCGCTCTCCGGACACAAGGTGATTACAAGCCTGTGGGAGGATGCGGGCGAGGCCGAGGGAGAGCGCGACTCCTCCATTGAGCATATTGGCGAGGCGCAGTGGGCGGAGGCGCTGGTGGTGTGTCCGGCGACGGCGAATGTGCTGGCCAAGTTTGCGCATGGGCTTGCGGATGATTTTTTGACCACGATGTACCTGGCGACTACGGCGCAAGTGCTGGTGGCGCCGGCGATGAATGTGAACATGTGGGAGCATCCGGCGACGCAAGCGAACCTGGAGACGCTGCGGCAGCGGGGCGTGCGGGTGATTGAGCCGGGGACGGGCGACCTGGCGTGCGGGATGGTGGGCGCGGGAAGGATGGCGGAGCCGCAGGCGATTGCCGATGCGGTGGTGAACGCGCTGGGGCGGCGGCACGATCTGGCCGGCGAGGTGTTGCTGGTGACGGCGGGCGGCACGCGAGAGGCGCTGGACCCGGTGCGGTTCCTGGGGAACCGGTCGAGCGGGAAAATGGGATACGCGATTGCGGAGGCGGCGCAGGCGCGGGGGGCGCGGGTGGTGCTGGTGAGCGGGCCTACGGCGTTGTATCCGCCGGCGCGGGTGGAGACGGTGAAGGTGACGACGGCGGACGAGATGCGCGCGGCGGTGCTGGAGCGCATGAACGAAGCCACGATGATTGTGAAGGCGGCGGCGGTGGCGGATTATCGGCCAGTGCATGTGAGCGGCGAGAAGCTGAGGCGGACGGGGCCGATGACGGTGGAGTTTGCGCCGACGGAGGACATTCTGGCGGAGGTGGTGCGGCGGCGTCGGCCGGGGCAGTTGATTGTGGGGTTTGCGGCGGAGACTGCGAACATTATGGAAAGCGGGCGCGCCAAGCTGCTGAGGAAGGGCGCGGACGCGATTGTGGTGAACGACGTATCGCGCGAAGGCGTGGGGATGGACGCGGACGAGAATGCAGTGACATTCCTGACGACGCAGACGGCGGTGGAGATGCCGCAGATGGCGAAGCGGAAGCTGGCGGACCGCATCCTGGACGAAGTGCTGGCGCTGCGGCGGCCGAAGTCGCTGCTGCTGGAGTTGGAAGGCGACGTGGCGCAGGACGAGGTGCTGAAGCAGTCGATGAATGTGGGCGGGCAGAAGATTGTGATCGAGGGATAGGGGAAGAACAGGGAACAGGGAACAGGGAACAGGGAGTAGGGAACGAGGATCGATGGGATTGAGCGCGGAGATGCGGGAGGCGCTGGCGGCGCGGGTGCGGTTTTATCGCGAGCTGGGGATTGGGGAGTTGTACCGGCGGCCGGTGGGAGGTTCCCAGATGGCGGAGTTGGATGTTATGGCGTTTCAGGCAGGCGTTGAGGAGGAAGTTATTTCGCCGAGTAAGTCGAGAGTAAGTTTGAGTAACTCAGAGTTAGGGCCGGCACTGGGGCACCCGGAAAACAAGATCGAAGCGCTGAAGGTGATTCGGGAAGAGATTGGGGATTGCACGCGGTGCGCGCTGCACACGGGGCGGCACACGATCGTGTTTGCGGATGGGAGCCCGGATGCGCGGCTGATGTTTGTGGGCGAGGGTCCGGGCGCGGATGAGGATGCGCAGGGGCTGCCATTTGTGGGGCGCGCGGGGCAACTGCTGAACAACATGATTGTGGCGATGGGGCTGAAGCGGGAGGAGGTCTACATTGCCAACATTGTGAAGTGCCGTCCGCCGGGGAATCGCACGCCGGAGCCGGAGGAGGCGAACACGTGCGTACAGTTTTTGAACAAGCAGATTGAGGTGGTGCGGCCGGAGGTGATTGTGGCGCTGGGAGCGACGGCGGCGACGTATCTGCTGGGGCACCGGCAGCCGCTGGCGGGGCTGCGCGGGCGGGTGCATGGGTTTCGCGGGACAAAGCTGATTGTGACGTACCATCCGGCGTTTCTTCTGCGAGATCCGCGGCAGAAGAAGGAGGCCTGGGCGGATTTGCAGATTGCGATGCGGGAGCTGGGGCTGAAAAGAGAGGGACCAGGGACCAAGGACCAGGGACTAGGGACCAAGGACTAGGGACTAGGGACTAGGGACTAAGGGGCCGGCGCGACTGCGCCGGCATTTTCTATGCGCGCCGTTATTTGCGCTGAAGGCGGGTTGCAATGAAGAGCGTGGCAATGGCGAGCCAGGAGGTGGCGGGGACGGCGAGGAAGGCGAATGTGGCTGGATGGCCGGGGGTAAGGATGGCGGCGGCGGCGTAGATGACTGGAGGGACGAGCGCAAGGAGCAGCGTGGCGGCGTGGATGGCGGAGGCGATATCGCGGCGGGCGCGGGCGGCGAGGCGATCGGCGGCGATGAGGCCCAGGTAGGGCAGGAGGACCCAGCCGGCGAAGAGAACTACGAGCAATATGGAGCTGTTGTGGCGCCCGGCGTGGAGGGTGAAGGCGAGAGAGGCTAGAGCGCCGATGCCTCGTGCATAGAGCGCGGCGGAGCGCAGGCGGGGGTTCGAGTTGGCAGCGGCGTGGGTTGGCATGGCGGGTTCGGGTCTGGCGGTCTGTGGCGGAAGTTGAGAGGGTCGGGAAGACCGTCCCTCGGCGGCTAAAGCCGAATTGGTTCTTGATGCCTTACGGCACGACTGAAGTCGTGCCCCTTCAAAACTGACCAATTGTTGTTTCAAAAAAGCCAGACCGAATTGTCCTTCAAAAAACCGGATCAATTGTGCTTCAAAAAAAACCAGACCGAATCGTCCTTCAAAAACCCGGACTAATCGTCCTTCAAGAAAAACCGAACCAAAAAACGGACCGGTCGTCGTTCAAAAAAAAACGGACCCAAAAGCCGGACTAATCGTCCTTCAAGAAAACCAGACCAATCGTCCTTCAAGAAAAACCGAACCCAAAAAAACGGACCGGTCGTCGTTCAAAAAAAACGGACCAAAAGGCCGGACTAATCGTCCTTGAAGAAAACCAGACCAATCGTCCTTCAAGAAAAAGGCCGACTGTCCGAGGTCCTCAGCGGCGCTTGCCGCTGAGGGTTTCGTCGTTCCAGAGGGCCACGCCGCCGAGCAGGCCGGTTTCGTTGGCGACGGTGGTGACATGCTCGGGGAGCTCGAAATCGATCTTCTTCGTGTTTCCGCCGCCGAGGTAGAGGTGGTCCCAGTTGAAGGTGGCGGCGGTCTGGTTGATGGCTTCGAGCAGGTACTTATTCCAGCGCTTCCTGCCGTATTTGTCCAGGCCGCGGCGGCCGATGTAGTCCTCGTATGTGAACTTCTTCCAGGGATGGTGGCCGAGTTCGAGCGGGAAGGCGCGGCCGGAGGTATAGAGGGTGGATCCCATGCCGGTGCCGAGGGTGATGATCATCTCCAGGCCCACCCCCTTGATGGCGCCGTAGCCCTGAATCGCGGCATCATTGGCGACGCGCACGGGCTTGTGCCAGCGTTTTTCGAGCTCAGCCTGCAGCGCGTAGCCAGACCAGCCGGGATGGAGGTTGAAGGCGCTCCAGGTGATGCCACGCTTGACGACCCCGGGAAAGCCGACCGAGACGCGATCGAAGGCGGGCAGCATGGCCTTGAGCTTGTCAAAACCATTGATGCAGAGGCGTGGCGTGGGAATGGCGGGCGTAGGAATCCGCTGGCGCTCGCTCAGAGGGTGGCCGTGTGGATCGAGCAGCATGGCTTTGAGGCCGGAGCCTCCCACGTCGATCGCCATGGTGATGGGACCACGGCCGGTGGTGGCCTTCTGAGACGGAGGTGTGGCAGTTGCAGGCTTTGGTTTCACGAGACGAATTGTACTAAGAACAGCGAGCAATGGTCAGTGGACTGTGAACGAATTGCAGTTTGCCGGCATCTCATCGCTTCATTGTCACCCCGGCGGCCTGCAAGGTTTGCTACAGTTCTTAGCCATGAACAACCAACTGGCTTCGCGCGCCGCCAAATCGGCCGCCCTTCTTTATGCTGCCCTCTCTATTGCATTCCTGCCGTCGGCGTTGCCTCAATCTGCGGCATCGCAAAGCACCGGGTCTCCGGCCTCGCAGGTCCAGGTTCCTGACTGGGCGCTGCCGGGTTCGGCAACCCACAAGCAAGTGCCTCCACCGGCCGATTTCCATCGCCCCACAGTCACCTTCAACCAGCCGATCGGGATCTTCGAAGGGCAGTCGGATATTGGAGGGCCGCTGGTGCCCGGCAGTGCCTCGTATGATGCCGCGACCGGCCAGTACACGATTCGCTCAGCCGGCTACAACATCTGGTACCAGCGCGATGAGTTTCGCATGCTGTGGAAGAAGATGTCCGGCGACGTCTCGCTGGCCGCGGACGCGTCATTCCCCGACCCGAACGGGTACGGCGACCGCAAGGTCGTGCTCGTGATCCGCCAGTCCCTCGACGACGATTCGCAGGAAGTGATGATCGGGGAGCATGGAACGGGCATGACCCACCTGGCCTGGCGTGCGCCACGCGGCGCGCAGATGAAGGACATGGAGTATCGCTTTGGCGGCGAGCTGGCCAACGTTCACCCGCACCGCATCGGAATCGAGAAGCACGGCGACCAGTTCGCCATTTTCATCAGCCTCACTGGCGAGCCCATGCACCAGTTCGGGCCGCCCCTCCCACTGCACTTCGACGAGCCGTTTTATGTCGGCATCGGCTTCTGCTCGCATTTGGCCGCCACAGTGGATGCGGGCGCCGCTTCCGGCGTTACGCTGGAAAACGCCGCCGGACGGGTACGATGATCCGGTATTACTTAATGTGAAATGTAAGGCGGAGGTGCGTTGATGGACTCCGCGCTTAGCATCAAGGGACAGATCACGTGGCGATGGCTGAAACGGTCTGGGTACTCGACAGCGTCTATGGAATCGGTCGAGAAGATCTCGCAAAGGCAGTCGAGCGCCTTTTGGCCACTGACAATCTGTCTATCCAGAATGAGCGCCAGGTTTATATTGCGATGACCGTGCTTGAGAGCGGCACGGGGTCCTTTTCCGACGCGCTTATCGGCGCTCTCGGCACCTGGACGGGCCGCAGCGCGACACTGACTTTCGATCGCAAGGCTGCGCGCTTGCCCGGTTTTCAGTTGGCTTAGCAGGCCGTGGCAAAAGTCGAAACTTTAGGAAAACCCATCCCTCAGGGGCTAAAGCCCGATTGATTCTGCGGCAGTTACGGCACGACTAAAGTCGTGCCCTTTCAAAACTCGACTTCAGCCATAGGTTACGGCACGACTAAAGTCGTGCCCTTTCAAAACACGACTTCAGCCATAGGCAGCTAGTCTACAAACCAATCCCACTGCGCTTCCGTCAGCGGCACCACGCTCAGGCGCCCGATCTTCACCAGCGGAGACTCTTTGAACAGCGGCGTGGCCTTGATCTCGTCGAGGGTCTTCGGGGTCTTGAGCCGCTTGCCCGCCTTCACCTTCACGATGGGGACCTTGGGGTCGGTCGCGTCGACGCTGGTCACGGTTCCGGTGCCGACCGCACGCCGCTCGTCACCGGTGTGATAGAAGATCCACTTCGTCCCCTTCTTCATTTCCCGCAGGTGCTTTACCGCCGTGGGATTGGTCACCCCATCCCACACCGTCTCCTGGTCGCGCAGGAAATTGTCGAAGGAGTAAACCGCGGGTTCAGTTTTGAACAGGACGTAGTCGGCCATGGCTACAGGTTACAGGGGAGAGGTTTCAGGTGCCAGGTTTCAGGTGGCAGGTTTCAGCTGTCCCCTCCCGCCTGATTCCTGTCACCTGTTTTGTAATGGCCGGTCCGTCCACAAGGCCTTGTCGGCAATAGTTTTCACCGGGTACAGACGCCCGGCGAGTAATTGCTCCGCCTTGGCCTGGTTGGTGTCCTGCGCGAAGAGCCACTTGCGCTCGCCGGTTCCCCACATTTTTGAGAGCTGCTCTTCGCTGAGGAAGATGTGTGGCGCGTCCGGCCAGCACGATCCCCACAGCAGCGACGAGCCTTCGCTGTGCTGCGAGCACGGTTGCATGACGATGTCCGCCGGCTTGCGCAGGAAGTTGTGGGTGTAGAAGATAACGGACGACGCGTCCGACTGATCGCCGTCAATGATGAACGTATCCTGCGGCGATCCTTGCGCGACAATCACATCGGCCAGCTGCTTGGAACTGAGCATTGGATCAAAGCGCGCAAATGCGATGTGCGCCGCGATAAGGAAGACCGCCATGGTGAGCGCCAACGCAGTGGTGGCGGCCAGGTGCCTGCGCCGCAGACGAAGTGCCCAACTGATCGCCGGCCCAATCAGCAGCACGATGGCGGCAAGCACGGCCGGCAGCCGCAGTGCGGCGAACGACGGCCCTGTGAGGTCAAAGAAGTGCGACATCGAGAGCGTATATCCACCCACGTCGCGATGCGCCAGCAGGGTGCCAATGTCGGAGACGTAGGGCAGGTGGCGCGAGGTCCACAGGCCCCAGACCAGGGCCGCGGCGGCCACGATTCCGCAGATCGCCAGCGCCGCCTGTGCGCCGGTCAACCAGGCCGAGGAGATCAGCGGCCTGGCGTCGTCCGGGCCGCGCCGCTCCTCGGTGCTGGCGAGCACCGCGGCAATCAGGATGAAGAGCGCCGGCCATGCGGGGAACGTGTAGTACTCCTGATTGGTTGAGAGGGAGAAGAACAGCAGCACGAACGCGGAGTAAATCGCCAGCAGCCAGGCGGAGCGGACGCGGAACTTCATCCGCTGAACGTAAGTGGCCACGTCATCGCGCTCGGCGTAGTCGAGGTAGAAATCGACGGTCAGGCCCGCGTCGCGCCGCAGATGCTTGAGCCAGCCCCGGCGCGTCTTCCATGCGACGACAATGACTGCGGGGACGAATATGCTCCACGGGAAAAGCCATATCAGGTGGGCGAACCAGTACCACAGAACTGGCATGCGGTTGTAATCGTGCGGATAGCGGGTGCCCAGGAAGCGGAAGACGTGCTCGTTGAGGAAGTAGAAATACCAGAACCCATGAACGTTGCCGGGCGTGGGATGATTGCCCACCGGATGGCCCTGGTCGGGATTGGCCAGGCCGGCGAGGATGTGCCACGGCGCGGCTACGGCGAGAAACAGGAGCACGCCGCTCACCGGTTTTAGATCGCGCCAGCGGCGCCATTGCCCGCTCAGCATGAGGAATGGAACGGCCGCGGCAACGAAGAAAACCGGCGCCACCAGCCCCTTGGCCAGCGTGGCCAGCGCCAGCGCCGCCCACATGGCGTAAATCCGCACCGGCCTGTGGTCCTCCAGGCCCGTGAGGAAACTCCACAGCGCCAGCAAAAGAAGGAACGAGAGGAGCGCCTCAGGAATGGAGAAGCGCGTGAACAGGAATGGCCCGATGGAGGTGAGCATCGCCAGCGCGGCATAGTAGCCGGCGCGGCGTCCCCACGCCCGCCCGGCCCAGAGCCAGCAGATCCATGCGCAGCCCAGCACGGCCAGCGCATTGGGCAGGTGAGCGGCAAACACATTCTGGCCGAAGATGCGAAACCCGGCGGCCGCCAGCCAATAGGGCAAAGGGGGCTTTTCGAGGTAGCGCACGCCGTTCACATACAGCGTGACCAGGTCGCCGGTTTCATCCATGCGCTGGGCCGACTGGGCATGCGTGGCATCGACGTCATCCAGCAGGGGGGGAGTAAACAGGGCGGCAAATTGAACCGCAAAGAAGATCAGCCCCAGAACCAGCCAGGCCATTCGTGGCGAAGGTCCCGAACGCGGGCGCAAATCGGGGTGTGACGTTTCTGTCATGGAGGGTTGGTGCAAGGTTCAGGATAGCAGTTGGGCAGTGAGGCGGGGGCCAGGCAAGAAGATGGACGTGAAACGCAAACAGACAAGCGGAAGCGGAAAGGAAGCGCGCGCTTCCGTGCCGTCGAGCATACGAAAAAAAGAGGCCAGCTGGCCTGCGTTCGAAGCACGAACGGGGTGCTGCGAATCCAGGCCGGCTGGCCGTTCCTGTTTAAGTCATACTTAGTGAGCGAGAACTGAAGAAACTGAGCGAGAACTGAGGAAACTGCCGGCGCCGTCTGTGTTCTGCCGGCCAAGTTTCTATGGGAGGCCGAAGGCGCCCGCAAAGCTGGTTGGCGTCGGGGAAGAGCCTTCTGACAGGGAGAGGGAGCATGTGGGCTGCCAAACTTCAGTAATGGGAACCGAAGGGGGTCCAAGCCTCACCGGGGCAAAGATTTAGGTAGAAATGAGCATGGCCCTTGTTGCTTTGCCGATTGGAGCGGGACAGGCAAAGAGGACCGGATTTGTGTAAATATTTCATCGTAGGGTGTTCGGTGAGCTCCCCTGGGCGAACCATCTCACCGGCGTGTGGCGGCGGAGGCGAGATTGTCGGGTGCCCCAAGCAGACCGAGAGTGATCGTGGCGGACGATGAGCCCGTTATTACGCACACGATCGAACATATTTTGAATAGCCAGGGTTTTGAAGCAAAAGGAGTAATGAGCGGGGAGGAAGCGGTCGAAGTGGCCCGCACTTTTGCACCGGACATCCTGGTCAGTGATATCCGAATGGGCAATCTCGATGGTATCCAGGCCGCTTTTCGAGTACGCCGCATTCATCCAGCGTGCAAGGTGGTTCTGTTCTCCGCCAATGTTCTGGATGATCTTCAACTGAAGAAAATCCGCCTGCTGGGTTTCGATTTTCTGCGCAAGCCGCTTCATCCCATCGGCCTGCTGACCCATCTACGCATGCTGGATGCGCGCTTCATGGAAGAAATCCCGCCGGACGACGGCCTGCGTGTTCTCGGGAATTACTGCGACCGGAACATCGAGCTGTTGGTAGAGGGCAGGCTCTTTGACGAGGGTCGAGAAGTCCTTGCCAGGATCACGCGGGTGATGCCCACCGACATGTGCGTCTCGATGCGCATGACTGAGTCGGACGGCCAACCCGAGCGCGTCTTGTGGCTGAGCGGCGGCCGGTTCCATTATGCGGCGATGGCCGACTGCCCCATCGCATACGCACCACCGTGGCGATCGGTCCTGCAGGTTGAATTCGATGACGGGAGCGAGACGGTGTTCCGGGAACGGTGGTGAGACAGTGGTCAGTGCTCAGTGGTCAGTTTTCAGTGCTCAGTGGTCAGTGGTCAGTGGTCAGTGCTCAGTGGTCAAGTGCGGAGGCGTCCATGAGGTTCGCCATCGTTCGCGGTTTCGTATTCACCAATTTCGGTTCATTGACCACTGACCACTGAAAACCGACCACTCTCTATTGCCCGCTGGTCTGCCCCGGCGTGGGCGCAAAGTAACCCTTTCGCACCTGGACATGCATGTTTTCGCCGCAACTGAGGGCCAGGTGGCGGAAGGTTCCATCCAGCTTGTTGTTGGTGGGCGTATAAGTGCCCACGTACTGTGTGCGCAGCTCGTCTTCGATCTGCTGGAACGCGTCTTCGAGCTTTTTGCCGTTATTGCCCACATTGATCAGGCGCCCGCCGGTCTCTTCGGAGATCCTCTTGGCGGCGGAGTAGCCGGAGTAACCCATGTTGAATCCGCCATAGAAGCCGGTGTCGGCGATCAGGATCACGTAGACGATGACGTTAGACTTCTGTGCTGCGGCAATGGCGTCCTGGATCTTCATGCGGCTGCCCTGGTCATCGCCGTCGGTGAGGATAACCATGGCCTTGCGGCCGGTTTCCTGGCTCAGCTTCTCGTTGGACGCCTCATAGATGGCGTCATAGAGCAGGGTGCCTTTTGGCGTGCCCTGGATGGGCACGGTGCCGCCGCCCAGGCCGGGAATTCCCCCGGCGCCATTGCCGCCGGCGGTGTTGATCTCGGCCTTGTTCATGGCTCGCGCCAGCTCGTGGGAATTGTTGGTGAAGTCCTGGAGCAAGTCGATGTTTACGTCGAAAGAGATCAGGAATGCCTCGTCTTTCTTGCGCAGCACCTGCTCCAGAAACTGGCCGCCGGCCTGCTGCTCGAGAGGAAGGACGCGGTCCTGGCTCCCCGAGGTGTCGAGAAGAATGCCGAGGGTGAGCGGCAGATCGCTTTCGGCGGTAAAGGACTTCCAGGTCTGGGGCTGCTTGTCTTCCATGACGCTGCAGTCGGACTTCGAGAGGTGAGGAATCAGCTCGCCGTTTTTGCCTTTGACCGCGAAAAACAAGTCGACGAGGTTGACCTGGAGTTTGAAGGAGGCCACCGGCTGGTCATCCTCGGGCTGGGGCGGAGCCGTGCTGACCGGCGGCGCGTCCGGGGAAGGCGGAAGCTGGGCCAGGGCCGCGGCCGGGAAGAGCGGGAGGGCCAGCATCAGGAGGGCGGGGAATCTGGGGCGGATGGACATCGATACACCATTAGACGCGAAATTGCGGGCTACAGAGAGCATAGCCCCAATCTGTATGCGTGGTCGCGGCCTTCGAAGCAAACCTGTCTGGCCGCGGCGCGTCTGATACTCTGACGGAGGAAGCACCCGAAGGTCTGAAGGATGAAGGCGGAGTGCTCACGTGCAAGGATTTGGACGGGGTTTGGGGGAGGACCGGCAAGCTGTGAAGATGGGATTCAAAGCAACGGCTTTGGCAGCTCTGGTGAGCCTGAGTCTGGCGCCCCTGGGGATGGGGCAAAGCCAGCAGCCACCCGCACCAGTTCCCGACGCACCAGCACCCCAGGCGAGGGTGCCGCTGGCCGATGCCGCCCGGGGCCCCATCAAGCCCGGTGGCGGAGCGGGAACGGAAACCGACAACGGCAGCGCGACAGTGCAGCAGCAGCCGGTGCCGGAGCCTAAGCCGGTGGCTCCGCAGCTACCCCCGCCGGGACCGCCGCCCCAAATTGCCACACCTGAAGATATTGGCCAGCGGCTGATTATCAACACGACCTACGTGGAAGTGCCGGTGACCATCAAGGACTCGAAAGGGAAGCTCATTCCCGGGCTCACCTGGCGCGACTTCCGCGTCTTTGAGAACGGCAACTACGAGCCGCTGAAGTTCTTCTCAGTGGATGCGGCTGCGATGTCGATCGTGTTTGTGGTGGACCGGAGCCTGCGCGCCGGCGATATGGACACGATTAACCAATCTCTTGCGGGTATCCAGGGCGCCCTGACGCCTGCCGACGAAATTGAAGTTATTACCTACGGGAATGGGACCACGAACGTCTCGGGCACATTCACCGGCGCCCAGAGCGCCCGGGTGCCTTACCTGATGGCAATGGCGAAATCTTCCGGCAGCGAGCCGCTGAACCCGGTCAATTCCGGTCCGTTCGACAGCTGCGGCGTGCACGCGAACGGGAACTGCGTGGATCCGAACCTCCAGGAGGGCCGGTCGGCCGGAAACGGCTACTTCATGACCATTCCCAAGGAGATCCACACGCTGAACGACGCGGTCCTGGCGGCAGGCAAGGAACTTTCCTCGCGGCCCAAGGGGCGGCGCCGGCTGATTTACGTGATCAGCGACGGCGCAGAGTACGGCAGCAAGGCCAAGTACAACGAAGTACTGCGGTACCTGGAGACGAACAACGTCGCAGTCTACGGAACGCTGGTGGGCGACGCGGCGCGCTGGGGAGAAGGCCGCCTGAGCCGGATTCACCTGCCGTTCACCATGTATGACAACCTGCTGGTGAAGTACACGCTGGCTACGGGCGGCACCCTGGATTCCGAGCATGGCGTGAACAATATCGAGAAGAGCTACCAGTCGCTGGCGGAAGAAGCCCGGACGCAGTACACGCTGGTCTACGCCAGTCACGAGCCGCTCATCGACAGCAAGTTCCGCTCCATCGACGTGCGCGTGGACCGCCCCAACATGGAAGTGGTGGCGAAGCGCGGCTACTATCCCTCGGCGCAGGATCAATGAGATAGGTTTCAGGGATCAGGTTTCAAGTGTCAGAAAAAGGCCTGTGCGAGGTGCACAGGCCTTTCCTTTTGGTGCGTTTCCGGGCGGATGCGCGGCGAACCGCGACCGGCGCTTATTTGGGTTCGACGGGGGTCGTAGGCGGAGGCGGGGGCACCGGCGCGGATTGCTGCGTGGCTGCCGGCGCAGGTGGTGTTGGCTCGCCCTTGATGCCCTCTTTAAAGCCCTTGAGCCCTTCGCCCAACCCCTTGCCGAGCTCCGGCAGGCGCTTGGCCCCGAAGAGCACGAGCAGTACGACAGCAATGATCAGCAAGTGGGTAGGCTGTAGAAGATCGCCCATTTTGATTCACTCCTCCGCAGGACGGCGCATCGGCCCTCCTGCCCGTTTGACTCTTTCATTGTCGCACAGGGGTGGGTATTCGCGCGTGTGAGCTAGCTCACTCATCTCATGGCCGCGATGGCAAGTCAGTTCACCTGGGCCGCCCTGCCCAGCCGCTCTGTCACCATGGCGTAGAAGCTGCGCAGGTCCTCTTCCTCGCCCATCGCCAGGCGCCGGTAGACCTTCATCAGAGGAAAAAGACGCGAGCCTCGGACGTCCACGGCGGGCACCGCAACGGTACCACCGGGGTAGAGGGTCATCTCCCAGCCGCCGTTGTAGCGCTGGCGGATGATTTCGCCCAGGTAGCTGCCCCAGAGGCGGACCTCGTAGTCGACGTCGTGCTCCGGGCTTTCGCCGACCAGGACGAGAATCTCGTCGAGAACTTCGATGGAATCGGCGGTGAAGTCGAGGGTTTTGCGGTAGTCGGTGGCGGCGGTTTCGACGGCCCCGCGAGCATAGCCTTCCATCATCGCTCCCAGATCAGGGAACGGCATGGATTCGAGGCGTCGGCGAATGTCGTTCATGCCCAGACAAGTATAGGGCCGGAGACGGCCTGCGGAAGGTGTAATCCGGTAACCTGAGACAGACATTGGAATCTAACAGAGGGAGAGGTCATACCCTTGAAGATCATTCGCATGGTGGTGCTGGGATGCGGGCTGGCGCTGGCTGGCAGCGCGGCGCACCCGGCAAGCCGCGAAATTTATCCCGATCCGGCGCTGGCGAAGCCCGAGATTGCCGCGGCCCTGAAGGAAGCGGCGCAGACGCACAAGCGCGTGCTGCTCGAGTTTGGCGGAAACTGGTGCGGCGACTGCATCGTTCTCGATATGTACCTGCACAGCGCGCGCAATGCACCCCTCCTTGGCGCCAGTTTTGTGGTGGTCCACGTGAATGTGGGCGAGCTGGACGAGAACCTCGACATTGCCGAGCAGTACGGCGTTCCGGTGAAGCGGGGAGTGCCGGAGGTGGCGGTGCTGAGCGAGGCGGGCAAGCTTCTTTACAGCACCAGGGACAAGGCGCTGGAACTGGCGGTGCAGCGCGGAGACACCGGTGCCGTGACAGATTTTCTGGTGCGCTGGAAGCCGGGGACTAAGGGGTGCTCGGTGGTGGCAGTGAACTGCTGAAAAAGCAGGGAAGAAGGGACCGAGGGACTGAGAAGACAATGACTGAGGGACAAAGCGGCGTAGGGACTGAGGCGCGGGGGTGAATGAGGTGCCGTTCTCGAAAGAAGATTTCCTGCGCAATTACGAGCAATTGAACGACGATGAATTGGAGCGAGTCCTTGCGGACAAGAAGGACCTCGTGCCCGAAGCCGCGGCGGCTCTCGACATCGAAGTCGAGCGGCGTCACGTCACGCTGCCGCCACCTCCGCAGTGGGCGCGGAGCCCGGATAGAAGTGAGCCTGTTCATTCGCTAGTGGATTACAGTGACTACACCCAACTGCGCAGCCGGTATCAATTCATCCGTAAATGGGCCTACGGAATCGGAATAGGCCCCTTTGTTCTCGGGCTTGCGCTGGGCAGGAAGCGGCTTGAGAATTCCGAGGTTGTGTTGTTTGGGACGATTCTTTGGCTCCTGGTCTGCACTGGGTATGCCATGGTGATCCGGTTTCGTTACATGGCCTACAAATGTCCGCAATGTTCCGATCGGTTCGGCGGCGGCAAGGAATGCCGCTCATGCGGATTTCCACGATCAAATGCGCCGGTTGTTGCTTGAACGCGGCTGCTTACTGGCCCAGCGGCGCCAGGTGCTTGGTGTTCTGGTAGGTGTACTGGATGCGGTGCACGACGGTGATCGTCGACAGCACGGCCAGCACCCACAACACCGGGGCCATCACGCCCCAGTGATTGAAGAGCGCGCCGAGGATGATGAGCACGATGCGCTCGGGCCGCTCCATGAAGCCCACTTTGCATTGCCCGATGAGTGCTTCAGCGCGGGCGCGCGTGTAGCTGACCATGAGCGACGTGACCATGACGAAGGCTGTCAGGACAACGTAGCGGAAATGGTTGATGCGCGCGTAATAGACCAGCAGGCCGAAAAAGAGGACGACGTCTGAGTAGCGGTCGATCACGGAATCGAAGTAGGCGCCGAAGACCGTGACCTGGTTGGTTTTGCGGGCCACGCGCCCGTCGACCATGTCGAAGATGCCGGCGCCGATGATGACCAGGCCGCCGTAGAAGAAGTAGCGGCTGGCGTTGACCGAGCTGGCGTGGCCGAAGAAGAAGGCGGCGACGATGTTGATGACCAGCCCAAGGAACGTGAGGACGTTGGGCGAGATGCGGGTCAGGGCGAGGCCGTGCACGATGCGGTCAAGAAGCCAACCGCAGGCCCTGCCGAACCCGCCTGTCCACGTCATGGTCTTCCGTTCCTCGTTACTGCTGAACGCCTTCACCATTCTCCTCGTTGTTGCCGGATCCGTCGTGGATGGTGGTCAGCTTCAGGATTTCCAGCTCGCGCTTGCCGTTGGGCGTGTGGATGGTCGCCACGTCGCCTACTTGCTTGCCGACAATGCCGCGTCCGATGGGCGAGGTGGTTGAAATCAGCCCCTTGGAAACATCGGACTCTTCGCTGGTGACGAGGCGGTATTCAATCTCCTCATCCTTGGTGGAATCGTACACCACTACCGTGGATCCGAAGCCGGCGCGATCGTGCGGAATGTTGGCCATGTTGACCAGGGAGAGCTCTGCCATCCGACGCTTGAGCTGGCCCAGGCGCGCGTTCACAAAGTCCTGGCGCTGCTTGGCCATGTGGTACTCGGCATTCTCCGACAGGTCGCCCATGGCTACGGCCTTTTTGATTTCGGCGGGCAACTCATGGGCGAGCTCATGCTCGAGCTCGGCGATCTGTTTTTGCAACTGGCTCTTGATGTGGTCGGGCATCCTGGTCCGTGGGCGGGGAGCGTGAGGCTCAGACCGCTAAGGGAGTGATAAATCTGAATCTTCATTATACGCAGCGCGGCAGAGTGCGTAGCCTTTCGGCGCCGCCGGACGGAATACCGCGGATAAATAGCGGCGCAGCCCCCAACAGCAAGACCACGTTTTGCGGCATGGTCTCCGACTGGCGCCTCGTTCCTTAGTCTGAGGCCGGGTGGGAATAAAGCTCCCCCTGCCCAGTTATCTCCATTGCACACACTTGTGCTCCTGGAGAGAACGGAATGGCGAATCGGAACAATGAGCGTGACGGCGGAGCAGAGGCGATCGATGACGGCATCGATCGCCGCGGCTTTTTGAAATGCATGGCCTGGGCGGGCACCGGGCTCGTGTGGACATTTTCTGGCGGCGTCCCCCTGTCGCATGCCTTCGGTCAGACCCTACACGGCGCAAAGCCGTCCGACTTCACCTTCGCGCAGATCAGCGACAGCCACATCGGCTTTCGCAAGCCTGCAAACACCGATGTGACCGCGACGTTCCAGGCAGCGCTTGCCCGGATCGATGCCTTGCCCACGCCGCCCGACTTTCTCATCCATACCGGCGACCTTACCCACTCCTCGCAACCGGGGGAATTTGACACGCTCAGCCAGCTTCTGGGATCGCGGCGAAGCGTGTTTTATGTCCCCGGCGAGCACGACACCTCGATGGACGACGGCAAACTCTATCTCGAGCGTTACGGGAAGGGAACCGGCGGAAACGGATGGTACAGCTTTGATCACAAGGGAGTGCACTTTGTGGGGCTGGTCAACGTGGTGCAGCTCGAAGGCATGGGCAAGCTGGGGCAGGCGCAACTCGATTGGCTGAAGCAGGACCTGAGCGGCGTCAAGAGCAGCGTTCCCATTGTGCTGTTTGCGCATATTCCGCTGTGGGCGGTCTATCCAGACTGGGGCTGGGCCACGTCCGACAGCGAACAGGCCTTCGCGCTGATGAAGCGATTCGGATCGGTCACGGTGCTCAACGGGCACATTCACCAGGTGATGCAGAAGGTGGAGGGCCGCGTGACCTTCCATACCGCAATGTCCACGGCGTTTCCGCAGCCGGCTCCAGGGAGCGCACCGTCGCCCGGCCCGATGAAGGTTCCGGCGGAGCGTCTGCGCAGCGTTCTCGGCATCGCCGACGTCCGTTTCAACGCGCAACGCCGCCAGCTCGCGGTAGTCGACTCGGCGCTGGAGGGAGAGGCGCCCGCGACTCCGAAAGAGAGCGGCCTGTGAGGCGAAGTGAACCAGGTCTGGCGCTCGGAACGGGCTCAGCGTTCGCCATCTTCGCCGCAACATGGACGATTGCGGTAGCAGCCCTCGCGTTCCCGCGTGTAGATGTGAGGGCCCAATCTGCCGGCGGCGACGCGGTGCAGGGCCGTCTTGCATTCGAGAAACGCTGTACCGGCTGCCACTCCCTGGACAAGAATATGGAAGGGCCGCGGCTGAGGAACGTCTATGGAAGGCCCGCCGGCTCAATCCCCGATTTCACCTATTCCGACGCGCTTAAAAATGCGCATTTCACCTGGGATAGCGAGTTGTTGAATCGATGGTTGGCGAAGCCCGACTCGCTTGTTCCTGATACCGACATGGATTTTCATATCGCAAATGAGGAAGAAAGGGCCAACATCATTCAGTTTCTTCGCCTATCCTCAGGGAAATAGCGCTCTGGCCGTCGAGTGGCTGCGGAAGGACAGGGATGGACCGGATGTACTTCGAGCAGATGGCAATGCCGCTGTTCGATCAGCTTTATAACCATGCCCACTGGCTTACCGGCGATCGAACCGACGCCGAAGACCTGGTGCAGGAGACCTATGCCAAGGCGTTGAAGGGCTTCGCTTCGTTTGCTGAGGGCACGAACCTTCGTGCATGGATGTTCCGCATTCTGAGGAACACGTTTCTTACGTCGCGCACCGGACTGGCTGCGCAGCGAACCGGCGCGCTGGAGGACGAAGATCGTCCCGCTGACGAGGCCGTGACAGATCCCGCGACCCCGGAAACAGCGCTGCTCCGCCTCGAAAGCCAGCAGGCCATCTTCACGGCGCTCGAGGCGATTCCAGCAAGCCATCGCGAGATGATCCTGCTCTGCGACGTGGAGGAGATGTCATATCGGGAGATGGCCCAGGTGCTGGACGTGCCGCTGGGCACGGTCATGTCGCGGCTCTCGCGGGCGCGGACCGCCCTGCGCCGGGTGTTGGCGGGCCACGCAAAACAGGAGGTGCACTGATGCCGTGCGATCACGCAAGCACTCTGGCCGCGTATCTTGACGGCGAGCTGCCCGCGGAGCAGGACGCCGCTGTGCAGCAACATCTCGGCGAGTGCCGCCAATGCTCTACGGAAGTGGCTTCGCTGATGCGGCTCCACCGTGGACTGCGCGCAGCGAGTGCGCGATTCACCCCGGACCCGGCTTTCCGGCGGAAATTGCAGGCCCAAATTGCCCCGCGGCGCACCGGATCGGGACGGCTCTTTTTGCTTTCGTCGGCGTTCGTGGCCCTTGCGGCTGTTCTTGTGGCCATGGTCTGGGCCCGCCAGCAAACGCTCCGCGATGAGTCCTTTCGCGAAGCTGCGGATCTGCATGTCAGCGATCTTGCCAGTCCCAATCCGTACGATGTGGTCTCCTCCGACAGGCACACGGTGAAACCGTGGTTCCAGGGAAAGATCCCCTTCTCCTTCAATCTGCCGGAGCTGGCAGGCACTGAGTTTAATTTGCTCGGCGCCCGGCTGGTTTATTTCGATCGGCGTCCGGCGGCGCAAGTTGTTGCGGCGGTGCGGCAGCACCGAATTTCCGTCCTCATTGTTCAGGACGCGGACGGCCTGGCGGGAGATCTCCCATTCGCAAACGGCGTGCGCGTGCGCGATTCGTTCAACATGGAAACATGGCACGCGCGCGGCTTGCGCTTCTTCGTGGTCGGCGATGCGGATGCCGGCGAGGTCCACAAGCTGGCGCAGGCTTTCAGGGATGGGAATGGATAAATCGCGCTAAGGCGCGGTCCGCCGATGGTCCAGGAACGATTGCAGGATCAGCGTCGCGGCCACCTGGTCCACCACGTCTTTATGTTCCTGCCGCTTGCGCCCTGCCTCGTACAGCAACTGGTGCGCCTCGTGCGTGGTCAAGCGCTCGTCCCACAGATGGATCGGCAGCCCGCTCAGCTCGCCAAGCTCAATGGCGAATCGCTCCGTTTTCGTCGCGCGTGGGCTGCTCTCGCCGGAAAGATGCAGCGGCCGCCCCACCACGATTCCGGCAACTTCGTATTTCCGCGCCAGCCGCGCAATGGAACGCAGATCGTCGCGCCGGTTGCGCCGCGTCTCCAGCGTCATCACCGGTTGCGCGGTCAGCCCCAGCTCGTCGGAAACAGCCACGCCAATGCGTTTCGATCCCACATCCAGCCCCAGGAATCGCTCCACGCTTTTCGCACCCATGCCTGGCCCCCGAACGCCGCATTCAGGATAAGGCTACCCGCTCACTTTCTGGTCACTGACAACTGTTTTTCAACCCGCGGCTCACAACTTCGCTACATTAGTCTCATGGCGGGGCCGTCGCGATGAACACACTCGAGATCGTCAGCATCCTGGTGGCCACGGCCGCGCTCTTCGGCTGGATCAGCTCGCGCCTGCTGCGCCTGCCCATTACCATCGGCACCATGCTGCTCACGGTCGGCGCTTCATTGCTGCTGGCCGATCTGGGACATTTCGTGCCCGGCGTGCAGAACTGGGCCTCGCGCCTCACCGGCCAAATCGACTTCGAGAGCCTCATCCTGCGCGGCCTGTTGCCCCTGCTTCTCTTCGCCGGCGCGTTCCTCCTCAATCCCGAGCAGCTCGCCCGCGAGAAGCTGCCCGTGGCACTCCTCTCAGTACCTGGCACCGTGCTCAGCTTTCTTGCAGTCGCCGGCCTCATGAAGCTCCTGGCCGGCCAAAACATCTCCTGGACCGGCTGCCTCATCTTCGGAGCGCTCATCTCGCCCACGGATCCGGTGGCTGTGCTGGAGATGCTGCGCCGGGTCGGCATTCCCAAGGCCGTTCAGTCGCAGCTTGCCGGCGAGTCGCTCTTCAATGATGGCGTGGGCGCTGTTCTGTTCCTCACCATGATCGAGATCGCCCGCGGCCACACGCCCACCGCCTGGCATGTCGCCGGGCTGCTGCTGCTCCAGGCCGGGGGCGCCATCGTGCTTGGCATTGCCGTCGCGTGGCTCATCTCCCTGCTGATGTGCATGGTCGACTCCTATCAGGTCGACATCCTGCTCACGCTCACGCTGGCCCTTGGCGCATATGTGCTCGCCGGCAGGTGGAATCTCTCCGCGCCCCTTGAGGCCGTCGTGGCCGGCTTCGCGCTTCGCCACTTCAACCGCCAAAAGCCGAAAGGCCTCATCGCCGACGAGCGCGTGGATGCGTTCTGGACCCTCATCGACGAGGTGCTTAACTCCGTTCTCTTCGTGCTGCTTGGCCTTGAGATCCTCGCTGTTTCGTTCAACCTTCAGACCGTGCGCGCCGGCGCCGCCGCCATCCTTTCCGTCAACGTGGTCCGGCTTGCCGTGGTCGCGCTTTGCATCGGCATTGTCCGGTTGTGCCGGAAAGAGCGCCGCGACGCCATCTTCACCATGACGTGGGGCGGCCTGCGGGGCGGCCTTTCCATCGCCCTCGCGCTCAGCGTTCCCGCGGCGCTTGGCGGCTCCTGGATCTTCGGCGCCACCTATCTCACCGTCGTCTTCTCCATCCTCATCCAGGGCGGCTCGCTGCACCTTGTCCTCACGCACCGCCGCAAGCGCCAGCCCGCCGCCGTGTGAGCGCATCGCGTGGGCTTCGCAAGAGCGCGACTTCGTACAATGAGATTTCATGGCGGAGTTCGCTCAATTCTTTGCCCTCTCATTCAGCGCGCTGTTTCCGCTGATCAATCCGCTCGGCTCGTCCCTGGTTTTCATGGGAATGGTCGGCGTCACCACCGCCAAGATCTACAAGAAGCTGGCGTGGAAGATCGCCATCACCACGGCGCTGTTTCTGCTGACCATGGATGTGGCCGGCGCCGCGGTGCTCAAGGCGTTCGGCATCTCGCTGCCCATCGTGCAACTGGCCGGGGGCCTAGTTGTCGCGGCCATGGGCTGGGGCCTGCTGAATCAAAAGGATGCATCCACGACCGCCGACCCAACCGCGGCCGCAGCTGATTTGAGCGTTCTTGAGCACAAGGTTTTCTATCCGTTTACCTTCCCCGTCACTGCCGGCCCCGGTGTCCTGGTTGTTACCCTCACGTTGAGCGCGCATGCCTCCAAAGGCGCCATCAGCCACATCGTTTTCGCTCAGTTGGGCGTGGTCGCCGGAATGCTCCTCAATTGCGTCGGCGTCTTTCTGGCCTATGCCTTCGCTCCCAGGATCACAGCGCGAGTCTCCCCTACGACAGCCCATGGCATTCTTCGTGTCATCGCCTTCGTTTTGCTGTGTATCGGAGCGCAAATTGCCTGGAACGGCCTCAGCAGTCTGATCGCCGGCCTCGGCCATATCCCTCGCTGACCCACCAACAATTCCCTTTGTCCCCGCGCCCTGCTGTGCTTTCCTAGGAGCATCCATGCTCAAATCCCTTGAACGCTATTTTGAGTTCCAGCGGCTCTCTACCAACTGGCGCACGGAAATCCTCGCCGGCGTCACCACATTTCTCACCATGGCCTACATCGTCCTGGTGAACCCCGCCATCCTTGCCGACGCCGGCCTGCCCCTGCCCGCCGTTACCGCGGCCACCTGCCTCTCCGCCGCGTTTGCATCCATCCTCATGGGCATCGTCGCGCGCTATCCCATCGCCCTCGCCCCGGGCATGGGACTCAACGCCTACTTCGCCTACACCGTCTGCATCAAGATGCACATCCCGTGGCAGACCGCGCTCGGCGCCGTCTTCATCTCGGGCATAGTGTTCCTCGCCATCACCGCCGTGGGCATTCGCCAGATGATCCTGCGCGCCATCCCGCATGAACTCTACGCCGCGGTCGCCGGCGGCATCGGCCTCTTCATCGCGTTCATCGGCTTGCAGCATGCGGGCCTCATCGTTCGCGACCCCAACACACTGGTTTCGCTCGGCAATGTGCGCAGCCCCGTGGCCGCGCTGGCCCTTCTCGGCCTCATCCTCATGGCCGCCCTCGAGGTCCGCAAAGTCCGCGGCGCCATCCTCATCGGCGTTCTCGCCGTCACCGCCATCGCATGGGCCCTCCACCTGGTCCACTGGACTCCAGCGCCCTTCGCCCTCAGCGCGCTCTCCCAGACCGCTTTCCAACTCGACATTCGTGGAGCGCTCAACAAGGGCTTGCTGGAGATTGTCTTCGTCTTCTTCTTCGTCGACCTCTTTGACAACCTCGGCACCCTCGTCGCCGTCACCAAGCGCGCCGGCCTCATCCAGCCGGATCACACCATCCCGCGCCTCAGCCGCATTCTCACCACTGACGCGATTGCCACCATCTTCGGCTCGCTGGTGGGAACCTCCACCGTGACCAGCTACGTGGAATCCACCGCGGGCGTGGCAGCCGGCGGACGCAGCGGCGTCACCGCCATCGTCACCGGCGTCCTCTTCCTCGGAGCCATCGCCGCCGCGCCTTTCATCGGAGTCGTCCCGCCGGCCGCTACCGCCCCCGCGCTCATCCTGGTCGGCTGCATGATGCTGGCCACCATCTCCGAAATCCCCTGGCGCGAGCCCCTCATCGCCCTCCCCGCGTTCCTCACGCTGGTCCTCATCCCCCTCACCTACTCCATCGCCAATGGCCTCGGCTTCGGCATCATCTCCTGGGCCGTCCTCCACATCGCCGCCGGAAAAATTCACCGCCGCGACTGGCTGCTCTACGTCCTGGCCGCGCTCTTCGCCTTCCGCTTTATTTACCTCGCCGCAAACTGAATGCCCCCAAAAACAAGAATGGCCGGCGCCTCGGCGCCGGCCATTCCGCACTGCTCAGATTCTCTCTTAGTTTGTTCCCCCGTTCGGTTTGGCCCCGCGGGCGATGACATCCACGACAACTGGAGCCAATCCCGCATTGGTCATAGCGAGCTTCTCCGCAGCTCCATAGGAAAGGTCGATGATCCGTCCCTTCGCCAAGTCTCCACGGTCGGTGATCTTCACAACCACCGAACGCCCGTTAGTTTGGTTCACCACCCTCACCAGGGTCCCGAACGGCAGCGTCGGATGACAGGCTGTCATCGCGTACATATCGAACCGTTCGCCACTGGCCGTAGTCCGGCCATTGAAATCCCCGCCATACCAGCTTGCCAAGCCCTTCATCAGGTGCCTGGTTCGGGCGGCGAGGCCCGTGTGAGTCTTGGTGTCCGGCGCCATGGTATTTGCCGGAACCGAAGGTGGCACAGTAGCTGCCGGTTGGGGAAGCTTTACATCGGCTTGCACGGTTCTGGTGGCTAGCGTGATCATCACGCCCGCAAATGCAATCGAAGTAATACCAGCCAACAGCCAAATTCGGAGCGGAGTCATCAGGCAAAGAACGCCTGACCTTCGTCGAATTTCCATCCCCCCATTTTACTAAGATCAAGGCCGAAATGTGGATGTTTCTGCACTCGCGTTTAGGGCCAGAGCCTCCGAATGCCGCCCCGAAACCGGGTTAACCGCTTTAATCATGCGATTTTAGCGATTTCGACCGCAGGACCATTCTTTCGGGTATCAAAGGGCGCGCTTTTCGCCTTGTCATCCCCATTCACTCGTTTCTGAGCGCCTGGGATGGGTCCACCCGCGCCGCCCGCCGCGCCGGCCCCACCGTTGCCGCCAGCGCCACCAGCGCCATCGCGGCAAGCACCACCGGGTACACGCCGGGCGACACGAACTGGATGCCGGGGAAAATAGCATTGAAAGCATTGCCCAGCGGCAACGCCAGCGCCAGCCCCACCACCGACCCGACAATCGTGACCTTCAGTCCTTCCCGCAGAACCATCCGGGCAATATCGCGAGCGTTCGCCCCCAGCGCCATCCGGATGCCGAATTCCGGCGTCCGTTGCCGCACCGAGTACGCGATGAGCCCGTAAATACCGATGGCTGAGAGCATCAGCGCCAGGCCCGCAAAGCTGCCCAGGATCTCCACAAAGATCGGATCCCCGTTCCGCTGTGCCATGATGACGCCTTCCATGCTCATCACGCTGGTCAGCGGTAGCTCCGGGTCCACCGCCGCCACGGCCTGACGAAGCGGGGAAATCATGCTGTCCGGCGCTGCCAGTCCCCGAATCATCAGCGAAAAGCCATATGCGGGCCGCTGCGCAAACGTCTCGTACACCATCGGATCCACCCGCGTCTCCTCGGAGTAGCTCTTCACGTCCGCCACCACGCCAACAATCTGTTCCCACTGTGCCGGCCCATCGCCGACCTCCAGCTTCACCCGCCGGCCGACGGCGTCGCCTCCACTCAGGTAGCGCTGCACAAAGCGCTCGTTCACCACCGCGACGCGCGGCGCATTTGCGTCGTCCTGTTCGGTGAACGTTCGTCCGCGCAGCGCCGCAACGGCCGCCGCGGCAAAGAACTCCGGCGTCACCACAACTGTCTCGGCCTCGCGCGGCTCGCTCGGCGGCGGATCGGCAATCCCCTCGACGTGCACCGTGATGCTGCCCGCACCCGTGGCCGGCAGATTTGACGTGGCTGCTGCATCTTCCACCCCGGCAATCTGGCGCACCCGCGGCAGCAGGTCGCGCACAAACCTCGCCTGGGCCGCCGCATCCGGATACTTCGCCTTGTCCAGCGTCAGTCCGGCGGTGAGCATACCTTCTTCGCGGAACCCCAGCCGCTGGTGCTCCAGAGAGTAGATTCCGCGAGTCAGCAACGTAGCTCCGACCAGTAAAAACAGCGCCATGGCAATTTCGCCGCCTACCAGCACGGCGCGTAACCGGTTGCGGCTGCGGCCTGCTGTCGCCGCGCGGCCTTCGCTTCTCAGGTCGGAGTTCAGGTCAATTCGCGAGGACTTGAGCGCCGGCGCCACGCTGGATAGCAGCGCCGACAGAAGCGTTATGCCCACCGCGAATGCCAGCACTCTTCCGTCCAGTGCGATCGGTACCGCCGCGATGGCATCATTGAACGTCAGGAGCGAGCGCATCAAGTGGATGCCTGCCCACGTCAGCCCGAGTCCGGCTCCGCCCCCGATCAGCGCAATCGTAAGCCCCTCGATAAATAACTGGCGCACGATGCGCCAGCGGCTGGCGCCAAGCGATGCCCGGATCGCCAGCTCCTTCTGCCGGCCCGCCGCCCGCGTCAGCATCAGCCCGGCCACGTTGGCGCAGGCAATCAGCAGCACAAAGCCAACCGCCGTCATCATGATGGCCAGCGCCTTCGCGATGCTGAATGAGTACACCAGGTAATCCTTGAGCGTTCGTACCGATCCGCCCCAGCGTCCTTCGATCTCGGGGAAATCCGCCGCCGCGCGCGCGGCCAGCCGCCTTGCCTCTGCATTCGCCTGCGCCAGCGTCACTCCGCGCGCCAGCCGCGCAAACACGATCAGGGACCGGTTTCTGCGCGCATCCGGCGTAGCGTCTGCGGCCTTCAGTGTGAGCGGCGTCCACAGTTGCGGCGTATAGTACATCAGCCGGAAATCGCCGCCCATCACGCCCACCACGGTGTAGTCCTCGCGGTTCAACCGGATCGTCCGCCCTACGATTCCCGGATCGGACCCATACCGCCGCGCCCACAGCCCGTGACTCAACACCACCACGCGACCGCGCCCCGGTTGATCCTCTCCGGCAAGAAATCCGCGCCCCAGCGCCGGCCCCGATCCAAGAATGCCGAAGTAGTTGGGCGTCACCGCATCGTATTGGATCGCCTCCGCCTGCTCGTGCTCGCCGCCGAGACTTCCGGAGATGCCGTCATTCATCGCTGCCGTCTCGGCAAACACTCCAGTGTCCGCGCGCAGCGTCAGGTAATTGGCTGCCGATACGTTGTCCACATCCGGCAGAAAATTCTTGTTCGGATTCACCGCCGACACCGCCACCAGCTTGTCTGCTTCCCGTTCCGGCAGGTTCGGCATCAGGAACGCCGTCAGGATCGCGAAGATGGTGCCGTTCGCCGCAATTCCCAGCGCCAGCGTAAGCACCGCGGTCGCCGTGAACCCAGGCGACTTGATCAGTTGCCGCACCGCGAACCGCACGTCGGCCCACAGGCTCTCGATCGTCGGCCACTGCCACGCTTCCCGGCTGCGCTCGGTGATCACCGTGCGGTTGCCGAAAGCCCGCCGCGCCGCCCGCTCCGCCTCTTCGCGCGTCATGCCCCCGGCCATCAGCTCCTCTGTCTTCAGGGCAATGTGCTCCTCGATCGAAACCGCCAGATCCTCGTACCGCCGCTTACGCATCTTTCACCTCGAATTCGGTCGTCCTGGTCCCTCAGTCCCTTAGTCCCTGCCTTACTCGCTTCTCAACGCTTCCATCGGATTCACCCCCGCCGCGCGCCGCGCCGGCAGCCACGCCGCCGCCAGCCCGCACGCCAGCAGCACGATCGCCGCGCCGGCCAAAGTCCACCCATCGTGCGCCTTCACGCCATACAGAAATCCGCGCACCAGCCGCCCGGACGCGTACGCCAGCCCTGTACCCACGACAACTCCCCCCAGCAGCATCGCGCCCGCCTGCCGCATCACCAGCCACAACAGGTCCCCGCGTTCCGCGCCCAGGGCAATGCGTATACCCAGCTCGTGCGTGCGCTGCGCCACAATGTAGGCAAGCAGCCCATAGAGTCCCCCCACGCACAGCAGCAGCGCCGCGCCGCCAAATCCCTCCAGCAGTTGCGCCGCCAGCCGCTGGCTCCCGTACGAGTCCTCCACCACCTGGTTCATAGTTTTAATCTCGGCGCTCTCCAACTCCGGCGCAGCCTGCCGCAGCAGTGCACGCAGTTCCGGCATCATCTCCCGCTCCGGCCTGTCCGTTCGCACCGCCAGGTCTGCGCCCGAGGTGGAAAGGGCATATAACCCCACGTCGGGCGTGATCTGGCGGGTGCAAATCTCCACTTCGGGAGCTGCGGAGGATGCCACCGACATCTGCCGCTCGTCATCCAGCACGCCCACGATGCGCAGTGGCTTGTCCTTTTTCAACTCCCACATCGTCATTCCGATCACAGACCTGAGATCGTGCTTGTCCGGCGCGTACGCGCGCGCGAACGCCTGGTTCACCACCACCGCTCCGTCCGATCCTGGCGTGTCCGCAGCGCTGAAGAATCGCCCGGCCAGCATGCGCATGCCGAACAGCCTCTGCACGTCCGGACTCACCATCTTCAGCACCGCGGTAATCGACTTTCCACCGGAGGTAAGGCCCAGTTGCACGCGGAAATGGTGTCCCAGCGGGACTTCGCTCATCAGCCCTGCAGCCTGCACGCCGGTCACCTTTTGCACCCGCTGGAGCAGCGGTTCGTAGAGCACCTTGCTCACGTCGCGGCCTGTGAACCGGTAGCGCGGAATATCCAGCCGCGCCACCAGGATGTGATCCACGCGATACCCTAGCGGCACCTGTCGCAGCGCGTAGATCGTGCGCAGCAGCAGCCCGCAGCTCACCAGCAGCGTGAGCGACATCGCAATCTCAATTGAAACCAGCGCTCCGCGCAGTTGGTGCTGCCGCCGTCCTGTGCCAGCCTGCACGCCGCCCAGCCGCAGCGCCGGCTCAATCGGCGCGTGCGATGCCATCCACGCCGGCCACAGCGTCGCCAGGATCGCCGTCAATCCCGTCATTGCCAGCAGCGCCAGCAGAATCCACGCATCCGGCATCAGCGCAGGTGCGCCTACCGGCAAATAGCTCCTCAGCTGGCGCGCCAGCAGCGCCACCGAACCCACCGCCAGCCCCAGCCCCAGCGCCGACGCGGCCCCGCTCAGCATCAGCCCTTCCACCAGCATTTGCTGCAACACTCGCCCGCGGCTCGCGCCCAGTGCCCCGCGCATGGCAATCTCCCGCTGCCGCGCCATCCCCCGCGCCAGCAGCAGGTTGGTCACATTCACCACTGCGATCAGCCACAGCACCAGCGACGCCCCCAACAGCGCCAGCAGAGCCCTGCGCATGTCTGCGTCCACCAGCGTCTCCGTGTAGGGCCGCAGCACGGCACGGTTTTCGCTCTTGCGCTCTTCCGGATCCATGTAGTCGGAGTCCTTGTATTGCGCGGCTACGCGCCCCTGCACCACGTTCATCTCCGCGCGCGCATTCTCCAGTGTCACGCCCTGTCGCAACCGTGCCAGGACCGTGTAATAGACGTTTGCCGAGGCGTTCACCTTGTTGTTGGCCGCCGCGCCCTCCACGGGATCCAGAAACGTCCAGATCTGGGGAAATGCAGCCATATTCGCCGGAAACTTGAACCCGCGCGGCATCACGCCAATCACGGTGTAATTCTGGTTGTTGATCTGGATCGCCTTGCCCACGATCCCCTTGTCGCCGCCAAACACGCCCCGCCAGACCGCGTCGCTCAGCACCGCCGCATTGTCATCCTTGCCGCCCTGCGCGCTCGCGGAATTGAACCCGCGGCCCAGCTCCGGACGCACGCCCAGCGTGTCAAACAGGTTGCCGCTTACCTGTTCCCCGCTCACCTGTGCCGATGAAGCGCCCGTCACAATAAAGTTGCGCGGTCCCATTCCCGTGAAGTAGGCCATCGAATCAAACGAGCGGCTCTGCCACATCCACTGCTCGATGTCGGCCCACGCCGGAGTGGTTCCTCCCGGGGACATGCTGGTGCTCTTCAGGATTTGAACCAGCCGCCCCGCGTCGCGGTACATCACCGGCCGCAGCAGCACGTGATCCACCACCGTGAACAGCGCCGTGGCCGCGCCAATCCCCAGCGCCAGCGTTCCCACCGACACCGCCGCGAATCCAGGATTGCGCCGCATCTGCCGCACCGCGTAGCGCATATCGGCCCAGATACTTTCAACCAGCGGCCATTGCCACGCCTCGCGGCTGCGCTCGGTGATTACCGTACGGTTGCCGAAGGCACGCCGCGCCGCCTGTTCGGCCTCCGCGCGCGGCATCCCGGCCTCCATCAGCTCCTCCGCCTTGAGGGCGATGTGCTCCTCAATGGAGACCGCCAGGTCCTCATACCGCCGCCGCCGGAACACGCCCCGCCACCAGTTCATACACTCACCTCACACCTAGTCCCTACATCCCTGGTCCCTATGCCCTTAGTCCTTCGCCGCTTTCACGCCTGTACCGTTCCCAGCACGCGCGTGATGCCGGCGAACATCCGCTCAAAGCTGGAGAGCTCCTGCTCCAGGCGCTTCAGTCCTTTGTCGGTGACGCGGTAGATGCGGGTGGGCTGGCCCTTGGCGGAGATGCCCGCTTCAGACTCCAGCATCCCCTCGCGCAGCATGCGCTGCAGCGCCGGGTAGACCGAGCCTTCTTCGATGTCGAGCATGTCCTGGGAGATCTGCTGAATGTGCTTGACCAGCCCATAGCCGTGCATGGGCCGCTGCCTGAGCGACTGGAGGATCATCAGCTCCAGTGCGCCGGGAAAGAGATCGCGCCGATCCGTATTCTTTGCCATGGATCAGAACGATAGCACGTAAATACCTATTTGGAAAATAGTAATTTAGAGTTTAGGCATTGCGGCGAAATAAAAAACGGAGATGTCCATTGGAATCAGAGGTTTATGTGCTAAAACTGCAGTGAATTACGCACTTGTCCGCCGAAGCCTTCCAACGTCTATCCGGGGTAAAGCTGCAAATAAAAAACGGCGATGTACTTTGGAATCATTGGATTAATCCCATAAAGTGCAGTGATTCCGTCGTACTTCCCGAACCGTCCAGCCGCTCAAAAGACCGTATACCTGAAATGAGAGGCCCAGGTATGGTTTTCTGGTTCTGGAGATATTATAGCTCTGGAATAAACTAAGATCGCATATTTGCAAGAAACTTTTTCTTCAATATAATCATGTGATTGCAACGTTTTCAACAGGTAGTGATTCGGTGCGGACCTGCGGCCGTCAAGGCGGGCTGCGGAAAAATTGGTGTGAGGGCGAAAACCCGACGCGACAGACCTCAGGGGCTTAAAGCCCGGGCGCTCTGTTTGGGCGGATAGCGGCGGGACTGAAAGTCCCGCCCTTACGCGCCTTTCCTTTGTCAGCGAGTTCTTCCCCAGGCTCTGAAATCATGGCCTAATGAGCAGGCACCGTCCCTACGGGACTCACGGCCATCCGTTGATGCCGCCCTCCCCACGCTGAAGCAGGGGGCTAACGAACCTCAACGAAGCTTGCGCCTACGGCGCTGCATTCCGTTCTCGTGTTGAGTGAGGAGGCGGGCGGTCCGTGCGCCGCTACGACGCCACCGCGAGCTGCGCTGGAGGTGCCGCCATCCGCGTGCTGCCTTTGCGCGGCCCACGCTTCCTCGCGCTCATCACCCTGATGCGCTCCAGCAGCTCCTGCGGCGAGCAGTTCTTCTTCGCGAGCATTGCGTCAGCGCCGTGGATCTGCTCGCCCATCTTCAGAGGATCGCCCAGGAGAATCATGGGCACATGATGTGCGATCTGCTTCAGTCTCCTGACCAGTTGATCGCCGTTTCCCGGCGGCAGGGCATGGTTGGCCAGCACCAGGTCTATCGCGTTTTCTGAGTACAGCGCCACCGCCTCGTGCGCATTGCGCGCAGCCAGTACCCGGTAGCCATTTGTGGATAGCATGAAAGACAGAACGGAAAGGTCGTTCTCGTTCGCATCGACGCACATGATAATTTTCTTTGGGCGCATTTGAGGAATTACACTCCGATCATTGGGGATTCTCTTCTGGAGCCAGACAACAGAAATCCCCCGCCCCTCTGATTGAGGGCTGTAGAGATGCTCCTGTGGGTCATGGCCGGGGCCGGTATTGGAGGCAAGGCTCATCCCAAGAGTCTGGCGCGCTCGTGCCCGCGCAGCCAGCTCTTAGCCGGGATGAACCCGACGACCAGGACCCGAAACGGGCATCGGATGCCGCGCGCAGATAAGCCGATTCGCTCGCGGCCGTGATGGTGTTCGGAGCCCTGGTCAAATCAGGCTCGAAAGCCGTTCAAATTTCACCAATGCTTCGCAGAGTACGAGGAATCGGTCCCCGCGAAAAGAGGGAAAGAGAAGCGAAGATCGACACTCCCTGCGTGCGTCCCCTGAGGGAAAACATCTACAAAGCTCAAAGCGAACAACTTGGCTCTATGAAAAGCTGTTGAATACGTGTGCATCACGGCAGGAAAAGCGTCCCCTGTGCCACCATTACGGTGCGCCCCGCCACGCGTACGCGGGTCACCCGTGCATCGGCTCCCACGCTAGCAGTCAAAAACAGCTCGCTGGGACGATGGATTTCAATGCCCTGCCGCACGCGCACGCGCTCTTCGCTGCGGGCGATGCGGCGCTCCGCCAGGTACGCAATCGCGCATCCCGCGGCCGACCCGGTTGCGGGATCCTCGCCACCGTTGAACTGCATGCGAGCGCGCCAGCCGCGCTCTCCGTCAATTTCTTCCGGCGCCATGGCGTAAAACCATCTCCCGCCGCGAGCGCGCAGCCACGGCGTCGCTTCGTCCTGACGCACCGCCAATCGTTCGAGCGCTTCCACGCTCTTCAGCAGCACAATCGCAAAGGCGTTTCCGGTCGATACCAACCGGGGCGGGTGTTCCGCATCCAGGTCGTCCACGGAGAGCCCGCACAGCCGCGCCACTTGATCCCGCTCCAGTTCCTCGCCGAACTCCGCGTCGCGCTGCGTCATCTCGCCAAACAAGGAATCCCCGGGCTCGAACCGCACCGGGATCGGGCCTACGTTTTCTCTGAGCGTGACCACTCCGTCGCGCACTGTGTCCGGCGCGGTAAGCTTCAGCACGCTTGCGGTTCCCAGCGTGGGATGCCCCGCAAAAGGCAGTTCCTCTTCGGTGGTGAAGATGCGCACGCGCACGCCCTCTTCGCGTTCCACCTGGGCAGCGCGGCGCTCCACAAACGTGGTCTCAGAAAGATGGAACTCGCGCGCAATCGCCTGCATCTCCTCAGTCTCCAGGGCGCAGGCGTTCATGACCACCGCCAGCGGATTGCCCTTGAGCGGCGCTTCAGTGAAAACATCCACCACAAAGTAGGTGAGCTTGCGATCGTTTCCGGCCATAGGTCCATTATCGGTTCTTCGCCGGAACCGCAAGTTCTATGACCGCATGAATTCGTTCTGGCCGGTTTGTGGTATCCCAGGTCAGGCGCAAAAACAAACACGCGCCGAACCTGGGGCACCCGGTGGAAAGTCTATTTTTTGTCTATGGCGAATCTCTCGTAATCTATGGGCAATCTCTTGTATATCCGCGTCTGAGAACCTCGCTGGTCCTTTGTTCTTTACAACGCAATCATCGGCGCCGGCAGCCGCGTCCCCACTTTGTCGAGAAACAACCGCATCCGCAGCGATTCAGCCCGTTCAGCGGCCACCAGTTTCCGCTGCCGCCGGATGTGGTCCACATCCCAGAGCCTGTCCAGTTGCGCCTCGTCGAAGTCGGCTTCGCGCTCCAACCGCGCGATGCGCTCTTCCATGCTCCGTCGAAAGCGCGGGCTGATTTCGATGCCTTCCCACCGCGACGAATCCGGAATCATGCCGAGCACCCCGCTTGAGAATTTATTTAAGCGGCCTCTTCGAATCGGGGCCGGCTCAAGTCTTCTCTAACACTGCCGATGCTAGCGAATAGAGCGCGTGTGCGCCAGATTACGCAAACCCATTTCAATCTGAGCCTGAAGTAATGAAAGTGTCCGAAAACAGGACAGCATTCGCGGGGAGACGAGCAGCCGAGGCCTAAAAGCCTCGGCATTGCGTCGAGTCCATTCAGGGGCCAGAACAGGCTGCGGAAGAACTCACTTTGGGGATCCGGAAGGTGACAAACCATCCCTCAGAGGCTAAAGCCCGGCCGATTTTAAGCCACTTTGCGGCACGGCTGAAGCCGAGCCCTTTCAAAGCGCCGCCAGTCGGGAGTTTTTCCGCAACCCGTGAAGGCCCGTGCTCCTTCCGCGCTCCCATTCTTGCGCCAGAATGAAGGCGCAAGGATGGGGGATGGGAGATCTAGTTTGCAATTCTGAATTTGCGTTAGACCCTGGGTCTTTCGTCTCTGCTTGCCGCGTTTACCTCGTCGGCTTTGGCGCAACGTCCGCCACTGCCAGCACGAACTCCGTTCCGCCGTCGAGGTGCACGTTCTGCTTCGCGCCGAGCAGTGCTCCGGATGCATTCGAGAACGGTTGTCCATTGGCATTCGTCGCCAGCAGCACGCCCGGAAGCGCCGTCGTTTTGATAGCCACGTTGCCGTGCCGCACGACCACGGTGCCGGTTTTGGGAGCAGCGGCGGCGGCCTGGTCCTGGGTTCCGCTGGTCACGGCCGGCGCGCTACCTGCGGTGGAAGACGTGGACGAAGAACCGCTGGCGGGCGCGGATCCCGTCCGCGATCCATTCGAGCTTCCCGGCGCGCCGCCCGCGGACGCCGCTTCAGGCGCCGAGGGCTGCGAGTTCAGCGTGTCTGTCGGATGAACGTTCATCTCGGCCGGTGAAATGCTCTGCAGCACGGTCTTGATGGGAAGCGTCTGGCCGCCCTTCAACTGGGCCTTGTCGAACTGCAGCGTGAGCCGCGCATTCTCATTGGTCTTGTCATGCGGCTGCACATCCGTCACATGTCCCACGATCAGCGATCCCTTGGGAATCACGATGCCGCTCGCCGTGGTGGCGTTCTCCGTGGTTCTTACCACCACAGGATCGCCGGCCTTGGCATTCTTCGTGTCCAGCTTCTTTTCCAGCTCGCAGGTAACCGGCCTGAGCTGCGCATTGGTGGCTTCCGGCGCATCAGCCGTGCTGGGCGCCGGAACCGCCTCTGATTTTGAATCATCCTGGGGCTGCGCCGAGGGCGCGGGCTGTGCCGAAGGCGCGGGCTGCTGCGCGGCCGGATTGGGCTGGGCCGGCGTGGTCTGCGGCATCGGAGAGGGCTGGTTCGGAGCAGGCTGCTGTGCCGGGGCGGACTGCGGCGCCATGAGGGAAACGCTCACTAAGCCGGCCAAAGCGAGGACCGGAACAAGGGTCTTTATCGATCGCATAAGTCTTAAACCTCCGTTGGGTTCCCGGCCCGCACGGGCGCGAGACTCCGTTCAGGTGTGATGCAGAGTCGGGGACAAAATGGGTCTGCCCGGCTGGCCTGGTTGGGCTTTTTCCTCAACTTCCGGAGATCCGCGGATGCGTCCGGGCTCTTTCGCGCCCTTACACGCTTGCCTATGACCGTGAGCCGGTCAGCGAACGAAACGCTCCGGTGACCTTGTCAATATTCGGAGGTCAGCGTGCCTTTGCAGGAAAGATGAGGCCACTGCGCATGACGGCGCAATGGCCCCGGCTGACGTTGATGTTTCGGTTATGGCACGGTCAGAGCGAATGACGTATGCAGCGCCATTGACTCATCGAAAGCTACCGCGTAGAGGCCCACCGTGTGCTTACCCGCGGGCAGCGTCAGCTTCACCTGGTCGTAGCCTTGCGTGCCGAAGACGTGATAGGTCTCGCTCTTCTTCACGCCGTCGACCCAGATCTCCATCTTGCGAAGCCGGTAGAACGAAGTGGCGCTGAGATTAAACGCGACCGATGTGCTTGAGGCAGTCGATCCCGGCGAACAGACGTGAATGCCCAGCGCCGGCGGGGCGCATGTCCCTACGGTGTGGCTGCCGGTGTTCAGCATCAGGCCCAGGCTGTCACTGTGATTGGCGGACACGTCGGAGAGAAACAAGCTCACATCCGGTTTCATGTTGTGGTTGTAGTCGCCAACAAACACGTCAGTGAATGGATACTCGCCCACGCTGTTGATGTTGAAGTTGTCGGTTTTGGTGTAGGCGCCCATCGAGAACACGCCGCGCGCAGTCTGGTAGAGTACGCGGATGCCGGAATCGTTGCTGTTGGCCGCGGTGTCATCCGCAGCGAATGCAATATCCTTCAGGCCGTTGCCGTCGAAGTCGGCAATCTGAGGCGCATAATTCAGCGCGCCGTTGCTGGATGAGGACGAGAGGACCGTCTGGGTAAAGGTGCGATTGGTGTGCCCGTAGAAGACGCGCACGGTGTGGTCGATGCTGGCGCCCACCAGGTCGGTGGCGCCGTCATCGTTGAGGTCGGCGGAGTTGATCACCATGTCCGACTGCCGGTTGGCGAAGACCGTCACCGGAGTAAATTTGCCGGCCCCGTTGCCGTAGAGCACCACCAGGCTTTCAGAAGGTTGCACCGGATTGTCGGGAGGCGTGATCAGGTAGCGCAATGCCAGGTCGCCGTGACCATCCGCGTCGTAGTCGCCAATGCGGAGATCGAACTCCGGCGAGTTATCGTAGGTTACGCCGCCCTGGGAACCCTGAGGCATGTTGTATTGGTAAATGGTCCCGGCATTCGTGAAACCGCTGCCATTGTTGAGGAACAGCACCACGCGAATGACGCGAGCGCTGCTGTTGCTGTTGTCCTGATAGGCCATCGCGACGTCCGGCCGCCCGTCGTGGTTGAAGTCTCCGGTCTCCGCGACGATCGTCGACAGTTCCCCGGTTACGACTCCCGGCAGGTTGGGCGCGGCTTCAAACGACGAAAAGCCTCCTGCGCCGTTGCCGTAGCCAATTACGAAAAGCCTGCTACCGCCGGTATAGTCGTAGAACAACACGTCGTTCTTGCCGTCGTGGTTGAAGTCGCCCGACGCCAGCGGCACGTAACTTGATTCAGAGGAAAGTGTGTGCAGCGTGTAGGCCCCGCCGCCCGCCGACAGGAGTTCTTTCAATCCTGAACCGCTCGAGAACGACAGGAAATCCGGAATGCCGTCGCCGTTTAGATCGACTTGTAATTGCGTGGATGGATATTGGTTGAGCGCGTCGAAACGGGGTGAGAAAGTGGTTTGAGCTGAGGCGGCGCATGCAATGGTGCCTGCCGCCAAAATTGCCAGAACATATTTATGTGTAGACATTCAGATAGAGCCCCCAAATGCGCTGTTGGACGCCTGCTCGCTGGGTGTAGTTGCTTTGGCGTCCGCTGGAACCAGGATTGAATTCAGCGTTGCATGGCCTGCCAGACGAGGCGGGCGGCGACGAGATCTTCAATGGCCATGCCGACGGACTTGAAGAGGATGCGGCCGCGCGGGATGGGGAACTCGGCGGGATGGGCGAGGATCTCGCCGATCTCGGCCTGAACAGAGGCGCCGGAGAGGACGATGTCGCCGGCTTCGCGCTCAGCGGCGGCGCGCGATTCGGCGACGATCCAGCTGGAGCGCATGGTTTCATCGTCGAGTTCGCGCAGCGAGGCGCCGACCGCGCCGACGGCGAGGACAAGTGCATCGGGACGGAGCCAGCGGCCCAGAAGGACGGGCGTGGGCGAGGCGGTTGCGGTGAGGACGACCTGGGCGAAGGCGGCGTCTTCAATGTCGGCGGCACGAGCGGCAACACCGGTTGCGGCGGCGGTTTCCGCGGCGAGGCGCTGGGCATTGGCGCGGGTGCGGCTCCAGATGCGGATGTCGTCGAGGGCGGGGCGGACGCGGCAGAGCGCTTCAAGATGGGAACGCGCCTGCACGCCGGCTCCGAGGACGCCGAGGGTGGTGACATCGGGCGGGGCGAGGGCATCGAGAGCGACGGCGGAGACGGCGGCGGTGCGCATTTCAGTGATGAGGCGGCCGTCCATAATAGCGAGCGGCTGGCCGGTGGCACGGCTGAGCAACTCGACGATGGCCATATGCGTGGGCAACCCAAGGGCGGCGTTGCCGGCGAAGAAGGTTACGGTCTTCACGCCCATCACATCGCCGTAGATGGCGGGCATGACGGCGAACCAGCCGTCGCGCGGTCCCTCATGGTTGCCGGGGCGGAGAATGGTGCGCGGAGGCTGCAGGACGCGTCCGGCAGAGGAATCAATGAGCGCCTGGCGGATGGCCGGAATGAGCGCGTCGTAAGTGAGCAGCGAGCGGACGTGGTCTTCGTCGAGGAACATGGCGCGGGCCTGGATACTTCGCAATCTGATCGCCTCGGCCGCGAGCGCGAAAGAAGTGCAACTCTGTCGCGTGGCCGACGCATCGAAGCGGAGTAAGTATCGATTCTACGGGCCGGCACTTCTGTCTGTGTTGATCAATAGGCCCGATAGTTCTCTCGAAACCTAGTTGAAAAAGGGCTCAACCATGCCTAGGCCCGCCTTCCTTACCTCCCGGGCGCTCACCGCGCTCAAATTCGCGCAGCAGGAGAAGACCGGGCCGCAGAGTGTGCCGGAAGGGCTGACGGACGGCCCGACGGAAGAGCAGACGAGCGCGCGCGAAAGGGTGCTGGGTCCCGCGAAGATCCTGAAGCTGGTGGACCGCTTATACCGGGCAAAGATGGTGACGGATGCAATATCGGGGTTTGTGCCGCGGGTGCGCGAGCGGGTGTGCGTGGAGGGACGCGACGAGGTATTCGTGGTGATCTACGTGGACCGGGAGAATGCGGTTGCCGACGCAGTGAGCATGGAGCGGGTGGGCGATCTGCTGGAGTCGGTGCCGTTTTCCGCGATGTATCCGGCGGAGCCACTGAAGGCGGCGTAAGAAAAGCAGGGAATAGGGAATAGGGAATAGGGAATAGGGAGTAGAAGGCAAATTCTATTCCCTGCTCCCTGTTTCTAGTTGGGGCGGCCGTTGGGGCCTATGCGGCGGCGGAAACGGTCATCAACCGGCTGGCGGCCGCGGAAGCCGGAATCCATGGAGTGCCAGTGCTCGATGGCGGGCTCGCCCATCTTCCAGCAAAGCAGGACCACTTCATCTTCGAGTTTGAAGGGGAAGTCGAGCAGACCGTTGTCGAGGTCTTTCACCTGGACGCCGATGGAGTCGATTTCGGCGATGCTTTCGCGGACGCGGGCGAGGTGGGATTCCATTTCGGCGCGCTGGCGAGCGACGCTGGAGATGTCGACGCGCATTCCGCCGGAGAGGTAGATGCGTCGGCTGAGGTCGGCCAGGCGGGACTCGACTTCTTCGGCGGCCTGTTTGCCGTCGAGGGCGCGCTTGAGCAGTGCTTCCAGCACCGGAAGCAGCGATTGCGCTTCGTCTATAGTGAAAGTTTTCATCGCCGTGCAGTTCCTAGGATAACCGAAGCAGGGAACGAGGGCCGGTAGCTTGTAGCCGGAAGCCTTTAGCAAAAGCTATGAGCTGGTGGCTCCAGTTCTTAGCTACGGGCTAATAGGCTCCAGGCTGTATCACCGCTGGATGGAGGATCTGCCTTGCGCGGGGCCGGCGATGGCGGAGACGATGGCGCAGAGGCCGAGGATGGCGCCGAGGATGGCGAGCGAGAGGGTGATGGGGATCTCGACCCAGGGAGCGGCGAGCATCTTGAGGGCGATGAAGGCGAGCAGCACTGCGAGGCCGTAATGGAGATAGCGGAGGCGGTCGAGGAGGCCGGCGAGGCCGAAGTAGAGCGAGCGCAGGCCGAGGATAGCGGCGATGTTCGAGGTATAGACGACGAAGGGATCGTGAGAGACGGCGAGGACGGCGGGGATGGAGTCGACGGCGAAGAGCAGGTCAGTGACTTCAACGGCGAGGATGACGGGAAGGAGCGAGCCCTGGGCGGGCTGCAAGCGGCGAATCCATTCGGGGATGGCGGCGCGGGCGGAGCCGCCGCGCAGCAGGCGCCACGCAGCGTAGAGCAGGAACGCGCCGAAGAGGTAAGTGACCCAGGCGAACCGGTGGAGGAGGGTGATGCCGATGACGATGAATGCGGCGCGCAACACGACGGCGCCGGCCACGCCCCAGGAGAGCGCCTGATGCTGGCGGTGGGCGCTGATGGCGAAGCCCTGGAAAAGGATGAGGAAGACGAAGAGATTGTCGATGGAGAGCGAAGTTTCGATGGCGTAGCCGGCGACCCACTGGAGGGCCGGCTCGTGGCCCTGGCTGAGGGCGATCCATGCGGCGAAGAGTGCGGCCGCGATGCCGAGGAACGCGGTCCAGAGCCATGCGGCCCGCTGGGACGGGGGTGAATCGCGGCGATGCCCGGGCAGGCGCGAGTCAACGAACAGCAGCAGCGCCACTGCAAGATGAAATCCGATCCACCATGTCCAGCTTGCGCCACCAATCATTGAATGACAGTTCTCAGTTGTCCGATTTCAGTTGTCAGTTCACAGCTCATCGTTCGTGGATGTAATTCGCGGCAGGTTATTAGCAGCCCGAGTCAAACACCGATTCATTGTCGAGGAGTGTGCCGATGTGCCGCAAGGGCGAACCCGGCTGACCACTGACTACTGACCACTGAAATCTATCTCTGATCGATCAGGCGGATCGTTTCCAGAAACACGTCGCCGTCGATGGTGAGGCTTTTGGCGCTGATCTTGTCCATCGTGTCGTCGGCTGTGTGGTGGTAGCTGTTGTTGGGGCCGTAATCCAGGTCGATGACGTCGATGGAAGGGACGCCGCGGTGGACGAACGCCAGGTGATCGTCCTCCACCGCCTCGTCCGTTTTGAAAAAGTAGCGGTCGTAGCTGTATTTGTGGGCGGCCTTGCGGACGAGATCGACGAGCCATGCGGTGGAGTTGGTTTCGTGCTGGATGTCGAGGTCCTTGTCGCCGATCATGTCGGCGAGCATGAAGGCCTTGATGCGCTTGAGGGTGCCGTCGCCGGCCCACTTGGCGGCGAGGTGGCGGCTGCCGTAGGTGGAGTCGGATTGCGACCAGTTCACGAAGGCTTCTTCGCCATCGAAGAAAACCAGCCACACGGAGTAGCCGTCGAGCTGGCGGCCGCCGGCGGTTTGGGCACGGAGTTTGTCGCCAATGGCCAGCAGCAGGCCGGTGGTGGATGCGCCGTCGTTGGCGCCGACGAAGTTAATGTTCTTCAGCGGGTAGTTGGTCTCGTAGTGGGTGCCGAGGACGATGACGCCATCTTTCTTGCCGGGGAAACGCGCGATGAAGTTGCGCAGATTCACAGGGCCGATGGGCGTGTCGGCGGTGAAAGTGTCTTCTTCAAGGTTGTCGTGCTGGAGGTGTGCGCGGAGGAAGGCTTCCGCTTTGGCGTGGCCCTGGCTGGTGGGCCAGCGCGGGCCGATGGCCACGAAGTCACGGGCGTAGTTGTAGGCCTTCAGGCCGTCGAAGTGCTGGGCGAAGGCGGCGGAGGGAAGGATCAGTAACGCGAGAAGCAAAATGGCGCTGTTGACGGACACGCGGCGAAAAGCAACCGCGGATCCTTCGTCGCGACGCTCCTCAGGATGACAGGCCTCGCTCCGCTCAGGATGACAACGCTCCTTTACCAACCGGCTTGGAAGGGCACACGGCATATCACGCGACCTGCTCCTTCTTCTTCCGGCGCGAGGGGTGGACCCACCACGCGACGAAGATGCCGATGGCGTAAAGCGCGAGCATGGGCAGCGCGTAGACGCACATGGTCCAGGGGTCGGGGCTGGGGCAGATGACCGCGGCCACGACGAAGACGGCGAGGATGGCATAGCGGATGTTCTTCCATAGAAACCTGGGGCTCACAATGCCGAACATGGCCAGGAAGAAGATGAGGATGGGCAGCTCAAAGCTGATACCGAGGCCGAGGAT
Organism: Occallatibacter sp.; assembly: GCA_035552475.1. Classification (GTDB taxonomy): domain Bacteria; phylum Acidobacteriota; class Terriglobia; order Terriglobales; family Acidobacteriaceae; genus Telmatobacter. The sequence goes on from DASZLE010000047.1 coordinate 44,702, forward strand.
GATGGAAAGGAAGAAGCTGGAGTAGTCCTCGATGGTGACCATGGGTGTGAAGTTGTGGCCGAACTTCACGATCAGGATCTCCATGGCGCCGGGCAGCACATAAAAGTAGCCGAAAGCGGCGCCGGTGAGGAAGAGGGCGATGGTGGCGGCCATGAACGGAATGACAAAGCGCTTCTCTTTCTGGTAAAGGCCGGGGGCGATGAAGAGCCATACCTGATAGAGGATCAGCGGCGAGGCGATGATGGCGCCGCCGAGGAACGCGACCTGGAGATCCAGGTTGAGCGGGTCCATGGGGTGAGTGAAGACCAGCGATTTGCCGATGTGGGTGAGCGGCGCCTGGAGAAAATTCACCAGTTGGGTACGGAAGACCCAGCAGCCGGCAAAGCCCACGGCGATGTAGATGGCGGAGTGGACGATGCGCTTGCGAAGTTCTTCCAGGTGCTCCATCAGGCTCATGCCCGGGAGCTCTGCGCGTTCGCTTACCGCGGCGCGCGCCTTGCCGATTGCGTCCGCGGCGTCAACCATTCTGGATCACGGTCTCCGTTGTGGTGTTGGGGTTGGACTGCGGGCCGGGTTCAGGCGGTGGAGTGGTCTGGGCCTCCGGGATCGTTGCGGCTGACTCCGCGGCGATGCTGGCCTCGGCGGCAGGGGTCTGTTCAGCGGCCGGCGTGCCCGTTCCCTCTGTCGCTTGTTCCTCGGTTCCTGGTTCCTGTTCCCTGGTCCCTCGTCCTTGCCGCACCGGGGCACCGGTGGATGGCGGCTGGATGCGCGGCATGGTTGGCGTCGGCTCGTCAGCGGCAGCAGCAGGCGTTTCCGGCGGATACTCGTCCGGATAGCCGGAGCCGCTGCCATAGAGAGAATGCGAGGGCGCGGAGACGGACTCCTGCGCGCCGATGGCGGCCTGCGACTCAATGGTCTGGGCGGGCGGGTTAAGCGCCAGGTTGCGGGCCTGCTCTGCTTCCTGCTTCTTGCGCCGGTCGGCATCCTCAGACAGCCGTAATTCTTCTTCCATCTGGAATTTGAAATCGTTGGAAGCTTTGCGGAACTCGTACATCAGCTTGCCGATCTGACGGCCGATCTGGGGCAGGCGGCGGGGTCCGAAGACGACGAGGGCCAGCACCATGAGGATGAGGGAATCGGACATGCCGAGGGTGCCGAGCTGAATTGGTGGCGGGTTCACCATGTAGCAACATGATACTGGCCGGAAACATGAGGAAACAAATCGGGGAGAAAGATGAGTGCTTTCTGTCACTCACCAGGTGAACCCGCCCTTGGGCGGCGGCCACCAGCCGAGAAGCTGGCGCATCAGCACAATGCGGCCGAGATGGTAGGCGTTGTGGGCGGCCATATTTTCGAGCTGCTCGCGCACAGTCATGGTGCGGACGGGGTTGCCGGGGCGGGATGGGCAGCGGACGGACTGGCCGGGGCGGGACTCATCGCGCGCGGCTGCGGCGCCCTTCTGCAAGTGGAGGAAGAATCGCTCGCAGAGCTTCCAGAATGGTTCGCGCTCCATGTCCTCGACGGTGGGGAAGCCGTCGGCGGGGCTGGCGGGAAAGGGCGTCTCGATTCCCTCGATCCAGTCCAGCGTAATGCGCTGCCAGAAGGCGACGTGCCAGAGTTCCTCGTAGATGGAGTGGGGCGCTCCGAGCGGTTTCTGGTGAGCCAGCTCTTCGGGCAGCGCTTCAAGGATGTGGGACGGCGGGGCGGCATAGCCATCGCCGACGAGGATCTGCTCCAGTTCGTTCATTGGGCCTCCGGGCGTTTATTCGATTTCGATGCGCGGGGACGGGCCGGGGACGCGCAAGGTGCAATTGTGCGGCCTGTACAGGTGGCTTAGGCTGGAATGGATTAAACTGGAGGAGAACAGCGGGCGGCAAATCGCGGATGGATGGTGAATCTCTCCGGCGTGGGCCGCATCTGCTGGATAGCTGCAACATCCCCGTGGAGGGGGCCTGCGATTCAGGCACGCGCTTCCACTGCAGCCGAACGGCTTTCAACAACCCCGTCCGGGAGCCTGGAATATGGGGCCAACGGACTGAAGGCGGCGGAACTTGACTCTTCTACTCGACGACACTCTGGCGGCGGAGCCCGCCCAGCAGGCCGATGCTTGCAGCCTGGAAAACTATCTTTCGCTTCCCGACCACAGCATGGACGCGCGGATTGCCACGGCGCGCGAAAAGCTGGGCGCGTCGGTGGTGATCCTGGGCCACCATTACCAGCGCGATGAGGTGGTGCGGTTTGCCGATTACACCGGCGACAGCTACAAGCTTTCGAAGGCGGCCGCGGCCACCGAAGCCAAGTACATTGTTTTCTGCGGCGTGCACTTTATGGCCGAGAGCGCGGATGTGCTGGGGCATGAGGGCCAGCAGGTGATTCTGCCTGACCTGAACGCCGGCTGCTCCATGGCCGATATGGCTGAGATTTCGCAGGTGGAGGCGTGCTGGGAGGGTCTGGCGCGCCTAGGGCTGACGGACGGGCTCATTCCCGTGACCTACATTAATTCGACCGCGGCCATCAAGGCGTTCTGCGGCGAGCACGGCGGGCTGGTGTGCACGTCGTCCAACGCGCCGGCAGCGATGGAATGGGCGTTTGCGCGAGGGAAGCGCGTTTTATTCCTGCCCGATCAGCACCTGGGCCGCAACACCGGCTACGCCATGGGGATTCCGCTGGATGAGATGACGGTGTGGGATCCGTGGGCGCTGCAGGGCGGCCAGACTGCGGCGGCATTCCAGGCCAGCCGGGTAATCCTGTGGAAGGGGCATTGCAGCGTGCACCAGCGGTTCCTGCCCAGCCACGTGGACACGGTGCGCGCGAAGTATCCGGGAATCCGAGTGATTGCACACCCCGAGTGCCGCTGGGAAGTGTGCCGGAAGGCGGATGCGCTGGGCTCGACCGAGCGGCTGATCGCGCTGGTGGAGCAGGCTCCGGCGGGCGCTATGTTCGCGGTGGGCACTGAGATACACCTGGTGAACCGGCTGGCGAAGCGCGCCGCGGAGCAGGGCAAGCGCGTGATCACGCTGGACGATACCGGCTGCCTGTGCACCACGATGTATCGCATCACCCCGCAACACCTGGCGTGGGTGCTGGAGAACCTGGTGGAAGGCCGCGTGGTGAACCGCATCCAGGTGCGGAAGAGCGTGAAGGACTGGGCGCACGTGGCGCTGGACCGGATGCTTGAGGCAGGCAGCATGCCAACGGGAGCCGCGAGCAGAGAATAGGGCAGTAACAAGCGTGGTGCCTCTGAGCCTCTGAAACCTGACACCTGAAACCTGCTCTCTGAAGCGGTGCTATGCTCAGGGTATCGCTGCTGCGATGGCCATGCTCCTCCCTCAATCTCCCGATTTTCCGCGTCATTCCTGGCGAAACAGTGTATTGTGCGGCGTTGGCCTGCTGGGTCTCCTGGTCCTGGGCGCCGGCGGATGCGGGCGCTTTCATCCTCAACAACGCGAAATGGTGTACGTGTCGGCGGAGAAGACTTATCTTCGCGACCGCGTGGCTGCCGTGTCGAACCGCACCGGCGAAGTGACCAACGGCGAGCCGCTGGAAGTGGTGGAGCATGGGCGCCGCTTCCTGAAGGTGAAGACTCCGAAGAACGAGATTGGTTGGATTGAAGATCACGCGGTCATCGACGGCAAGACTTATGACCAGTTTGCGAAGCTGGCCGGGGACCACAAGAACGATCCGGTGGTGGCGACCGGCGTGGTGCGGGACGACGTTTACCTGCACGTGACGCCGGGGCGCGAGACGCAGCGGTTCTACCTGCTGCCGGCCAACACGAAGGTGGAGCTGGTGGAGCGCGCTTCCGCGGCCAAGGTGACGCCGGGCATGGCAAGCGGGCGCAAGGCGGTGGCCGTCCCGGCACCTGCCGCAAAGGTGACGGCAAAGCCCGGGGCAAACCAGGACGTGCCGGCGGAGCCGCCGCCGGTGATGGAAGACTGGTGGCTGGTGCGCGATGCGAAAGGCGAAGCGGGATGGCTGCTATCTGGGCGCATGGATGTGGACGTGCCGGACCAGGTGGCGCAGTACGCCGAAGGGCAGCGGATTGTGGGCGCCTACGTGCTGACCAAGGTAGCGGATTCGGATGCGGATACGCCCAACCACGAGGTGCCGGAGTACGTAATGCTGCTGGAGCCCAACAAGAGCGGGCTTCCCTACGACTTCGACCAGGTGCGCGTGTTTACCTGGAGCCTGAAGCACCATCGCTATGAAACGGCATTCCGGTTGCACCCCATCCAGGGATTCCTGCCGGTGAAGGTGGCGCGTGTGCCAGGGCCGGGCGGAACCGTCCCGGCATTCAGTTTTCTGCTGGCCAATAACGCCGATATAAGCGTGGACGCCGATACCGGAGTGACGCGGCCGGTGTCCCCGCGCACGCTGAACTACGAGATGCTCGACACCGTGGTGAGACGGATCGGGCCGGACCTGGCGCCCATTCCCGCGATGCACACGCCCGGCGAAAAGAAGGAAGAGAAGAAGCCGCGGAAGGGCAAAAAATAGGGACACAGGCACTGGCTTGCGGACCTGGGAGGAGCGCCGTGGAAGAAGACACCTTGCTGGTGTGCATGCCGATCGAGGACATGCAGGGCGATCCGGTGCAGGGCTCGGTGCAGATGGGTTGCGACGAGTGCGGCGTGTCCATCTGGGTGGCGCCGTCCTCGCGGATGCTGCTGGATAAAGAAGATCCGTTCCTGCTGGTGTGCACGCGCTGCGCGCTGAAGGAGGCGCGCGAGGCAGCGGCGGTGACCGGGCACGAACGCAAAAGCCGCGAACTTGAGCGGCTGCGCAAACTGGCGGAAGAGGCCTACGGCAGGATGTACGATGTGTCGAGCGATCGCGCCGCCAAATGGGAGTACGAGATCGCGTACGACTCGCTGCGCGCGGCGGCACGGCTGGCGCGCGAGCTGGACCGGCTGGACGAGGCTCTGGAACTGGACAAGCGCGCCGAGCACATCCGCCAGGTGTTCCGGCACCAGTTCATGATGCCGCCGGGCCTTATCAATTAGGCTCGCGTGCTGCGAGTGCGCAGTTCACGCTCCACCACGCGCCGCATCTCTGTTTCCGGCGGCGCCTTGCCCGTCCAGATCTCAAACTGGCGCGCGCCCTGCTGCACAAACATCTCCGCGCCGGTGATCACGGGAATCCCGCGAGCGCGAGCCAGCTTGACGAGCGGCGTTTCCATGGGGTTGTAGACCATGTCAAAGACGAGGTCCGACGCCAGTTCGTCCGGTGCCAGCGGCAGGGGTTCTTTCGATCCCGCCATGCCGCAGGGAGTGGAATTGATGAGCGCATCGAAGCGCATGCGGCGCAGCTTATCCTGGCGAAGGGCTGCGGCCCCGGCGGCGCGCGCCAGCTTGACTGCGTTCTCATGTGTGCGATTGACGATGAAGACCTCCGCGCCATGCTCGACGAGTCCGAATGCCGCGGCACGCGCAGCTCCGCCGGCGCCGAGCAGCGCGATGCGCGCGCCTTTGAGCCGCATGCGCCGTTCGAGCGGCCGCACCACGCCGGCCACATCGGTGTTGTAGCCGGAGAGCCTGCCATCGGCCGCGATGCGCACGGTGTTGCAGGCCCCGATGCGCTGCACCAGAGGGTCCATCTGCGCCAGGTGCTGCAGAATCTCCAACTTCAGCGGCATGGTGACCGCGATGCCGCTCAGTGGAAGTTCCAGGGCGAAGGTGAGCAGGTCAGCGAGCGCGCGCACCTTCAAGGGGAGCAGGATAGAGTCGACCCCGGCGCAGCGGAACGCCGTATTCTGCATCAACGGCGACAGCGAATGGGCAATGGGGTTTCCAGCCACACCAAAGATGCGGGTCTGGCTGGTGATCTTGTCAGCGCGGTAGAGAGAGCGCAAGGTGGAGACCGTTACCTGGCCGGGCGCGGTTTCCTCGCCGTCCTTGAGCGAGGCAAAGGTGAAGAGGCTGCCCTCGCGCGGGCCAAGGATGCGGCTCGGCAGCCCTTCTTCGCCCATCGCCATGCTGACGATACGCGTCGAAGGGTCGTGGTTCTCAATGAGGCGCAGGACGGCGAGATTATCGGCCAGGCTTTGCGCCGTGGACACGACCTTGACGATGCTGGGCTCAAACGCGGTGATACGATCGGCCGCGCGCTGGAGCTGCCGTGTGCGCGAGAAATCGTGATAGCTGATGAGCAACTCGGCCCCGGCAGCAGTGATTGCGGCGCGAAACCTCTCGATTTGCGCGGGCGGGGCCTCTTCCGCCGACTCGATTTCGAGATCGACAATGCGGCAGCCTGCGCGCGCGGCTCTGCGCAGGATTTCCAGCTCCTGGTCGAGTGATCCGTCGAAGCCGCCTCCATTGGGCGTGCGGCGGCAAGTTGCAATCGCGGTGGCAGCCGGATTCCGCGCAAGGAATTGGCGCAGCGTGGGCAGCGCCGCAGCGGGTCGGGGCAGGGAATCGAGGCGGAACTCCAGGAACTTCACGCTGCGCAGGGCAGCCTCGGCTCTCGCCATCATTTCCGCAGGCGTGCGGGCCTGGATGGCGGCGCAGATTTTTCCCGGGCGTGCTCGGCGGCGCGCGGGCTTGCCAACGGATGATGCAATTGGGGCAGTCGATTTCACCGGGTTCAACTGCGCATCTTACTACGGCGCACAGTCGCGGCACGATAAGCCCGCGTCCCATCCTTCGGACGAGGAGCCTGTCCGAGGGATGGGCACGAGGTCATTCTTCGCGCAGCGTGCGCGCCGGATCGATGCGCGCGATGCGCAGTGCCGGAACCGCCGACGCCAGCAGCGCGATGCCTGCCATGCCCAGCACGACGGCGGCCAGCGTGGTTGCGTCATAAACGGCCACGCCATACAGCACGCTGCGCAGGATCCGCAAGACTCCCGCACAGAGGAGCAGGCCCAGCACCAATCCGAACGCGGAGGCCCGCAACCCCGGCGCGCCCACGTTGGCCATCGCCCTCTCGATGCTGGAACCCAGCGCGATGCGGATGCCGATTTCGCGCGTTCGCTGCGTCACCATGCTGGCCACCAGCGCGAAGATGCCTACCGCGCTCAACAGCAGCGCCAGGCCGGCCATTGCGCCCAGCAGCGCCACCTCCACGCGCTGCATGGCCAGCGTTACGTGCATCAGGTCGGTCATGCTGTAGAAGCCGGAGAAGGGAAGCGCGGGAGCAGCGCTGGAAAGCGCGTGCTGCATCTGCTCGGTCAGGCCGGAAACGGGCCCGGCGGTGCGCACCACCCAGCTCGGCTGGAACCATGAGTGCAGCATCGCCAGTCCCGCGCTCGATACCATCTGCGCGGCGGGAACGTAAACCGTTTCCTGGCTCATGAGCGGCGCAACGGGATTAAGGCCTGAGGAGATCGGTGTGTCCGCTACCACGCCGACGATGCGCATGCTGGCCTGGCCGTCGCGGATCGTGCGGCCTACGGGACTGGCGCCAGGGAAGAACTTCCGCGCAAAGGTGCGGTTGACAATGGCGACAGGCTGGGTAGTTGGGCCATCGGAGGTGGTAAAGAACCGGCCGGCGAGCAGCGGCGCCTCAAGCGTCTCAAAATAGCCCGGTGTCACGTAATCCATGTCGGTTCCGGCGCTCTGGCCGGCGTCGGGGCCGTCGGTGAACGATACCTCGTCGTTGAGGATGCGCTCGTAAGGCAGCGACAACGCCACGCCCGCATTGGTCACGCCGGGAATCTGCCGCATGGCAGCGGTGCTCTCATCCAGCAGGCGGTGGAATGCAGCAGGATCGTGGTAGCGGGCGTCATCGAGAGATGCCTTTGCGGTCATCAGGCCGTTTGCGTTGAAGCCGGAAGGCAGCGTCTCCAGATGGATGAGCGTGCGGATGAGCAAGCCGGAGCCGGCCAGCAGCACCACGGTCAGCGCCACTTCGCCGGCTATGAGGGCCTGGTGCTGGCGCAGACGATCGCGTCCCGCAACGGCGCGGCTGGCGATGGAGGTGCGCAGGTCCACGCGGCGCACGGCCAGCGCGGGCAGCATGCCGAACAGGATGCTGGTAAGCAATGCAACCGCGAGCGTAAAGGCGAGCACGCGCAGGTCGAGCGGAACCGACGCGACCGGCAAAAAGCCGGTGGGCAGCAGAGAAAGCAAACCGCGCAGCGCGGCATAGCCCACGCCGATGCCGGCAAGCCCTCCGACGGCTGCAAGCACGAGGTTCTCCATCCAAAGTTGTTTCTGGAGCTGCCAGTTGGAGGCGCCCAGCGCCAGGCGCGTGGCGATCTCCGGTGTACGCCGGGCAACGCGCACCAGGGTGAGGCCGGCGAGGTTGGCGCAGGCGATGAGCAGGATGAATCCCGCGGCCGCCATCAGCGCCAGCAACTGCGGGCGCAGCTCGGCGGTCTGGCCCTGCTGCAGCGGCACGGCGTGGAAAGTCACGACGGAACCGCGCGGGCCTTCGGCGGCAAAACGCCTGGCCTCCGCAGCCCAGGCGCGGTTGATTTCGGAGTCGGCCTGCTGCCAGGTTGCGCCTTCGCTGAGGCGCACAATGACTTCGTAATTCGTGCCGCTGCCTTCGCCGGTGCGCGTGGGTTGGAGCGGCGTGTAGAGATCGGCGTCGAGGGGCGTGTGCACGCCTGCGGGCAGGATGCCGACCACGGTGTAGGGCTCGCCTTTCAGTTGAATGGCCTGGCCCAGCAGGTTGGGGTTGCCGCCGAACAGGGTGTGCCACAGGTGGTAGCTGAGGATCACGGCCGGCGGCCCCTGCGGGCGGTCTTCGTCGAGCGTGAACACGCGGCCCAGCGCGGGACGAACGCCGAGTACCTCGAAGTACCGCGCGGAGACGCGGCCGTCATGCACATATTGCGCCTGCGCGCCTGCCTTTAGATTCACTCCGGATGCCATGCCGGAGGAGACGGCGCCGATTACCGATGGCACGCTGTCGCGCAACAGCTCCCACTGCGTGCCGTCGATCCACTGGTGTTCTTCGGATGGCGCCGAACCCGCCACCCGCATGAAGATGGTGCCCATGCGCTCCGGTTGGGGATAGGGCAAATGCTTGAGCATCAGGGCATTCACCACGGAGAAGATGGCCGAATTGGCGCCGATGGAGAGCGCGAGAGTCACCACGACAGTGACGGTGAATCCGGGATTGCGCGCGAGCTGGCGCAGCGCCAAGCGAAGATTTCGACTCAGGACGCCCATTCGACCCTCCCTGGTAAAGAGATGTATGAGACGACTTACGAGTTGATTGGAGGACAAGTTCCGTCCGCTCGAAATTCAAGTAACCTCCAACGCGCTCAAACATCGATAGAACAGTGCGGAATGTGGCACCCTAGAGGAATGGAGGATTACGCACTTGGCTTCCGACCCGTTGGCCGCGGTATCCGTCTGTGACGAATTGCATGCGTGGGAGTGCGGCGGAGGAGTATCCGCTGACGCGCTGCACGCCTGGGTGAGCGCACGCCTGGCGGCGCATGAGGCGGCGCTGCAGGCTCTGCTTGCGGTAGACCATCCGCGCACGCCGGAAAACACGCTTCGGTTTTACGACGCCGCCATTGAGCAGCTGGGGTTGGCCGGGGCGCAGGCCGGAGTGCTCAACTCCGTTGCCGCCGCCAAGGAAGTCCGCGACCAGGCGCAGCTTGAAGCGCAACGCGTGGCGCAGGCGGGCAGCGCGCTCAGCCTGAACCGCACTGTGTATGACGCCCTGGCAGCCATGCGGATCGACCATTGCAACCCGGCCACTACGCACTTTGTGGAGCGCACGCTGCTGAGCTACCGGCTGACCGGCGTGGACAAGGACGAGGCCACACGGGCGCACCTGCAAAAACTGCACGAGGAAGCGACGCGGCTTTCGCTCGAATTCAGCCGCAACATCCAGGAAGGCGCAAAGACTATCCACGCTACGCCGGAGGAGATGGCGGGCCTTCCCGCGGATTACGTCGCGCGTCACGCGCCCGGTGCGGATGGAGTGGTCAGTCTCAGCACTGACCAGCCCGATATGCAGCCGGTGATGACGTTCGCGTCGAGTCCCGAGCTGCGCCAGCGCATGTTCCTGGCCTACAACACGCGCGCATATCCGCAGAACAAGACGATCCTGGAGCAACTGCTGGCGGTGCGGCAGGAGATTGCCGGCGTGCTGGGCTTCAGGAGCTGGGCCGACCTGGCCACGGCCGACCAGATGATGGGCTCGGCAGCGAACGTGCGCGAGTTTCTGCACAAGATGGATGAGGCCAGCCGCGACGGCGCGCGCCGCGAGCACGAGATGATTCTCGAATTCGCGGGCCGGCAGCAGGCCGGCCTCAAGGAGATTGACATCACCAGCCGCGGCTACTGGTACGAGCAGTACCGGCGTTCCGCTTTCGATTTCGATTCGCAGTCGGTGCGGCCTTATTTTCCCTATGCGCAGGTTGAGGCGGGCATCCTGGAGACGGCGGCGCGGCTGTTCAAAGTGGAGTTCCGGTCCTCCGACGCGCACGGCTGGGACCCGGCCGTTTCGGTGTTCGAAGTGTTTGAAGGCGATAAGCGCGTTGGCCGTTTCTATCTCGACATGCACCCCCGCGAAGGCAAGGACAAGTGGTTCTCCGCCGCTCCGGTTGTGACCGGCGTGCGCGGCCGCTATCTGCCCGAGGCGGCGCTCATCTGCAATTTTCCCGGCGCTGAACCGGGTGATCCGGGCCTGCTCCAGTACAATGACGTGGTCACCTTCTTCCACGAGTTCGGCCACCTGATGCACGCTATTCTCGGCGGCCACACCGAGTGGGCCGGTATCTCCGGTTTCGCCACCGAAGGCGACTTCATCGAGGTGCCCTCGCAGATGCTGGAGGAGTTCTTCCGCGACGAGAAGCTGCTGCAATCGTTCGCGAAGCACTACCAGACGGGCGAGGTGCTTTCCTCGGAGATCATCCGCAAGATGAAGGGCGCCAGTTCCTTTGGCCGCGCCGACGGCATGCGCCAGCAGATCTACTACACGACGCTTTCGCTGGACCTGCACGACCGTGACCCGAAGCAGATCGACCTGGACCGCGAGATTCATGGTCTATACACGCAGTTGTTGCCGTGGAAGTGGCTTGAGGGCAACCGCATGTACTCAAGCTTCGGCCACCTTACCGGCTACTCCTCCAACTACTACACCTACGCTTTCGACAAGGTGATCGCGCTGGATTTCTTTGGCCAGTTCGATCCCGAAGACCTGCTTGGATGCGACGCCGGCGAGCGCTACCGCAAGACGGTGCTGGAGCAGGGCGGCTCCAAGCCTGGACGCGCGATGGTGCGCGACTTCCTGGGCCGCGACGAGGAGTTTGCGGCGTTTTCGCGCTGGCTGAACGAGGAGTTTGAAGGACAGCCATTAGCCGTTAGCCATTAGCTCGTAGCTTGTCCGAGTCTCGCTGCGCGATAGACGCTTCGGGCTTCGGATCACTGGCTTCTGGCTTCTGGCTACAAGCCGACTCACGAGGTTGCCGGTGAACGCACAGGATTTTCGTCGTCTCGCTCTCAGCCTGGTAGGCGCGGAAGAAGGTTCGCACATGGGCGCTGTGGATTTTCGTGTCGGCGGGCGCATCTTTGCCACACTGGCCGCGGTGAAGCAGGGTTACGGCAACCTGATGCTTACGCCCGAGTTGCAGGCCCAGTTTGTAGCGGAGGCGCCGGAGATCTTCCTTGCCATTCCCGGCGGATGGGGACGGAACGGCGCTACGCATGTGCGCCTGGCAGCGGCCAATGAGGATCTGCTTTTAGGAGCGCTGCGCACGGCGTGGAAGCTGCGCGTGGAGAAGAATGAGCAAGTGGACAGGAAGAAGCCGCGCGGGCGCGCGGAACCGCGTTAGCTCGCCTTTCGCGTCCGCTCCGCGACGTGTTCGCTCAAAACGCTGTTGATTCTGGATTCGAAGTCCTCGCCTGGAGCAGCATTCCCCTCAAACCAGTCCACGACTTCGGCGTCAAGAGCCACCGAGTGTCGGACGTGAATTGTCTTTGCACGCAACCAGAATATCCGCGCTGCGCCAGGGCACTTCAAAATCTTCATCGCCTAAATGCAACCGCAGATCCTTCGCTACGCTCAGGATGACAACGCGTGGTGGGGGATGACAACGCTGGTGGTGGCCAGCAGCGCTATTCTGAATCCGTCATGTCCTCGACCAGCGACTTCCGCAACAGATGGGCACTTGTTACCGGCGCCAGCGCGGGCATCGGCACGGCTCTTGCGCGCGAACTTGCGACGCATGGCGCCAAGCTGATCCTCACCGCACGGCGCCGCGATCGCCTTGAGGCGCTGGCAGCCGAGCTTTCCGCGAAGGGCACGGAGGTGTGCACTGTGGTGGCGGACCTTGGCGATCCCGCCGCTGCGCAGCAGATCTACGACGCGACCGAAGGCGCGGGCATTGCGGTCGATATCCTCATCAACAATGCCGGCCTGGGCCAGTACGGCGCGTTCTGCTCCAACCCGATCGATCAGGAACTGAACCAGGTCCGCGTGAATTGCGAGGCCGTTGTCCGCATCGCACGCCTGCTGGTTCCGCGCATGGTGGAGCGCGGCCGCGGATGGGTGCTGATTACCGCGTCGACCGCCAGCTTCCAGCCTGTCCCTTACCTCACCACCTACGCGGCCACCAAGGGCTTCGACCGGTTTTTCGCTCTCGGGCTGGCGCAGGAGGTGGCGCGCTTCGGCGTGAAAGTGACCGCGCTGTGCCCAGGAACCACGGAAAGCGAGTTCTTTGACGTTGCCCGTGCCCACAGATGGAAGCGCAACGTGCAGTCCGCGGAGGACGTGGCCCGCATTGGCATTGCCGGTCTTGCCCGCGGGCAGCGCACAGTGATTCCCTATGCGGCAGGCCGTTTCACTGCATTGCTGGTGCGGTTCCTGCCTGTCGGCTTGATCACTTACTTCATTGAGAAGGCTGCGCGCCCGTCGGAATCGGAGGAAAGGGGTTAGTTTCCCGTCTTCGGGGTGAATTCCGGTCTCGATGACGGAAACTGGAGGACGACGTCTTCCGCAGCTCCCCGCGATAGACAAAAGAGGTACCACCCCACGGCAATCAGGGAGATCATCAAGGCGTTTCACTGTTGGCGCTTCAGGGTTCCATGGTGGCAAGGTTTTTATTTTGTGTAATTTATATCCAATCCTGAGTGGTGGGAGAGGCGAAGGCGGAAGGTGCGGAAATTCTCAGAAAAAAAAGGCAACCAATCCCGAAGGGCCGGCGTCAAAGGTAGTAACAAGCAGAGGCTTCCCCGATTTAAGGCCCTCCAAAGAAGGTGTTCCATCCTCTTTGAAGGTTCCGGTTTTCCGGAACCCCTTCTCAAAACTCCCTCCAGGATCCCCTCCCAATAACGCCTCTCAAGTGGGCCTGCCGGAAGGCAGGCCCAAATGTTTTCAGGCCCCGTTCTCCCGCGCCCTCTTCGCTCTGATGCGCCGGTCCCAGCCTTGTGATGGAATCAGCCGCTAGAATCGGAGAGATGGTTTCCTCCGCGCGCTTCCCGCGAAAACTTCGCTCTATCACCCCTGCAGGCCAGACCTCGGAGTCGCCGGTGTCTCGGTCGCCGGTGCGGGATGAGGCCGCGGATTTGCGGGAAATCGACGCGCTGTTCCAGAATGCCGGACTTACGCGCCCTGCCCGAGGAAAACGAGCGGGAGTTGGCCGCCGCGCCCGCTTTCAGGAATGCGCGCCGGAGGAAATTCGCCCAGGGGCCGTTCAGCCGCGCCGCGCGACCAACGGCGTTGAGTGGGCTGCGGCGTCCACGTGGGGTTCCATTCGCTGGCTCTGGCATGGGTTCAGCACGCGCCGCGGCGGGATCACCGGCTGTTATGCCCCGGAAGGCGCGGCGGGCGAGCTCAACCTCGGTTTTACCGCGGACGACGAACGCGAGAACGTGCTGGAGAATCGGAGGCTCCTGGCGGAAGCCATCACCGGCAGCGCGGATACGCCCATCGTGATGCTGAAGCAGTTCCATTCCAGCCTGGTGCGCGTGGCTGCCGCCGCCTCTGCCGGCGGTCCATGCCGCGGCGATGGACTGATCACTTCCGAGCGCGGCATTCTCATCGGTGTGCAGACGGCCGACTGCACGCCTGTGCTGGTGGCCGACCGGCGACGCAAAGTGGTTGCGGCCTTTCACGCCGGCTGGCGCGGCACCGTGAAGCGCATTGTCGAGAAGGGGATTGGCCGCATGAGAGTTGAATTCGGCTCGCGCCCGGAGGATCTGATCGCCGCCATCGGGCCCGGCATCGGCGCCTGCTGCTACCCGGTGGGCGAGGAAGTTCTGTCGGAGTTCGAGTCGCAGTTCGATTACGCCCGCGAGCTCTTCCATGAGGTCTATTCGACCGATCCGGTGCGGACCAGGTATCCGATGCTCTTTCTTACCCAGCGTGCGCCGGGGCACTCGCCGATCGGGCCGGCGCTGCATCTGGATGTAGCCGAGGCCAACCGGCGGCAGTTGCTTGCCGCGGGCTTGGCGTCCAAGGCCATCACGATGGTGGGCGGATGCACGGTTTGCCATGGCGAGCTGTTCTTCTCACACCGCGCATCGAAGGGCCGTTGCGGGCGAATGCTCAGCGTCATCGGCATCGCGCGCTGAGGGGCTGCAAAGGCGCTGCGCGCTCGATATCATTCATCAGAGGTCTTCCCCATGGCAGCCCGCGGTTTCCACATCATGACCAAGCCTGCGGGGCCCATCTGCAATCTGGATTGCACGTATTGCTTCTACCTAGAAAAGGAAAAGCTCTATCCGGAGACGCGCCAGTGGAAGATGGCGCCGGAAGTCCTGGAGCGATACATCGAGCAATACATAGCGGCGCAGCCCGGCAACGAGGTGCAATTCGCATGGCAGGGCGGCGAGCCCACGCTGGCCGGCCTGGATTTCTTCCGCAGCGTTGTTGCTCTCGAACAGAAGCACGCCGCCGGCAAGACCATCCACAACGCTCTGCAAACCAACGGCACGCTGCTTGATGACGAGTGGGCGGAGTTTCTGGCGCACAACCGTTTTCTGGTAGGCGTTTCCGTCGACGGCCCGCGCGAATTGCACGACTGCTACCGCGTGGACAAGGGGCAGGCGCCCACCTTCGATCGCGTCATGCGCGGTATCAGCCTGCTCAAGGAGCACGGCGTCGACTTCAACACGCTGACCGTGGTGCACCGCAGGAACTCGCTCGAACCGCTGGAGATCTACCGCTTCCTCAAGGAGATCGGCAGCGGATTTCTGCAATTCATTCCGGTGGTGGAGCGCAAAGCCGTAGCTCCGGATTCGAATGGGCTGGTTCTGATCCAGCCGACTTTTGCCCAGACGGCCGAGGTGACCGAGTGGTCGGTCGAGCCGCTTGCCTATGGGCAATTTCTGGCGCAGATCTTCGATGAGTGGGTTCGCCGCGACGTCGGGCGCATCTTTGTGCAGCAGTTCGACGTGGCGCTGGAGAGCTGGATGGGCATGGAGGCCAGCTTATGCGTATTTCGCCCGACCTGCGGCTCCGCCCTGGCGATGGAGCATAACGGCGACCTCTACTCCTGCGACCATTACGTCTATCCCGAACACAAATTGGGGAATATCGCGGAGGCTCCGCTGGAGGAGCTTGTGTCCGGTCCGCAACAGAAGGCTTTCGGACTGGCCAAGCGCGATACGCTGCCGCGGATGTGCCGCGAGTGCGACGTTCGGTTTGCATGCAACGGGGAGTGTCCCAAGCACAGGTTCCTGACCACTCCAGACGGGGAGCCAGGCCTGAATTATGTTTGCGCGGGATACAAGCACTTCTTCCGGCACATTGACCCGCATATGCAGTTCATGGCCGGAGAGTTGCGGGCGCATCGTCCGCCGGCGAACATCATGCGCATCGTCGGGGAGGCAGGAGGGAGCAGCCGGCGGCGTGCCGGACAGGCCCGCCGCTGAATTCCACCGTTACTCCGCCTTGGCGGCCGGCGCGGCCTCCGATGGGTTTACCAGGTCGCGCAACTCCTTTGAAGGCTTGAAGTAGGGTACGCGCTTGGCGGGGACTTCCACGCGCTCTCCGGTCTTTGGGTTACGGCCGATGCGAGGATTCCTTTGCCGGATGCGGAACGAGCCGAAGCCGCGGATCTCGATCTTATCGCCGCCCTGCAACGCATGAATCACCGAATCGAAGATGGTTTCGACGATGACCTCCCCGTCCCGGCGGGTCAGGTCGCCGAGGCCGGTTACTTTCTCCACCAGGTCTGCCTTGGTCATTTCTCTCTCGGACCTCCGCTTCCAAGCATACCCAAAAACCCGGGGGGTTGGGATGAAAAATAGACGGGGTGTTGTGGATTTGGCCTTTCTGGATCAGTAATTTGGGGGAGGGTCACCCTCCTGGCTGCCTGTTTCAGGGCTGGGCCGGCCCGCGCCGGTTATCCTAATCCAGAGTCTCGGGTGCGGGCGGCATCGTCTATTCGGGAAAGGGCAGGGCAGGCGCTGTGGGGCAGTATCCGAAGTACACCATCGTTATCCCGGCGTATAACGAGCGGGCTCGAATCGTGCCCACTCTCGAGGCTGTTGTGGCCTGTGTGCGCCTGCAGGGCTGGGACGCCGAAGTGGTGGTGGTGAACGACGGCTCAACCGACAACACCGCCGCCCTGGTGCGCCAATTCGCCCAGACCGCGCCTGAAGTCCGGCTGATGGAGAATCCCTCCAATCGCGGCAAAGGCTACAGTGTCCGCTCCGGCCTGCTGCACGCGCAGGGCGAGATTGTGATGTTCACGGATGCGGACCTCTCCGCGCCCATCGACGAGGCAGAACGGCTGTTCAGCGCCATTGCGGATGGCGCCGACATCGCCATCGGATCGCGCTGGCTGGCAACCAGCCGCCAGACGCACCGCCAGCCCATGTACCGGCAGATCTTCGGCCGGTGCTTTAACCTGCTGACGCGCATGGTGATGCGCCTGCCCTATGCCGACACCCAATGCGGGTTCAAGGCGTTTACGCGGGAAGCGGCACAGACCGTATTCCAGCTGATGACCATCGAGCGGTGGGGGTTTGACCCGGAGATCCTGTTTATCGCGCGCAAGCGACACTACCGCGTGACGGAGGTCCCGGTAAGCTGGGCGCACGACGCGCGCAGCCGGATCAGCTACCTGCGCGACGGCCTGCAGATGCTGGAGGAACTCGCGATTGTGCGCTGGAATGCCCTGCTGGGGCGGTATGGGCGCGAGGTGGAAGAAGTGGAGCGCGAGGACAGCTCCGCTCAGGCCCCCAGGCGGTAAGAAACAGGCGCATATGTACCTTCGGCTGAAGAATGTGCTCGCTGCGCTGGGACTGAGTGCTTTGGGCGCTACTGCGCTCTTCCCGGCTCTCGGGCTTTGGCCGCAAACCGGTTCTGCCAATGAAACCTTCCGCATCACTCCGCTGCGTTCCGTGGAAGAACTGCGCGCAGAAGCGCTTAGCGCACATCCGCCAGGCGAGAAAGGAAGCTTTCGTCAACCCGATCTGGTGGAATTGGTCAAACTCGATCCAACCATCAAACTCGACATCCGCTATGCCACAAGCGACGATTTTTTAGGAACACCCCTGTATACCCAGGCAAGGGCCTTCCTTCAGCGTCCGGCCGCGGAGGCGCTTCTGCGCGTCCATCGTGAGCTTGCCCATCATGGGTATGGCCTGCTCATTTTCGATGGCTACCGTCCCTGGTATGTTACGAAGATCCTCTGGGAAGCTACTCCGAACAATAAAAAGATCTTCGTCGCCAATCCTGACAAAGGCTCAATCCATAACCGGGGATGCGCCGTGGACCTGTCGTTATACGATCTGTCCACCGGTAAAGAAGTGAAGATGCCGAGCAGCTACGATGAGATGACCGGGCGTGCGTACTCCGAATACACCGGCGGAACCGATGCCGAGCGCGTATCACGGGACCTGTTGCGGCATGCGATGGAAGCCCAGGGATTCACCGCCAACGCCGAGGAGTGGTGGCATTTCAACTACAAAGATTGGCATCAATACGCAGTACTGAATACAAGATTTGAAGAGCTGGGGCAGTAGCGTCTCCCGGAGCGCGAGCGTTGCGAATCCGAGCACCGTGAATCAAGGAGATGGTTCTCCGCTTTTACGCCGTTGCGTGAACCAGGATGCAGGTGATGTTGTCATGGCCGCCGGCTTCTTTGGCGGCTTCAACCAGGCTGCCGGCACGATCCTGAAGAGGGTCCTCCACGCAGAGCAGGCCCTGGAGGGCCTCATCCGGGACTTCGCGCGTGAGCCCGTCGGAGCAGAGCAGGAAGATGTCTCCGGGGGCAGTCTCCAACTGAAAGCAGTCCGGGGTAACGGAGCTCTGGGTGCCGAGGGCGCGGGTGATGACGTTGCGCAGGGGTGAGCGGAGGGCGTCGGAAGGGGTCATGCGGCCCAGCCGAACCTGCTCTTCGACGAGCGAGTGGTCGAGCGTAAGCTGCTCGAGAATGCCGTCGCGAAGGCGGTAGCAGCGGCTGTCCCCGACGTTGACGACCCAGGCCTCCGTGTCCTCGACGATGAGAGCGACCATGGTGGTACCCATGCCGTTGAGGTTGGGATTGCGCTGCGCCCGGGAAAAGACAGCTTCGTTTGCGGTATTGACCGCCTGCTCCGCCAGGGCGGGGAGCGGCGAGGAGCGCTCGCTGAGAACGCGGAGGACTTCGGCAACAGCGATGGAGCTGGCAACCTCGCCGGCGGCCGCGCCGCCCATGCCGTCACAGACTACATAAACGCCGTGCTCAACAGAATAAGCAAAAGCGTCTTCGTTGGAGGGTCGCTTATGGCCGCGGTCTGAAACCGCAGCGGCGGTGTAGTGAACGGCAGCCGTGCCCAAGAAAGTCCTCCCGCTGGACAGTGTAACGGCAGAAGCTGGGCTAGGGAAAGGAATCGGCAACAGGGACACGGAGTAGCGACTTAGTAAAGGGCGCCTGCCGGCCAGCTTCCGCGTAAGGGGCAGCTGGCCTACCTGGCGGAATCCCAACTCGAAGCCAAGATGGCATAGCCAATGCCGAGATTTACCCTGTCGCCCCGGGAAGAATCATCGTCAATTGGAACCGCTGGTTCCTATCGGCGGTGCCAGTAACGACGTCATGCAGACGACGCTGACTGCACTCCTGAGCCGACACTTTCCTTCCGAGCTTACGCTCCGAACGAAGCAAGCGCCGTCTTCTCGTCGTCAAACACCTCGAAGACGGTGTACAGCTTTGTAATCTGCATCAGGTCATGGACACGTTTGGTTAAATTCACCAGCTTCAACGCACCGCCCCGGTTCTTGACCGACATGAAGGCGGAGGTCAATTCACCCAGGCCCGCGCTGTCGATGTAGGTGACGTCAGCCAGGTTGAGCAGGATTTTCTTGTTTTCCTGGCCGAGTTCGTCGTGCACCTCGTCGCGCAGAGCCTTGCATGATTCACCCATGGTGAGGCGCCCGGTCAGATCGATGATGGTAATGTCCTTCGCTTCTCGTGTGCGCATCTTCAGGTCCATAACTCTCTCCTTGCAGGTTCAAAAAAAGTGCTTAAGCGGCTTGGACTGCTCTATTGCGTTATGAATCTCGACCGCTGCTCCGGTCACTGCAATACTATCCTGCTTCGACGGGGCGGGTGGTGATGGCGCTTCCGGCGGCGGGCGGATGGGCGTTGGGTGCAACTGGAACTTGCTTTATAGCCAGAGCGCGGTGTGGGAAGGGCAGGATGCGGAAGCGTGTTCCACCAGCGTCTCAGCCAGCTCAAACCCATGCCGCGCAAAGTACCACGCCGCGCCGTGGACGCGCTCCTGCAGTTGCCCGCCGGGGAAGAGGGCCAGGGAGATGGCTTGCGCGTGCCGCCGCAGCGACGCCTCTTTCTGCATCTGGAAGTTTGCGGCCATGCGGCGCAGCCGGTTCATCTGGTAGCGCATCTTGCTGGCGGCAGTGCGGGAGGAGCGGCCCAGGCCCTCATCCACCGTCTCCATCCAGCCCACCAGCTCCGTCAGCTCCGCATCGAGAGCATTGCCGGCTGAAGCCAGCTTCCGCTTGCCTTCGATGGGAATGGCCCGGGCAGCCAGAAGCTGCGCCAGCGAGTCCTCGGATTCGGAGAAGACGCGCTCCAGCGTCAGCTCGTGGCGCGCCAGCAGCTCGGCGGTCTCAGGCTCGATCAAAGTGGCCGAAAAGCGTGGCTCGACCGGGGTCATGCGGCCGAGGATGGCCTGGTAAATCACCTGCGACTGGGCGAAATACGCAATCTCCGCCGGACCGCCGATGGTGAGCGAAGTCCCCAGCAGGAAATCCTGGAAGACGGGACGCAGGAGCGCCGCGGGCGAGATGCGCTCGGGCTCGGAATCCAGAATGCCGGTCAGATCGGCGGTGGAGTAGCGGTCCCGCCCGGCCTGCCACAGCCCATTTGGCTCGGCCGCGGAAGGAGGCGTGCGCTTGAGGGACATGCGCGTGCCGGATCTTGTGTCGATGAGAAACAGCAGGCTGGACTGCCCTGCGACCGCTACCTGGGCGTGATAGCCGGCTTCGACCAGCGCGCGGTCCCTTGCCGCAAGCGCGGTGTGCAGCTCGTCGGCGCGTTCGAGGGCACTGCGAAGCACCGGAGCGCCGAGCCGGTGGGCAGCGCGCGAGCCGGGATCGAGCACCAGCAGATTCTGCGCGGCGAAAGCGCGCGAGTAGAAATCGGCGAACCCCTGGGCGAATGTGCGGCCGGGGCGGTAGGCGTTGTTGAGCGCCTCCAGCGCGTCGGAGTAGCCGAGCAGCTCGCCTGCCTGCTCCAGCAGAGGTTCGACGGACTCGTCCAGCAGAACCCCGCCTACCGGAATCGGAGCCGCCGGCGCGTGGTCGTACTTGAGTGTGCGCAGTTCGCGGCGTGCGGGAAAGGTGACGTGGTCGATCTCGGCGAAATCGTGATCTTCGCCGGCCAGCCAGAAGATGGCGACGTGCGGCCGGCCGGCTGCCGTGGCCTGGCGGGCGCGAGCCAGAGCCGCAGCCGCCTTGAACGGCGTAAACAGGGGTCCTCCAAACAGACCCACCTGCTGGCCGGTGACGACCGTTCCCGCTCCGGCGCGGAGAGCATCGATTGCGGATGAATTGGGGTTCTGGGAGGCCAGGATTTCAACGATTTCAGGCCAGTGGGTGGGGAGGGTCGGACGAGTCTGCCAGCCGGAGCTGTCTGCCGCCGGGCCGTAGAACGGACGCGCGGCCGGTGCTCCCGTACAGAAGTCCAGAAAGAGCCGGCTCAGGCCCGGAGCCACGGTGATGGGATGACAGTCGGCGGTCGGCAAGGCGGTCACTTTCAGCTGGAGTGGGTGTCAGAGCGCCAATCTCAAAGAAACTGATGACATAAGGATGCCATGCCGGACGCTCGCGATGCAGAAGTACAAGAAGACACGGAGCGTGGAGCAAGGCAGCAAGGGAATGGGTGAGGGTCTTGTTTGCCTCCTTCTTGTTGCCTTTCTGCGCTCCTATCCCACGATGTGGACGAGAATCGTTAACGATCGAAAAACCTTTGCTCTCGATTTCCCGTCATAGGTTTGTAGCGGCGGGGGTGATCCTTCTTCAAAAAACGTCCCGGCTGCGTACTCCTCACTGTAAGGAAAGCGGGGGCCTGTGGCTCAGCACAAAGGTAAGGTCAAGTGGTTCAACAACGCCAAGGGCTACGGATTCATCGGACGTGAAGACGGGCCGGATGTTTTCGTTCACTATTCTGCAATCCAGTTGGACGGCTACAAAACCCTGAAGGAAGGCGACGATGTGGAGTTCGACATCGTCCAGGGCCAGAAGGGACCCCAGGCCGATGCCGTACTCCGGCTAAGGGATAATGCCGCGCACAACACCGCAGCCTGAGTTCATTCGAGCGTAGGCGAAGTTGAGACTCCGCCATAGGGGACGGCAGGGTTGGTGTGTCCGGCCTACGGTAGCCCCTCTCACGCGACTTCTCCTCTGGAATGATCTGCTTACGCAGAGGCGGGCCCTCGTGCCTGGCGTGAGCCTGTGGCCTCGATCAGCGCTTGCGCAGGCGAGCGTAGAGCGGGATCGAGGAGAGTGTTTTGCCGTCCATGATCTCGCCCTTGTCGATGGCCTTCATGATTTCAGAGAGCCGCACCAGGCGGATTTCAATGTCCTCGTCCTCTTCAGGATGCGCCTGGCCCGCCACAAGTCCTTCCGCAACAAAGACTTTCATCGTTTCTCCGAGGAAGCCAGGGCTGGCGAAGTACTCCATCAGCGGCTTCCATTTCTTCGCACGGTAGCCGGTCTCCTCTTCCAGTTCACGCTTTGCGCCGGCCAGAGGCTCTTCTCCGGCGTCGAGCTTGCCTGCCGGAAGCTCCCACAGGAACCGTCCCGCCGCATGCCGATATTGGCGCTCCATGACGATCCAGGGATCCTTGCGGTTTTTGCTGGATCTGCCTGATTTGCCTGGCTTTGTGGAATCCGCTGCGATGATTACGATGCTGCCGTTGTGGCGCACGACATCACGGCTGGAGCGCTTGCCGCCGGGCTCGATGAGGTCGTCCTTGGTGACGCGGAAGAGCGGGCCCTGATAGACCACCTTCGAGCTGAGGATCCGGGCGTGCTCGGGCGGCGCGGAGGGCAGGCGTTTCTTCTTCTGTAGCTTGGACTTAGCCGGGGACTTAGCGGGGGACTCAGTCCCGGACTCGGCCGGTTTGGCGGTGATGGGCGCCGGCTTGGCGGACTGCTTTGTCTTCGCTGCTTTCTTTCGCTTGGCCATCGATGGTGGTCTCCATGGAATGCGGTCAGGTTGAGTATACGGGCTGGAGAGCGCAGAGGCGCTGGACACCGGAAGTGCGTGATCTGGATCACGAAAACGATGACCCAACTCGGGCCTAGTTGTTACCCCCGTCTTACCCAACTCGGGCCGAGTTGATACCCCCGTCTTACCCAACTCGGGGGGAGTTACAGGGAATCGCGCCGGAGCTACTGGTCGTAGTTGGCCCAAACGCGGGTGACCCTACCGGCTCCGTTCAACAGCATGACCTCGGCGGTCTTGCTGCCGCGGTGGTTGTTGCGGTAGCAGACGACGACCGTCTCCGTGCCCCAGAAAGTCTCGACCAGGTCGAAGCGGAGATCGGGGTAAGCCTCCAGGCCGCGGGAGAAGTAGTCACGGAGGGCGGCCTTACCGCGCAGGGCGCCGTCGCCGCCGAGCCGTTCGAGGACTACAGGGGAGCTGAGAATGGCCTCGTCGTCGTAGTGGGCGAGGATGCGTTCGAGGTCGTGGCTGTTCCAGGCTTCAGCCCATGCGCGGGCGAACTCGCGCGCAAAAGCGGCTTGCAGCGGCAGGGTGGGCTTTTCCAAGTTTGGCGGCACTCCCGGGGCGACTTTGAGATTAGCATTTGCGCCGGTCTGAGGTGGGGAGATCCAGCCCTGCCGCAGGGCCCACACCGGCTTATGAGACCCTATCAATATGACGTTTCGTTCATTCTTCGCCCGACTCGCACCCCTCGTTACGTCTATTTATCAGAGGGGCAATTGATGGCATCTTCCACCCTGCTCATATCGAGTTCCGAACGTTCCAGAGCCGAACGTTCAAATTCCGGACGTTCCAGATTCAAAACCATGCTCTGGATCTCCCTTGGTCTCATTACGCTGTTTGTTTTCATTACGTCGGAAGTTTTTCTGGTTACCGATTACCCCATGTACCACGCCTACCGGCTGCAGGTGATCGCCGACCGCCATCTTCTGATCCCCCACGTACTCTGCGGCTCCATCGCTCTGCTGGCCGGCCCTCTGCAGTTCTCGTCGCGTTTCCGCCAGCGTTACCTGAAGGTCCATCGGGTCCTGGGCCGCTTCTACGTCGTTTCGGTGTTTATCGGTGCTTTCACCGGGATCGCCCTGGCCGCAGGCCGCCCCGGTTTGCCCGGAACTTCAATGCAGGCTGCCGCGTGGGTTGTCTGCACCACAGCGGCCTTCATTACCGCGCGCAACCGTCATATTGTGCAACACCGGCAGTGGATGGCCCGTTCCTATGCCGTCACGTTTACCTTCGTCTCCAGCCGCGTGCTGAATCTGTGGCCTCGCTACTGGAGCCATCTTGGCGACGCATTCGCCGCCGTCGGCGTGATTGCTTTCACACTGGCTTCACTGCTTATCGTCGAGCTCGGCCTCAACTGGCGCGAACTCACCACTCGGAGCGCGTAGCGGCGATGTTAGAGAACGACTTGGTGAAAAAGTCGCTTTGGGGATCGACCAGGTGTGAGGAACATCCCTCAGGGGCTAAAGCCCACATTCATTTTCGGCAGCATCGGCACGACTAAAGTCGTGCCCGTTCAAAGTAGGGAGGCTTTCGCCAAGGCGCCGCTGGCTCACGATAGAGCGCCGCAGGCTCACCATTCTCGCCTGCGCCTCGTCAAACGGTTGAACTTTAAACCGCTGATTGCACGTCTATCTAAATGAAGCATTCGTCACGGAAAGCTGCTCTGAGCAGCGGTACACTTCAGCCTGCAGGAATCAGAAAAGGGGTTTCCCGTTAGAACGTCTATACTCACTCGAAATCCATCGCAAAATGATGTTCTCATTCTCGGTGGCGGAGTGGCAGGTTGTGCCGCTTCGATTGCGCTGGCCCGCAAGGGACAAAGTGTTACGCTGATCGAACGCGAGCCCACGCCGCGCCACAAGGTCTGCGGAGAGTTCCTGAGCGGCGAGGCCCTGGAAGACTTGCGGGCGCTGGGCATCAATGTGCCCTCGCTTGGCGCCGTGCCAATCGACCATGTTCGCCTTGCCGCTGCCAAGCGGGCCGCGGAAGCTCCGTTACCGTTTCCCGCAGCCTCGCTCTCGCGTAAAACGCTGGATACAGCGCTCATCGCCGAGGCTATCGATGCGGGAGTCCGCGTAGAGCGCGGCCGCAGCGTGCAGGCGCTCAGCCGCTCGAAAGACAACATCTGGCAAGCTACGCTGGACGACGGCACCACCCGTGAAGCACCTACTGTTTTTCTGGCCACCGGCAAACACGATTTGCGCGGTTACCCGCGTCCGAAGGATCCCCAGCGATGGGTCGCGTTCAAAACGTATTTTCGTCTCGCGCCCGCGCAGGCAGCAGAGCTGGCCGGCGCCTCAGAGCTGATGCTCTATCCCGGTGGCTACGGTGGGATCCAGCCGGTCGAAGATGGCATTGCGAACCTCTGCTGCGTGGTGCAACAACGCTATTTTGCGCGCGCCGGCAATCGCTGGGAGAACTTCGTCGCCAAAATGCAGAAGGATTGTCCGCACCTCGCCATGAGGCTTGCGGGTGCGGAGCCGCTACTCGATAAGCCGATCGCCATCACCCACATCCCATATGGGTACATCCGGCGCACATCGGAGGAGGGGCTCTATTGCATCGGCGATCAGGCCGCCGTGATCCCCTCGTTCACCGGCGATGGCATATCCCTGGCGCTGCATACGGCGCGTTGTGCTGTGGCTGCCTACCTTGCAGCCGAGCCGGCGCCGCTGTTTCAGGCCAGGCTGCGGTCTGCGCTGCTGCCCCAGATGCGCCTTGCGGAGTTGGCGGCCGACGGCTTGAACAACGCACTGGCCCGCGCTGTCTTGCCGTTCTGCCTCAAGGTCTGGCCGGGCGTGATGCGCGTGACGGCGCGGCTGACCCGCGTGGCCCAGACCGGCGTTGTTGCTCCACAAGCAGTCGCCGGTTAAACCAGGCCCATGGTTTTGCTCAAACAACTCTCAGTAGTGCCCCCAGGAGAGATGCAATGAGATCTTTCGCGGTGTTGGCCTTCGCTGGCGTACTTGCATCAGCCGCGCTCGCACAGCATCAGACGTTCGTCGTCAATTCCGATGCCAGCGAAGTGAAGATGACGCTCAAGACCACTCACGAGCTCGTCAACGGCGACTTTCACGTGCAATCCGGATCGATCGAGTTTGACCGCAGCTCTCCCCGGATGTCAGGTTCGGTGGTCGTGGTTGCCGGCAGCGGCAAGACCGGCAACGGCAGCCGCGACAAGAAGATGACCAGGGACATCCTGAAGGTCGAGCAGCACGCCACCGTCTCGTTTGAGCCGAAGTCCTACGCCGGCGTCATCCCGGCATCGGGAGAATCGACCATCCAGGTCACTGGAATCTTCACGCTCCTCGGCACGCCTCACGAGATCGTCATCCCCATGCTGGTGCATCTCGACCACGCCGCCGCAACCGCCAGGGCCCATTTTGTGGTGCCTTACGTCCAGTGGGGGCTAAAGAATCCGAGCTTTTTGATCTGGAAAGCGGACAATGACGTCGCCATCGACCTCAATCTTGTCGGCAGTCTTGCGAAGTAACTTTACACCCGTTGCCGGCAGGCCGGGAAGCACCGCAAAGGCCGCCAATCCGTCGCTGATAGAATCGATTCCGATGGCAACTACGACGCAGCAGCAAATCTCCCAGCGCATTCCCGGCGAGAAATCCAGCAAACCCGGCCTCGCCCTTGTCCTCGGCTGGCTTATCCCCGGCGCCGGTCACATGTTCCTCGGCAAATGGACTCGCGGCGCTCTGCTT
>DASZLE010000048.1:0-25468 GCA_035552475.1 Occallatibacter sp.
TGTGGACCAGAGGGGGGGGTAGGGGGGTACCGGTACGGAGCGCGAGCATTTGCTGAGACTTTGAACCCCAGGACATTCAGGGGGGGAGGGGGGGTGATCCCCCGGGGCGTGGTGATCCGGGTTGCGCGGCTGTCCACTGGCTCAATTCTCCCTAAAAACCAAATGCCCGCATTGGGTGCAGGCACAGTACGACTCACAGATTCAGCTTGGACCTTCCGGCGCCAGTTGGCTGTGACGGCGGATACAGGACAGTTTGGAGACGGAGCCCGGTCTTCCGGAGCCTGTGGATTGGGTACGATTCCAGCTCTCGGACGTCGTTTGAACTATGATGCCCTTGATGAGAACCGCCGGCTTGCCGTTCCGCATGGTTGCCTTTGCCTCCCTGTCCGTCCTGTTCGCCGGACCGCTTTCCGCCCAGAAGCACAAGGACCAGATGGTCAAGCCCATCGCGGGCCCGCGCGCGACCGCGCTGCGGGTCACGTGGCTCTACGTTGCGCCGGACAAGACTTCGCAGAAGCTGGAACGGGTGCAGATCGGCCGCGAGATGGTGATCGCGGAGAGGAGCAGCCCGTGGCTTCGGGTCTTTGCCAACACAGATATCGAAGAGGTGCACAACCAGGCCGACGAGCCGGAGATTGGCGATGAGGCGACGCCGCCGATATCGGGATGGGTTGAGGCGCGCGGGATTGTTGACGAGAAGACGCCCAACGGCGATCAGATCATCATGGGTGAGGCGGAGAACCAGGAGGCGCTGGCCAACGATCCGCGTGGGCCCGCGCACGCCGCGCAGAGCGCCCGTTTTCTGTACCGCCGGCTCGCGGAGATGTTTACCTCGTCGCCGCTGGCGGCGGAGGCCGCCTGGCGCGCCGCCGACATCCAATGGCAGATCCAGAAAGCCGATGCAGCTTCCCGTCCTTCCGCGAAGGAGCGCGACCCTTACATGCGCGACCTGATGGACGAAGACGAGATGAAGCGGGTGATCAAGTTCTTCCCGAACACGCCCCAGGCTGAAATGGCGGGCTTCGAGATGCTGGACAACAAGATGTGCGGCGACTGGCAGGGGCAGGAAAAGTGCCCGGAGCGGGAAGCGGAAATCTACGAGAAGTACGCGGCCGAGCACCAGAACGGGGCGCGCACCGCCGCGGCGCTGTACGATGCCGCCTACCGCCAATGCGTACTGGTGGACATGTTCCACGCCGACAACAACGACAAGAAGGCGGATGAAGCCAAGAACCATGCGCACGATCTGGCGGCGCGGCTGCGAGACAAGTTTCCGCAGTCGGACTACACCGCCCGAGCCACGGCGCTGGTGTTCAAGATTGACCAGGGCATCCCTGTTTACGGGATCGACCAGCAATAGATTTCCGGTTTCCAGCGGCCTGCAAAGCTCCGGAACCAATCCCTGGCGCAGCCGCGGTCTCAGGGCCTTATGATCGAATGAGACCGTAACGCTAAAAAAGGACGCCATCGATACCGGCATAACCGGAGGACCATTGAACGTCTACATCATTTCTGTCATTTTGGGCATTGTTGAAGGACTGACCGAGTTCCTGCCCGTGAGCTCGACTGCCCATTTGCGCATTACCGAGGCGTTGCTGAAGCTGCCCATGAGCGCAGCGGGCTGCCAGGTGAACAGCGCTTCCGACTGCCTGCACGCCGTTGCGTACTGGAAGATGTACACGATCGTGATCCAGGCCGGCGCCATTCTGGCCCTTTTGCTGCTTTACCTGGTCCGGATCCTCGAGTTCATGCGCACCTTCCCTCGCGGAGAGCGCGGCGATCGCAACTTCTTCACCCACCCGATTTCGCTCACCATTCTGGCTTTCGTCTGTACGTCGATTCCCGCGCTGGCTCTGAAGAAATGGAGCGACCACAACCTGGGTAGTCTTACCGCGATTGCGATTGCGCTGCTGGTGGGCGGCGTCATCATGTGGGTGGTGGACGTATGGGCGTCGCGCTACGAACCCAACACGATTCACGTAGAGGAGATCGCCCTGGGCCAGGCAATCTGGATCGGGCTTTGCCAGTCGCTCTCCGCCATCTTCCCGGGCACGTCGCGGTCGATGTCGACGATTGCCGCCGGCCAGATGGCGGGAATGGACCGCCCGACCGCGCTGGAGTTCAGCTTCCTGCTGTCAATTCCCACCATGCTGGTGGCCACGGCCTACGACCTTTGGAAGGAAGTGCTTCATCCCGGCAAGGCGGCTCTGGCAGCCGGCGAGGCCGCTGCCGGGGTCACCATGGATGGGCAACGCTGGATCGTTTTGGCCATCGGTTTTGTGGTTTCGTTCATCGTGGCTTATGGCGTGGTGGAGTGGTTCCTGGCGTGGGTGCGCCGGCACGGATTCACGATTTTCGCCGTCTACCGGATCCTGCTGGGAATCGCGCTGTTGATCTGGGGCGCGAAGATCGCGGTGGGATAGCCCGCCGGGGGGGTGCCATGGTGACGAATCTCGCTCTCAACGAACTCATTGAAGAAGCGCGGCGCTTGGGCAACCACAAAACCAAGAAGGAAGCCGTGACCGCGGCGTTGAGAGAATATATCAATTGGCGAAAGCAGCTCGAAATCCTGAAGCTGTTTGGCACCATCGATTACGATCCAGCTTTCGATGTCAGGAAGATGCGCATGCTCGATCGCATCGAGATCGAACCGTGAGGGCGTAGTTTGGTGCGTTGATTAGTCCGGCGCGAAAGACCTCAGGGAGCTGATCAGGCTGCGGAAAAAGGGCTAACGCAACGCGAATCCGCGCCAGAACATACCTCAGGGGCTAAAGCCCTGTTCGATTTGATCTGCTTTACGCCGGGGATAAATCCCCGGCCTACCGTCCGATTGAGTTTTTCCGCAAGCTGCTCGGCGGGGGTCCACAGCGTGGTTCCCCCTCTTTGTTTTCTGCGGAATCCAACCTCGGCCCCTTCAATAATGAAAGCTGCTCTGGGATTTTCTTCTCCGCCCTGGATCGGGATCGCAACAGGTTTGCGGCGAGCCAGGCAACGGAGGCGGCATCCCCATGATCAAGCCGATTCAGATCGCCCTCGCGCCGACACGAAACCGCCCGTTGAACATGTTCTTCGGGGTGGTGCTTGCGCTTGTCTCGCTTTTATTTCTTCTCGCGCTGATCACGTACCGTGCCACCGATCCCTCGCTGAACACGTCCACAGACCCGGGCGCATCCGCCGTAGCGGGCAACTGGATCGGGCCGGTGGGAGCCTACCTCGGCGACCTGGCTTTGCAGACACTCGGCTTCACGGCATTCTTTCTGCCACTATGGCTGGGGGCAGTGGCGTGGGGCTGGATGCGCTCGCGATGGGCCGGAGCGGGCTGGCTTCGCGGCCTGGGCGCTGTGCTCTCGCTGGTATTCCTCCCGGCGCTCTTCGGACTGCTTCCCTGGCATTGGCATTTGCTGCACGCGGTGCCTGTAGAGGGCGTGGTGGGCCGGCTGATGGCGGGACTGCTCATAGCGTGGCTCAATATTCAGGGAGCCTGGCTGGTGACCGCCGTCCTGAGCGCGGCGGGCGTCTACTTTGCCATGGCGATCAGCTTCCGCGCCATCCTGGAATCGCTTGAAGACCGCTGGGCGCGCATGCAGGCCTGGCACGACCGCTGGCGCAACTGGCGCGAAGATCGCGCGGAGATACGGGAAGAGCGCCGGCTGATTGAGGACGAGCAGAATCACCCAGGTCCGGCACAGCGGATCTACTCAGGCGCGATGGATGCGGGAGAAGAGGCCGAGGTGCGGCAGCCCGGACGCTTCGCGGCATTCTTTGGCCGGCGCAAGGCCGCAGGAGTGAACCCTGTGGATGACATTCCGGCATACCAGCGTGCCGCAGACATACCGGCGGCCGGCCCTGAGCCCGTGCAGGAGCCTGCACGCCGCGCCAGCATCTGGGAGCGGACCGCGGAGCCAGCACCGACGCGAGCTGAGCCGGTTCCCTTTCCCGTGCCTGCGGCGGAGCCGGTTCGCGCCGCAGAGCCGATCCTGGTGGAACGTCGATGGGAAGCCGCTCCGGCTCGTACCGAGCCGGCTGCTCGTCCCGATCCGAAACCCGTTCCACGGACCACTCCGGGGGAAATCGCCATCCACGAGCGCGCGGACGCCGAGGTGAAGACTGTCACGGTGGCGCCCAAAAACGTAAGCGGATTCAAGCTGCCGCCGAGCACCCTGCTGACCGTGGGCGGCGCCGTGAGCGCGGTGCGCGAAGACGAGTTGAGGGAGGAAGCGCGGGTCCTGGTGGAGAAGTGCGCTGAGTTCGATGTTCGCGGGCAGGTGGTGCAGATCAATCCGGGCCCCATGGTGACGACCTACGAATTCAAGCCGGAGGCTGGGGTCAAGTACTCCCGCGTAACCGGCCTGGCCGACGACCTTTGCCTGGCGATGCGTGCCGAGAGCATTCTCATTGAGCGCATGGCGGGCAAGAGCACGGTGGGCATCCAGGTGCCCAACCACGAGCGCGAAACCATTCATCTGCGCGACGTGATTGAGTCAGAAATGTTCGCCAAGGCCAAGTCGCGTCTGACGCTTGCCATGGGCAAGGACATCAACGGGCGCATTGTGACCGCCGACCTGGCCTCGATGCCGCACGTTCTGATCGCCGGTTCGACCGGATCGGGCAAGTCGGTGGCAATCAACGCCATGATCATGAGCCTTCTGTTCCGCACCACGCCGGCACAGGTGCGATTGATCCTGGTGGATCCGAAGCGCGTGGAGCTGGGGATGTACGAAGGCATCCCGCACCTGTTCACGCCGATTATCACCGAGCCCAAGCTGGCGGCCAATGCGCTGCGCAATGCCGTGCGCGAAATGGAGCGCCGGCTCAAGCTGCTGGCTACCCGCAGCGTGCGCAATATTGACCAGTACAACAAGCTCTTTGAAGGCACCATGCCTTCGCTCTTTGAGGATGCAGAGCCCGAAGATCCGCTGCCCTACATCGTCATCATCATCGACGAGCTCGCTGACCTGATGATGCTGGACCGCGCCAACGTGGAGGAATCCATTACACGGCTGGCACAGATGGCGCGGGCCGTCGGCATCCATCTGATCCTGGCCACGCAGCGGCCCAGCGTGGACGTGATCACCGGGCTGATCAAAGCCAACGTGCCGACGCGCATCAGCTTCCGGTTGGCCACCAAGGTGGATTCGCGCACCATCATCGACACCAATGGCGCGGAGGCCCTGCTGGGACGCGGCGACATGCTCTTTCTTCCTCCCGGCACCAGCCGGCTGATGCGCCTGCACGCACCCTATGTGAGCGAAAAGGAGACTGCGGCGGTTGTAGACTTCTGGAAGAAACAAGGACAGGCCGAATACGTGGAAGGGTTCCTGGAATCGCCGCGCGACGAGCGCGCCACTCCCGACGGCTCTGCCAGCGGAGAGGAAGAAAACGATCCCATGTTCGACGACGCGGTGCGGCTGGTCTTCGAATTCGGCAAGGCTTCCACGTCTCTGCTGCAGCGGCGGCTGCGCGTCGGCTATGGCCGTGCCGCTCATTTGATCGACTTAATGGAGCGCGATGGCCTCGTCGGCCCGGCCGACGGATCCCGCCCTCGTGAATTATTGAAAGCTCCAGGCTGGCTTCATGAAGTAACATCGAACGAATAACCTCAAGGAGAAAGAAATGAACAACGTCACAATTATCCGGATCGTTGCCGGCGTACTGTTTGTCATTGCGCTGGTATGGCTCATCCAGCGCCGCCGCACCCGGACCAAATAAGGCTGTACTTTCCCGGCGTGTCGCCCAAGCGCCGGCAGTTTTGCTCTCGCGGCTGGCCATCATGTCCAGTCCATGCTTGAATTGTCATTCAAGGCATGGCGTCGGTTCGGCTGCTCTTTTGTGTCTGAATTCAAGGGAGGCCGGACAGACGCTCTTGCCCGGGCGAGTGGAGGGTTGTGCCCGCTGGCCGCGGTTGGGGCACCCTAGAACATCGTAAGGCACTGGTGCGCCGCATCTTATCCTTTGATGCGCGTGGCATGGATGGCACACTAGAACAATGCTGGGAATCGGTAAAGCACGCAGACTCCCCACCGTTCTGCTGATCGATGATGACATGGTGAGCCGCGAGGTAACGGCTACCGTGCTGACCATGAGCGGTTACACGGTGCATACAGCGTCGAATGCCGCCGAGGCAATATCTCTTCTCGATTCCAAGACCTGCACTCCTCACGTGATCCTCACGGATGCCCAGATGCCGGGCTTGAGCGGCTCGGAGCTGGTTCGCGAGCTTCGCGCCCGCAGTGCAGGCATGCTTTACGCCATCAGCGGCAGCGAAATCCCGCCGGAAATGTTGCGACAGGTGGACGGATTTCTGCTCAAGCCATTCGGTCCGGAAGCCCTGGAAGAACTCATTGAGAAAGACGTCGCCATCGGTCACGCGGCGCCTCCCGCGGGTCTCGCCGCCATCAACCCGAGGACGATCGCGGATTTTCGCGGCATGATGTCGGAAACCGCGGTACGCGAGATCTATGCGGCCGTATCAGCCGACCTGGAGCGGCGCTACACTGCCGTGGAGTTGGCTATCGAACATGGCGATCGCGTGGAGATTCACCGCATCGGACATTCCATCAAAGGCGGCTGTGGCATGGCCGGCGCGTTGGAAGCAGCGCATATCGGTGAGCTGCTGGAAAGCGGGGGTGACGATTTAGAGTACAGCCGGTCGTTGCTGCCACATTTCCAGACTGTCATCGGAAATCTCAAGCGTATGCTGGATGCGGAGTTCTCCGCCCAGAATGGCAACCCTGCTGGCTGAACTGGCCGGCGCAGTTTGCGGCGTTTTGGGGCGGAACTGGCGCCTATAGTCGTGGAGAGGATCATCCAACCGTGGAACGACCGATTCACATTGTATTGGCGGACGACCATCCGGTAGTCCGTATCGGCGTGCGCAATATGCTCTCGGAGACCGAAGGCTTTGAAGTAGTGGGAGAAGCAGCGGACGGGGACGAGGCCATTACCCAGACTCTCGAGCTTCAGCCCGACATCCTTCTCCTCGACCTTCTGATGCCGCGCCTCCCCGGCCTGGAAGCGATGCGCGCCATCATGCAGGGCACGCCGACCGTCAAGATATTGCTCCTGACCTCGACGATCACCACCCAGCAGATCATCGAGGCACTTCATATCGGCGCTCGCGGCATCGTACTGAAGGACGCACTCGCCAGCCATCTGCAGACAGCCATTAAGACCGTGTTCGCGGGCGACTACTGGATCGGCGGGAAGCGGGTGGTCAACCTGGTTTCCGCGCTGCACGACCTGATGCAGCAGGCCCAGGTGCCGCAGCGGAAGACCTTCGGCCTCACTCCGCGCGAACTGGAAGTAGTCGGTTCGATTGTGGAAGGCTGCAGCAATCGCGACATCGCCAAACAATTCGGCCTCAGCGAGGAAACGGTCAAGCGGCACCTGTCGAACATCTTTGACAAGACCGGAGTTTCCACGCGTCTGGAGCTCGCGCTGTTCGCCATTGCGCACCAGCTGGTTACGCCGCAGTAGGCAGGTTCAGCGGCCGTCCTCGCAATACACATCCTCAACCGGTCTTCTCCCCTTCCGGATCCAGCAACCGCGGGCCGGGCCCCTGGCGGCCCAGCTCGTCCCATGGGTTCCGCAGAGGGCAGACACCGAGTGAAAGGCAACCGCAGCCAATGCAGCCGTCAAGTTGATCGCGCAAGCCTTCCAGCCGCTGGATGCGCCGGTCCAGATCTGCCCGCCAAGCACCCGAGAGTCTTCTCCAGTCCGCTACGGTCGGCGTGCGTTCGTCAGGCAGCGTCTTCAGCGCATTGCGAATCGCCGCCAGCGAAATTCCAGCTCGTTGTGCTACCCGGATCACCGCGATGCGGCGCAGCACTTCACGCGCATACCTCCGTTGATTTCCCCGGTTTCTCCAACTGCGGATGAGTCCCTCTGCCTCATAGAAGTGGAGGGTCGATACCGCAACGCCGCTTCGCGCCGCCACCTCACCTACGCTCAGCTCGGTTACGCATTCTTTCGAGTCGATGTTCATGCAAGCCCTTGACCTCAAGTTTACTTGAGGTTATACGCTTTGTTAAGTAGTAGTGGCAAATCAGGAGACGCATGACAGATCCCGTACAACTCGCTCTCATCTACGGAAGCACCCGCCAGGGGCGCTTCTGCGACGTAGTGGCCGCCTGGGCCGCGGAACAGGTTCGCTCCTCCGGCAGATTTTCGCTCGATTCCATCGATCCGGTGGCGCTCGTTCCAGGGCTAACCGCTCAGTCCAGCAGCGG
The DNA here is from genome assembly GCA_035552475.1 of Occallatibacter sp. GTDB lineage: Bacteria > Acidobacteriota > Terriglobia > Terriglobales > Acidobacteriaceae > Telmatobacter. Next base: position 8,229 of record DASZLE010000048.1, read on the forward strand.
CAATTCGTCGCCCAGTTTGTGGCAGAGAATGGCCGCTGCGGATGCCTTCCTCGTAGTCACGCCCGAGTACAACCACGGCTACCCGGCTCCGCTTAAATCGCTCATCGATTCGGTGGGCCAGGAGTGGCACGCTAAGCCGGTCGCCTTCGTCTCCTATGGCGGCGTATCGGGAGGCCTGCGCGCGGTTGAGCAGCTTCGCCTCGTTTTTGCCGAACTCCATGCCGTCACCGTTCGCGATTCCGTGAGCTTTGCCGGCGCCTGGGAGCAATTTGACGCCTCGGGCCGGCTTCTGCAGCCGGACCGACACAATCGTTCCATGACTGCCATGCTTCACCGGCTGCATTGGTGGGCTGTGGCCTTGCGCAATGCTCGGATTGATACGCCGTACGCGACTGCTGCTTAAAGGCAGATGCAAATTCAACCCAAACAGGGCCTCTGAAGTCGTGCCGTGATTCGAGGGCTCTGCCTCCCTTGGGAAAAGTAACGCTCGAACCGCTTAGCCAGGTCTGCGGATGTCACCCTTTTCACTGGACGGCCGGGAGAGGAATTGTGCTTCCAGCCGGTTCGGCCGATTTCGCCCGCGATCAGCTCCGCAATCAACGCCAGTACGCCCTGTCCTGCCCCGCGGAACTTCACCACGTAGAGGCCCAGATCGTCGCCCTCTACAATGGCAGGCAGCGATCCGCCCTCACGAAGGGGCAGAACATAGCGCGTCGCTCGGATGGTTCGGATCATCAAAAAACCAGTCCAAGCGGTCGGGGCTAGAGGATCGCGTTGGTCGGAGCCGCTACAGAGGAGCGTGGATGAAGATCGGATTTCTCGGTTTGGGTGCTATGGGTACCCCGATGGCGCACAGGCTGATCGCGGCGGGGCACGAATTGTCGGTATGGAACCGGACTGAGGGCCGGACCAAACCGCTGATTCGCGAGGGCGCAATTGCCGCAGCCACACCGGCGGAAGCCGAACTGGGCGCAGATGTGGTGATCACCATGCTCTTTGACGACCAGGCAAATGAAGAAGTGCTCTTCGGCCCCAACGGACTGATGGATGCCATGACCCCGGGGGCACTGCATATTGCGTGCAGCACCATCAGCGTTGCCCTGAGCGAACGGCTGACGCAGGAACACGCTAAGCGGGGCATCGATTTTGTTGCGGCGCCGGTGTTCGGCCGGCCCAACATCGCTGAGGCGGGCAAGCTGTGGATCGTAATGGCCGGCGCGCAAGACGCCGTCAACCGCGCCCGGCCTGTGCTCGAACCGCTCTCCCGCGGCATCTCCGTGGTGGGCACGGAGCCGAAGCAGGCGCATGCCCTCAAGCTGGGCGGCAATTTCCTCATCAGCGCCATGATCCATTCGCTCGGCGAGGCATTTGTCTACGCCGCTTCGCTGGGAATCGAACCCGAAGTTTTCTTTGAGAGCGTCAATAGCGCACTCTTCCAGTCGCCTTTCTACGCCGCATACGCGAACGTGATGCTCCATCCGCCGGAACACCCCGGAGCCACGATTGCGTTGGGCTCGAAGGACCTGAACCTGCTGCGGGAAGCCGCGGCTGCCGCCGGCGCGCGCCTCAGCCTCGCAGAGAACCTGGCCGAAGTCTTTCATCAGGCAAAACAGGCAGGCCTGGCCAATGAAGATTGGGCCGGAGGCCTGTACAAAATGGCGCAGAGGCGCGGGCTGAAAGCTAAGGGCTGACAACTGGAAACCTCAGTAACCGCGGTCACGAAATTCCGCGCAATCGTCCGTTAGGATAATGCCATGAGTCTTGAGGGAAAGATCGTCTTCATCACGGGCGCCAGCGCCGGCATTGGCGCGGCAACAGCCCTCGCCTTCGCCTCTCAGGGGGCACGCCTGCTGCTGGCCGCACGCCGCGCCGGCAAACTGGCTGAAGTGGCGTCAGAAGCATTGAAACGCGGCGCCAAGTCTGTGTACTCCATCGACCTCGACGTGCGCGATCACCGCGCGGTGCAGAACGCGATCGACGGCCTGCCCCCCGAATGGGCCGAGATCGACATCCTGGTGAACAACGCCGGCCTCTCCCGCGGCCTCGACAAGCTCTACATGGGCCGCATCGAGGACTGGGAGGAGATGATCGACACCAACGTGAAAGGCCTGCTCTACGTCACCCGATCCGTCGTGCCCGGCATGATCGTGCGCGGCCGCGGTCACGTGATCAATCTCGGCTCGACCGCCGGCGAGATGACTTACCCCAATGGCGCCGTGTATTGCGCCACCAAAGCTGCGGAGCGCTCCATCAACGACGGGCTCCGCGAGGATGTGCTGGGCACGCCCGTGCGCGTTACCAGCGTCGATCCCGGCATGGTCGAGACCGACTTTTCGCTGGTCCGTTTTCATGGCGACCACGAGCGCGCCGCCAAGGTCTACAAGGGCGTCAAGCCTCTCACGCCGGAGGACATTGCCGATGTCATCGTCTGGTCGGCGGGCCGGCCTGATCACGTGAACATCGCGCGCGTGGTTCTTACGCCGGTGCAGCAGGCCAACTCGCTTCTCTTCCATCGCGAAAGCTAGGCCGGATCTGCGAAACGCGATCCGGCCCTGGCTGGCCTGTATGCGATCAGCCCCGCAGCACTGCCGGCGGCGGACTGACGACAGAAAGCTCCGCGAACGTTTCGTCCGGTAAGCGGAGCGCCGCGGCTGCCATATTTTGCTCCAGATGCTGCACGTTGGCCGTGCCCGGAATCGGCAGGATGTTTTTTGCCCGCTTCAGCAGCCAGGCCAGACCCACTTGCATGGGAGTAGCGTTCAGTTGCTTCGCCGCCCTCTCCAGCGCCTCGTGGGCAAACCGCATTTGCGCCATGGGCGCCCACGGCATAAAGCCGATGCCGTGCTGCTCGCAATGATCCACGATGAAATCCGACTCGCGATCGGCAAAGCTGTAGCGGTTCTGCACGCTTACGATCGGCACAATTTTCCGCGCACGCTCAATGTGCTCCCGGGTCACGTTGGAGAGCGCCACGTGCCGTATCTTGCCCTGTTCGCGCAATCCCGCCAGGCACTCCACAGAAGCTTCAAACGAAACCGCGGGATCGGGGATATGAAGCTGGTATACGTCGATGCGGTCCAGCCGCAGCCGCTTCAGGCTGCCTTCCAGCGCCTTGGTCAAATGCTCCGGGCTCGCATTGTGCGTCCACTGTCCGGGCCCCACGCGCTCCCAGCCTCCCTTGGTCGCGATCACCAGTCCGCTGGGATAGGGGTACAGCGCTTCGGCAATCAATTCCTCTGACACGCCAGGCCCGTACGAATCAGCCGTGTCGACCAGATTCACGCCCAGCTCCACCGCCCGCCGCAGTACGGCGAGGGCTGCCGCCTTATCTTCCGGCGGACCCCAGATACCCTTGCCGGTGATGCGCATGGCGCCGTAGCCAAGCCGGTTGACGGTCAAATCGCCGCCCAGCGCGAAAGTCCCCGCAGCCGCCGCCGGCGTGGATTGTGCAGTGCTCATTGTGTTCAACTCCTGATGTGCAGGCCTGAAGTGCGGTTCAATATCCGCCGACCTGTTCACGCTTCTTGGATGATCGCCGCGGCCCGCGCGATGCGAGCCTTACAGATCGCGCCAGTTGGGACCGAACCCAAGGTCCGCTACCAGCGGCACACTCAACTTGATCACGCCTTCCATCTCAGCCCGCACCAGCGATGCAATTTCATCCGTCTCTTCTTCGGGAACTTCGAAAAGCAGCTCATCGTGCACCTGCAGCACCATGCGTGTTTTCAGCTTTCGCTCTGTCAGTTTGTGGTCCAGCGCAATCATCGCCAGCTTGATCAGGTCCGCTGCCGTTCCCTGCAGCGGCGTATTCACGGCGGTCCGTTCGGCAAATCCCCGCTGGTTCGGATTGCGGCTTTCAATATCGGGGATGGGGCGGATGCGCCCGAACAGCGTGCGCACCCTGCCCGTCTTGCGCGTTTCCGCAAGAGTCTTCTCAATGAACGCCTTCACTCCCTGGTAGCGCGCAAAATAGCGTTCGATATAGGCCTTCGCTTCGGCCTGCGGAATGCCCAGTTGCGCTGCGAGTCCGAAAGGCGAGATCCCGTAAACAATCCCGAAGTTCACCGCCTTGGCGCGCGCGCGGGTTTCCTTGGACATGGTGGCGGCATCCACTCCAAAAACCTCGCTGGCAGTCAGCGTGTGGATGTCCTCGTTGTTCTGGTAGGCCCGCAGCAGGAGAGGGTCGCCGCTGAAATGCGCCAGCAGCCGCAACTCGATCTGCGAATAATCCGCCGACAGCAACTGCGCCCCCGGCGGGGCCGTGAAGGCGGCGCGAATCTCCCGGCCCAGCTCCGTGCGAATGGGAATGTTCTGCAGATTCGGATTCACCGACGACAAGCGCCCGGTGGCCGTAGCTGCCGCCTGGAACGTGGTGTGCACGCGCGATTCGCTGTCCGCGAGCAACGGGAGCTGGTCGATGTATGTGGACTTGAGCTTCGAGAGATGCCGGTATTCGAGCACCAGCCGCGGGACTTCATGTTTTTCGGCGAGCGTTTCCAGCACATCCTGCGCCGTCGAGACTGTCTTGCCCTTCCCGTATTTCACCGGCGCGGGCAGTCCGAGATGCGTGAACAGGACCACTCCAAGCTGCTTGGGCGAGTTGACGTTGAACCGCTGGCCGGCAAGCTCGAAGATGCGTTCGCCCACGCGCTCAATCTCCGCGGCGAAGCGCGTCGAAAGCCCCGCCAGCACGTGCTTGTCGATGCGGACGCCCGCCTGTTCCATGCGAAAGAGAACCGGCGCGAGCGGCAGATCGATGTCGGTGTACACGCTGGTTACGTGGCCTTCTTCTGCATACGCGCGCAACGCCGGAACCAACGCCCCCACAATGGCTGCAGCCGACGTGAGTGAAGCCGGCGGCGCATGGCCATGTCTCGCCGCAACGTCCGCCAGCGATTGCGTGGTGTGCGTCGGATTCAGCGCATAGGACAGCAGCATCACGTCGTCCACAGGGCCCGCCAACTCCACGCTCATCCCGCGCAACCCGTGCATCGTCGCTTTTAGATCGTGCACCTGCTTGGGGACAGCCGGATCTTCGAGCAACCGCCGCAGCTCCGAGTCGAATGGCAGCGACAAAGCGATTCCAGGCTCCGCACAAACGCCGGCAACCGGACTGCTCGTCTTCTCCACCGTCTCGGCAAAATCCAGCAGGGACATTGTGGTGGGTACGGCTGGCTCATCCTCTTCAATAACCTGCGGCGCTGACGTCTCAATGGCGAGCGCAAAACCGCTCTGGCGAGCAGCCGTGAAGAACGCAGCCTTCTGCTCCTCCGTCGGGCCCTCGATGAGCTCGAATTTCACTCCGTCTGCGGCCGGCGCCAACTCCTTCAGCATCGATGTGAACTCAAGCTCGGTGAAGAGCTCGCGGCACGCCTCCAGATCGGGCTCCTGCGTTTCCATCGCGCCCAGATCGAGCTCCAGCGGTACGTTGCAATCGATCGTGACCAGCTCTTTTGACAACAGCACCGCATCGCGATTCTGCTCCAGCGACTCGCGGTAGCTTTTGCGTTTCACCTCAGCGGCGCGATCAAGCACAGCCTCAACGCTGCCAAACTCCTTGATCAGGTCCACGCTTCCCTTGTCGCCGATGCCTGGGGCCCCGGGTATGTTGTCGATGGTGTCGCCGCGCAGCGCCATCACATCCACCACTTTGTCCGGAGGCACTCCCAGCGTCTCCGTTACCTTGGCTGAATCGAGAACCAGGTTGTCCTTCTGCGGGTTCAGGACCTTCACTTGCTCGTTCACCAGCTGCATCATGTCCTTGTCGCCGGAAACGATAAACACATCGTGACCGTGCTCCGCTGCGCGGCAGGAGAGCGTCCCGATCACGTCGTCGGCCTCGAATCCCTCCGCCTCGAGGATGGGAATGCGGAACGCCTCAAGCGATCGCCGGATGTACGGAATCTGACGGCGCAGGTCCTCCGGCATCGCCTCGCGTTTCGCCTTGTAGCCCTCGTAGCCCACATCCTCAAAGCACTTCAACTTCGAGTTCCACTTGCGCAGCGTGCCGATTGCCAGCGCTCGGTCGTCGCGGAACACCTTGCCGCTCACGTCAAACACCGCCGCAAAAAACTGCGGCGAGAAGTCCTGACGCAGTTTCTTGATCATGTTCACAAAGACGTATGTGGCCGCGGTGGGCAGGCCTGAGCGCGTGGACATGGGGCGCGAGCGCTGCATCGCGTGATACGCGCGGAAGATGAACGACATTGTATCGAGGAGAAAAACAGGCGGTTTGGCTTGATCCGGCACGGCTTGAGTTTAGCAGCCGGCCCGAGGATCACATCTCCAGCGATCCACAGCTTTACGCGATCAGCATGCAGTCGCCGTAGCTGAAGAATCGGTATCGTTCTTCCACCGCATGGCGATATGCGGCCAGCACGCGCTCGCGCCCTGCGAATGCGCTCACCAGCATCAGCAGGCTCGATTGCGGCAAATGGAAATTCGTGAGCAGTGCGCCCACGAGCAGGAAGCTGAATCCCGGCGAAATGATTATCTCCGTCGAGCCTGAATGTGGCTCCAGCGGTGCGCCGCCGGCCTGGAACGCGCAGTGTTCCAGCGTGCGCACCACCGTTGTTCCTGCAGCCACAATCCGCCGGCCCTCTTTCGCGGCGCGGTTGATCGCGTCAGCCGCTTGCGCGCTCAATGAATATCGCTCGCGATGCAGGCGCACATCGTCCACCCGGTCCACGCGCAGCGGCGCAAAGGTTCCCAGGCCCACGTGCAGCGTCACCCGCGCAATCTCCACGCCCATCCCTTCAAGCCGCGCAAGCATCTCCGGCGTAAAGTGCAATCCTGCCGTCGGCGCCGCCACCGATCCCCGCTCCTCGGAGTAAACGGTCTGATAGCGTTCGCGGTCCGCCACGGCATCGTCGCGATGAATGTAGGGCGGCAGCGGAATATGGCCGATACGTTCAAGGCATGCATGAAAGTCGGCCACCGGTTCAAACAGGAGCAGCCGTTCGCCGTACAATCCGCGCTCCAGCACCTCTGCTTTCAGCTCGATGACGCCGCCCAGCGCCGGAAACTCGAGAATCTCGCCAATCGCCACCTTGCGTCCGGGCCGCACCAGCGCTCGCCAGCGGTTTTCACCCGCCGGCTCGGTCAGCATCACCTCGATCCGCCCTGTCGGCTTCTCCTTTTCGCGCCTTAGCGTGCGCCGCGCATACAGCCGCGCCGGAATCACCCGGCTGTCGTTGAGCACCAGCAGATCTCCCGCTCGCAGGAATGCCGGCAACTCAGCGAAGTGCGCATCGCGCAACCCGCCCGTATCTCGATCCATCACCAGCATGCGGCTGGCGCCGCGAACCGCAGGCGGCTCCTGAGCGATCAGTTCCTCGGGCAGTTCGTAATCGAAATCCGCCACGCGCAAATCTCGGTCTCCGCTCATGCCTGCCCCAGGTGGGCCAGCGCTCGCAGCCGCGCCCGCTCCAGCGCTGCATTCAGCTCCTGCCGCTTTGGCTCCATCTCGCCCTCGGGCAAATCCGCCGGCACCCGCGTCCCCTCCGCCCAGCTCACTACGATGCGCGTAAACGGCTTCGGCACGAGGAAGCGATCCCAGGACTTCACCACCCACGCGCGCTCCGGCTGGAAATGGAATACGCCAACCGGCGCGCCGGTCACCTGCGCCAGCTTGATGGGGCCCATCTTGGTCTGGTAGATCGGCCCGCGCGGCCCGTCAGCGGTAAAAATAGCCGGGCGGCCGCTGTCGATCACCCGTTTCAATCCACGCAGGCCCTCGCCCCCTGCGCGCGAGCTTGAACCGCGCACCGCGTCAAAACCAAACAGCCGCAACGTGCGCGTAATCAGCTCGCCATCGAAACTGCGGCTGATCAGAATCACGGCATGTGTGCGGCGATAGTAGAGTGCGGTGGGAAGCACGCACTGGTGCCAGAAGCAATAGATTTCGCCGCCCGCCATTTGCCCGAACACGACCGGCGTTACCCCGTCTTCCGCAATCACCTCGTAGCGCCAGGTTGCACCAACAATCCTCAATAGCGCCCACACAATGCGAGGAACCACAGCGAGGATGAGGCGCTGCGTAAAAGTGAATGTCCTGGCGTCTTGGGGCACGATTCGATTTTAGCTGCTGTTCGAGGTTCTCAACCCTCAGCCAGCCGTTTGTTCAGCCTCGTTAGCAATGGAGACATCGAAGCTGAGGGCTGACGGCTGAGGGCTGAAAGCTGTCAGCTGTAGCGCAGCCAGCGCAGCAGCTCGGGGAATGTCGCGCGCTTGCCGTACATCAGGATGCCGACCCGATAAAGACGCGACGATACCCACAGAACGGCGCAGATGCTCACCATCATGATCGCGATAGACGCGCCAAACTGCCACGCCGGCGGCATCTGCGAACCCATGCGCAGCATCATCACGATCGGCGCGGTTGCCGGAAACAGCGAAGCGGCTATGGCCAGCGTGGAATCGGGATTATTGACGGCCACCAGAATGAGCGCAAACGCCAGCCAGATCGGCAGCGCCGCCAGGGGCGTGTACATCTGCAGCTCCTGCTCGGTCTCGCATGAGGCCGCCAGGCCCGCGAACAGCGACGCGTAGAGCAGGTACCCAAGCACAAAATACACCGGGAAGAGAAGGCCCTCGATCCACGAGAGGTGAATGGACAGATTCGCCCCAAAAATCCGGCCGGCGAACGCACTGAAAAGGACCGTGCCCGCGACGAACCAGATGGCGATCTGCGTCAGGCCCACGGCTCCCACGCCAATGAGTTTCCCCGCCAGTAAATCAGTGGGCCGCGCCGCCGCCAGCATCACTTCGAAAATGCGGGACGCCTTCTCCTGGATGATCGAGCGTGCCACATTCATCCCGTAGATCATCGTCGTCATCGAGAGCAGGAACGCCATCACGTAACCCTTCCAGAAAGAGTTCATGGCATTGCTCTTCAGTTCCCTGCCCTGCTTGTTGATCTGCCGCGTGTCCACGTCCACATCTTTGAGAATCGTATCGATCTCGCCGGAACGAACGCCGGAATCGCTGAGCCGCCGCCGAACCAGCGCGCGATTCAGGTCCAGGTTCAGCCGCTCGTCCGTGATGAAATCACCTGAAGATTGCGATTCGTACACGGCCGCGGGCGCTTTGCCTGGCTCCGTATCCACCCACAGGAATCCATCGATCGCGCCTGTGCGAACCATGTTTACCAGTACGGCGCGGTCGCTTGACCCCGCCGGCGCCACCACGTCCACCTGCGATTGGGTTTCGTTGTGCGCCAGCATCTCGGCGCGAACCTCTTCCGCAAGGCCGGCATCGTTTGAAGCCACCACCACATGCTTGGCGCTCGTCGCTCCGAGTCCCGCGGCGATCATGATCGCGATCACCATCCCGAACAGTGCCGGGATGAGAATGGTGGTCACCCGGAACGCGCGGCCGCGGATCTGCTCCAGGTATTCGCGCCGCGCCACCAGCATCAGGTTATGCATCCGCCTTGCCTCCCACCGTCTGAATAAAAATCTCTTCCAGTGAAGGCTCCACCAGCTCGTAGCGATAAATGGTGGCGACGGCCGCCGCCTCATGAAGCAACTTCTGCGCATCCCCGTGCGGGTGCAGCCGAATCTCCGCGTGGCCGCTGAAGTTCCTGGCCTCCGCAATCTCAGCACTCTTCAGAAACGATGCGTCGCCTTCAAACTCCACGATGATGCGGTTGCGCTCGTAGCGCGACTTGATTTCGCGCATGGTCCCCGAAAGCACCGCCTCTCCCTTGTTGATCAGGCAGATTGAATCGCACAGCTTCTCCACCTGGTCCATTCGATGCGTCGAAAAAATGATCGCCTTGCCCTGGTCCTTCAGTTCCATCAGCGTCCGTTCCAGCAGCGTCGCGTTCACCGGATCGAGCCCGGAAAACGGCTCATCCATCACAATCAGCCCCGGATCGTGCAGCAGCGACGAGATGAACTGAATCTTCTGTTGCATGCCCTTGGAAAGCTCTTCGGTCTTCTTCTGGAGCACATCGGCAATCTCCAGCCGCTCCGCCCAGTCCCCTGCTCGCTTGCGCGCTTCCGGCGCATGCAGGCCATGCAGCTCGCCGAAGAACACAAGCTGGTCCATTACTTTCATCTTCTTGTACAGCCCGCGCTCTTCAGGCAGATAACCCACCCGGTTCAGGCTCTTGCGCTCAAACGGCTTGCCGAACAGGGTTACGCTTCCCTTGTCCGGCATCGTGATCCCCATCATCATTCGGATCGAACTGGTCTTGCCCGCGCCGTTGGGACCAAGCAGGCCGAACATTTGCCCCGCCTCAACTGAAAGGCTCAGACGGTGCACGGCTACCTTGTTCTCGTAGGCTTTGGTCACGTCCGCAAGCTCAACGACAGGCATGGAGTCTCCGCGGGTTAGAACTCGCTTGAGGACTACCGGACTAAAAGACTGCGAAAGTCGAGCAGGGGAAAATGTTGACACTTGCAATTAGATGCAGTACACGCGTAACGCAAATCTGATTCCCATTGGTTTCAGATCGGCACCTGAAACCGCTGCATCAATCGTCGGGATCCAGCGCATAAGCCCTGATCGCCGCTCCCGCGCTACACTGAAATCAGGCATGGTTTTCGTCCTCGATAACTACGACTCGTTCACCTATAACCTCGTCCAGTACCTGGGCGAGCTGGGCGCCAGGGTCGTGGTCCGCCGCAATGACGAGCTCACTGTCGAGGAGGTCGAGGCGCTCCATCCTGACCGCATTCTGCTTTCTCCGGGGCCCTGCACGCCGGCCGAGGCCGGCATCCTCGTCCCGCTCATCCGCCACATGGCCGGTTCGACGCGGCGAACACCCATCCTCGGCGTCTGCCTTGGCCACCAGGCCATCGGCGAGGCCTTCGGCGGCGACGTAGTCCGGGCCCCTCATCTCATGCATGGCAAAACCAGCGCCGTCCAGCATGACGGCAAGGGCGTTTTCAGCGGCCTTCCCTCGCCGCTCACCTGCACCCGCTACCACTCGCTCATCGTCGCCGAGGAGACCCTCCCACGCGATCTCGCCGTCACCGCACGCACCACGGAAAACGGCGGCGGCTCCGTCATCATGGGACTACGCCATCGCAGCCTTCCCGTGGAAGGCGTTCAGTTCCACCCCGAAAGCGTGCTCACCGAAGGCGGCCGGCAGATGATCCGCAACTTCATGGAAATGGAGTAATGAAGTTTCAGCCTCATCGAGTCTTTTCGCGCGGACTGCTCCTGGCCGCGTGCCTCTCCGCCGTGTCCCTCGCGCAGCAGCCGCCCGACGCCCCCGTTCAGGCCGGCCCCATCGCAATCGTACCCATTGACCCCTCCGGCAGCGTCTCCGGCGCGCTCCAGGTCAGCCAAGGCAAAGCCATCATCGCCTCCAGCGGCGCCATCACCTCTGGGGCCAAGCCCACTGACGTCATCCTTCCGCGCCGCGGCACCCTGCGCGTTTGCGCCTCCACATCCGTCAAGCTGGCTGCAGACACCAGCGTCCCCGCCGGCGAAACTCCCGGCCTCATGATGGCTCTGGACCACGGAGCCATCGAGGCCAGCTACGCCGCCGGCCGCAACTCCGACGTACTCCTTACTCCCGACTTCCGCATCCTCATCGGCGGTCCCGGCGCTGTCGATGTCAAGGTCCGTCTCGGCGACCACGGCGACACCTGCGTCGACAATCCGGGCGTCAACGCTCCCTACGTGCTGGTCAGCAGCGTCTTCGATGGCGGCGCCTATCGCGTGCAGCCCGGCCAGCGCGTCATGTTCCAGCACGGCAGCCTGCAGGAAGTGGTCGACCAGGAAAAAGAGCCCTGCGGCTGTCCGCCCGCGCCGCGTCCCGGCAGCAACGATTTCCCGCTCGCCGAAAGCGCCGGCCTTGTCCCGCAATCGCTGCCGCCCGTACAGCCCGCGCCCAAGCCGGACTCATCCACAGCCTCGTCCACCATAATCGAGCCGCTCGTCTATCAGGCTCCCGCCGCTCCTGAACCGGCCGCGTCCGCTGCAACTGCGACGCCCGCACCAGCACAACCCCCTGCGCAGGCAGCCCAAACCACCAAGCCTCCCGCTCCCGCCAAAAAACACCCGGGCTTCTTCCATCGCGTAGGCTCATTCTTCCGTCGCATCTTCGGCGCCGAACAAGGCTGAAACAACCGCTCGGTGGGCCCATCCTTTCGCGCGGCCCCTTGAGCGAAAGGCTGGGAGGCTTCCCTTATCCCTTATCCCTTGTCCCTTGTCCCCTTGTCCCCTTGTCCCTTATCAGCCCGCGGTGTAAGTCTGGTTTTGAAGGGGCCCGACTTTAGTCGTGCCGTAAGTGGCTGAAAAATATGCGGGCTTTAGCCCCTGAGGGATGGGTTTTCAGAGGTTTTCGACTTCCACCACGGGCTGTTATCCCTGTTCCTACCTCGCCGGCGCATCCGCCAGCGCAGCCAGCAGTTCCTCCGCATCCGTAATCGGCGGAAGACACGTCCGTCCCCGGCATACGATCGCCCACACGCTTTCCCCCTGTGGGGGCGCGTTCAGCAGCATCTGCGCTAATTCTTCCGGAAGCCCCCCGGGCACGATTCGGAACGGCCCGATCCGCATCACCATCTTCTGCACCCCGTACCGCGCCACCGCCAGCGCTTCCAGCCGCGCCGCCTCCTGTCCTGAACCCACGATGACCACCTGCACCGGATCCAGCAACAGCCTCTCCAGCGCCAGCCCGTAGCTGCCCGCATACAGCCCGAAGTGTTCCACGATCCCAGCAAAGGAGCCCAGCGTATCCTCCGCGATCTCGCGATACTCCTTCCGGCCCGAGATCACTTCCAGCCGCAGCAGCGCCGACGCCGCCGTGGGATTCCCCGCCGGAGTGGGCGAGTCCTGCAGCGGCTTCCGCCGCGCTGTCAGCGCTCCCAGCTTCTCCGTCCCTGGCTCCAGCGGCGTGTCGTAGAAGGCGCCGGCCGTGCGATCGTGAAACTTCGCGATCATCGCGTCGGCCAGCGTCATCGCCGCGTGGTAAAATTCCATCCGCCCGCTGGCAAACCAGCCGTCGATGCACGCCTGGATGGTAAATGCGTAGTCATCCAGTGTGCCCGCAATCCGCTCCGGCGCAGTGCCGCCGCCTTTATCCGGATACGCAATCACGTGATACAACAGATCGGCCCCGGTCCACGCCTCAGCCAGCAGCCGCCGTAGCGTCAGCAGCGCAAACTCGCGCGTTCCCTCCAGTCGCAGCACCCGCGCCGCCTCCAGGTACGAAGTCACCGCCATCGCGTTCCAGCCCGTATACAGCGTCCGATCGATGAACGGCGTCTTCCGCTCCATCCGCGCCGCCAATAGCTTGCTCCGGGCCGATTCAAGCAGCTTCCCCAACTCCTCCAGCGAAATCCCCAGTTGCGAAGCCACCTGTTCTTTCGTGAGTGGAACGTGCAGCACGTTCTTCGCTGGGTTGTGGTGCATGTCCCCCAGCTCGCCAATGTCGTAATACCGCGAGGCGACGTTCAGCTCCTCGCGCGTCAGCACCGCCCCGGCTTCCTCCAGCGTCCACGTAAAGTAATCGCCATCGTCGTCCAGGTCGATATCCGCATCCTGCGAGGCATAGAACCCGCCGTGTTCGTGGTCCGTCATGGTCAAGTCCAGCCAGCTCATCACCTCCAGCGCCACCGTCTTGAAGTCCTCGCGCACGTAGCTCTGGAAGCCATGCACGTAGTTCCGCAGCAGCTCCGTGTTGTCGTAAAGCATCTTCTCGAAATGCGGCACGATCCAGCGCTCGTCCACTGAGTAGCGATGGAATCCGCCCGCAAGCTGGTCGTACATGCCGCCTCGCGCCATCTTCTCCAGCGTCACCAGAAACGCTTCACGCGCCGCTTCGTTGTCGCGATGCATGGCAATCTCCAGCAACAGGTCCAGCGCTGCCGGGTGCGGAAACTTCGGCTGCGATCCGAACCCGCCGTTTTTCGCGTCGAACTGCGACAACGCCGAGCCCGCAATCTTGTCCACCAGCGCCAGGGTCAGCTCGCCCCCGCGCCCGCTGAAGCTCTCGTTGTGCTCCACCGCGGCCATCACGCTCGTGGCTGACTCCAGCGCCTCTTCACGCCGCTCCTGCCACACCTGCGCCATGGTCAGCAGCACCCGCCCGAACCCCGGCCGCCCGTAGCGGTCGTCCCGCGGAAAATACGTCCCTCCGAAGTACGGCCGCCCATCCGGCGTCAGAAACGCCGTCAGCGGCCACCCTCCCTGCCCGCTGATCGACTGCACCGCCGCCTGGTACCGCGTATCCACGTCCGGCCGCTCGTCCCGGTCCACCTTCACCGCAACATAATGCTGGTTGATGATCTTCGCCATTTCCGGGTCTTCGTACGATTCCCGGTCCATCACGTGGCACCAGTGGCACCACACCGCGCCAATGTCCAGCAGAATCGGCTTGTCCTCGGCCCGGGCGCGCTCAAACGCCTCATCGCCCCACGGATGCCATTGCACCGGCTGATGCTGCGCGGATTTCAAGTACGACGAACCGGACTGTTCCAGTCGATTATTCGCGCCGCCCGTTGCCATCGCTTCTTCAGTCATGGCCCGAGAATAAACCAGCAGCCCGCGTCTGCCAGCGATGGCAGTGCCGCCAGTCTCCGGACCCGCACATGGTTACCCCTATACTCGACGAACGCAAGAGAGGCGATCTCTCTCGCCGCGCCTCACCCCAACTCGGCGATCTCCGCCTCGATTCCCTTCAGCGCCGCTTCCAGCGCCGCCCTCCGTCCCGCGTTCGACGTGCGCTGCGACAGGATGTTCTCCCGCTGCATTTCCAGCGCCTGTTTCCGTCGCGCCCGCGTTACTCGTTCCTGCTCCGCCGCCCGCCTGGCTACCTGGTTCGCAAACATATCCCTCCCTGCTTGCCGCCCGGACTGCTCCAGGCCGGCGATCTGTTCCTCTACCGATTTACTTTCCCAACCTCGTGCCATATCTTCATTTTATCGAGGCTTTGCCTCTCGTGCCGTACCCAATGGAGTACGCTTTCTAAAGTAACCGGCTCCTCACTTTCGCGGGATCACTAGGAGAGTGCATGCACGTCTGGCAAATTTCATCCTTCGGCATTGATTCCCTTGACTTTGTGGAGCTCCCCGATCCAGAGCCTCCCGGCCCCGGACAGGTTGCCGTCCGCGTCCACGCCATTTCCTTCAATTACCGCGATCTCATGATGATCAAGGGGCTTTACAACCCCAAGCTCAAGCTCCCGCGCATCCCCTGCTCCGATGGCGCCGGCGAAGTCACCGCCGTGGGCGACGGCGTTACCCAGTGGAAACCCGGTGATCGCGTCGCCGGCATCTTCATGCAGAACTGGATCGATGGGCCCGCCACTCCGGAAAAAGTCAGGGGCGCCCTTGGCGGCGACATCGACGGTATGCTCGCCGAACTCGTCATCCTCCACGAAGACGGCCTGGTCGCCATCCCTGAACAC
Organism: Occallatibacter sp.; assembly: GCA_035552475.1. Classification (GTDB taxonomy): domain Bacteria; phylum Acidobacteriota; class Terriglobia; order Terriglobales; family Acidobacteriaceae; genus Telmatobacter. The sequence goes on from DASZLE010000048.1 coordinate 23,599, forward strand.
CTCAGCTTCCAGGAAGCCGCCACCCTGCCCTGCGCCGCCGTCACCGCCTGGAACGCAATCTCCACCTGCAACCTCAAGCCCGGCTCCTCCGTCCTTATCCAGGGCACCGGCGGAGTCTCCCTCTTCGCTCTCCAGTTTGCCCGGCTCCGCGGCGCCAGGGTCCTCGGCATCTCCTCCAGCAACGACAAGCTCGCCCGCGCCTTCGACCTCGGTCTCGATGACGGCGCCAACTACAACGAAGTCCCCGATTGGGACCGCTGGGCCATCGAACAGACCGGCGAAGGCGTCGACCTGGTCGTCGAAGTCGGCGGAATCGGCACCCTGCCCCGATCCCTGCGAGCCCTGCGCATGGGCGGTACCATCGCCCAGGTCGGCGTCCTCACCGGTACCGACACCCCTGAGCCCGTCGCCATGCCGACAATCCTTCACAAGCAGGCCCGCATCCAGGGCATCTACGTCGGCTCCCGCCATGACTTTATCGAGATGAACCGGGCCATCGGCCTCACCCAGCTCCGCCCCGTCGGCGAAGACTTCCCCTGGACCCACGCGCGCCAGGTCCTCACCCGCCTTGAAGAGGCCAGCCACTTCGGCAAACTGGTCATGACCATCGCATAAAGCCAGGGAATAGGGAATAGGGAACAGGGAATAGAGAGCAACAACACATTGCCCCGGACGGCCATTCCGTCCGGGGCAATTCTCTTCTTCGCTCGTTCCCTGTTTTCTACTCCCTGATTCCCGCTTTTTACGGCTGCGCCGTCGCGTCCTTCTTCGGGTTCACCTTGATTTCATTCACCACCTGCTGCACATTGGGCACAGTCTTGGCCAGCTTTCCCGCCTGTATTTTCTGCGCCTCGGTCTTCACTGTTCCTCGAAGCACCACTGTCTGGTTCTTCGACGTCGCCTCGATGCTCTGCTGCCGCAGCGACTCGTGCGACTGGACCACGGCTGCGAAGTTGTCTTCGATCCCCTTATCCAGGGCACCCGCCTCCGCGCCCGCCGCCGGAGCTTCCGCCGGACGCACGCCAATCTCGTTCACCACCGTGTAATCAGGCGCCGCCTGCTGCGCCAGATGCTGTGCCTGATCCTTGTCCGCGTCGCCCTGCACACTTCCGCCCAGCGTCATCGTTCCCTTGTCGCGGTCCTGGCTGACCGTCACGTCTGTCATGTTGTGCGCCGCCATGGCGTTGGACACCGCGGGCTTCTCGTCCGCGCGCTGTGCTTTCTGGCAACCCGCTACCGCCAGCGCAGTCACCAGGATTGCGGAGCAACTCGCTCCAAAAACCAACCGTAAGCTATTGAAACACATGTCGTTTTTCTCCATTGGGCTCTTAACCCGGATATCTCACAGGGGATTGTCGATTGGGCTGAGTCGGGGCGAGGAAAATAGCTGGAAAGGCCGTCTTTTCTGTGTCATAACTACGTTGTCGAAGCGTGTTATGGCTGCGGAAAGGGCGGCCTTTCTTATGACAGAGTGTAACCAGGAAGTCTTCTCGTTTGCATCTCATTTTTCGCACCGCGTAGAGGCCAGTTTCACGGCCGGGCAGGTGTCGACCGATGGCGGAGCGCTGTTGTTGCGTCAAGCCGATCGCAAGATCGGTTTGCTGAAGCGGGTGGCATCTTGTTTCACCGACCGGCGTTCGCCGCTGCTGGTTGAACACCAGCTCGGTGAGATGCTCTCCCAGCGCATCTATGGGCTGGCGCTGGGCTATGAGGACCTGAGCGATCATGAGCAGTTGCGCCACGATCCGCTGATGGCGGTGCTGGCGGGCCGTCGCAAGCTGGAAGATCCGCTGGCCGGCAAGAGCACCCTGAACCGGCTGGAACTTCCCGGCGGCAGCAAGCGCTATCACAAGATCGACTACGCGCCGGA
>DASZLE010000049.1:0-15784 GCA_035552475.1 Occallatibacter sp.
ATCAGCACCACCTTCGCGCCCTGTTCCTTCGCCACCTGCGCCACGGCCGCGGCCCACACTTCCGCGTCATACTCTGTCGCCTGCACGGTCAACACGCGGTCCGCAACACCCGCCGCCTCCGCACTCGCATCTGCTCCGAGCACCAGCACCGCTACCGGCCCATCGACACCGCACTCCCGAGCCGCGGTGACCATCTCCAGCGTGCTCTTCGTTAGCTTCCCATCCTTCACTTCCGCCACAACCAGCTTCATGCAATCACCTTTGCTTCTTCGCGCAGAAAGCGCACCAGCTCCGCCGCAGCAGCAGCCGCATCCTTGCCGTCAATCACCTTACCCAGCCGCTGCTTCACCTGCACCTCGGCATTCACGACCTTCACCTTCGGCGTCACGCCAAACTCCTCCAGCGTCTGCCGCCGAATCTCCTTACGCTTCGACTTCATAATGTTCGGCAGCGTCGGATACCGCGGATCGTTCAACCCCTGCTGCGTCGTCACCACCGCCGGCAGCGCCACTTCAAACGTTTCCGCGCCTTCGTCCGCATCATGCCGCCCGCGCAGCGTCGTGCCCGCCATCTCCAGCTTTGAAGTCCACGTCGCCTGCGCCCATCCCAGCCGCTCCGCCACCGCCGCACCCAGCGCCTGCGAGTCCCAATCCGCCTGCTGCCCGCCGCAGAAGATCAGCTCCGCCTCCTCCGCCTTCGCCACCTGCGCGATCACCGCACTCAACGCAATCGCATCCAGCGTCGCATCAGTCTCCACCAGCACCGCGCGGTCCGCGCCCATCGCCAGCGCCGTGCGCAGCGCATCTTCCGTGCGCGACGGCCCCACCGCCACTGCGATCACTTCCGCATCCGCGCCCGCTTCCCGCAGACGCAGCGCTTCTTCCACGCCATACTCATCCATCGTGTCCAGCACCAGCTTCATGCTTTCCACATCGACCGTGCCGCCTTTGATCCGTATGCTTTCTTCCGCATCCGGCGCCTGGCGCACCAACGTCAATATCCGCATCCCTCTACTCCAAAACGTGCTCTACAGCGTACGCTGTGGTTTGATGCGCGCGCACCTCGCGCCCGCTTTGCTTTTCAGGGAGAAACCAGCCTCGTGCCAGCCGCCACCGACGAACAACACATGCTACCGCCCCTCACCGACCTTGCGCCAGAGGAGCTCGACCTCCGCGACATGGTCCGGCGCTTCGCGCGCAACGAAATCGCGCCCCGCGTCCGCGAAATGGACGATGCGCAAAAAATGGACCCCAGCCTCATCCAGCAGCTCTTCGCCCTCGGCCTCATGAGCATCGAAATCCCCGCCGAATTCGGCGGCGTCGGCGCCTCCTTCTTCAGCTCCATCCTCGCCGTCGAAGAAATCTCCGCCGTCGACCCCGCCGTCGGCGTCCTCGTCGACGTGCAGAACACCCTGGCCGTCAACGCGCTCCTCCGCTGGGGCAGCCAGGAACAAAAACAAACCTGGCTCCCGCGCATGGCAGAAAACACCATCTGCTCCTACGCACTCTCCGAAGCCGGCTCCGGCTCCGACGCCTTCGCGCTCGCCACCACCGCCCGCGCTGAAGGCAGCGACTACATCCTCAACGGCCGCAAGCTCTGGATCTCCAACGCCGCCGAAGCCGGCCTCTTCATCGTCTTCGCCACCATCGACACCGCGCTCGCCTACAAAGGCGTCACCGCGTTCCTGGTCCCCCGCGACACACCCGGCCTCACCATCGGCAAAAAAGAAGACAAGCTCGGCGTCCGCGCCTCCTCCACCTGCGAGCTCCTCTTCGACGACTGCCGCCTGCCCGCCTCTGCCGTTCTCGGCGAAGTCGGCAAAGGCTACAAGATCGCCATCGAGACCCTCAACGAGGGGCGCATCGGCATCGGCGCCCAGATGCTCGGCCTCGCCGAGGGCGCCTGGTGCCACGCCGCGCGCTACGCCCAGGAGCGCCGCCAGTTCGGCAAGCCCATCGCCGAATTCCAGGCGGTGCAGTTCACCCTCGCCAACCTGGCCACCGACATCGAAGCCGCCCGCCTCCTGGTCTACAACACCGCGCGCCTCAAGGATGCCGGCCAGCCGTATGTGAAGGAAGCCGCCATGACCAAGTACTTCGCCTCCCACGTGGCCGAGCGCGTGGCGAGCCAGTGCGTGGAGGTCTTTGGCGGGAACGGGTTCGTGCGCGATTATCCGGCGGAGAAGTTTTATCGCGACGCCAAGGTGGGCAAGATTTACGAAGGCACGTCAAACATGCAACTTATGACGATCGCGAAACAGGTGCTCAAAGGCAGGGAGTAGAGAATAGTAAACACTACTGCTTGCCATAGAGCGACTCGGCATTCGCACGCAGCACCTGATTTGCTATGGCGTTGGCGCGTGCGCGGCTGATCTCTCCGTCGCGGATCATTCCGGTGAGGGCGAGGCCGAGAGCTTGGCGCGCGTTATCGCTGGCGATCCACGTGGCCTCTTCCCACCCCATCGAAGCGGAGAAAGGATAGCCGTCGGTCCCGAAGAGCACCTTGTCGGGGAAAGTTTCCAGCCACTCGCGCAGCCATCCGGCGAGCGTCCTTGCCGGAAACGTCAGGCTCTGCTGCGAAATGTCGAGATAGACATTCGGCTTCTGCAGCAGCGCGCCGGTTTCGCGCACGAAGGGCCAGCCACCGTGCAGCAGCACAAAGCGCGTATTCCGCAGCCGGACGTCATTGAAGAGGGGCTCCAGCAACAGGGGATTTGCGCCTGCGATCCCGAAGTATCGGCCTCCGCCGGACATGGCATGGAGGTGGACCGCCAGACCAAGCCGGCCGCTCTCCAGAGCAATATACCGGAACAGAAAATCCTGCAGAAGCTTGTAAGCAGCGGGATCAGGGCGTCCTGAAGCAACCCATTTTTCGTAGGCGGCGGCGGCTTCGGCTCGCGAAGGATCGGAGATATCGAAGCTGCGCAGGTAGGCCAGCTCGAATTTCACCGCGACCGCTCCTTCCCTTTTCTGGCGCTCAAGCGTCTGCGAGACCACGAGGCGGAGGTAGTCGTCAAGGGTCGCCGGCAGGGCGTGTAGGCCCACTGCTTCGAGATAGCGGCGGCGCAGCCGATCCTCAAGCGGAAAGAACTGCGCACGATCCGGTGTGGCATCACCCAGCCCCGAGTTATCGAGCGGAAAAAGCAGCGCATCCACATACGGAACCCACCGGAACTGCGGCGGCTCGACACCAGCGCCCATGCTTACGCGGTTGGCAAGCATGGTGCCGATGCCCGCCTGCTTTAGCACCCACGACGGATAGTTCCCCATCTCGCGCTGCTTGACGCGCGCTCGCGCGGCCTGCAACTCCTGCATGCCTTTGTTGTCGAGCGGGCCAGCGCCTTTGAAGCCCCAGAGAGCAGCCCATGCCGCCGGCAGCTGCGGATTGTCTGCTTTCCATGCCACTGGGTCAGTCTGCGGAGCCATGTTGTCCACCGGCAGCGCGTCGAAGTTCCTGTCCGACGCATCCTCGGGCGGGGCCAGAACGGGGTGCGCGTGGTTGTCGAAAGCGGGAATGCCTTCAATGGTGCGCCACAATGCGGGATCGATGTCGCGGGCGACGGTATTGCCCTGAGCGTGAGCGGAGGCGCCGGCGAGGATTGCGAAGGGGACGGCGAAAAGCAAAAATGCACGTCGAAACAGCACGTTTCGGCTCATGGTTTACGAGCCTAGCATGGCATGGCCTGCCGGAGAGAGGCGCGAGTGGGCCGAGAAGAGCGATGCAAAGTCGGGAGGTCTACGAGGGACATCGGACACGCAGTTGGCGACGATCGCAGGCGCTGGGCACTAAGAAGTCGCCGCACGATGTAGAGTTTGCTACAATGTAGGAACGTTGCTACACGGAGGTGCGCATGGCCATTACAACGACGCTTTCCAGCCGCGAGTTCAATCAGGATACGGGGCGAGCGAAGAAGGCCGCCAAGCGCGGGCCGGTGATCATCACGGACCGGAATAAGCCCACGCATGTGTTGCTAAGTGTTGAAGAATACCGGCGCATACTCGGCCGAAGGGAGAGCATCGCGGATTTGCTCTCCATGCCGGAAGCCGCAGAGATTGAATTCGAGCCACCACGGTTTGGAGAGCTTCATCGCCCCGCGGAATTCAAATGATCTATCTGCTGGATACGAACGTCATTTCGGAGCTTCGCAAGACAAAGACGAGGAGAATCGACCTGCGCGTCGAGGCGTGGGAAAAATCTGTATCCGCGAGTGAGATGTTTCTATCCGTAGTCTCGGTTTTCGAACTGGAAAAGGAAATCCTGTTGGTCGAACGGCGCGATCCCGCTCAAGGTCGGATATTGCGAACATGGATGACCGATCACGTATTATCCGGCTTTGCGGGACGCATGTTACCCATCGATCTGGATGTGATTCGGAGGTGTGCCGCATTGCACGTTCCAAATCCCCGGCCCGAACGCGACGCCCTGATCGCCGCAACCGCCCTGGTGCATGGAATGACGGTGGTCACAAGGAATGTTCGTGATTTCGAGCCGATGGGCGTGACCGTCCTGAATCCCTGGGAGTGGTAGGCCGGGCCAATTTCGGGCGGTTCATCCCATCAGCCGATGATTCGCTCAGCTAGATCTTCTGCGTGCGCTGCACGGCGCGCACTCCCGGCACCCGCCGCAGCTCCAGCACCATGCGGTTCAGGTGGCGCAGGTCTTCGGCCTCCACCACAAACTCGACGGCCGCCTCGCCGTCCTCATCCCGTTTGGTATCCACATTGCGAATATTGGTGTCGCCTTCGGAGATCACCGCGGTCAGCTCCTTCAGCATGCCCAGGCGGTCGTCGCAATACACCGTGATCTTGACCGGGTAGCGCTGTGGGCGTCCGGCAATCTGGTCGCCCACGCGCGACCACTCCACCGCGATCCGCCGATCGGCCTCGTAGAGAAGGTTCTGCACGTTGGGGCAGCTGCGCGCATGCACCGCCACACCCTTGCCGCGGGTCACGTAACCCACGATCTCCTCGCCGCGAATGGGATTGCAGCAGCGAGCGCGATAGACCAGCAGATCGTTCTGTCCTTCCACCTGCAAAGAGTCCGACCCGGTAAGGTGCAACTTGCGCACCGCATCGGACATCGCGCCTTCGCTCTGTGTCCCGGCCTTGTCCTCGGGTTCTTCTTCCGGCGGATGCACGTGCTCGGGGGCCAGCTTGGTCAGCACCTGGTGCGCGGAGTGCTTTCCCTGCCCCAGCGTGGCCAGCAGGTCGGCGGCGGTGGCTACCCCGTATTCATTGGCGATGCGGCCCAGGTCCTGGTCGTCGATCTGGCTCATGGGGACCTTGTATTTGCGCGCCTCGCGTTCCAGCAGCTTGCGTCCGCTCTCCACGGCACGGCGGCGAGAGTCCTCGTTCAGCCAGTGTTTGATCTTGTTGCGCGCGCGGGGACTCTTCACAAAGCTCAGCCAGTCACGGCTCGGCTTGTGATCCTTCTGGGTGACGATCTCGACGATGTCGCCGGTGCGCAGCTTGGTGCGCAGCGGAACCATGCGGGTGTTGACCTTGGCCCCCACGCAGGTGTGGCCCACCTCGGTGTGAATGGTGTAGGCAAAATCGACCGGCGTGCCATCCGCCGGCACCACCACAACCTTTCCCTTGGGCGTGAAGGTGTAAACCTCGTCGGGATACAGGTCCATCTTCAGGCTGGAGAGGAATTCGTTGGGGTCGGTCATCTCCTTTTGCCACTCGACCAACTGGCGAATCCAGTTGAGCCGTTCTTCGTCGCGCGCGGTCACAGCGCCGCTGCCGGCCTTGTACTTCCAATGCGCGGCAATGCCTTCTTCGGCGATGCGATGCATGTCTTCGGTGCGAATCTGCACCTCGAACTGGTGGCCGCCGTCGCCGATCACCGTGGTGTGCAACGACTGGTAGCGATTGGCCCGCGGCATCGCGATAAAGTCCTTGATGCGGCCCGGCACCGGGCGCCACAGCGAGTGGATGAGGCCAAACACCGCATAGCAGGCCGATACATCCTGCGTGATCACGCGAACCGCCAGAAAATCGTAAACCTGGTCAAACGTGCTCCGGGTGCGCTCGATCTTCTGGAAGATGGAATAGAGCCGCTTGATGCGCCACTCTACCCGCGCCTCAATGTTGTTTTCGCGCAGCCGCTCCGCCAGAATGTCTTCCACGCCGCGCAGGAACTGCTCGCCCTCCACGCGCCGCGCCTCCACCGCCTCTGACATGCGCTCGTAGCTCACCGGGTCGGTGTAGCGGAAGGCCAGGTCTTCCAGTTCGCCGCGCACCTTACCCATGCCCAGCCGGTGCGCCAGCGGCGCGTAAATGTCCATGGTCTCGCGAGCAATGGCTTCCTGGCGATCGGGCTTGAGATGCTCCAGGGTGCGCATGTTGTGCAGACGGTCGGCCAGCTTGATCAGCACCACGCGCACATCGGTAACCATGGCAAGAAGCATCTTGCGCACGTTCTCGGCCTGGCGATCCTCGCGATTGGCGAACTGAATCTTGTCGATCTTGGTGACGCCTTCGACGATGTGCGCAACCTGGTCGCCGAATCCCGCCGCGATCTCGGCGTTGGTGGCCGGCGTATCCTCCACCGCGTCATGCAGCAGCGCGGCGGCAATGGCCGTGCCGTCCAACTTCATCTCCACCAGCACTTCCGCCACTTCCAGGGGATGAATGATGTAGGGCTCGCCGGAGGCGCGCTTCTGGCCGGAATGGTGCTGGACGCAGAAATCCCATGCCTTGCGGATCAGGGAAACGTCTTCATTTGGGCGATTGACCAGGGCCTGGTGGAGGAGGGTCTCAAACCGCCGATCGATTTCGGCCGGGGTAACGGGTGGCCTTACAGCAATGGCGGGCTGCGAACTCTCTGCCGGCGCCGGGATCGCACTCTCCCCCACGGGGATAGAGGGATCGGGTATGGTCTGCCGGACGGTCGCCATAATGTATTATAGGCCGCTTCCATTCCGCAGTCAGGAAGCGGCGCTTGGCTGGTCCTGTCCATTTTCCTATTCCTCCTTTGGTACGTCAGTGTCTCCCGGACCTGTAGATTGTGTCGGCTATCACTGCTCTGCCCCTCCGAGAAAGGCGTAAAGTCTCCCCCGGACCGGAGTCTGTTCGAAGCCGGTACGGGCCGAATCGATGGGGTATCGACGCAGATAGAATGCGCCGGCCAGCCACCCAGTAAGCCTGCGCTATCTCGAAATGAAACCCGGTTCCAGAACCGAGGAAGGTATGTTCAAACGCTTATCGCTGATAGCCCTGGCCGCGGCACTTATCCTGGCCACCGGCTATGCGGATCAATCCAAAGGAAAAATCGTCATTCCCGTCAACCGCACCAATCCCACTAACGGAAAGCTGATGTACGACAGCTACTGCGCGCCGTGCCACGGCGTTGACGGACGCGGCAACGGGCCCGCCGCCAGCGCATTGAAGACACAGCCGACAGATCTGACCGTATTGGCCAAGGCAAATCACGGCAAGTATCCCGACTCCCACATTGCGGCAGTGTTGCATTTTGGCAGCTCCATTCCAGCCCACGGCTCGGCACAGATGCCCGTCTGGGGAACCGTTCTTGGTAGGATGGAGAACGGGCAGAGGATGCAAAGCACCCTCAGGATCAGCAACCTGAGCCGCTACCTGGAATCCATGCAGGCCAGGTAAGGCCGGCAGCCTCGATGCTCCGGCGGAAACCCAAAGGAGCACATGTCCACACCGCGCAATTCGAAGGCGTCGAAAGCCCCCCGGGCTGCGGCGCCTTCCGCTTCCCAGGAAACGCCATCCCCGTATTCCCGGCCTGTCCCCCCACCGGAATCGCACCGTGATCCTGCTTCGCACCCGCAAAATACGCCGCCAGGAGCCCGCATCAGCCGTCGCGCCGCCGACCGACTGCGCAGCGGTCACGTGTGGGTCTACGCCTCCGATATCGAGGCCCTCAACCCCGGCCCGGGCACTCCGCCCGCCCTTCTGCCCGTCGCCGACAACCGCGGCCTACTGCTCGGGACCGCGCTTTACAGTCCAACCTCTCAAATCGCGCTCCGCCTCGTCTCCCGCGATTCCATCGACGAATCCGCCTGGCTCACCCTCCTCGCATCCCGCCTGCACACCGCAGTGGAACGCCGCATAACCCAGCTCAAATCGGAAGCCGGAATCGACTCATGCCGCCTCTGTTTCAGCGAAGCCGACGAGATTCCCGGCCTGGTCGCCGACAAATACGGCAATCTCGTCATTCTTCAGTTGCTGACCAAGGGCCTCGACTCCCCGGCCGTCCGCGAAACGTGCGTGCGCGTATTCCGCGAAACCCTCCACCCGGCCGCCATCCTCGAACGCCCTGACCCGCGCATGCGCGAACTCGAAGGCCTGGCCGCGCCCGAGGTCGCCCCGCTCTGGGCCGCCGATCCGGCCAGCCCCTTGACCAGCACGCAATTCAAACTCAACGGCCTCGTATTCCACTTCGACGCCAACGCAGGCCAGAAAACCGGCGCCTTTCTCGATCAGAGCGCCAACTACGCCGCCGCGCAGCGCTGGGCCTCGCTCCTCGTGCCCGCCGGCCGCGCTCTCGACGTGTGCACCTATCAGGGAGGCTTCGCCCTGCATCTCGCGCGCGTCTGCAAGTCCGTCACCGGCATCGACGCCTCACGCGCCTCGCTCGAAGTAGCCGAACGCAACCTCGCTGCCAATCGCGGGCAACTCGGCGCCAGCGTCGACTGGGTCGAAGGCGACGCCTTTCAGATCCTGCGCGACTGGTGCGACGCGCGGGAGAGCTTCGACACCATCGTGCTCGACCCGCCCGCCTTTGCCAAAAGCAAGCGGGCCGTGGAAGGCGCACTGCGCGGCTACAAGGAGCTGAACCTGCGCGCGCTCAAGATGCTTCGCCCCGGCGGCCTGCTGGTCACCTGCTCCTGCTCGCATCATGTGGGTTGGGCCGATCTTGAGGGTGCCGTGGCATCCGCCGCGGCCGACGCGCATCGTCGGGTGCGCATGCTGGAACGCCGCGGCGCAGCGCTCGATCATCCTGTGGTGTTGAACTTGCCCGAAACCGAATATCTGAAATGCCTCGTGCTTGCGGTGGACTAGTGCGTTTCCGCAATTCTTTTACCCAATGCTCCGTGCCCCATCTTCGCGCCTTTTTTCTGGCGCGAGGGTGGGAGGCTACGACAGTTGCGTACACCAATTCTGAAACCGCCCTAGATTCCCGGGGTGCTCGCCGCAGCCGGTGTTCTACCCGGCCACAGCCGTCGCCACCACGATCGCCGCTCCGCCGAAGCGCCGCGGCGGCGCAACTCCGCCAGCGTCTCCTTCACCTGAGCGCGCAGGCTCTCTACTTCAAACGCACAGGAGCGCAGATAAGCGGAAATGGTGATATTGGCTTCCGCAGCCCTCTTCCGCAACTGCTCATTCTCCGCTTGCGTCAGGCGAACCGTGACGCTGGCCGACTTTATCTCCTCGGGCGTGCGCGCCGGCACCGCAGCCAGGATCGGCCGTGAGCCGGCGTTCCAGCCAAACGGGGCTTGTGGGAAAGGCAACGGGTCCGGAATCAGCGTCGCCTCCATGGAGGCCTGCGGCACGGGTTTGGGTAACGCGGGCATTGGCTCGCTGGGCCGATACCGCGCATGGGCTCGCAGGGCGTGCTCGTAACTCAGGGCAACGATGTCGTCCGCCAACCCGTCGCTAGCGCGGGCCGGCGGAAACTTCTTCTCCGGCGCGGCAAGGTCAGCCAGCAGCCCCGCAAAACTGGGGGAGGGAGAGGGCGCTGCTGCTGCAGATTGCATGGGTACGAGATTAGTTCCGCATGGGGCCGTTCGCCGGAATGAATATGTCGGCTGTGCATCCGATTTCCCGATTCAGGAACGGTCGCGTGGCCTTCCCGATTTGAGAGGCTTCGATCGCAGCCTGGAGATACCAAACGGAGGCTCGCTCTTACGCCATGCAGCTCTCCGCGATGGGCCGCGACGACTCCGGATCGGGCAGCACCCGGCCCGGCAGGCGCAGCAGTTTGCTTATGTCCTCGGCTGACATGGGCTTGGCAAACAGGAATCCCTGCCCGTAGCGGCATCCCATCTGGCGCAGCAGGCGGTACTGCTCGCGGGTTTCGATGCCCTCCGCGACCACATCCATTCCCAGCACGCGGGCCAGTTCCACGATGGTGCGAACAATCTGCAGAGCCTGGTCTCCATCGCTCATGCGCCCCACGAACGAGCGGTCGATCTTGAGCACATCGAAGGGAAACGAGTGCAGGTTGCTGAGCGAGCTGTAACCGGTTCCAAAATCGTCCATGGAGAGCGATATTCCCAGGGTGTGCAATCCGCTCAGCACCTCCAGGGCGGTCTGCATGTTGGGAATCAGGCTGGATTCGGTCATCTCCAGCCCCAGCTGCCGGCTCGATGTGTTGGACTGCTGCAGCAGCGATTCGACGTGGTCGGCCAGCCCCTCGCGAAGAAACTGGCGCGCGGAAAGATTGACGCACACCCGCAGCGATCCGTGCCGCGGATCCTCCTCGCGCCAGGCTTGGATCTGGCTGCAGGCCTCCGCCAGTCCCCAGTCGCCGATGGGCAGGATCATGCCGGATTCCTCGGCCGCGGGAATAAAATCCATCGGCGGCACCAGGCCCCGCTGCGGATGACGCCAGCGAATCAGGGCTTCCAGGCCGACGATCTTGCGGCTCGCGAGGTCGACTTCCGGCTGGTAGTACAACACGAATTCCCGCCGTTCCAGCGCCCGGCGCAGGTCGGCGCTGCGCGGCCAGGAATTGCTGGCCGGCTGCTGCTCGGGCGCGCGGGTTCGCCGCGCGTGTTGACGGGCAAACGCCTTGCGCAAGCGCTGCAATTCCAACTGCGCCGCCACCATCTCCGCCATGTTTTCCAGAGTCTGCAGTTCGTTAGCAGTGAGCGCATCTCGCGGCCCGCAATCAAAGATGCTGAGCGATCCCAGAATTCGGCCATCTCCGGACCGCACCGGAACGCTGGCCACAAACACAAACTGGCGGTTGCGCACACGAACGGGATTCCCCTCGAATTCCGGGCAGTCGCGCAGATCGGAAATCTCGACCGGCCCATTCCGGGCCAGCACCATGTCGAAGATCGAGCCCTGCCGGGGGCGCTCTCGCATGGCTTCGCCCCAATGGGACTTGACCCAGAACCGCGTCTCGTCGGCAAACCCGATGGCCACCGTATCCGCGTGAAAATGTTCCGCCGCCAGCCGGGTGATGGCGTCGAACGCGGGGTCCTGCGGCGTGTCCAGGATCCCGGTCGCGTAGAGAGCCGCAATCCGCGCACTTTCCTCGTCAAACAGTCGTTCGCTGGCCACTGCATCCTGTACTTCCACGGTCTGACCCTCTCTCCCGGCAACCGTGCCCGAGGCAAACACGGGCTGCCATCCCCTTCCGGGGATTCCTCCTGCACCTCTCCTTTATCGGAGGGCACGCGCCGGACGTGAGGTTACGGGAGAGCAGTCTCCTTTCGTAACTGCCGGCGTCGTCCCCGTAATTACGGCAAGGCTCTCTCCCCGTGCCATTTCCGGACAGATGTCCATCGGCGCCGGATGCGCCGCCCAACTATTTCGGTGAAGCGGCGTGAGGGGAGACCGGGCCGGTCTCGATCCACAGGAACGTGAGCTGATCGGCATCGTCCTGAATCTGCTGCTCCACGCTCACTCCCTCGGAATGTCCTCCGGCAAGGCTGTAGTGCAGCAGGATGGGGCGGCCGCTGGTGGAAGAGACCTGCATGAGAGCGGTCATCTTGCGCGCGTGCAGGGGATCGACGCGGGTGTCGCTGTCGCCGGTGAAGAACATGATCGCCGGATAGGCCGTGCCCGGCTTCACGTTCTGATATGGGGAGTACTTCAGCAGGTAGGGAAACTGCTTTTCGTTGTCCGCCGAGCCGTATTCGGTGGTCCATTGCGGCCCCTGCTCGAACTTCTGGTAGCGCAGCATGTCGAGCAGCGGATAACCGCACCAGATCGCGGAAAAGAGTTCGGGGTGCTGGGTCATGGAGGCGCCCATGAGCAGGCCTCCATTGGAGCGCCCGGAGATGGCGAAGTGGTCGGGCGAAGTGTACTTGTTGTCGATAAGGTAGCGGGCCGCGGCGAACCAGTCGTCGAAGACGTTCTGTTTCTTTTCAAACATGGCCTCTTCGTGCCATTTTTCGCCGTATTCGCCGCCGCCGCGCATGTTGGGCTGGGCAAACCAGCCCCCCTGCGAGAGCCACCACGCCCAGGCGGGATTCCAATGGGGCAACATGCTCAGGTTGAAGCCGCCATAGCCGGTCATCAGCAGGCGTTCCGTTCCGTTCTGCTTCAGGCCCTTTTTGCCGGCGATGAACATGGGGATGCGGGTGCCATCTTTTGACTTGAAGAAGACCTGTTTCAGTTCATATTGCGCGGTGTCGAACGGGACCTTCGGCTGGGCAAAGATTTCGCGCTTGCCGGTGAGGGTGTCGAGGCGGTAAAGGGTGGGCGGCTGGATGAAGGATTCGAAGCTGAAAAAGCCGTAGCGCTCCCCGGGCTGGCCCCGGATCGCCGATGCCGATCCCATTCCGCCCAGATCGATGGTGCCCGCGGGCTTGCCGGTGAGGGTGTATGCCGTGATCTCCGTCTTCACATCCCGGAGCCGCTTCACGTAAAGCTTGCTGCCGACGATGGAGAAGTCTTCGATGACATGGGGGCCTTCGGGGACGATCTTGGTCCAGACATCGGGCATGATGCCGCCGAGGTCCGCCTTGAGGATGCACCCGTTGGGCGCGTGATAGTCGGTCTTCACATACCACCCGTTGCCGGCGTGGATCACCGAAAAACGGGAGTCGATACCCCACACGATCAGGTCGAAGGGGGAGCCGGGCTTGGTGAGGTCGCGATAGACAATGTCGACGCGCTTGGCGGGAACGCCGCGATCGATGGTGATGACGAGGTAGCGCCAGTCTTCGGTAATGGAAGCGTGGAACAGGTCGATGGGGCCGAGTGGCTCGCCCCGGAACTCGTGGCCAAAGATGAGAGGATCGCGGGAGATTCGCGAACCAAACTCGTGCTCGTACATCAGCGTTCCCTGGCGGGTCTGGCGGCAATAGAAAATGCCCTTGCCGTCGGGCGTGAAATTCACCGATCGATAGAGGCCGGCGGGGAGTTCGTCCTCCAGCGTCTTCTTCTCCTTGAGGTCGAAGATGTGCAGAGTGGTTTCGTCGGCGCCGCCGGTGCGTACTCCGTAGGCGATCCTGGAGCCGTCGCGCGAGACCGCCGCCAGTGTGACCGAAGTGTTGGGATTGCGGCTGAGCTGGGTGGGATCGATCAACCGCTCATCCTTGCCCGTCCACGCGGGTCGCACGTAGATCGACGACTGGTCTTCGCCGGCAATGCGCTTGAGGAAGAAATAGCTGCCATTGCGCTCCACGGGCAGCGACCAGCGCGAAACATGCTCCAGCCCGTCCAGATCGTCCGCAACCTGGGAGCGGATGCGAGCCTGCTTCATATAACGAGCGGTGTAGCCGTTCTCCTCGTCGATGAATGCGCGCATCTGCGCGCTCTTGGCGTCTTCCAGCCAGCGATAGTTATCGGTGATTTTGCTGCCGAAGTAGTCATCCGTGACGGGTGCGGTATCGGCGACGGGCGGCGACGGCAAGTGGATGCCGGCGCGGCCGTGAATGGCTTGCGCATGGACAACGATTCCACAACCAAGAACGCCGAGAACAAGGACACGCCTCATGGAATTCCCCCGCGGACAGGATAATTGCTCGTGGCAAGGAGCCTCTAGGCAAGTATGGTGTCTCGTAAACAACTCAACAAAAATCGCTGTCATCCTGAGCAAAAATCGCTGTCATCCCGAGCAAAACAAATGCTGTCATCCTGAGCAAAACAAACGCTGTCATCCTGAGCGGAGTTTGGCCGGTTTTTGGGCCAAACGGAGTCGAAGGACCTGCATTTGGGCCGCTGAAGGATGCAACCAATTTGTGAGACACCACACGAACTCATGCCTTTCTTCTGCCGGCTACCGGCTGAAAGCTGACGGCTGAGGGCTGAAGGCTTATAGCCGAGGGCTGACGGCTGTGCCCGGTAGAATCAACCTGAGTGACAGAGGCAATTCCAACCAAGGGCAGTTCGCGCTGGGCCCGCGCGCTGGGCGCCTTGCGTCCCTCCCACGCCCACTCCGCCTTCTCCGCCACCTTAATCCTGATGGTTTCCACGCTCCTGTCGAGCATCATCGGGCTGGTGCGGACCAAGTATATTGCCTGGCTGTTCGGCAGCGGCACCGAGGCCGACGCGTTCAATGCCGCGTTCGTGCTGCCGGACATGATTTCGTACTTCCTGGTGGGCGGCGCGGCATCGATCACGTTCGTCACCATTCTTACGCGCTATCGCGACACCGGACGCGAGGCGCAGGGGCAGCGATCGCTGAGCGTGATTCTGACCACCATGATGCTGGTGCTGGGCGGAGCCCTGGTGCTCGCGGAAATTTTCGCGCCGCTCTACATACGGCACATGTTCAACGGCTTTGAGCCGGAGAAGCAGGCGCTCTGCGTCCATCTGACGCGCATCCTGCTGCCGGCGCAGTTGTTCTTCTTTGCCGGGGGCGTGTTCGGGTCGGTGCTGCTGGTGCGCAAGCAGTTCAGCGTGCAGGCGGTTTCGCCGCTGATTTATAACCTGGGCACCATCGTGGGCGGCGTGCTGCTGGTCCATCGCATGGGCGTATCGTCGCTGGCGCTTGGTACTACGGCGGGCGCGTTCCTGGGGCCGTTTCTGCTGAATGCGGTGTTTGCCCATCGCGCGGGAACGCATTATCGGCCGCTGCTCGATTGGCAGGACGAGGGTTTGCGCGAATGGGTGCGCCTGTCGCTGCCGCTGATCGTGGGCGTGTCGCTGATTACCGCCGATAGCTGGATCATTTCGCATTTCGCGTCGCACACCGATGGAGCCGTCTCGGTAATGAATTATGCCAAGCGGCTGTTCACCGCGCCCATGGCGGTGCTGGCGCAGGCGGCGGGCGTGGCTTCCATGCCCTTCTTCGCGAGCCTCTGGACCAAGGGCCAGCACTACGAGTTTGCCACCAACGTGGCCGATTCGGTTTCGCGCGTGGCGGCGCTGGGACTGCTGATCGCATCGGGTCTGATTGCATTGGCGCGGCCGCTGGTGGAGGTCATCTTTCTCGGCGGGCGCTTTTCCGCCGCGGATTGCCGGCTCTTCGCGGTGTATTTCGCCATCTTCTGCGTGTCGATGTTCCTGTGGTCGGCGCAGTCCATTTATGCGCGCGCTTTCTACGCGGCGGGCAATACGCTGCTGCCCATGGTGGCGGGAACCGTGGTGACGCTGGTGTCGCTGCCCATCTATGCGGGCCTCAATCATGCGTATGGCGCGATGGGGCTGGCCCTGGCATCGGACATCGGGATTGCGCTGCATACGGTGGTGCTGGCATTGCTGCTGCACCAGCGCCGCATGGTGTCGATTGCGAGCCTGGATTTTGCGGAACTGGGCCGGTGCCTGCTGGCCGCGGTAGCGGGAGGCGCGGCCGTGTGGCTGGTGTTTTCGTTTGGATTTGCGCAGGCCGCGCACCTGCTGCGGTTAAAGATGGCAGGCGCCAGCCGCGGGCGCGATCTTGTGTTTCTGGTGCTCGGCAGCCTGCTCTGGATGGTAATTGCGAAATGGGCGCTGGAGAGGTCGGGATCGGCGCTGCCGCGAGTAACGATGCGGCGCCTGCGAATGGGCTAAGGAACCTCTGAAAATCGGCGAGTTATAGAACTGCGCTGCTGCGGCGTGGCCACATCTGCTCAAAAATCGCTGATTTTGCGGCTATCCGATATGCCATTTTGCCCGCCGGAGGCTCACGCGGCCTCCGGCAGGCACAC
>DASZLE010000050.1:0-7547 GCA_035552475.1 Occallatibacter sp.
TGCTGCGCAAAGCTGCGAAGCGCTCCACCGGCACCCTCTGGGAAGCGATCGCAGGTCTGCTCGAGTCCGTCTCCTCCCAGGAATGCTCGAACTATTTTACCGCCTGCGGGTATGTAAACACTTAAATCAGAAATGCTCTAGCTACGGCATAATTGGCAATGCGTCTTTCATTGTTCCTGATTGCTGCAGCGTCAACTAGACGCTGAACACGGAAGGGCGGCGAAATGCCGGCTGCGCTGCTCCTTCTACTCGACCCTCATTCCTGTTTGCATGCTGCATCGAGCTCTCGGAAGATGGGCGCGCCGAACCCTATTCAATCGGGGCGGGTCGGTCCCTCCAGCGCGGCGAGCTTGATCAAAACGCCAGAGCCCCAAGAATCGCCCCGCAAATCGCGTTCGCAGTTGGCCCTGTTTGTGAACAAACCGGCGTTCCCGCTGCGGTAGGGCTCATGCCATTGGTGAACGGTGGAGCAAAAACTACAATGTCGTTGCCGGCGTCGTTCAGCGCAATAAGGTTACCCTCCCCGTCGAAGGTGAGACCATTGGGATAACGCACAGTAGCGGAGGCAGATAGCCCCGTGAAGTTCGGCTGGCCAACAACCACACTCGCTGCCATGCCGGAGGTGAACGGCGGAACAAACTCCAGTACGCGCGCGTAAGTCCAGTCCGAAACCCAGAGGTCGCCGTTTCCGTCAAATGCGAGGCCATCTGGACGGCAGAAGTTCGTGGCCGAAGCGAAGCATGTGGCTCCTCCTGTGAATACCGTCATGGTTGGCTGTCCCAGGACCAGGCTGGCGGACATGCCCGTGGTGAACGGCGGGACAAACTCCAGGACGCGCAGGTTCCCCTGGTCGGTAACCCAGAGGTTACCGTGGGCATCGAACGCGATGGCCTCCGGCCCACACAGCGTCCCAGCAGTAGGGGGAAGAATTGGCCCGTGTTCCCCGCTGCTTGTGCCATTGCAACTGGCAAGCGTATCCAGGTTCGGCGCGCCGATCACCGCAGAAGGTGCCATCCCGCTCTGGAAGGGAGGCACATATTCAGTGACCTCGCCGCTCACGACCCACAGATCGCCCTGGCTGTCGAATGCAACTCCTGCGGGTCTTATATTGGCGGCAGATATAGGCGGCGTGAGATTTGCTTCGCAATAGGGCCCCGTCCGCGGTCCGCTGGTATCAAAATTCGATTGCCCAATGACCAGGCTGGCGCTCATACCCGTGGTAAAAGGAGGCTGGAACTCAAGCACCCGACAGTTGTTGTTGTCCGCAACCCAGAGATTTCCCGCCGAGTCCATTGCCAAGCCCATGGGCCCGTCGAGCGACGCAGCGGTCGGGTTTGCGGCACCCTGATTCGCCAATCTCTGCGTAAAGCTGGTTTGTCCGATGACGGTTCCGGCGCTCGCATCCGCGCTTAAGGGCGTGCTAAAGATGAGAACCCGGTTATCGCCGCTGTCGGCGACGGCCACGTGCAGCGTTTGCGTCACCGGCGGCGGGTCGGTAGACGAGGCAACCGAACTGTTCGAGCCGCAGGAGGTAAGCGCTGCCGCGGCGGAGATCGCCAGCACCAACAGAGGAAGTGGTTCAGGCGCAGTCTTGCGCATATCGCCCTCTTGGAAACCTGTTCTCTGTAGGATGATCCCGAAAGCCTCCGCGTGGCCTGAGCTCGCCTTAGCTTTCCAACCGAGCGTCACATACTTCCTCCTGATGAGGCGCTTTTTCGCGCGAAGGCCTGGCGGGCGAAGCCGAGCAACGGAGGCTCAGGGACGCCGAATCCCGCGATGCGGCGGCGCAAGCCGTGCGAGGGGAAATTCGGAATGGGATTCGCCTGCGGAGAACACTCCTCAGCTTGTCATGTTGAGCGAAAGCCGCCGCAGGGGCTAGAGTCGAAACATCCGCGGTTGCTCTTCGTCCGCCCAGTGACTACTTGTGCGATCCTCCGCCTGAGGAATGGCTCGATCCGCCGCCACCGCTGGAGTTTCCACCACCGCCCGACGGATGCCCGCCTCCACCTGAGGGATGCGATCCGCCTCCTCCGCCCGACGAAGGCCTTGGCGCGGGAGCGGGCCGATAGCTCGATCCACCCGATCCACCTGAAGACGGCCGTGGCGGGGTATACACTCCACCGGGCCTGCTCGGGGCAGGCTGCGGAGCCGGCGTGTACCCTGGCCGCTGCGGGGCCGGCTCATACACCGGCCTTTGCGGAGCCGGCGCGTAGATGGGCCGCTGCGGCTCAATCGAATATCCCGGTCGGCTGGTTCCCGGCGGCGCATATACCGGCCTTGTGCCCTCGCGCGGCATCACCACGGTCTGCCGCGTGGAAACCGGCTCCTGAGGACGATATCCCGGCCGAAGGGTGGTGACGGGCAGCGGACGCGCCACCACGCCCCCGATCTGCACCGGCTGGCTGGGCCCGCGCGGCGGCAGCACCGAAACGGGCTGCACCGAGCCTCCCGAGCCTCCCACTTGCAATTTCCGGTTCACTGAGATCACTGGCGCGGGTCCCACCGGACGCGCGGCAACCAGGCGCCCTCCTCCGCCGCCGGTAGTGGGCCGCGGATTTCTCGGCCTGGGCAGATAGGGGCGATGCGGCAGCCGATACCAGGTGGGCGCATACCCAATATTGAATCCCCAGCCGCCGCCTCCACCCCACCACGTCCGGCAATTCTGCGGAGCCCAGCCCCAGCCAAAGCCTCCGTACCAGTTCCAAATGCCGCACTGGTAGGGCAGATAGCCCCATGAATAAACGCTCACCCACATGTAGCCGTAGTGAGGTGACCATACCCAGTACCCCTCGCCGAAGGGATCCCAACTCGAGCTCGACGCCTCATACGGTGACCACACATATCCCTGGTCGGGCACGTTGTACCATGTGCCGTTGGAATTGAGATCGTCCCACGCAGGATTGTTGCTGTTGGGCAGGCTGTTCGTTGCCGGCGTCGATCCCGCTTCCTCCGTGGTCCGCGCCCGGTCGCGATCGGAGTTCCACGCATCCCAGGAGTCGGGCTCAATGGACTCCGACACGCTGTAGCCGTCGAGCGAAACGCTCTCGCCGCCATGCGCGTCCACCGATCCGCTGGAACCCTCCATGTGCGCATTGCCGGAGAACACCGCCACTTCTCCCGGCGCCTGGTCCAGCCCGATCCGCAGCACCGTGAAGCCGTTCCCGGTGGCCACGCTGGAATCGAACCGCACCCGGACGGCGCTGCTCTGCAGCTCGAAATATCCCATGCCGCTGTTGAGCAGCAATTCCGTGTCGCCGCCCCCCTTTAGCACGCTCAACGTGAGCGAGCTGGCGGGAGGAATCCGCGCCACGCTTCCGTCTTCAAACTGGATTTCCGCGCGACCGTCGTCGCCCGTGGTCACTTGCGTCCCCTCGAACAGCGGCGTATTCACCAGCGCGTGATCCGCCAGAGCCTCGCCGTTGAGCGAAAGCTGCACGTCCCCTGTGACCGCGCTTAGCCGCACCGCGCGTCCCTGTCCGCCGTCCCCATCTTCGGCTCGCGCCGCCGGGGCCAGCGCCACCGCCGCCGCCAGGATTCCCACTCCCCCAACTGCTGCCACGCGCCGCCACCATCCCCCGTATGTCATTTGCTGACCCTGCCTTTCCAACGCGACGTGCATCTCCATCTGTCCAACAATGCTTAGACACCCTCTGCGAGGGGAAAGTCGCGGCGGAATCGTCACGCCCCGTTGTCCGCCTTGGCCAGCAGAATACGCGCCCGCCGCTTCACCCGGTCCAAGACCGCCGGATCCTCCTCAAGGCGCTCCAGAATGTCCCGAATCGAGCCAATCTGCTTCGCCCGCCCGTCGGCTGCCGACTCCATCAGCGTCTCTGTCTCGCGGTCGAGCCCCAGGCGGTCATGCAGCAGCAGCATCTGCAGCCGCTCCCCTTCAATCAGGGTGTTGGCCACCGAAACCAGCGAATCTCCCAGTTCCTGAATCTCCGCGTCCCTGGAATAGTTGAACTCGCACGACCCCTGCCCCGCACGCCCCGCGTAGCTGAACTTCTTCAACCCCTGAAACGCCACCTTGAGGTGACTGTCGCAGCCGTTACGAAACAGCTTCTTGCGCTCGGCTAGCTCAAAGACGTGTTCGGCGAATTGGGCGCTCAACTGCACGTCGCGATCCACGTTCGGCGGCTCGATTTCGCGGCTCGGCGCCATCCCCCGCACACTCTGGAAATGGCCGGTGCCGTCGCGATGAAACTCCAGCGTCCAGTGCGCCGGGATCAGTAGCGGATTGGAAAACTCCACCAGGAACACTTCGTCCCCCTCCGCATGCGCGCACACCGCGGCCCCCAGCAGCGCAATCCCCAGTACTCGGCGGATGACCCTGTTTCTCATTGCCCCGCTCCCTGCAGCTCGAGCGTCTGCGCGGTGTGAATGTGGCAGATGGCAATGGCCAGCGCATCGGCGGCATCGGCGGGCTGAGGCAGCTCGGCCAAACTGAGCAGGCGCGCCACCATGAACTGCACCTGCTCCTTCTTGGCCAGCCCGTATCCCACCACGCTGGACTTGATACGCAGCGGCGCGTATTCCGCCACCGGAAGCCCCTGGCATGCCGCCGCCAGCAGAGCCACACCGCGCACCTGCCCCAGCTTCAGCGCCGACTTGGCATTGACGGAGTAGAACACTTCCTCCACCGCCACCACGTCCGGCCGCCACTGCTCCAGCTCCCGGGTCAGTTCCCGGTAGACCTGTTCCAGCCGCACCGGAAGCGGCTTATTCTTTGATAACCGGATTCCACCCATGGCCAACCACACCAGGCGCGCCTCTCGACCCGTGTCGCAACTTTCAACCACGCCGAAGCCCGTGACTTCAGTGCCACAATCGATTCCAAAGACGCGCATTGGGCACCAGTTTACCGCACCCCGTGGTGAATGGGGCCCCAATCCAACTCTGCTTGCCAACTTGCCACCCCGCCATGCCGCCCCGGCAGCCCACGATTCGCCACCTCCCGGGCCATCTTTAGTGCAATAAATCACCGCATCTCATCCGCAGGTGTGAAACAATTCCAAAATGATCCAGTTACCCAGAATCATCCAGGGCGGGATGGGCGTCGGTGTGTCCAATTGGCGGCTTGCACAAGCCGTCTCCCGGCGCGGCCAGCTCGGTGTGGTTTCTGGAACTGCCCTCGATCAGGTGTTCGTCCGCCGGCTCGCCGACGGCGATCCTGGCGGCCATATGCGCCGCGCACTCGACGCATTCCCGTTCCAGACCATCGCCCGTCGCCTTTGGAATGAGTACTTTGTCGCCGGTGGCAAGCCGCCGACCGAGCCCTATCCCGCCACCCCCATGCACCAACGCCGCGAGCTGCGCAAGCTGGTCGAGCTGTGCATCGCAGCCAATTTCGCTGAAGTCTTTCTCGCCCGCGAAGGCCACTCCAATCCCGTCGGCATCAACTTCCTCGAAAAGGTCCAGCTCCCACACCTGGCCTCCATCTACGGCGCCATGCTCGCCGGCGTGGGCTACGTGCTCATGGGCGCCGGCATCCCCCTGCACATTCCCGGCGTCCTCGATGCCCTGGTCTACCACCAGCCCGCTGAATACAAGCTTTCGATTTCCGGCGCCGTGGCCGGCCAGGGCGAAGACGCTACCATGCGCCTGGTTCCCGCCGACTACGCCGAAGGCCAACTGCTTCCGCTCACCCGGCCGCAGTTTCTCGCCATCGTCTCATCTCACACGCTGGCCGCCACCATGCTGCGCCGCGCCAACGGTACCGTGAACGGCTTCGTGGTGGAAGGCCCCACCGCCGGCGGGCACAACGCGCCTCCCCGCGGCAAGCTCCAACTCAATTCCGCAGGCGAACCCCTCTACGGCGAACGCGACAATGTCGACTTCGCCGATTTCCGCGCCCTCGGTGTCCCCTTCTGGCTCGCCGGCGGTTACGCTAGCAGCGCAAAGCTTGCGGAAGCACTCGCCCAAGGCGCCGCCGGCGTCCAGGTCGGCACCGCGTTTGCCTTCAGCCGGGAGTCGGGACTCCGCGAAGACCTCAAAGCCACGCTCGTTGCCCAGGCAGCCACCGGCGCCGCCCACGTCCTCACCGACCCCCTCGCCTCACCCACCGGATTTCCTTTCAAAGCGGCGCAGCTTGAGGGCACCCTCTCCGACCCTGGCACCTACGCCCACCGGACCCGCGTCTGCGACCTCGGCTTTCTGCGCGAGCCCTATGCCCGCGAAGACGGCTCCATCGCCTACCGCTGCTCGGCCGAGCCCACCACCTGCTACCAGCAAAAGGGTGGCGCACCCGAAGCCACCGCCGGCCGGAAATGCCTCTGCAACGCGCTGCTGGCCAACATCGGCCTGGCCCAGATTCGCCCCAACGGCGGCGTCGAACTGCCGCTGGTCACTCTCGGCGACGATGTGAATATCGTCGCGCGCTTTCTGGCGCCGGGGCGCAACAGCTACTCCGCCGCCGAGGTGATTGACGCCCTGCTGGTCAGCGAGCCATCGGCGCAGCAACTCTCAAGCGCTGCCCACCAATCCTGCTGATTCCGCACCCACGCGCTCCCTATGAGCTGTCATCCTGAGCAAAGTCGAAGGATCCGCGGCTGCCTTTCGCCGGGTATCGTCATGACCCCGCAACGTCATGGTTTCGCAAGTACTATGGGGTATGCGCCGCTTCATCCTTGTCGTCGTTGTAGCCGCCCTCTTTATTCCGGCAAACTCCCAGTCAATGAACACGGACGATGAAACGCTGGCCAAGCTCCGCGGTCTTTACGACGCGCCCTTCACCCGGAGCCTCGTATCGTTCACATGCGACGTGCAATTCGATTGGAACATGAACTTTGTCCAGACACTCGGGGCAGTTCCTCCCTCTGCGCTTCCGACGATAGAACGTCTCCAAGCTGCCCATCATCGGGTGTTTGTAGATCGATCAGGGGCAACCATTTCCCAAGGCCCACGGCCCGGTGATCTTTCCGGCGCAGCTCACGCCGCCGACCTTGAAAACGCGCTTCAGGCAGTAATCACCTCGGGACTGAATGAATGGCTGCCCGTTGCGATGAACGAGATCCTGCCAGTGAGGCCAACGAGGTTCACCATGCAACGCTTCGATAACGGCGCGAAGCTGGTAATGAATGGCACCGGGGTAGCAGCCACGATAATGCTCCTACCGGACATGCGAATTGTTCACGTTTCCGGCGTTCTCCCACAACCATTTCACTTCTCCACTGAGTTCATAAGCGGCCCGAACGGTTATCTTCTACAGTCGGTAAAAACCGGTTCCGGTTCCACGGAGGATGGTTCATGGGACTCCAGCTTTGGGTATCAGTATCGCAACGTCTCAGGATTCCAAATTCCCGGAGAGGTCTCCGTGACGCAGCAGGCAACAGGCGAGAAATGGGACTATTCCCTGGATGACTGTAAGACTATGACCGGGGTATCTCTTCAGGTGCAGGCGCCGAAGCATTAGATTCTTACCGCCGCATTCGTAAACAAGACTACTTCAACAAAATTCATGCAGCTTCGAGCAGTTGAATGATGTTACGGATGGAATGGTCGGCTTTGTGGAAGGCCGATTCGAGTTTGCTGTTTGGCCGTGGGGGTTC
>DASZLE010000051.1:0-127613 GCA_035552475.1 Occallatibacter sp.
ATCGGCTCGCGTCTTTGCTCCACGCTGCTTTCAGACATCGCCTCGCGACGATGCCCTGGCGCTTCGCTATCACTTCTCCTCCATCAGGATGTGAAGGGGACTTGCACCCCAAAGCTGTTAAACATGCTCGGCACACGAAAATAGCCCCGGATGAAATCCGGGGGAAGCGTGCCCAATCCACCCCGCGTCCCGTTAGGGACGCGATGATCGGCGGGTGGCCCACTCAACGATTCAAAGGTCAGCACACACGCACTGAGGGCTGTGCCCCGTTCATCGCAGCTTTTTGCGATGAGCGGGTCTTCGCACGAGGCCCTGGATCTATGAAGAAAACAGCCTCCTCTGCCACCACGCTCCCGCCCTTCGTCCCGGAGGGACGGCGCGAAAACCGTGTCCCGCACACCAACCGCGCCCTCACTCAACCGCAAATAACCGCGGATCGTCCTTCCACGGATTGAACCCGTGCACGCCGGTATGATTCACGCTCTCCAATTCCCCCGTAGCCAGGTAAAGGTTGTTCTCCATCGCCGTCGCCGCCTGCACCCCGCGCCGTTGGCGCAGCGTTCATTACCCCGCGCTTCACAGGCTGTTACGAAACTCGCTGTTTCGTAACGGCCTGTTCAGCGTGGGGAAAGGCGCACAAAGACAAACCCCGGAGTCCCGTAGGGACGGCGGAAACTCCCACCAGCCGAACACTGCAGCGCTCCGGCGCCACCGGCGCCCCGTCAGGGGCGATGCGAAAATAGTCGCTCATGATCATCCAACATAAATTACTGCCGTCATCCTGAACTACTGCCGTCATCCTGAGCGGAGTTTGCCGCGTTTTGTGCGGCAAACGCAGTCGAAAGCCTGCCCTGAGCTTGCCGAAATGGGGACCTGCATTTCGGGCCTCGGCTGCGCCGTCTGCTCCCCACCCCATCCGATCACCACCGAACACGCGGCCGCGCCTTCAAATTCGCGTATTCCCAAATTAGAACCGTTTTTCAACAAGGAACTCCGCACAATAAGTGCATGAAATCAAGGCCAGACCCAGCTATATTGTGGTCTAGGATGAGCGCGAAACCGAAATCCGAAGTGTCCCGAAGACGCGGGGCGCAAATGGGGAAGCCCGTGAGAACTTCGTCAGCGCTCGAACTGATTTTCCCTTGTGACAAGAAAACAAGCCGGGAAACAAAATCCGCGCACCCCCCCGTGACGATCGACCTATTCTGCGGGGCCGGTGGCATCACAGAGGGACTCCGGCAAGCAGGATTCAAGTGCCTGTACGCAAATGATCGGATGCCTGAGGCGATCGAGACCTTTCGGTCCAATCATCCGGGCACATGGGCGGATTGCCGAAATATCGAGCAAGTCGAACCCCACGAAATCCGGTCTGAACTCAAACTGAGGAAGGGCGAACTTGACGTGCTCGTCGGCGGCCCACCATGCCAGGGGTTCTCCATCAACGCACCAGAGCGGTTCCTGAACGACCCTAGGAATAAACTCTTCAAGGATTACGTGCGGTTCCTCGAGGAATTCGAGCCCAAGACGTTCCTTTTCGAAAATGTCCCCGGTCTTCTGTCCCTGGGCGACGGAAAAGTCCTCGACAGAATCCTAGGTGAATTCGCTCGCCTTCAATACCATCTGAGCGTTCAGATTTTGTTTGCAGCGCATTACGGTGTCCCTCAGGAACGTTGGCGACTTATCCTACTTGGCTCAAGGCTTCACAAGATCTTCCCGCCCGAACCAACGCACTATGCCATGGGTAGAGCGAACTTCCGCGGCGGCGGAGGCGAGCTTACATTCCAACTGACACCCTTAGATAAAGCCCGGCTATCTGCTGCGGTGACCGTGGCCGAAGCAATTGGAGACCTGCCGCGGTTGGAAATGGGAGAGGGCGCCGAGGTAATTGGATATACGACCGAGAAAACGAGCCTTTTCGCAAGCATGATGAGGAATCCTGAAGGCGTAACGTTCAACCACTTCGCGGCGAGGCTCTCGAAACAGAACATTGAAAGGATGAAGCATATTAGGCCGGGGGGCTCATGGCGTGACATCCCTCACGAACTCCTGCCTAAAGGGATGCAACGAGCACGGAAATCGGACCACACGAAACGCTATGGAAGATTGCGTAAGGACGGGCTAGCAGGGACAGTAATGACGAAATGCGACCCCCATTGGGGCGCGGTATTCCTGCCGGACCAGGATAGATCCTTGACGGTACGTGAGGCCGCAAGGTTCCAATCCTTTCCCGATACCTACCGTTTTCTTGGCTCAAGAGTCTCGCAATACGAGCAGGTCGGCAACGCCGTACCAGTCCTTCTCGCAAAAGCGGTTGGCCTTGAGATGCGAGAGCACATTGACTCTGCATTCGAGAATGAAATGGCTGCCGCAAATGGCTAAGAACGCGAAACGAGCGCCGAAGATAATCGAGTTCTTCGGCTTCAGCCCGCAGGACCATTCCAAGGCCGCCGTCCAAGCGCGGGAGGATCTTCAGTGCCCTTTCCTTCAGCAGAAATGTACAAAGACACTGAGCCGCGGCGAAATTAGCGGAGCGTGCACGCTGACCTCAAAAATAGGAGGACCAGTCATCTGCTGTCCAAACCGTCTCTACGCAGAGAAATACGAGATCCTCCGCGATATCGCGAGGATCGCGTTTGGGCCTGTCCTGCCACTGCTTGCTGCGTCGAGCATCACTGACAAATCGGGCGAATGCATCGCGGTGTTTGGAAAAGGCTGGGGCAAAGAACTTCGGCTACCGAACCGCGGCAAGAGAGGGAGCTATTTCGTTGATTGGATCCTGGCACATCTTAGCGCAGCCGGAGAGCTTATCAATTTCGTAGCGGTCGAAGTTCAATCTATCGACACGACAGGGAACTATCGCAAGGAACGCGAGGCCTACCTTGCTGGTGAGGAATTTGAGGGACGAAGCACCGCAAACCTCAACTGGGAGAACGTTAATAAGCGGATTCTTCCCCAAATCATCTACAAGGGTCATGTCCTCCGGCAAGAGCCGCTGTGTCAAAAGGGCCTTTTTTTCGTTTGCCCTTCCCGAGTCTATGAAAAAATAAGCGAGCGACTTGGGGGTAACCTACGGCCCTATCCGATCCAGCCGGGCTCGCTCACAATAATGTGGTATGACATCGGGCCCGAAGTCGACGCCGGCCAGCAGCGCAAACTTTTACACGTTGGCCATTTAACAACGACCATCGACCAAATTGCGCTCGCATTTACTGCCCCAAACAATCTTCCGCCAGCGCAGGTTTACGAAGACGCAATCCGTGCGTCTCTACCACACCACTGATGAACAGTAGAAGCGATAATATGAGGGCCATCCGGAGCAAGGATATGCGCCCCGAATTAGCAGTGCGCAAGTCGGCCCACACGTTGGGCTACCGTTTCCGCCTCCATCGGGTTGACCTCCCCGGGAAACCAGATTTGGTCTTTCCGAGACTTCGCAAAATCATTTTCGTGCATGGCTGCTTCTGGCACTCCCACCAGCGATGCAGCCTTTCGCATGCCCCCAAGACCAATCTGTCCTACTGGGAGCCCAAGCTGGAGAAAAACAAGAATCGTGACAGGAAGAATCTGACGGCTCTCCGTAAGCTGGGTTGGGAAGTAGCGGTGATTTGGGAATGTGAGACGAGGGAAACAAATAAGCTTGCCGCTCGTCTAACGGAATTCCTTAGCTCAAAACGCTACAGCGCCCGGATTTCGCCAGCGCCAACTACGTGAGGTCAACCGCAAATAACCGCGGATCGTCCTTCCACGGATTGAACCCGTGCACGCCGGTATGATTCACGCTCTCCACTTCCCCCGTAGCCAGGTAAAGGTTGTTCTCCATCGCCGTCGCCGCCTGCAGCGTAATCAGCATCCCCGGCGAATAGCCCTTCATCTGGCTGGCCGCGCCGCTCATCGCTCCCCACCGCAGAACAACTGCGTCCGTCAACGACAGCACCCGCCCCGCGAACCGCCGCTCCAGCGCATCCACCGCCCGCTCCAGCGCCGGCCGCCGCGCGTGCCCAAACTCCATCCGCGCGATCGTCTTCCGGTATTCGGCCAGCGTCACAATGCTCAGCCAAAGCCGGCTCTCCGGCTGTGCCCCGATCCACTTCCTCACCTTCGCGTCCGGCTTCGCGCTGCACAAATCCGCAATCACATCCGTATCCACCAGCCAGCCCCTCACAGCTCCAACTCTCTTTCCGTGTAACCGGCCCCACGGTGCACGCTCCGGTCCGCCAGACCCAGCCCCTCAAAAAACTCCACCAGCGGAACATCGTCCTTCGGCTTCGATCCCAGCCCCCTGTAATCCTCCGCCGTCATCACAATCGCCGCCTCTCGCTCGTGAATCATCACCAGTTGCGGACCCTCAATCGCCGCCAGCCGCACCATCTCGCTCAGTCGATTCCGAGCCTCTGCCAGTTTCCAGCGCCTCAGCCCTTCCACGGGCATCAGCCCCGCGCCGCCCCGCTCGTGCCGCTTATCTCTGTTCGATGGCAAGGTTTAACCCCCAATATGGCTATTCTAGCCATATTTCACCCCGAATGCACCATCTCAAGTGCAATTCTCCGCCCCACGGACCCCGTCTGTGCCCCATCCATTTCACAGCATCATCGTGAAATGGGTGGGATGCCACCAAAGCCCGCCCCGCGTGTCTTGCTTTTGCCGTTTGCCACGGCGCACATCCAATCTCCGCCGCGCCCAAAAACCATCCCGAAAACTGCACCATTCCTGGTGCAAAACCCTCCTCAAATCCACCCTCGTCAAGAGTCACTGTCTGTGGATATCGCTGCAGCAATCAGAAAACAAAAGAGAAAAAGTTTCCGGCCAAATATGCAGTCTTAATATTCAAAAGGAGTAAGCTTTAGACATAGGGCAATGTCCAGGAAACGGGCCGTTTTGCTTCAGCGACCGATTCCAGCCAGGCACTCGGCAGGAGCCATGCAAAATCACTGCAGTTTTAGGGCTTAAGCCGATGAATCCATTGGACATCGTCGTTTTTTATTTTCCAGTGCCCTCTGGAGTCGCCGCAAGACATCCTCAGTTCTCCGTTTGACCCAGCCCCAACGTCTAACTACCATTCAGGCAGGGTTCCTTT
This sequence comes from Occallatibacter sp., assembly GCA_035552475.1. Taxonomy (GTDB): domain Bacteria; phylum Acidobacteriota; class Terriglobia; order Terriglobales; family Acidobacteriaceae; genus Telmatobacter. Next base: position 5,075 of record DASZLE010000051.1, read on the forward strand.
CATGCCGCTTCATCCGCTCCGCGCCGCCACTCCGTTTGCCGCCGTTCTCGCGTGCCTTTTTTACCTCAATCCGCTCATCCAGGCACAGCAATCCTCCAGCAGCGCGCAACAGTCCTCCAGCTCGTCTGTGCCCGGCAACCTCGGGCCGCCGCAGGAAAAATCGCCCTCGCTCGACCCCGCCGGACCCACCATTTCGCTCATCCCCTCTGAACCGCTCTTTGCCATGGCCTCGGCCCTCAACGTCTGCGGCTATGACGAGGGCCTCGCCGAGAGCTCGCCCGTCCGCGCCCGCGTCCGCGATGAGCTGAACCAGGTCTTCACCCGCAGCGAGAGCGCCCGCGCCTCCCGCGATAACCTCTGCCTCTACATCGCGCAGCACCGCATGACCGGTACCGAGCACGACGTCTCCCAGTACATCTCGCTGGCCCTCTACCTCACCGCCCCGCCGGAGATAGAGACAACCACCGACCTGACTCAGATGCCGCCCGACGCCATCTCCGTGGCCGAGATCGTCCCCCTGCTCAACGCTTTCGCCAAGTCAACCGATCTCCACGGCATCTGGCTGGCCACCCACCACACCTACGACGAGCAGATCGACCAGCTTCACGATCCCCTCTCGAAGATGATCGTGAACACGAATCTCTATCTCAAGCAGCCCGCCGAGACCTACACCGGCCGCCGCTTCATCGTCGTGATGGAGCCAATGCTCTCTCCGCTCACTGTCAATGCGCGCATCTACGGCACCGATTACGTGGTGGTGGTCTCGCCCCATGACGGGCAGATCGCCATGAACGACGTTCGCCACACTTACCTGCACTACACCATCGAACCCCTCCTGTATGCCCGCTCCAACGCAATTGACCGCACCCAGCCCATTCTCAAGGAGATTCGCGAGGCTCCCATCGCCTTCCGCTACCGTTCCGACCCTGTCCCGCTGACGGTTGAGTGCCTCATCAAAGCCATCGAAGCCCGCACCATGGACACCGCCGTTCCCAACTACCAGTTGCCCGCGGGCGTCGGCCGCTCCGATCTGCCCAAATACGAGCATGAGCGCCAGCAGGTGGAGCAGAAACAGGAAGCCGTCCGCCTGGCGGCCGTCCACCACGACATGACCCAGGGTTTCGTCCTCACCCAGTACTTCTTTGAGCAGCTCATCCAGTTTGAAAAGGATCCGGCCAGCCTCCGCGACACGATCGGCGAGATGGTGTACAGCATGGACGTGGACCAGCAGGTCCGCCGCACCAAACAGCTCCAATTCGATGCGCAGGCCGACGAAGACGTTCTTGTCCGTCCCAAGCCGCACAAGCTGGAAGGTCTCGACCTGGCGGAATTCAAGCTGCAGTCCGGCGACATCACCGGCGCCACGGCTCTTGCCCGCCAGGCTCTTGCCGACAAGACCAGCAGCCTGCAGTCGGTGGCCAACGCCGCCCGCGCCGACTTCATCCTGGCCCGCGTGGCGGCTATGACCGGCCACCCCGACGAGGCCATCGACCGATTCCAGGAGACGCTCGCCCAGAGCAAGGACGCGCGCCTCGTTTCCTGGTCGCACATTTACCTCGGACGCATGCTTGACCTCGATTGCAAGCGCGACGCGGCGGTTTCCGAGTACAAGCTGGCGCTGGACCACCGCGACGGGCAGCAGGACACCCGCCTGGCGGCCGAGCACGGCGTCAAGACCGCCTATGCCGTAAAGGGGCACAGTTGCCAGGAAGACAACGCGAATGAGGCCCCCGGAACCGCTCCGGCGCAGCCGACGGCCAAACCGCAGTGAGACAGGGACATAGGGACTAAGGACGTATTGACTGATAACTGATAACTGAGGACCACCAACTGCTGTTCACTTCTTCCTACTTAAGGGCCTCGGAGGGCGTCTAATAGGAGTCAGGGATACTCCGGCCGGCCCAATATCCCCCCGGCGGCGCGATCCCGGTAGTCGCTTTACAGATGGAAGCACCACTCAAAGAACTGGAATCGGCTCTCGGGCACAGGTTTTCGCGCCCGGAGTTGCTGCTGCGCGCGCTCACGCACCGCTCGCTGGTGAACGAGCAGCCTGCCGGAGGTGCAGATCCCGGCAACGAGCGTCTGGAGTTCCTGGGGGACGCGGTCCTCGGGTTGATCGTGGCCGAAACCATGTACCTGCAGCATCCCGAGTGGCGCGAGGGAGAGCTGACACGAGTCCGCGCCCAGCTAGTAAGCCGCCAACACATGGCGGAAGTTGCCGGCGCGATCGACCTGGGCCGCTACATGCTACTGAGCCGCGGCGAGGATCGCAGTGGTCTGCGGCGCAAGTCCACCGTGCTTTCGAATGCCATGGAAGCGGTTCTGGGAGCGCTGTTTCTGGATGGCGGGCTGGATCCCGTGCGCGCCTTTGTCCATGGCTGCGTGATGGGAGACGCCGCGGAGCACCTGGCGCAGGAGCTCAAGTCCGGGGCCGCCCTCGGCAACTACAAGTCCGCGCTGCAGGAGCACCTGCAGGCTGCCCGATCCGGCGCGCCTGTGTACCGGGTAAAGAGCGAGAGCGGCCCGGATCACCGCAAGCGGTTTCTGGTTGAAGTCCGCCTGAAGCCGGCGCCGGGCGAGCCGGGCAAGCCGCTGGCCCGGGGACTGGGCAGCACCAAAAAGCACGCCGAGCAGGACGCCGCCCGCCGCGCCCTGGCCCGTTTGACCCATGCCGGCGAGCCAACCGTGGAGGAGCCAGCCGCAGAATGACAACCCCCGTGCAGCCGGCGACGATCCCCCGCGAAACCGTGTTCGCGCGCCTGCGCCTCCATCTGCCTACCATGCCGGAGGCGACGGCCTCGCTGCTGCGCACCATCGTGGTGGCTCTGTTCGTGCTCACCTTCGTGTTCCAGCCTTTTCTTATCCCTTCAGAGAGCATGGAACGCACGCTGCTGGTGGGGGATTTTCTGCTGGTGAACAAGCAGATTTTCGCGCCGGCAGGCAAGCTGGAGCGGTTGATTCTGCCGTATCGCGACGTGGAGCGTGGAGACATCGTGGTCTTCCACCATCCGGACCCACCGCTGCTGGTGAAGCGCGTGGTGGGCATTCCAGGGGATCACATCCGCATTGAAGATAGCCGCGTGACGGTGAATGGCGAGCCTCTCAACGAGCCCTACGTCGCGATTGAGCCGGCCAGCGCCAACCTGGACCGCGACAACTTCCCCGCCCGGGTATATACCGATCCGAACATCAACCCCGACTGGTGGCGGCAGATGCAGAATCTGACCGAGAACGGGGACCTGGTGGTCCCGCCCGGCAGGTACTTCATGCTGGGCGACAACCGCAACCACTCCAGCGATTCGCGCTTCTGGGGGCTGGTGCCGCGCCAGGCCATCATGGCGCGGCCGCTGGTAATCTACTTCTCGCTGCGGCGGCCGTCTGCCACCGATGTGGAACAGGCGTCGGATGATAGACTCAAGCACGACAGCGAACTCTCCGCGCGACTGGTTGGATTTGCCCGCTGGAAACGCATCTTCCACGTGGTGCATTGAGGTTTTGGGGGGCGCGGCGTCAGGGGCTGTTCTCGGGCGTTGAAGTACATCCCTCAGCGGCTAAAGCCGCGATAGTTTTTACGGCTGTTTTCGGCACGACTGAAGTCGTGCCCCTTCAAAGAATCCGGTTTTGATTGACGACGATCAAGACCCTGGCTTCAATTGACGACGATCAAGAATCTGGTTTTGATTGACGACGATCAAGACCCTGGCTTCAATTGACGACGATCAAGAATCTGGTTTTGATTGACGACGATCAAGACCCTGGCTTCGATTGACGACGAGCAAGAATCTGGTTTTGATTGACGACGATCAAGACCCTGGCTTCGATTGACGACGATCAAGAATCTGGTTTTGATTGACTACGATCAAGACCCTGGCTTCGATTGACGACGATCCGATCACTGAAAACGAAATGACGAAGAAACTCGCCACAGAGCCCGCTGCCGCCGAACCCGCCGCCAATCAAGTGGAAGAGACGCCCTTTGAAGCTGCCGCCAGCATCTGCTCGGTCCTGGTGGTCGGGCTTTTCATTCTCACGTTCCTGGCGCAGAACTTTGTAATTCCTTCAGGCTCCATGGAGAACACGCTGCTGGTGGGCGATCACCTGGTGGTGGATCGCACGACGTTTGCTCCGCCGGCCAAGTGGATGCCGCTGGTGCATTATCGCGATCCGCGGCGCGGCGATATCGTGGTCTTTATCAAGCCTGTGCCGGACCTGGACGCGGACGGCAATCCGCAGTACCTCTACCTGGTGAAGCGCTGCGTCGGCCAGCCTGGTGATCGGATTCATCTTCATGATGGAATTGTGTACGTGAACGGCGTGGCCCAACCGCCGCCGCCGGAGGGCAGGATCATGCCCGCCGCGGACCCGATTTTTCTGGATGAGTTTCCCGCGGTGCCGCCGGTAGCCCAGCCTGGAGCGACGCCGGAGTCGTGGGCGATCGACTTCCCCAACCACGTGGTGGATGGCGACCTGGTGATTCCGCCGGGCAAGTACTTCATGATGGGCGACGACCGGCATAACTCGCTGGACTCGCGCTATTGGGGGTTTGTGCCGCGCGAGAATATTGTGGGGCGGCCGCTGTTTAACTACTGGTCGTTTGTGACGCCGGAAGACGAATACGAAAAGCCGGGAGTGGGCAGCAAGATCGCGTGGATGGGGCACGTGGCGCTGCACTTCTTCACCGATACGCGCTGGAGCCGGACGTTCAAGCGGACGAAGTGATCGGGATACGATAAATAGAGATTGCCTTCGCGCTTCGCCTGACGAGCGGCGCGGAGTTCGAGGTGTTCCGATGGCTTCCACTCCTGTTGCTTCCCTGACCCTGAAGTTTCTTGAAGACCGCTGGGACGATGCGCTGGCGCAGACTCTGGACGGTGGAGAGCTGTTGCGCTACCGGTCCAATCTTCTTGGCAGTGATCTGCGCATCACCAACTTTGCGGGCGGCAACACGAGCTCGAAGACCGACGAGACGGACCCGCTGACCGGCGAGACGGTGAAGGTTCTGTGGGTGAAGGGCTCTGGCGGCGACCTTGGGAGCATCAAGCGCACAGGGTTTGCCACCCTCTACCAGGACAAGCTGCTGGCGCTGGAGAAGCTTTACGGCGGCGAGGAAACGGAAGACGCGATGGTGGCGATGTACGCGCTGTGCGCCTTCCGCAACAATCCGGTGGCGGCGTCGATTGACACGCCCCTGCATGGGTTCCTGCCGTTTACGCACGTGGATCATCTGCATCCGGACTGGGGCATCGCGCTGGCGGCCTCCGGCAATGGCAAAGCGAAGATGGAGGAGTTCAATCGGGAGTTCCATCATCGGCTGATCTGGCTGCCATGGCAGCGGCCAGGTTTTGAGCTGGCGCTGATGATGAAGCGCGCGGTCGAAGAGAATCGAGACTGCGACGGCATTGTGCTGGGCGGGCATGGGCTGTTTACGTGGGGCGAGACGCAGCGCGAGTGCTATGCCAGCACGCTGACGGTGATTGATGAGCTGGGGCAGTTTATTGCGGAGCACGGCCGGCGCAGAGGTACAGCGAGCTTTGGCGGGGCGGCAGTGAGCGCACGGGCGGACCGGCGCGAGATGGCGGTGGAGATTCTTCCCTATTTGCGCGGGCGGGTGAGCAGCCAGCGGCGCTGGATCGCCGGCTACACGGACAGCGACGACGTGCTTGGTTTTGTGAATTCGAAGGATGCGCGGGAGCTGGCGTTTCTGGGCACGAGCTGTCCCGACCACTTCATCCGCACCAAGATCCGGCCACTGTTTGTGCCGTGGGCCGAGGGCGATGACGTTGGCGCGCTGAAGCAGGCAATCGACGTGACGCTGGCGGAGTATCGCGAACAATATGCGGAGTACTACAACAAGCATGCGGTGGCGGATTCGCCGGCGATGCGCGATGCGAACCCGGCAGTGGTGCTGGTGCCGGGGCTGGGGATGTTCAGCTTTGGCAAGAACCGGACCGAGGCGCGGATCATTGGGGAGTTCTACGCGAACGCGATTCACGTGATGGAGGGCGCCAGCCTGCTGGCCGGAGATGAGCCGGTGAGCGGCACGGTGCCGCAGTGCGCGGAAAAGATGGATCCGGCAAGCTTTCGCGTGTTTACGAATTACGTGGCGCTGCCTGCGCTGGAGGCATTCCGCATCGAGTACTGGCTGTTGGAAGAGGCCAAGATACGGCGGCAGCCGCCGGAAAAGGAACTGAGCCGGCAGATTGCGCTGATTGTGGGTGGAGGCAGCGGGATTGGGCGCGAGGTGGCGCTGCTGGCTGCGGCGCGCGGCGCTCATGTGATGATTGCGGACCGCGATGCTGGAGCGGCGGCGCGCGTGCAAGAGGAGTTGGCCGGGGTTACATCGAAGGAGTTTGTGCGGTCGACGGAAGTGGACATCCGCGATCGGGGCGGCGTTGCGCGCGCGATCAAGGAGACTGTCGGGGCGTTCGGCGGCGTGGACATGCTGATCAATACGGCGGCGATTTTTCCGTCGTCGAAAGACGGGCGAGTCAGCGATGCGATGTGGGGCACGACGCTGGAGCTCAACGTGACGGCGAACTACATCCTGGCTGAGGAAGCTGCGAGGATCTTTGCCGGGCAGGGGCTGGACGCTTCGATTGTGCTGACCAGTTCTGCGAATGCGGTTGTGCCGAAACGCGGCAGCGAGGCGTACGACGTGAGCAAGGCCGCGCTGAGCCACCTGGTGCGTGAGCTGGCAGTGGGACTGGCGCCACGAGTGCGCGTGAACGGGATTTGTCCGGCTACGGTGGTGAAGGGATCGACGATGTTTCCGCGGGAGCGGGTGAGGGCGTCGCTGACGAAGTATGGGATTGTTTTCGATGAGGGGATGTCGGACGATGGGCTAAGAGAGCGGCTGGCGGCATTCTATGCGAAGCGGACACTGACGCATCAGCCGATTGATCCGGGCGATTGCGCGGAGGCGATTTTGTTTTTGGCGGGCGCGCGGTCGCGATGCACTACGGGGCATTTATTTCCGGTGGATGGCGGGCTGGCGGAGGCGTTCTTGCGGTGAGGCGGGAAGTAGGGAGGAGGACAGCTTGAACTGGTTGCAACAAGGATCGCGAGTCCGGAAGGAACATCCCTCAGGGGCGAAAGCCCTCAATTTATGCGACCCTTACGGCACGACTGAAGTCGTGCCCTTTCAAGGCGCGGTTTATGCGAGCAGTTCTAGGAGGGCGTGACGCCTTTCTTGAGGAGCAGGTTGCCGTACTTGCGGGTTTCGCCGGTTATTACGATGGCGAAGGCCTGGCGGGCGCGCTGGTAGAAGGCAAAGCGCTCGATGCGCACCGGCGCAGCAGCATCATGCGAGTATTTCCGGATCACGCGGACGTAATCCGCTTCTACCGCCGGATCCATGGTATCGCCCTGCGATACCTGCATCATCGCGAGCGGCGATGAGTAACTGTCGAGTTCGAACAGGGGCATGATGCCGTCCAGCAGCGTGGCGACGGTGAGGCCGTCGGCACGCAGAACCTGGGGGCCGAGCGAATGGCCCGGGAAATGGGCATCGGCGAGGATGATTTCGTCGCCATGTCCCATTCGGTCCAACACAGCGAGAAGGTCCGGCGAGATGCACGGTGCAATTCCTTTCAGCATGATGCCTCCTTAAGAATCATAGGCCCGCAGGGCACACGGCCACTTTACCGCACTTGCCTGACGCCATGAGCGCATACGCCTCGCCGGCCTGCTCCAGCACGAAGCGGTGGGTGACGATTTCTTCCGGGTGCAGGTTCCAGCGGACCAGGCGCTCGACTAGTTCTTCCATGAGCCAGGTGGAGGTGACCCAGGAGCCGTACACCGCTTTCTGCTCGTGGATCATGTCGGGCGAGGGGTTGACGGTGAGCGTGCCGCCTTCGCCGACGAGCGCGATGCGGCCCCACTTCCGCGTGGCGCGGATGGCGGTCGAGCGCGCTTCGGCGTTGGCGGAGCAATCGACCGCACGCTCCACGCCCTGGCCGCCAGTCAGGTCGCGTACCTGGGCGATGTTGTCGGGGCCGGAGCGGAGCACGTTGTCGCAGAGGCCACGGCTCGCAGCAATGTCCAACCGCTCTTCGACCACGTCGATGCCGATGATTTTTTCCGCGCCGAGTTTGCGGCACAGCGCGGCGGCGGCTAATCCGACGGGTCCGAGGCCGGTGATGAGCACGGCATGATTGCCACTGATGCCGATCTTCTCCAGCGCCTCGTAGACGGTGCCGAAGCCGCATGCCACCTGCGCGCCGTCGAGGTATGTCAACTCATCCGGAAGCGCGATCAGGTCCTTCTCCTCCGCCACCATGTAGCGCGCCATGCCGCCGTCGCGCTGCCAGCCGTAGGCGCGGCGGTACTCCGCGCTGGTGCAGGAAATCATGTAGCCGCGGCGGCAGTCGTTGCAGAGGCCGCACCCGGAGATGTGGTAGACGATGACGCGATCGCCCTTTTTGAAACGGCGGCAACCCGGGCCGGTTTCGACGATCTGGCCGGCGGGCTCGTGACCGGCGATCACGCCCTGGTAGCCTTCAGGGCCTTTGCCAAGATGCTCGCGATAGATGGCGCGAATGTCGGAGCCGCAGATGGTGGAGGCTTTGGTTTCGAGCAGCACTTCGCCGTGGCCGGGCGTGGGCACGGGCACCTGGCGCAGATCCACCATGCTGTTGCCGGGCAGGTAGGCGGAGAGCATGGTTTCGGTCATATGGATTCCGGCTCCTGGCTTCTAGCTACTGGCTGCTGGCTGCTGGCTGCTGGCTTGCGATTCTGCCGTCAACATCCCACAGGTCTTCCCAGGCCTGGTTGTCTTTCCAGAGGAAGACCTGGCCTTTGATCAATCGGCAGTTGCGGTCGATGGCTGCGATGGCGCTCATGTCCTCTTGGGTGAGCGCAAGGCTGGCCGCGGCGCGCAGGTTGGCGAGGATATTTCGCTGACTAGTGGAAAACGGAATGGCCGCCTGCCCGCGCAGGATAGCCCACATGATGCAGACGACCGCCGGATGGACGCCGGCGCGTTCCGCGATTTCGCGAATGACAGGGTCCTCGGTGGGTGAGGTGTCGTCGGGCGTGCGGTCGCGCTCGGGGCGGCCGGGCGAGCCCAGCGGCGAATAACCGATGGGCTGTATTCCACGATCGACGAGGTAGCGAAAGAACTCCGGCTGCTGGAAGTGCGGGTGCAGCTCCATTTCGTTAGCCGCGGGGCGGATGCGCGCATCGCGCAGGACCAGGTCCATCTTGGGGATGGTCATATTCGACGTGCCGATGTGACGGACGAGGCCGGCGTCCACCAACTCCTCCATCTGGCGCCAGGTGCGCATGTAGTCTTCGTGGATGTAGGGCTTTGCGTGGGGATTGCGCGCGCTCACATCGCAGCCCGGCGGGTGATGGTTGGGAAACGGCCAGTGCACCAGGTAGAGGTCGAGGTACTCGAGGCGGAGATCGCGCAGGGATTTCTCGCAAGAGGCGCGCACGTCGTCGTGGCGGTCGTTCCAGACTTTCGAGGTGATCCAGAAGTCCTCGCGTTTGTATGCGGAGCGGAAGAGCTCGGCGAAGGTTGCGCCGATGCGGTCCTCGTTGCCGTAGACGGAGGCGCAGTCGAAATGGCGGTAGCCAATGGAGGCGGCGTATCGAACAGCGTCCGCTACTTGCTGGGGCGAGACGTGATCGGAGCCGAAGGTGCCGAGTCCGATGGCGGGCATGCGGGCGCCGCCGGCCAGGATGCGCTGCGGCACCGATGCGGGATCGACGCCGGCCTCGGCGTGGTTTGAAGGTGCGCTCATGGGGTTTTGTTCCACGCCGAATTGTAAACGGTTTCCCGGGACAGTGCTGATCAACCACGCGCCGCACCTGTCAGGTGCGACACCCGACGAATGAAATATCCTCCAAGGTACAATCTCCGCGAGATTCAGACAGCCAGGATGATGCGATGAAGAGCGATGTGTGGACCGAAACAACCGCAACCGTGTACAGCTGCGGATGGGAGGACGAACCCTTCAGATTCTCGAGGGTCACATTGTCCTCTGGTCGCTACCTCATCGTCTTCAGTTACGAGGTTGACGGGAGTCATTACTCGGGAGAGTTCCGATCCGACTCAGAATGGAAAGAGGGCAGCACGTTTCCAATCAAGTACAATCCTGCAGACGCAAACGAGAACGACCGGGCAGACGAATCTGCCGGGCCGCTCGTTTCCGTCCTGATCTTCGTGCTTGGTGTAGCGGTTGCCGCGATTATCATTTGGCTGCGGGAACGGAAATAGGGTTCCTTTGGAAAGCTAGCGGGCGCCGGCTGCTTCCACGAGACGGCGCAGCGCCGGGATGAAGACAAACCGCACCATTCCGGAGGCCTGCTCCGCATCGGCCAGTGTTTTTCGGCGGTCGTCCAGCCAGCCCGACGACGACGGTTGATGAGAATCAAGGAATGCCAGCGCCTCGAGGCCAGTTGCGCCGAGTTCGCCAAGCTGGCGCGCGCGCGTCTCCTCGTCGTCCAGCCGCGAGGTAGTGGCTGCGAGGGCAAGAACCTGCGGGGCGGCCTGCACCCACGCCGTAAACTGCTGCCGCAATGCCATCCGTCCGGCTTCGCGCTCGGCCGGTGAATTTTCATTGAGCGCCTGGTCCACCTGGTGCTCGATCTGCTGGCGCGCCGGCGGATCCGCGACCACGGCATCGATCAGCCGGTCGAGCGATGTGAGCCGGTCCGTGTGCTGCGCGCCGTATCGTTCGCTGAAACTCACCGGCTCAATCACCGACGCCAGAACGTCCAGCGCGTCAGGCTGAGCATTGCCGGCCAGGTTTCGCCGCAGCCTTTTGGGCCCGACGATGTGCATCAGGCCTACGTCTTCAAGCTGGAGGGAGGCAAGCCGCAGCCTCCGATACATGTCAGCCAGGTCGCGGTCCGATTGCGGCGACCAGAAGCGTTCCGCGATGGCAATCGTTCTGGGCCACACTCGCGAATCTACTGTCTCGGGGTCGATCTGTTCGCCCCACATGCAGACCTCGCCGCCGAGGATTCGCTTCTGCTGCTCCGGGTTCAGCTTTGTGTCCGCGGGGATGGGATCGGCGAGGAACATCTCGGCCGCTGTCTTCTGCGCATCCAGGTAGTACGGCGCGGAGAGCAGCCCCACGTATCCTTGCTGCGCGCCGGCGGCGAGCGAGTCCGCGCCGCGCCAGCTTTGCACCACGATGTCTTTCGGCAGGTCGGGGTTCAGGATCTCGTCCCATCCCATCATCTTCTTGCCGTGCTTGGCCAGGATGGGAAGCAGCCGTGTGTTGAAGTAGTTCTGCAACTGCGCCGGGGTGGTAAAGCCTTTCTTCTTCATGAACTCGGCGATGCGGGGATTCTGGAGCCAGCCCTTGCCGGCGGTCTCATCGCCGCCAATGTGGAAGTACGCATCGGGAAAAATCTCTCCCATTTCGCCAATGAACTCGTCGAGGAACTTGTAGGTCTTTTCGTTGCTGGGGTCGAGCTCGGCTTGCGGAATTCCAAACCCCTGGGGCAGGGTCTTGATGTCCTCGCCGGCGCCGATCTCCGGATATGCCAGCAGCCACGCGGTGGTGTGGCCGGGCATGTCGAACTCCGGGACGACGCGGATGCCTCGGGCGCGCGCGTATGCGACGACTTCGCGCATCTGGTCCTGGGTGTAGTAGAGGCCGTCCGAGGCAACCTCAGTGAATTTGGGGAACTTCTTGCTTTCCGCGCGGAAGCCCTGGTCATCGCTCAGGTGCCAGTGAAAGACATTGAGCTTGGCGACGGCCATCCCGTCCAGCGTGCGCTTGACGACGTCGATGGGCTCGAAGTGGCGGCTTACGTCAAGCATGAAGCCGCGCCAGGGGAATCGCGGGGCATCGTCGATGGTAACGGCGGGCAAACGGCACGCGCCGTTGGAGATTGTCACCAGTTGCAGGAACGTCTCCAGGCCATGGATTGCCCCGACGTCGGTGGCCGCGGCCAGGTTGGCTGCGCCCGCTCTGACGTCGAGCTTATAGCTTTCGTCCTCGTCGACGCCCTGGATGGCCCCATCCGGTCCCGCCACCTGAATCGTCAGTTCGGGCACACTTGCCATTGGCAAGGTCATGGATCGCCGGATGCCGCCGCATTGCCGGTCGAGGCGCCACACGAACCGATCAATTGCGGCGTCCAGCCGCGCGTCGTGCGGACCCGTCACGGTGTATTGGAACTGGTTGAGCACCAGCTCGCCGGAGCCCATCTGGACGGATCGCGGCAGCGGCATCAAATGGAGCGGCTGCGGTCCAGCGGCTTGCCCGGATAATCGAACGGCGCCCATCATGATCAACCCCACTGCGACCAGCAAAGCCGAGACTCCGAATCCATAAAGACGCAAGAATGCACACTCCTCTCAATCAACCCACGAGCATATCAGGCTGTTCGCGGAGGAGAGTCCACGTTGGGGGCGGGGGATGGGGTGCAGGCAGGGACTAAGGCTAAGGAGGGGTCGCCGCTGCGGTGGTCGCGCGTGCGCCACCGCTACAGGCGGTTACAGCAGAGCAGAAAGCAGTACGGCAAAAGCAGCAACTCGATGGCAGGCCCTAATACTCACCCGAGCACGCGCAGTTACAGGGTCGAGCTCGGGCCGCTCAATGACGGCTCTCGTTTCTCCTTCGCCGCGTTCGTACTGCGGGAGGGAGAAATCTCGTCTCCAGGATCCACTCAACTCGGGGTTACTGGAGATGAGCATAAGCGATTTATTGCGAATGTACATGTGACGTAACTCACATGGCGTATGACGCAAAGGTTGTAGAGACAGGGAGCAGGGAGCAGGGAACAGGGAACAGGGAACAGGGAACAGGGAACAGGGAACAGGGAGTAGGGAGTAGGGAGTAGGGAGTAGGGGACAGGGAGTAGGGTAGAGTGAACCCCTGAAGTGAGACACGATAATTAGGGGACAAGGGACAAAAGGCAGCGACCTAGAATGGCAGCGGCTTTCTCAGGCTGCGGGTTCGCTGATTCTGCCCTTCAACGCGATACCGGCGCGCCGGAGCTGCCCGCCGCAATCTGGTTCATCGGCAGCTCGAGGGCGAACAGCGTGGTGTTCCCCCGGTCGGCGTGCACCCAGATGCCATGGAAGGCCTGGTGGAGCTCGGGGTGAGCTGCCAGAAGCGCGTTCATGATGTCGAGCATCTGCCGCCGGGCCGCAGGCGGGTTGGAGAGCTGGGCTGCCTGCCCTGGATCGGGCGTGTAATGCACATCCAGGTCCAGGCCTCCGAAGGAGGTACTGGTATCCACCGAGGTCAACTGGAAAGCGCCGGACGTGGAGCTGACGGTGACGGGCTTGTCGGAAGGAAAGTCGACGGGTTTCACGTCGTCGGTTTCCCTCTGCAGTTTCTGCAGGTTGGGGCTGGACAGGTTGTCGAGGGGAGCCAGCAGGTTGGCGGCCATGCGGTAGTAGATCCAGGCGGCCCATCGCCCGTTCATCTGCTTGAAGCGCCGCGCTGAAACCCAGTACCAGAGTCCATCGTGGCCGTCGCTGATCATGGGCTTGGCAAAGAAGCCCGCGAGCAGCCATTGGCTGCCGCTGCGGGCCAGGATGAGCGACACCTGCTGCGGCTGCTCGACCCCGGTGGCGTGCAGGACTGCGAGCGCATATTTACCGGGAGGGAGGCCGTTAAAGTTGAGCACCACCACCGGCGAGCCACAGTAGAACTGGGTATTGGGCTGGTTGGGCTGCTCGGTAGAGGCATCGAGGTCGTAGAGATCGTCGACCGTAACGGTGGCGCGCTGAATGAGGGAATGGAGTTGCTCAACCGAATTGGCGATGCCGCCGAAGTCGGAAGCCACGGCGGGGAGCGTGTTGGCCTTGAGGCCGTTCACGTCACCGTTCTGGGCACGGCTGAGCAGGATGCGCGCGGCTGCGGCCAGGTCGTTGCGCTCGGCGGGCGGCATCTGCCCCTGGGTCAGGCAGGAGGCGCCGTACACGGGCACGGAAATCAGCAAGGAAGCAAGAAGGCCAAGACTGGAACGGAGAAGCATGGTTTTCACCTGTGCGGGCAGGGAGAATCCCCTCACCGGGTAAGATGCACGTTGGTTGGCGCTTGTGCGTCCCTTTCCCAGGCCGCAAAGCCGGGAACCTTGTGCGCTTCGATACCGGGCTGGAGAATCGGCAGATTGCGCAGGATTTCCGCATGGACGCCGGCGACGGGGCCGGGCGGGATGACGGTGAGGCCGCCGAGGAGCGCGGCTAGCCGCAGATAGGCCTGGCGGTTGATGTGGATGAAGTCCAGCGGATACTCGGGCTTACGGGCGCGAGCCTGTGCGGGGTCGGCATCGAGAATGTAGCTGACATCCGGCCGGGGAACCAGGCCCATGACCGCGCTGACGTACGCGCGCAGGAGGGGTCGGCGGAGGTTGAGGTTAGCGAACTGATCGTAGATGTAGCGGTCGAAGATGACGGCGTCGACGCCGGAGCGGAGGGCGCGGCGGACCCGGTGGCGGGTGGAGAGCGCGTCAAGGGCGTACAACCCTAGCCGAACCAGCGACATGGGCCAGGAGCGGATGTTCTTGTCGCGACGGTTTACGGGCTTTTCCGGGCTACCCACGCCCTTTTCGCCCTTGAAGATGCGATGGCCGGCGCCTTCGCGGAGGCTGGTGAGGGCGGCAATCTCATCCCAGAAGGCGACGACGCGAACGCGGAGGCCCTGGCGCTCGAGGGCATCGCGAAGGGCGTGGATCTGGGTGCTTTTTCCGGCGCCATCGACACCGGAGAAACTGACGGAAATGGGTCGCGGGCTCATGGTTACTGGGGGCGGCTGGGGCTGGCTTTGGAAAGTCCGATCACAGCGCCAGTGGCGCCGGCCGCGGCGACGATGATGGCGATGCGAATGTAGAGCGCGTGGACGCGGCGCTGCTTGCCCGGAGCAATCGCGGCTCCGGCGGGACGGGCGCCGGCAACGCCGGCAGGCTGGTTGGTGGGAGCGGCGGCGGTGCCTACGGGATGTTGCGCCTGATCCTGCTGGTCGAGATCCTGCGTGCCCGGGGCTTGCTGGGCCTGGCTGGACGACTCGCCGGGCAGCACGGGTGGCCGGGACAAAGCAGTCTCGGACTGACTGGAGGCGGCGGCCGTGGCGGCGGGCTGCGCCTGGGGAGCGGGCGCGTCAGGAAGCGAAGCCGGGCGCGGCGCGGGAGCCTGCTGGGGCGCAGCCGCGAGGGGCAGCGGCAAGGCAAGCAGTACGGCAAGGCAGACGGCGACCAGCCGGCTGTAAGGGAAAGCCTGGAAGATGCGGTGCATGGGGAGGGCTCCTTTCATTTTGCCCGTGGACGGCTGCGCGTCATCCCTGGTTCAGGCCGCGTGTTCCTGCGCGATGTTCTTACTGAACGGGAGATGCGTAGCTGTAACATGCGACCTGCGATGGAAGCTCTCAACCGCTTCCCCGATGGTGGAGAAGATGCGGAAGAGGCGATCGACGCC
Source organism: Occallatibacter sp. (assembly GCA_035552475.1). Lineage (GTDB taxonomy): Bacteria > Acidobacteriota > Terriglobia > Terriglobales > Acidobacteriaceae > Telmatobacter. The sequence continues at coordinate 20,460 of DASZLE010000051.1, forward strand.
GGCCCGTTCCAGATTGGCGCGCGCTTCAGGCGAGACGCCGGAGAGACGGATATCGCCGTTGCGCTTCATTGCTTCCTCAAGAGAGCGGAGGAGGAGATGCATGGCCGCCAGGTCCATTTCGCGCAGTTGCGAGCAGTCAATGACGATAGCGGGGCGCACAACGTTCAGTTCGCACTCCAGCTCGCGGAGGAAGAGTCGCTCCTGTTTCCGGTCAAGCTTTTCCGGGAGTTGCCGGATGGAAACAGGTTTGGGTCGAAAGGACATTCGTTTGCCACCTATAAGAGAGATGCTTGTTGTTAGATCTGCGTTCATTGCGGTGCACCCGGGTAATGAAGTTTTTGTGTTCAGGACGCCTGCTCGCCGGGAGTGCGCAAGAGGCGTGCGAGCTCCGCTTCGGGATTGCGAATCGCGTGGGTGAGCACGTTGCGCCCGTAGCGGAAGAGGGTGACGAGGTTGCTGTTGTACCAGCAGCACTCGCTCATGCGCGGCGATAAGCCACACAGGAAGCGAAGCTTATTGAGGTTTGCGGGTGAAGCCAGCATGGCGGCGATGAGGCGATGGTTGCCGTCAAGGACGGTAAGGGGCTCGTTCTCATTGGCGCCAATGAGAATGACGGCTGCGAAAGTGGAGGCATCCCGTCCGAGCTGGCGGCCGATGGCGCCGATCTTTGAGACAAAGCTGCTGTCGAGCAGGTGGCTGCGCGTCCGCATGCCAAGGGCCACGTCGGTAGCCGAGAAAGCGCCGCGGGCGACCCTGCGCCACTGCGCGCGAGGAAAGATGCGGATGTTGGTAAGATCGGCATCGCCGACTTCGACTTCGTACCACTCGGTGTCGGAAGGCAGCTCTTTCCAGAGGGCAAGGTGGCGAATAAAGAGCAGGGCGCGCCGCTTGGCGTTCTCGTCGGGGTCGTCGAGGTTGGGATTGAGAACCAGGTCGCCGAACGATGCTTTATAGTCGTCGAACTCGTGGCGATGGAAGTCGCTCTTGAGAAACTCGGCGATCACCTCGCTCTCCGCGACGCTGCGGAGAAGGCGAATGGGCCGGGTGCTGGTTGCGTTCAGGAGATCCTTGGGATCGCTGAGCGAGTTAATGAGAAACGGCAATGCAATGAGGACGAACAGCACGACCATGAGCACGAGCTGAACCAGAACCACTTCACGCAGCGAAGAGTGGAAGCGGCAGATGGCGCCGATCACGATGCCTGAGAATGCGAACTGGACCCAGCTGGTGTTGGCAATCTTGTAGGACATTTCAAACGTGATGATGACGGCGCCGAGAGAGTAGATGACGGTGGCCAGCGCGTAGACAGCGAGGAGGTAGGGAATGTTGTAGCGGCCGGCAATGGCGAAATCGGCGCCGAAGAGATGCGTCCAGAGGGAAGCGGGCGCAATGCAGAGCCCGACTGAAATGGCCGCCCCGACGCCGAGAACGAGCATCAGCGAGGTGGCGATCACGCGCAGATCGCGGCGCTCCTCGTCTCCGGTGCCCGCCACCAGAGGGAACGTGGAGTTGACCACAGCCTGGGAGAACGAGAAGATGACCCGGCCCACCATGGCGACGGCGGCATAGAGGCCGGCTTCGCGCGCATTGAAGAAGTGATTGACCAGGACAATGCCGCAGTTTGAGATAAGCATTTGGCCGGCGAAGAAGATTGTGGCCTGGCTGGTTTCGCGGATGACGTAGGAGCGCAGAAGCGGGTTGCGCGCATGGCCGTGGAGCTTGATGCGGATAGCGAAGTAGGCAACGGCCTCGGCCGCGGAGTTGGCGGCGATGACGCCGGCAACGCCTGTGCCGGCGAGGATCATGACCAGCGAGCCGCCGAAACGGAAGCCCTGCTCGAGGATCATGTTCATGGCCAATTCCCTGAAGCCGCAGGTGCCCTGGATGTATCCGCGGCGGACGCCGAGCGGAATATAGAAACCGGCGCCAATGGAGATGAGCGCGACCAGCGAGGAACTGGGAAGGTTCAGGTAAACGGCAATCGGAGTCTGGAAGGCGACCAGGGCCAGCGCGACGATGATTCCGCAGGCCCAGGAGGCGCGATGGAAGAAGCGGTAGACGGAGGCCTTGCCTTCCGCAGAGGGTTGCTGCGCCACCACCTTGGTGGCAACGATCTGAAACGAGAGCGTGAGCGCCGACAGCAGCGTGAGAATGGTGTAGACGACGGTGGCGTGGCCGAAACCCTGGGCGCCGAGGAAGCGGGCGACGGCGATGTTGTAGGCCAGGTTGATGGCCATGGTGAGGCCGGAGCCCGAAAGCAGGATGACGCTGCCCGACACAATGCGGGCCTGCAGCGTTTTCGATCGATGAGTGACGGTATTCACCGTTCCGGGGAGCTCCAGTTCAATACGCGATTTTGCCGCCAGGCGAGATTCTAGAGATTAAAGATAAGTTCTTCGGCAACAGTTAATCGGATGCGGGTTGAGAGGGCATGGCTGCTCCGCGGGGCCCCGGCGCGGGGTTTTGGGCTCCGCACAGTGGAAATCGTCTTGCATTCTGAAGTGGCAGAAAGGCGACAACCCCAACCAACCGCGGGCGCTTCTAAACCCGTACCGATGTTTTTACGAAACAGCACTGCACTTTTCTTGTTCTTTCTGCTTTACCGTGGCTGTCAGGGCACGGACGTGGACCACGTGCAACCGCTGAAGTACAAGGCCGCCAACGGCGCGCCGGAGGTGCTGGCGGTGTACGAAGCGTGGTTCGGGCATCCCAGGCACATCGCGGTTGGCTACTCATCACATGATCCGGCCGCCATTGCCCGGCAGATGAAAGACGCCAAGGCGATGGGGATCACCACGTTCGTCGTGGATTGGTATGGAGACCGCGAGCCGTTCATCGACAAAAGCTACCAGCTGCTGCAGGAACAGGCCGAAAAGAACAAGTTCAAGGTCGCCATGATGTACGACGAGACCAACGCGGATGATGGCGCGACCGATGAAGCCATTGCCGACTTCACCATGTTCCACGACACGTACATGACGTCGAAGTCGCCGGGATACAAGGCGTACCTGACGTACGAGGGGCGGCCTGTCATCTTCGTTTTTCCCAAAGGCTGGCACACGGATTGGGACAAAGTGCGCGCTATGTTGAACACATGGGACCCGGCGCCGATTCTCATCCAGGAGAATCTGCCGGGAAAATACGGGAATGATTTCGACGGGTTCTACGCATGGGTCAACCCGGGGCAGCAGGGCTGGAAGCCGGACGGAAGCGACTGGGGCCAGCAATACCTGGACGACTTCTACCGGACGATGGCCAGCAAACACCCCGACAAGATCATCGTGGGCGGCGCCTGGGCGAGCTTTGACGACTCCAAGGCGTCGTGGGGATTGAACCGGCATATCGCGGCGCGGTGCGGGCAGACGTTCCAGGACACCTTCAACGAGTGGCGCAAGGTGTTGCAACCGGACAATGCGCCGCCGTTCCTTCTTGTGGAGACGTGGAACGACCACGAGGAGGGAACAGCCATCGAAGAGGGGATCCCGAATTGCGGGAAGACCGAGGCTTCCGTGCTCCCCATGAAGAAATAGCGAATGGAGTAGATGCAGTTCAAAGCGAAGGGCGCGGCAGATGCCGCGCCCTTCGCTTGTTTCAGGCCGTAGCTGGCTGGCGGGCGTTTCTGGTCCGCCAATCCCAGCGAACTTCCCCGCGCCGGTAACCTATGCGGCGCGCGTTACCTCCTCAGGGAGGTCATCGCCGGAGATCGCGTAGGCCTCAGGCTGGGTGCCATACCCGCCGGGCATGGCAATCATCCCCATCTGGCTGGGGATCATCACCTGGGCGCGATGGACATGGCTGATGAGCGATAGCGGGCGGTTGCGAACTTCGTCGTAGACGCGGCCGATGTACTCGCCCAGGATGCCGATGGAGAGCAGCAGCAGTCCGCCCATGAAGAAGACCGAAGCGGCAATCCCGAAGGCTGCTGTAGCGATGGCCCCGACCGGCAGGAACATGCACAGCGCAAGCACCGCGGCCACCGCCGACGAAAAGCCGAGCAAGCCGAAGCTGAGACGCAGCGGCTTGAAGCTGAAGCTGGTGATGGCATCCATCGCGTACTTGATGCGGCTGATGAACGAGAGCTTGCCGTCACCGGCCAGGCGGTCGTTGCGGTCGTAGTACACCACCGCGTTCTTGTAGCCCACCCAGGCGCGCAGGCCGGGCAGATAGCGGTTCTTTTCACGCATGGCCAGCACAGAGTCGAGGGCCTTGCGGTCCATCAGGCTGAAGATGCCTGCATTGAGCGGAATGGGATAGTCACTGAGCGTGCCGAGCACGCGGTAGAAGAGCGGGAAGAGCAGGGCCAGAAGCTTGCGGCTCTCCTGGCGGCTACGCCGCACACCCACCACGACCTCGGCGCCGTTACGCCACGCGTCGATGAGTTGGGGAATCACCTCGGGGGGATCCTGGAAATCGCCATCCATCAGGATGACAGCGCGGCCGCGGGCTGTCTGCAGGCCGGCGGAGATGGCGCCCATGTGGCCCCAGTTGCGCGAAAGCTCGATCACAACCACGTGCGAGTCTTCGGCTTGCAGGCCCTTCAGGAGCTCGAGAGATGAATCGGTAGACCCATCGTTGATGTATACAACCTCCCACTCGTCGACGACGCCCTTGAGCGCGCCGGCAACAGCCTCATGAAAACGGGCAATCAATTCTTCTTCGTTGTAGATGGGGACCACTACGGAGACCATAATTCCCAACTCCTAGTCTTTTTTAACGTGCTAGTTTCTTGTCGTTCTATGGTGCACTTACGGGCCCGGGTAGATCTGAAAATACAGTGTGGCGGAACTACTGGGCAGAGGCCTGAAGAACGCGAACGCGCCAGCGAACTTCAGTAGGGGTGAGGACAACAAGGTAGCGCTCGCGGACGGGCTGCGTTGCGATTACCTTGTCGCCATCGCGGACCTGGACGTCGTATTGCACGTTGTCGGTCAGCTCGACGGACAGCCCCTCGGGCGAATAAAAAACAATCTGCACGTCGTGCGATCGATCCTGGTACGAAGTTCTCAATCCGAACCTGGCCTGCTGCTGGATGGTCTCAGCCAGCTTTTGCCTGGCGCCGCCAACGAAGTCGCGGTCGAGCAGCTCAGGACGATTCTGTTCGAGAGCTGCTCGCAGGCTCTCCCATGATTCGATGTAGTTTTTGACCACTGCGGTTGCTGTGGGGTCTGCAAGTTGGCGTGGACCCTGCAGATGAGCCGGCTCGACGCGCACGTCAGCCTGGGCGCCAACGAGCGGAACGGCGGCAAGAATGGCGCTGGCGATCAGGATGGACCGGAGCATGGCTCTATCTCCCCCAGCGGATCTGGTTGCCGAGCACGACGCCGCTGGCAACGCTGATGCTGGCGCCGGGTTGGGCGGGCATCTCCACCTTGGCCACGCCGCGCTTTAGCGGAACGTCCACGGTGGATTCGCTCCCATTGAAGTTCTCGGTAAACGTGACGATGGTGCCGTCGGGAACGGGATTGCCGCTGCAGTCCTTAACCGGATCGGTTTCCAGCTCGATTTTGTTGCCGGCGGCCTTGGCGCTCATTTTCAGGCCGCAGGGGTCGCCGGGAACCTGGCCGATCACGCGCGTCGATGAGATATCGCCGGCTCGCGCCACAAAGTGCGCCGCGCCTTCCCTGGGCGACGAATCCATGGCCACCCACGCTTCGCCGTTCTGGGTTTTCGAGGTGCGCGACTGCGCGGCGGCGCCCGGCGTGGTCAGGTCGAAGGAGACCGCAGTGGGCGCCGTGACCAGGTTTCCGTACGCGTCAAAAACATAAGCCGCGCCGGTGATGCCATCGCGAACACTCACAGGAAGCCGGGAGGGGCGCGCCAGAAAGCTCAGGTCCGCCGGCTTGGCCGGGACCACGTCGAACCCTGCAGGCTCTGCCGCCGAGCCGGAAAGAATAGCGAGATAGTGGCCGGCGTTGTAGAGCTTGCCGGCCGCGATCGAGATTGGCTGGCCGAGTTGGACATCGCGCTTGATGGCCTGCCCCGGTCCCACGATGACAAGTGTGGCCGGGCCGCTGCCGGACGTCGTAATCGTGAATGCGCTTCCGGCTTCCACGGTTTTGGGTACGTCGAGCCCGGCGCTCTGCGCCAGCAGCAGCGGCGCCGCGGCCAGCGCCGCCAGCAGCGATGGGATAGCCACCCTCATGCCGCGCCTCCCATGCTGTACGTGGAGACAACGGTGCGCTGGCTGCTGACCTTGCGCGCGAGGTCCTCAGGAATGTGGATGTTGAACGAAACCGGCGCCTGCGGCAGCAGCGCATGATCCACATACTGGTCCGCGACCCAGACCACGTTGCCCGACTGGTCGTAGAACGTGCCCAGCACATGCGCGACATTGGCAATCTGTCCGCTCTGGTTCACCACTTCGCCGGTGAGCGAGGCGTCCGGCGCGGGATTCAGACGCTCATTCTGGATCTCGATGACAGGATCGGCCGAAGCCGGAATGAGCGTGGAAAACGGCGTCATGCGCACGCTGCTCACCTGCGACAGGGTCACGTTGGGAAAGCGAATGAGAAACGGCGTCACCGCTTTCGGCAACAGCAGGTGCGAGATCATATCGAAGCTGCCTTCGGTGGCAATCTGCTGTTGGTTCGTGTTCAGCAGCGTCGCATCCACAGACACGTAGGCGGGCACCACGTCCTCGTTCAGCAGCTCGCCCAGGATCACCACCCCTTCGGCGCGCTGCACCGGGTGCATGTCGATGATGCGTACGTGCGGCGCTTCCACGTCCTGCGCGCCCCAGTCGTCGCCGGCTCCGCGATAGATGACGTCCCAGCGCAGATAATTCACCGGGATCACCTGCGCCGGCAGGGCGGCCTCTTTGGTGATGGGCCAATCCACCTGCCAGTTGCCGCCACTGCGGGCAAGATGCACATCGCGTGTGGTTACGGCATCGCCGACCACTGTGGCCCAATGCAGATTGACGCGATACTCGGCGTCACTGTCCGTGGCGTGGAGCGGTTGCGTCTCAAAATTTGACACGGCCGAGTAGGTGCGCAGGTTGGGGTACGAGCCGGTCAGGTCGTGCACAAAATCCGCCTCTGTGAACTGCGCCTTGTTGGCCAGGCTATCGTACGCTTTGCCAAAGTCCTTGGAGCGGATTGCATCGCCGAGGTTCTGGAGCGCGGCCTGTGGCGTGTCTGACAAACGCACCACGTGTTCGCCGCCGGCGTAGTGAACGGCGGATTGACCCGGCCATTCGGTTCCAATGAAGATGAAAGCCGCCGTGGCAATCGCAAGGATAAGAGCGAGCATGCGTCCGTTGTTCACGACGCCAACCTCCCTGGGATAAAAGTTTCAGAGTCAGAAGGATAAGGCTCATCGGCCGCCAGCTCTTCGCGCCGGCGCTCCGGAATAAGCAGAACCAGGATGGCGAGAATGCTGCTGCCAAAGGGAAGAATGCCCCACATCAGACCCTGCCAGTGTGGCGGAATCTGCGGCGCATTCATGGGCTGGAACGGCGGAATACCGTCCTTGGCCCAGATGATGATGGTATTGTCTTCGAGCCCGTCGACCGGACGCCAACCCGCGAATGCCAGCAGCGGATCGTAGTAGTGATCGCGCACCAGGACCCACTTCAGGCCGTAGTGATCGGCGTGGTTCAGGATCGCGCGCAACGCATCCAGTCCGTTTTCGCTGAAGTACTTTGAGCTCGTCAGCGCTCCCGCGCCGTTCTTGGTCAGCTCGGGCAGCATGCGGGCGGAATACCACTCGCCGTCTTCGCTGGGCGCGTCGGTCTCCATGGCCAGGCGCGCAAGCTTGTTGCCGAAGCCCAGGGTGATGTAACTGTACTTGTCGTGTCCATCGCGGTTAAGCCATGCGGCGCTGGAATCCACCTTGAACTCTCCCGCATCGGGGGGATGAAATGTGGACCAGCCGACAGCGAGGGCGCAGGTGAACGCGGCCAGAACGGCCAGCCCCACCGCGGCGCGAAGGCGGTAGCGGTCAATCAATTCCGCGGCCAGCAGGCCCACAAAGGGAAGTGCCAACAGGTTGGCCCAGTAGGTGAAGCGCTCCATCGTCAGCACTTCAAAAGCGCGGCCCAGCAGCAGATGGCCGACCGGCGTGGTGCCGCCGAGCCCGATGAGGGAACAGACCCAGAACCCGAAAAGCAACGGACGCAGGCGCCTGACCTCGGACCCGCGCAGAAAGATGAATGGAAGCGCCAGGATCATCGCGCCATACGGGACGATGAAATAATTCATGCCCCACTGCGGGCTCAGGATATAGTTGGCGCGGCTGGGATGCGGGATGGGCGTCTGCGTGACCGGGTAGCGAATCAGCGCGATCCAGAACGGCAGCAAGACCACGGCGACAGCAACGGCCACCACTACAACAATTACGACGGTGCGCAGCACGATGCCGGACGTCGACACGCGCTCGCCTTCCTCGCGTTCCATGAACGCAAGAGCGACAACGGGAATTGCAAAGAAGAACGAGCCAAAAAGCAATGTCGCGTGGTGCGCGGCCGCCGCGGCGGCAAACAGCACCGCAGCCTTGAGGAACGCGCGCCAGCGTGAGTAACGGATCCACTCATAAAGAAACGGCAGCGCATTCAGGTAGAGGGGGGCGGCGGAAGTGGTGGCCAGCTGTCCTGCGGAGTAAACCAGGAAGCTCTCTGCGCCCACGAAAACGCTTGCCAGCGCCGCAAACGATGCCGCACGCGGACTGACCCACAACTTTGAGAAGCGATACACACCGACTGCCAGCAAAAGGATGGCGATCAGTTGTACCGCCATGTAAGCCAGATCCAGGCCGAAGATATGCGAGAAGACCGCGATCCACTGCTGCGGCAGGGGTGGGTAGGTGGTTTGAGAGAAACCAGCGAACCATTTGAGGTTCCAGGGATCGAACCAGTGGTGCAGATAATGGGACGCGAAAAAGATGTGTTGGTTCGCATCATAGGACTTCAGCGGCAGTTCCATCAGCAGCAACGGCAGATGGACAGCAAGAACCGCCAGCAGTATGAGGCTCATTGGGATGGGCTGCCGGGACGGCGTAAGGGACTGTGTATTCTTCACAATAGCCTCGCGAACGAGCATGGACATCCGAATTCCACCGGACCTGCCTTGCTGTGATTGCGTCGCACATCCCCCGAGTGCCCAAACCAAACCACATATTGAAAAGGGTGTACTGACGCGCATGTCCTTCGATTCGTAAAGCACGCACTTCGGTTGCTTTGCGGTCAAGTCAGGCGAAGGCATGGCGGACGCTCAAATTGCGCCGAAATGCCGAAGATTGTGGCCGAAGCCAACATCGAGAGCGGAAATGGAATCAAAGAACCTAAAGGTGAAGCCGCTGCCTGGGGTGTCCACAAACAACCAATGAAAGTTCGACTTCTATTGTTGAGAATTGCCTTTCCGTGGGCATTGGCCGGTGCGGCATGCACCACGAGCGCGCAGACCTACCAGGTTGGCGGAGCCGGCTCGTCCTCAAACCCGCAGCAGAAGAAGGAACCGCCGCAAGGCCAGCAACAACTGGGCTTTGGATCGAATATCCAGAACGCGCGCATTGCCCGCGCGGCGCAACTGGCTCTGCAGCATGGAGAGCGCGCGCAGGCCCTCAGCTACGCTCGCATGGCGGTGCACGCCGCGCCCAATGATTCGCAACTCTGGTTCCTGCTGGGCTATGCGGCGCGGCTCAACAACCAGTTCAAGGAGTCGGAGCAGGCATACCAGCACGGGCTTTCGCTGAATCCCGGATCGCTGGATGGGACGTCGGGCCTGGCCCAGGTCTACAGTCAATCAGGCCGTACCGCGGACGCCGAGCGCTTGCTCGCCAAAGTGGTTGCCGCCGATCCAAGACGCCGCGACGACACCCAGATGCTGGGCGAGATGCACATGCGCGACCACGATTATGAGGGCGCACTGACGTGGCTGACCAAGGCTGAGAATTTCCATCCCGATGCGCGCTCGGAGTTGCTGCTGGCCATCAGCTACCAGCAACTGCACCGGCTGGATATGGCTGATCGCTACCTGGAAATGGCAAAACACCGCGATCCCGCCAACCCCGACGTGGAGCGATCACTGGCGAACTACTACCGGCAGGTCGGCAAGTATGACGACGCGGTCACCGCGCTGAAGGCGATCCGCAACCCGCGTCCCGACGTGGTTGCCGAATTGGGCTACACCTATCAACTTGACGGCAAGCTCGACGACTCCGCGCAGACATATGCGCGCGCGGCCAATGCCGCCCCCAAAGACATGGAGTTTCAGCTCTCCGCGGCGCAGGCGCAGGTGGCCGCCGGCACCCTGGACCACGCCAATCCGTTCCTTACGCGCGCAGAGGGCCTTGACGCGGAGAATTACCGGCTGCACGCCATCCGCGGCGAGATCGACCGCATAGAGGACCACAATGAAGATGCGGCGAAGGAATACAACGACGCGATCGGCCATCTGCCGGCTGAGCCCGCGGAGGGTCCGCTCTACGGTATTCAGCTCCACGTGGATCTGATGCAGATCGAGCAGGGCCTGGGCGACGATGCCGCTGCGCATCGACAGTTGGCGGCGGCCGAGCAGCAGATTGGCGCGCTGAACGAGCAGGGCGCCGACCGCGGCTCATTCCTGCGGCTGCGCGCCGTCATCAAGCTGAGCTCAGGCAATCTGGATGGCGCGCTGGCAGATGTGCATGAAGCCCTGACGCTCAACGCCAGCGACCGCAACGATCTCCAGCTCGATGGCGACATCCTGATGAAGATGGGGCATACCGAAGACGCCGTTGCGACCTACAAGCGCGTGCTGGCCATCGACGCCAACGACCGCTTCGCGCTCACGTCCCTCGGCTACGCCTCTCGCGCGCTGGGGCGCAACCAGGACGCCGAAAAGTATTTCAAGAGGCTGGAGCAGGCCGATCCGAAGTCCTACGTTCCCTACCTCGCGCTGGGCGACTTGTATACCTCTGAGCGGAACTTCGCGCCGGCGCAGGCGGCCTACACCAAGGCCTTCGCCATCGCGCCAAAACACGCGCTGATCGTGGCCGGCGGCATGAACGCGGCCATTGAGGCGCACAACCTGGGGCTGGCGGCGGATTGGCTCGGGCGCGTGTCAGATACCATGGCCAACGATCCGCAGGTGCTGCGCGAAAAAGAGCGTTACCTCAGCTTCAAGGGCGATTATGCGCAGTCGGCGGCCATCGGCCAGCAGGCCATCAAAGTGCTGCCCAGGGATCGCGACGTGGCGGTCTATCTTGGCTACGACCTGCTGCACATGGGTCGCTACGACGATCTGCTGGCGCTGACCCAAAAGTACAATGACGTGCTGCCGAAGGAGCCGGACATCGCCCTGCTGGCCGGCTACGTGCACAAGCATAACGGCCAGTCAGAGCAGGCTCGCCAGGATTTTACTGAGGCAATCAAACGCGATCCGGAAGTCGAGACCGCATACGTGAACCGCGGCTACATGCTGAACGATCTCCACCAGCCCGGAGCTGCGGCCGACGACTTTGAGGCGGCGCTCAAGCGCGATCCACGCGATGGCGAAGCGCATCTCGGCCTGGCCTACGCCGACCTGGATTTGCGCAAGCCTCAGGCCGCGCTGAAGCAGGCGGACCTGGCGCAACAGGCGATGGGCGACATGCGCGATGTGCACGTGATCCGCGCGACGGCGTATGGACGCGAGGACATGCTCGCCAAAGCAGCAACGGAATACCGGGCGGCACTGCGCTTCACCCCGGACGACGGCGCGCTTCACCTGGGACTGGGCAACACGCTCTTCTCCGAGCGCCACTATCATGACGCCATCGATGAGCTGCAGACCGCGGCGAAGGACACACCGGACGACGCGACCATCTACGCCCTGCTGGCGCGCTCGTATGCCAGTCTCGACCAGCGCGATCCCGCTCTCCAGAATGTGCAGCGCGCGGAGCAGATTGCGAAAGCGGCGCCGCCCACAAACAATCCCTTCGACGAGCCCCTGTTGAGCAGCGTGTACGTTTCCACGGGCGAAGCTCTGACGGAGCTTGGCGAAAACAAGGCAGCGATGGACCGGTTCCGCCTGGCCCTGGAAGTGCCGCATTCGAATCGTGTCACCGTGCGCCTGGCCATCGCGCAGGTGATGTCGCAGCAGGGCCGCACCGACGATGCCGAGCGCCAGGTGGCGCTAGGCATGATGGAGGCCGGCGCAGGCGACACCGAGCCCGTGTCGGGCTCGCAATTTATTGGGGCCGCGGACGTCTTCCGCGGCATGCACGATTACCCGCTTTCCCAGGATTATCTGCAGCGCGCCAAAACGGCCGGAGCGCCGGACCCGGAGGTACGGGTCGGCATGGCCAATAACTACCTGGCCGTGGGCGACACCACTCGCGCAAAAGCCGAGCTCGCCGCGGTCAACACCTCGGCCGATAACGCGCCCAGCTATCAGTACTTGCTGGCGCAGGCCAACGTCTTCCGTCAGGAACACCTGGGCGCGCAGGCCATGACCTCGTTTGCCCAGGCTACCAACGCCGAGGGCGAGGATCAGACCGCGGAAATGGGCCTGCTCCAGGCCGGCGGCGAAGAGGGCTGGAGCATCAACCCCACCGTCAGTATGCTTTCTGACTTCTCCGTCGATCCCGTCTATGAGGACTCGACCGTCTTCGTGCTCGATTCCAAGCTGGATGCCTCGTTCCCCATCTCACCCAGTACCCCCAGCCTGCTTCCGCCGCCACGGTCTTCCATCCAGTCGCAGTGGATGGACGCGTTCCATCTTCACCTGAACCATATGCCCACGGCCAGCGGATTCTTCCAGCTGCGCAATGCGCGCGGACAGATCGACGTCCCCGCAACCAACTCCATCGTGAACCGCAACACCACTGACACGGTCTTCAACATTGGCCTCGACCCGACCATCCGCGCCGGCACCAACGTGATCACGTTCAACAGCGGCATCCAGGAGATCATTCGACGGGACTCGCTCTCGCCTGCACAGATGAACCAGGATCTCTTCCGCGTGTTCACGTACATGAGCACCAGCTCGCTCTTCAATGCCATTTCCGCCAGCGGTTATGTGATCCGCGAAGCGGGCCCATTTACTGAGAGCAACCTTTCGTCCCAGCAATTCACCGCGGCCGTCGACTTCCGCGTGGGCTCGCCGTGGGGCCGTACCGCGCTGCTGACCGGATGGGGCGAAAGCAAGCAGACGTTCAGCCCGGTCAACTACCAGAACTACTACACTTCCTCTTACATCGGCCTGCAGCGCCGCTTCGGCGACCACCTGGACGTGCGCGCCATGGTGGAGGACGTGCGCTCGTGGCGCGTGGTTGGCCTCAACTCCGGCATTGCGCAGAACCTGCGTCCTGCCGGCGGTATCGATTACACCTTCAAGCGCAACTGGGACCTCCAGGCCAACAGCGCATACTCTAGCGTTCGCGGCTTTCACGTCTACGATGCAACCCAGAGCGGCGTTTCCATCTCTTACGCCATGCCGTTCCGGCACAAGGTCTCCAACAACGAAGCCGGACCGCTTACTTATGCCTATCCCATCCGATTTGCCGCCGGGGTTCAGGACGAATCCTTCTTCAATTTCCCCGGCGCGCACAGCCAGCAGCTTAGGCCTTATATCGGCATCACAATATTCTGAGGCAATACACGATGAAAATATGCCTGGTGTGTACCTTTCCTCCCAGTGGACGCCAATTGAACGAGTACGCTTTCCATATTGCGCGCGAATTGCGGCGCCATAAAGACGTCGAGCTGACCATCCTCTCAGACGAGCTCACCAACTACGAATTCGCCACCGATGAGAATGGCCAGCCCCTGAGAGTCGAGCAGCAGTCGGAGCTCCCCGGGTTCAACGTGATTCGCTGCTGGAAGTTCGGCAGCCTGTCCAACCCCATGCGCCTGCTCAAGACCATCCGCGGCCTGAATCCTGACGTTGTCTGGTTCAATCTTGTCTTCTCCACCTTTGCCACGCCGGACAAGCCTCTCGCGGCATTCGCGGGACTCTCCACACCCGCTCTTATCCGCGCCGCCGGCTACTACACCCACATCACGCTCCATCACATCCTGGAGCATGTCGATTTCGCAGCCGCCGGCGTGCGCCGGGAAAAGCTCTTCCGCATGGGCACGGAACTGGCCACGCGCGCTCTCCTGTGCGCCAACTCCGTCAGCGTTCTGCTGCCCGGCTATCACACCACCTTGCTCACCAAGTATGGAGCGCAGAACGTTATGCTGGGTTCGCACGGCACTTTCGCCACGGCCCTCACGCCTCCCGACTTCAGCAAGCGCGGCAATCCCCACAAGCGCGTCCTTGCCATCGGACATTGGGGCACCTACAAGCGCCTTGAGACACTCATGGAGGCGTTCCCGCTCGTGCTCAAGAAAATCCCCGACGCGCGTCTGGTCGTGGCCGGCGCCAATCATCACACCAAGCCAGGATACTGGGAATCGATTCGCGCGGCCCAGCCCCACCACCTTCCCATCGACTTCAAAGGCTATGTTGCGGAGGAAGATATCCCCGAGCTCTTCCAGACCACCTCCGCGCTCGTTCTCCCGTACGATTCAGCCACCGGCTCCAGCGGCCCCGCGCACCAGGCATGCGAGTACGGCGTGCCCATTGTAAGCGCAGACCTGCCCGACTTCCGCGGCATGGCGGCCGACGAGGACATGGCCATCCGCTTCTACCGGCGCGGCGATCCCGAAGACCTCGCCAGCCAGATCACCGCCATTCTCGAGTCGCCCATGATGGAGCGGCAAATGGCGGAACATAACTTCGCCGCCGGCATCGACATGACGATGACCAGCGTGGTGAACAACTACCTGCGCTGGTTCCGCGTGAATCAGCACAAGCGCTCTATTCGCCGCGCCCAAAGGCAGCCGGAAGCCCCGCGTCCCAGCCTGGACTTCCGCCGCGCCGCTTCGGCGGAGTTGCGCCTCCAGCCCGCGCTCGTTCCGCAGCGCGCCGAGCGCGCGAGCGATCACCGCGGCCTCGAACCCACGCGTGGCCTCGCCGAAACCGCAGACTTCGCCAACGAAACCTTCACTCAACGCCCATCCGGCGGCCGGAATGGCCGACCCTGAACCAGCGCCAGGATCTCCGTGCAATTTTCCACATTGTCGCCTCGGCCGCCTTGTTGGGCTTCCCGAAATTGAGTGCGAAAGCATCCGTTGGAACGCAATTGTCCATCAAACTCAGTGGGACTTTATCTGCGGGCGGATGCCGGGCCAATGCTGGTGCAGCGGACCAGTGACGGTCCACACGAATTTTTTAGCAACCTTCATCGCGCCGCGTCGCCATTGTGATTGCGCGGACCCGCGCAAGACATGAAAAAAGGAGAAACCCGTGTCGCACACAAGTACGCCCGGGAGAATACTGAATTCTCTGCTTCTCTGCATCGCCGTCTTCATACCGTTCCTCATCAGCGCGTGCGGCAGTTCTCACACCAACGGAAACGGCATGCCTCCCTCGGTGACCATCTCCGCCAGCCCTGCGACCGTTAACGCCGGCGCCACCGTCACCCTCACCGTCACCGCCGGCAATGCCACCCAACTCACCATTACCGGGACCGATGGGAGTTCCTACGCGCTGGCCGCCAGCGGTGGCACGCAGAAGGTTAGTCCCGCAACGACCACGACATACACCGCTACCGCGGTTGGCACCGGCGGCATGACTACCGCCAATGCGGTGGTCACGGTGAACGCATCCGCGCCCACCATCACTATTGCGGCAAGTCCAGCCACCATCGCCGCGGGCGGCTCTTCCACGCTCACCGTTACCGCGACCAATGCCTCCCAGGTCACCGTAACCGGTTCGGATGGCAGCTCCTACACGCTTGCTTCCACCGGCGGAACGCAATCGGTAAGCCCGTCGCAAACCACCACCTACACGGCCACCGCGACCGGCTCCAGCGGCACCGTCAACGCAACTGCAACGGTGACGGTGGCTTCCTCGACACCTGCGCCCACCGTAACCATCTCCGCATTCCCCACTACGATCAATGACGGCGCATCTTCCACGCTCACCGTCGCGGCAGCGAATGCCACCAGTGTCGCCGTAACCGGGACCGATGGCAGTTCCTACACGCTATCCCCAACCGGTGGCACACAGCCAGTGAGCCCGACCGCAACCACCACTTACACCGCGGTGGCAACGGGCGCTGGCGGCAGCGCCAATGCGACCGCGACAGTGACGGTAACTCCGCCTGCCACCACCGTTACCATCGCCGCCAATCCGGCCACCATTGTCCAGGGCAGTCCCTCCCTACTCACCGTGACGGCAACCAATGCGACGAATGTCACCGTTACTGGCAGCGACGGAAGCTCTTACACGCTCGCTGCCACCGGCGGAAACCAATCGGTGAGCCCGACCAAAACCACCACTTACACCGCGACGGCAACCGGGGCATCCGGCAACGTCACCGCCACTGCCACCGTCACAGTGGTTCCTGGCGGCGACGTGAACGCCGTCCAGCATGTTGTCTTCATGCTCCAGGAGAACCACACCTTCGACAACTACTTCGGCATGCTGAATGTCTATCGCCACGACAACAGCGATTTCATGGGCGATGACGGCAACGAGTACGACATCGATGGCCTCGTCGATTGCGCCGCGGGGTCCAATCCCTGCACGCCCACCGCCGACCTGACCCAGACGGTCACCAATCAGGACGACGCCGGCGATGTCTATTCGCTTTTCAAGCTCAAGAGCACCTGCATCGACGACGACTCCTCTGACTGGCTCGCCAGTTATGGCGATGTCAACCGCTACAATTTCCTCACCACGCGGCCCATCAACATGGACGGTTTTGTGCACACCGCCGAAGGCTACGCCACCAACTGCTCGAAAACCGGAACCTGCGGCGGGAGCTACACCGATCTCAATGGCCAGCGCGCCATGGGTTATTACGACCAGGACTTCCTCAACTACTACTACTACATGGCCTCGCAGTTCGCCGTCTCGGACCGCTGGTTCTCGCCTGTCTCCAGCAAGAGCATCAGCAATCGCATCGCCACCTTCACCGGCGGCACCACGCAAGGCCTCGTGAAGGATCCCGGCGGCAATGACCACCTGCCCCAACTCAGCATCAACAACATATTCGAAGCGCTGGATAAGGCCAAGGTCTCATGGAAGATCTACTACACCGTCACCCAGGGCTTCTGCACCAGCGACGATGACTGCCCCACCACCGGTAACTCGCGCTATCCAGCGACCGACTTCTCCAACCTTGCCTACTCAACCCACTACATCTACAACAACCCCACCGGCGCCGCCTGCGCGGCTCCCACCCAGCCCTCAAGCGTGGTGGGAGACAGCACCAACTCTTTCTGCATCGATCCCACGCATATCGCTCCTTTGGGTACGCCCTCCAACCCCGGCACCTATGGTTATTTCGCCGATTTGACCAACTCAACGCTACCCAGCTTCGCATTCATTGAAGCCGGCTATGCGAACAACGACGAGCATCCGGGATCCCAACAATCCATCCTCTACGGCCAGGCGCAGGTCTCCACCGTCATCAATGCGTTTATGAGCAGCCCGGAGTGGCCCACCTCCGTCTTTTTCTTCAGTTACGACGAAGGCGGCGGTCCATACGACCACGTACCGCCGGTACCCGGCCATTCCAACGACAACCCTGTCCCGACCGCCGCCTTCAACTATCCCGATATCTCCTCGATCGCAGTCAACCCGGATGGCTTCAATCCTTGCTTGCCTCCTGGCGGAACGCCGACCACAAACTGCGATCTCATTTCGACTGATCCCGGTGCCAACCCCGGTGACGCGGCTGCGCAACAGGGCTTCGCCGCCCAACTCGGCTTCCGCGTGCCCAATTTCGTCGTCTCGCCCTTCACGCGCCGCCACTACGTCTCTCACGCTCCCATGGACCACACCGCGATCATCCGATTCGTCGAAACCCGCTTCATCGGTCCCAGCGCTGCCCCGCTCACCAACCGCGATGGCGCGCAGCCCAACCTGCTCGATTTCTTCGACTTCACCACTGCTCCGTGGGAAACGCCGCCCAGTCCACCGGCTCCGACGCCGACCAGCGACGCTGGCCCAACCTGCACGCCCCAAAGCATGGGACCGTAGCATCGGGCCGGTTCAATCGCCCGCTACCCAACTACCGCAACAAAACAAGCAGGCAATCGCAATCGGCGGGACTTCGGTTCCGCCGATTTGCATTTGATTGAATGCTCGTGAAGCCGGGCTTCACAGCCTGCGGAAAAACTCGCATCTGGAGGCGTCTTGAAGGGGATCTATAGGCCTCTTGAAGGGAACCGGAGGCGCCTTGAAGGGGATATGTAGGCCTTTTGAAGGGAACTGGAAGGGTCTTGAAGCGGATCTGTAGGCCTTTTGAAGGGAACTGGCGGCGTCTTGAAGGGGATCTGTAGGCCTTTTGAAGGGAACTGGAGGCGTCTTGAAGGGGATCTGTAGGCCTTTTGAAGAGAACTGGAGGCGTCTTGAAGAGGATCTGGAGCGTTTTGAAGGGGCACGACTTCAGTCGTGCCGTGTAAGCCCTACGAAATGAATGCGGCTTCAGCCGCGGAGGGGTGGTTTTCGCCGTCCCTGGCGAGGAGCCGCGCCGTTCCCTTCACGCGGCCCCGATCTTGTCTTACTCGATCTCGATCTCCGTCGCCACGTACTTGTGCCCGTCGTAATCCGCGGAGAGCCGCACGTGCTGCCCCACGCGCAACCGCTGACTCACCCTCGCATGAGAATCGAACGAGATCCGGTAGCTCTGGTTGTCGCGCGGGTCGAGCACCACCATCATCCCCGTCGGCAGATTGAGTTCCGAGACCGTCCCGCTGAAAACGAAGCTCGCCCCCGGCGCTGCCAGCACCGAGATCTCTGTCGCCACGCCCTGCCCCCGGTTATTCGAGTCGAATTTGACTTCAACCAGCGACCCCGGCACCAGGTCCGACTGCCCCGACTGCACCGATGAAAACGCCGATTGCCCCAACCGCTTGAACGAAGTCTGGCTCGATACCACCAGGCGAAACGGCGGACGGTCCGGCGCCGTGGTCAGGGTCAGAATGCCATTCCCCGAATCGAATGAAAGCACTCGCCCGTGGTACTCGCCCTCAGGCTGCGCGGAGAGGATGTGGATGCTCACCGCAAAAATCTGCGCCCCATCCAGCATGGTCTGCACTGAGGCATGCGTCGCCGCACCCAGGTCACGAAGCGGAATGCGTTTCCCATCGTGGTACACCTGGGTCCGCTCGTCAAAAAGGATCTTCATTGGCTTTTCGCCATAGACCTTCAACACAAACTGGTCCATCACCGGATCTACGCGGTCGATCTGCCCTCCGAGAATTGTGCTCTTTCCCCTGGGAAGCGGCGGCAGATCGGAAACGGCGCCGTGGGTCCCATCGGCGCTATTCCGGACCGCGGCCACCGCCGATTGCGGGTGCGCCATCGCCCCCTGGCCTAACACAAACGCGCCGAGCGTCATTGCTGCAAGCATCCGTTCCATTCCTGGCACCTTGTTTGTTTTGAAGTGTCCCGCTGGGAGTCGTTGACAACAAATTAGATGACTTCCACATCCTTCCGGTGGTCTCTGAATCCTTCCTGAAATTGCCTGGGACAACACCGCCTGTCCCGGCGCATCTAACTGGGTGCGTATCTATCTCTGAATTCCACCATTGGCTTGGCCGAAGGGGAACAACAGCATCATGCCGAAAACCGCAATCGCACTGGGCGCGATCCTTGCACTCACCTTTCTCGGTGCAGCCCCGCGCGCATGGTCGCACGATGGCGAGCGGATCCTCATCCCCATGCGCTCCCACCTCAGCCCGGTTCAGAAACTCAACCGGGAGGGCGTGGACGCCATTCGCAAGCGTAACTTCGACCGCGCTGAGACCCTCTTCTACAGGGCTTACCTCTACGATCCCGCTGATCCCTTCACCCTCAACAACCTTGGCTATGTCTCCGAGCTTCAGGGCCAGCTCGACCGCGCTCAACGCTTCTATCAGCTTGCCGCCGAACAGAGCAGCGACGCCAATATCGACATAAGCAGCGCCAAACAGCTCAAGGGCCAGCCCATGAAAGCCGCCCTCGTCGAGCTCAAAGACGCCACCATGCGCGTTAATCGCCTCAACCTGGACGCTATGCGCCTCCTCGAGCAAGATCAGGATTTCGAGGCCCTCGGAGTGCTCAAGCAGGCCCTCGCCGCCGATCCCCGCAATGCCTTCACCCTCAATAATCTCGGCGTCGCCTACGAGGCCGTTGCCGACTTCGACAGCGCCATGCGTTGCTACCAGGAAGCCGCTGCGACTGGTTCCAATGAGCCGGCCATGGTCACACTCGACACCTCCTGGCGCGGCCGCTCCGTTTCCAGCATGGCCCGCGAGAGCGCTCGCCGCCTCCAGCGCAAGATCAACGGTACTAATTCCGCTACAGCCAAGGCCATCATGTACACCCTGCGCGGCGTCCGAGCAGAGAATGCCAACAACTGGACCGAGGCCCGACAGGATTTCATCCACGCCTACGCCCTCGATCCCAACAGCGCCTTCTCCCTCAACAACCGCGGCTACGTGGCTGAGCGCGAAGGCGACCTTGAAACCGCCCAGTTCTTTTATCAGCGCGCGCAACGCGCCGCCAACTCCACCGCCAAGGTCGGGATCGCCACCCGCCTCTTCGCCCAGGGCCAGCCGCTGAACGCGGTCGCCAATCAAAGCAATAACAGCGTTGATGACGCCCTCGAAGTCTATAGCCGCCAGCGCAAACAGCCGTCAGCTCCGGTCCAGCTCACCCCGCGCGGAGGCGCCCCGGAGCAAACCCCCAACCCGCCGGTTCATCCGCCCTCACCCCAATAACTCTAGAAAACAAAGGGTCCATAGTCGATATGCGCACACAGGCCGAATTCCCTTCCTCCCAGTCCATGACGCTGCTTTCGCGGCTCCTCCTCACGCTCCCGGGCGGCGCTGATGCGCTCTGGATGGGCGAAGAACTCCATCGCGACCTGGGCCGCATCACGAAAGAAGAGTTCGACAGCCTCCTCCATCTCGCCGGCCTTAACCACGTCGTCATGCGCGGCATGGAGGTCTTTCTTGCCATCGCCCGCGGCATGCGCGACGACCTCCGCGCCCAGTGGGCCATTGACGCCCTCGCCGCCGAGCAGCATCGCATCGCCAACGCGCTGCCCTTCCTCGCCGAGATCACCACCACGTTCGAGCACGCCGGCCTCGACTGCTGCGTCATCAAGTCTCTCGATCATTGGCCCGATCTCGGCAGCGACATCGATCTCTACACCAGCGCGCGCCCCGAGCAGGTCCTTCAGTTGATGACCCGCCGCTTCAACGCCGTCGTCGAAGCACGCAGTTGGGGCGACCGCCTCGCCTGCAAGTGGAACTTCCAGATCCCCCGCCTGCCCGAGCTGGTCGAAATCCACCTCGGCCGCCTCGGCCAGACCGGCGAGCAGATCACGATCGCATCGTCGCTCCTCCAGCGCACCCGCATCGTTACCGTCGCCGGACGCTCTTTCCGCGTGCCTTCCAAGTCCGACCGCATTCTCATCTCCACCCTCCAGCGCATGTACCGCCACTTCTACTTCCGCCTCTGCGACATCGTGGACAGCGCCGCGCTTGTCGAACGCGATGGCATCGACTTCGCCGACCTGCATGCTGCAGCCACCGGTGCCGGAATCTGGGAGGGCGTCGCAACCTATCTCGCCATCGTCTCCGACTACGTCGCCAAATATCGCGGCGTCGGCTTGAGTCTTCCGGAATGGGTCGAATCGGCCGCCCGCTTTGGCGGCGACTCCGTCTTCTACGGCCGCGGCTTCCTCCGCGTGCCCCTCATGCCGCAATCCGCAAAACTCTATGGAACCCAGCTCGCCGGCATCCTGCGCCGGCGCGAATTGCACAGCGGAGCCCGGCTCAGCCTGCTCCCGTGGCTCGCCACAGCCGCCGCCGTCGGTCAAAAAGTCACCGGAAGCGACAAGGGAATCTGGTAACTCCATCCCGCTTGGCGAAAACTAGGAATTTTTTAGACATTCTTCGTCGTTGTGAGCCGCGATTAAGTCATCTAACCAAACAGAACGACATAATTATTCCGCGCAACGCCCGGATAGCTTAGACGAATCGAAAGAAAAAAGGGGGAGTGCGGGGGGGATCTCGCAAAAGGGCCTATGAGCAATCGTGCAGCGTCAAATCCCGAGATTGTGACACGCGGCAGGCTGGCGGTGGAGCGCTCCAACGTCAGGCCGCGCGCGGAGACGGCTTACAATCGGTCCAGCCTGGCCGTCGACTACGCTGAACCTGAGGTGGAGCCGATGCAGCCGTTGCCCCGGCTCATACCCATGCCGGCCGGGTCTGCCGCGGTTATGCGCGTCGCGCCCAGCTTCGTCGGCCTCGACATCGCCACCAGACAGCGTGACCCGGCCGCCAAGGTCATCTCCGCCATCATCCACGGAGTTGCCATCGCCGGCATCCTCTGGCTCGGCTTCCAGGTGCGTCAGGCCACGGTCGCTCCGGTAGTCACTGCTCCGGTCGAAATCACCCTCTACGCGCCTCCACCCCCGCCCAAGATTCTTCCCGTTGCGCCGAAGCAGGGCGGCGGTGGCGGCGGTGGCGCCCACCAGGTTATCGAACCCACCCGCGGAAATCCGCCCCGCGTCGTCGCTCCCGCACCGGTGAACGCGCCCCAGATTCTGCGCCTCGACCATCCCAAGCTCGCCGCCGAGCCCGCTGAGATCGTCAAGATGCCCGAAAATCCAGCCCTCCCCAACCTCGGCCTCTCTAACTCGCCGCAGATCGCCCTCGCCTCCCAGGGCAAAGGTTCAAACTCCGGCTTCGGCTCCGGCTCCGGCGGCGGCCTCGGTATGGGCCACGGCATCGGAGCAGGCCCCGGCTCCGGCGGCGGATACGGCGGCGGCGTCATGAGCGTCGGCGGTGGCGTCAGCGCCCCGGTAGTCATCCGCTCCGTCCAACCCGAGTTCACTGAGGACGCACGCCAGGCCAACTTCCAGGGCAGCGCCTCCCTCGAGCTCATCGTCGATCAGCAGGGGAACCCGCAGAACATCCGCATCGTTCGCCGTCTTGGCATGGGCCTCGACGAGAAAGCCGTAGAAGCCGCGCGCCAGTACAAGTTCAGGCCCGCCATGTTCCAGGGGCACCCCGTCGCCGTTCAAATCATCGTCGACGTCGACTTCCACCTGCACTGATCCAGCAGGCGCCCGCCCTTTCGCGCTCTTTGCGAGAGGGTGGGCACGGAATCTGCATCGCCAGAAAAAAAAGAGGAGCCCATCGCGGCTCCTTTTTTTCCGCTCTTGACGGAATAACCCGCACCCTCCGTATCGAGTAGACGGAATGCGCAAAATAAAAAAACGAGGATGTCTTGTGGAATGTTGGGGATACATGCTGAAAGTGCAGTGAATTGTTCGCCCTTTCTTCGCCATCCGAGAGAGTGCGACAGGGAGAGGGGGGTGGGGGGGTATTATTTTTCTGGTCAACGCTCTCTTGGATGGAGATTACCGCGTGGTCAACCGGGCGGGCGGAGATTTCCCTGGGATTTTGAGGCCGGGTTGTGGCGGCGACCATGATGCGGATTCCCTCTGAAATGCGAACGCCCGCACAAGGTGTGCGGGCGCAATACTGCTCACGATTTGAGTTTAGACAGATTGCCGGACCTTGGCTGTGACGGCGGATACAGGTCAATGTTCAGTCAGCGAGGCAGAGAGGCTAAGAAGGTAGCTTTCCCGGTGGTTTCCGGTTCGCGATTCCGGCGGACAATGCAGGGTATCGAGCTTAGATCCCGGGGTGCGGGCGCGCGGCTCAGCCCGTTGTCGCGGGTTGACGCTGGTCGATGGAGAGGGTGGAGAGCTCGCGGACCAGTTCGACGGTGCGGAGGCTTACGGTGATGACCTGGCCGATGAGGCGGACGATGTACTCGGGGTCATCTTCGCGGTTGGGGTCGTTGACGATGCCGGAGTGCTTGTCGGTGGAGACGCGGTACTGATCGATGACCCATTCAAGGGCGCTGCGGTTGCCGAGGCGGTATTCCTAGACCTCGGGCGGGATGCCGCTGAGGGTGAGGAAGGCGTTGTATTGGAGTTGAGTCTTGTTCTTCGTCGAGCTTTCGTCCTCTCTTGTCGACGTGTGTGTTGGGGGACGGTTCTATAGCCGTTCCGCGTACTCGCGTTTGGTGGCCCCGTCGATTTCATTGCTTGGGACGAGCCGATAGTGACGCTCTTCCACGATGAGTGTGCGTCCGTCTTCAACGGTCAGCTCGAACAATGCGATGACGCCGTCGGCCATGAACTGAGCAGAGACGGGCCTGCAGATCAAACCGGGAAACTTGGCTTTGCAGCATGCAATGTCCTGCCTTGTCTGGACGGGGGAGAGCCTGTCCGAGCCGCCTTTTGCTTGGACCGGAACAATGAAATGCGCTCCATTCTTGTTTAGGCCCACGTAGATCTCATCGATCTCGATCTGGCCCAAGCCTTGGACTTGGGTCCGCAAGTGATTCTGGAGGGAATAAGTCGTCAGTCCCAGGAAAATGTCGATGAGCCGGTTGTAACGTACCCGGGCCAACAGCGCTTGTTCGTCGCCCAAGGCATATGCGGCGATGATTTCGGGGGTGGAGTCCGGAACTTTAATAGCCGCGATGTCCGGTCGGGGCTCTATCGTCGTGCCTCCGACCTCCGCCAGGCGGAAACGATAACGGCTTTGTCCTGCGCCTTCGAGTATCCATGCCTTGCCTTTCGGCGCGGTCTGCAATATCTCGTTGGGGAGATTGCGGCGGAACTTGAAGCTGTAGATTACGTCTCCGAGATTATCGGGGCGCTCGATACGGAGAGTCCTTGCGGCTTCTACCATCTCGTCGCGATGGAATTCGAATTCGCCCGTTCCCTTCTTCCAGTGCTTCCGGAAAACATGAACGATGATCGGAACATATTGGGCCGATTTGTCCGCCTTCTTCGCCATTAGACTTCCTTCGGTATCAGACAAACCACATTTCGATCTGCGATGTCTCTCGCTGGGCTTCTATTTCATGCTGCTTTCGTTTTGTCGCGCCGCTTTTGCGGTCACGCTTGCCGATCGGCACCGGGATCCCAAAGTGCTCGGACGCTTCCGACATATCCAGTTGCAGCAGGGCCGGATCGCCGAGTAGCACCGTCTCGTCCGGTCGCTCCGGTTCTAGGCCTAACGCCCGCAGAACACTGCCCGCAATAGCTCTGGCGAACGGCGGAGGGACCGAATTGCCAATCTGCCGGGCACCGTGCCATTTCGTGCCATGGAACCGAAACCAGTCGGGAAACCCGTGCAGGCGCGCCATTTCCCGAACGGTTATACAGCGCGGATATTCGTAATGGATCGGTCGGGGGCTTGTGAATGCTCCGCGGGCCGAGTCGGTACCTGCCCTTAAGGTGTTGCTGAGGCCGTCCGGGGGAAGCTTGTAGAACCTCGAGATGGGCTCGATTCGTCCGGGCTGGGTCTCCGCGAATCGTCGCTGGGAAATTACAGTGTGAATAGTCCTTAGGCTCGACGTGAGCAGGTCACGATCCCATTTGCGGCGATAGCCGTAATGCCAAGAGGCAGGACGAAGGCAACGCAAGTCTCTTGCATAATGGCTTGGCGGCCCAAAGGCGCTCGTCCTAACCTCGTCAGTTCTGAGCAAATCATCGTAGCGTTCCACGTCCGGCAGATCGGCCAGCGCGTCTCTGCATGAAGGCCCGACAGGCAGTCTCTGTACCGGAGCGGCGTCGGCTGGGCTAGATGACGCGGTCGGATATTCGGGCAGTGGTTCGCCTCTTCTAGCGCCCACCAATATCAACCGCTCGCGATGTTGCGGGACCCCGTAGTTGGCCACGTCGAAAACGTTCCACGGTGAGAGCACTCGATAATCAGCGCATGAGAATGCTTCGATGAACTCGTTCAAAAAAAGACGATGTTCGCCCAAGGTCAGACCTTTTACATTCTCGAAGACAAAATAGGACGGCTTCAACTCGGCAACGATCCGAACGAAGTCGCGAACCAATCTATTGCGCGGATCGTCCAATGCCCGCTGCCCGATCATCGAGAAGCCCTGGCACGGAGCGCCGCCAAATACGACATCGATTCTGCGTCGCCCCAATCCGGCTCCGGACCGAATTTCGGCGCCGGTCAAATCGGAGATCGATCGGGGGAAGACGGCGCAATGAGGGAAATTGAACTTATGGACCGCACAGTGAATTGGATCGATTTCGACAGCGGCTACGACGTCGAATCCAGCTTGCTCGAAACCGAGGCTGAGTCCCCCGGCACCGGCGAACAAATCGACTCCAACTGGCCGCGGCATGAGCTCTCCGTCTCCCTAGACCCAAGCTTATCTTTTTGGCTTCAGCTTTGTGATCGGATTCTTTCCAGGCGGTCCCAAAAAGGGCATCAGCTTTGTGGATAACCGGTCCGGATTCCGCGTCTGGCACTGCCAGACCGTCAAAACGCCCCAGCCCGATGAGCGCAATTCCGCCTTGTTCCGCTTATCGCGTGCGCGGTTCCCGGTCAGTTTCGGTTCCCAGAATTCCAACTTCGACTTGGGGAGGCGACCGATGCGGCACCCATGTGCATGCCAGAAACAGCCATTTACGAAGATCGCCTTCGCTCGTGACGGGAAGACTATATCCGGCTTGCCCGGGAGGTCGCGTCTGTGCAGACGAAAGCGGTAGCCCAAGGAGTGGAGCAGTCTTCTGACAATCAATTCAGGAGCGGTGTCCTTCCCGCCTATTCGCGCCATCAGCGCACTTCGGCTCTCGGGCGTTCTGTTATCCGTCATAACGCAGCGATTCGCTTTCGGTCGATTGCTAGGCGGGCGATGCGGCCATCCTGAAAGAGCAGGGCTTCACCGGGGCGCTGGAAGAGGATGTTCTGGCGGGGATAGCCGGCCTCGAACTTCTTCTTCATCTCGACCTGGAGGGAGTCTTTCTCGTCCTTGGCTTCCCAGTAGCCGCGCGGGAGGTTGAAGGCGTCGAGGAGGGCGGCGTCAACGGAGAGCGGGCGGCCGGTGGAGCGGACGATCTGGTACTCGGGGATGACGGTCCAGTCGTACCAGCGGGCACAGGTTTTGAGGAGGTCCTCAAAGGCGCCGCGAATGTTGCCTTCGTTGTCGAAGCGGCCGCGGGCGAAACGGGCGAGGGCGGCGTAGTAGGTCTTGACCGGGGCGTGGGCGGGCTTGAGCCGGAATGTGGACATGGGGCTGCAGACACTCTAAACCGGCGGGCGGTGGACGGGAATGGCGGGGATGGTACGGTGCGAGGTTGAGAAACCTGCCGGCCAGGAGCGTTGAGTTGGCGGCGGGAGAAGAACATCCCTCGCGGCTAAAGCCGCGGTGAATTTATTGGCGCTTTGCGGCGCGACTAAAGTCGTGCCCTTTCAAAACCTATTTATGAAACGCGCTGTATGTCCCCTGTCCTTTCCCCGGCGCTATTGCGGCGGAGCCGCCGACTGCCGCGCGGTCATGCCGGTCTTCTGGCCTGGCTTGGCGTAGTAACCGCGGCGTGTCCGCACCGTCAGCTTGCCGTGGCCGCCCGCCTGCGCCTCCACGTGCACTGTCCGGTAGCCGCCGAGGGACGCCGCCCGCGTGGAGTGGTAGCCCACAATGTACTGGTTGCGGATGTCCCGCGCCACTTCCGACGCAATCTCATTCACCTGGTCGAGCGACCTGGGGAAGTAGGCCATGCCGCCCGTCTCCTCTGCCAGCGTCTCCAGGTCGTCATGCGCCTTCTGGTACTCCCGCGGATCGGAGTCAAAGAGAAGGCCGATGGTGTACACCACGGGCCCGCCCAGGTTCTGCACCCGGCGAATGGCTTCGTCGCGGTTAAGGCGCGAGGCGTTGTCGGCGCCGTCGGTGATGATGAGCAGCACCTGCTTGGGCTGTTTGGCGTTCTTCGAAAGCTCGTCGGCGGAAGCAGCTACGGCGTCGTACATGGCCGTGGGACCGCGCGCCTCAAAGCGGTCGATGCCACGCTCGATCGCAACCCGGTCCATGGTGAACCCCTGATCCAGGTAGGCGCGCTCATTAAAGTTGACCACGAAGGCCGAGTCGCGCGGATTCGATTCCGCGAGCAGCCGCAACGCCGCCTGGTCCACCGCTGTCCGCTTGTCCAGCATGGAGCCGGAGCTGTCGATGAGGAGGCCCATGGAGACGGGCAAATCCTGGTGCACGAACGACCGGACGATTTGCGGCGCGCCATCCTC
Source organism: Occallatibacter sp. (assembly GCA_035552475.1). Classification (GTDB taxonomy): domain Bacteria; phylum Acidobacteriota; class Terriglobia; order Terriglobales; family Acidobacteriaceae; genus Telmatobacter. Next base: position 48,541 of record DASZLE010000051.1, read on the forward strand.
CCAGACACGGAAGTTGTTCCGGTTAAGGTCCAGGACGGGGCGACCCTTCTCGTCCACCACCGCGCAGCTCAGCAGGACCTCGTCCACGTCCTCATGCAGGGTGTAGACGCCTTCCGACTTCTTCTGGACCTGGCCGTTGACCGTGGGAATGTTGGACGACGAGGTGGGAGGCGGCGGCACGACGATGTCGGGAGAGGGGATGGGGTCGCGGTCGGTGTCGAGCGGGGGCTGGATCTCAGGGCGCGTTGGGTTGTTCATCGCGGGAGACTGCCCCGGCTGCGGCGAGGCGCTGGCCGGGGCCTGGGCGCGGATCGAAAGCGAAGACAGCAGCATCCCCACGAGCAGAACCGCAGGGGAGAGAGAGCGAGAGCGGAGAAGTGCTGGGAAGGGCATAGGACGGCGTTGCTTCTTCAATGAAGTTGGATGCAGGGGAGACGGGAAAAGGCAATGTGAGAGCGGAGGCGAGGCAAGCCGCGCGCTTTAGATCTCTGTTGCAGGTCCCCAGCCGCCGCCGCCGGGGGTTTCAATGCGCACCACGTCGCCGGCCGCGGCGTAGACAGAGCCTTTGCCCTTAAGCACTTCCGCCGCCCCGGAGGCGTGGATCAAAGTGGCGGAGCCGGTTGCGCCGTCCTGCCCTCCGGAAAGGCCGTAGGGGGCGAAACGGCGGCGGTCGGCCAGCAGGCTCACCTGCGCCGGGGCCAGCAGCCTGATCTCGCGCACCAGGCCGTTGCCGCCGCGGAAACCTCCGCTGCCGCCCGAACCGGCGCGGTAGCTGTAGCGCTGGACGCGCAGGGGATAAGCGTATTCGAGCGCCTCCACCGGCGTGTTAAGGGAGTTGGTCATGTGGCAATGGACGCCGTCGATGCCGTCGGCGGTGGGACGGGCGCCCATGCCGCCGGCGATGGTCTCGTAGTAGGCGAACGGCGCTGCGCTTCGAGGATCCAGGCCGCCGATGGTCAGGTTGCTCATGGTCCCGTAGCTGGCGGCGGGAATGCGGTCGGGGGCGGCCTGGGCGAGGGCGCGCAGCAGGACGTCGGTGATCCGCTGACTGCACTCCACGTTGCCCCCGGCTACGGCTGCGGGCGGAACCGCGTTGACGATGGTGCCCGGCGGCGCGGAGACGGTGATGGGGTTCATCAGGCCTGCGGTGGCTGGGGCGTCTTCAGAGAGCAGGCAGCGGAAGACGTAGAAACAGGCGGAGACGGTGACGGGAAGAACAGCGTTGACCGCGCCGCGGACCTGCAGAGACGAGCCGGCAAAGTCAATGGAGGCCGAACCGTCTTCCGGCCGGATGGTGATGGAGACCGCAATGCGGATGGGGGCGTCGGTCACGCCGTCATCGTCGAGGAAGTCTTCGGCGGTGTAGGTTCCGGCGGGCAGAGCGCGTAACTGGGCGCGCATCAATCGCTCCGACCAGGCGACGAGATCGTCGCCGAGTGCTTCGACTTTGTCCAACCCATACTTCGCTACGACTTCAAGGATGCGGCGCTCGCCCACGCGGCATGCGCCGATCTGCGCGGCCAGGTCGCCTTCGCGCTCCTGCGGCGTGCGCACGTTGGCGAGGAGCAGCGCGAGAATGCCGGATTCGATTTCGCCTTTGCGCATCAGAAGCACTGGCGGAATACGCAGGCCCTCCTGATAAATTTCCTGCGCCGGACCCATGGAGCCGGCGTACATGCCGCCCACGTCGGCGTGATGCGCACGGGCAGCGGCATAGAAGGCGGGGCGGGGGTTGCCGGGAACAAAGACGGGCAGGACCAGGGTGATGTCGGGGAGGTGCGTGCCGCCGGCATAGGGATCGTTGAGGATGGCCATGTCGCCAGGCTGCATCTGCAGGCGCTCCGCGGCCGCCTTGACGGACATGGGCATGGCGCCCAGGTGTACCGGCATGTGATCGCCCATGGCGATGACGCGTTGCTCCGCATCGAAGAGGGCGCAGGAGTAGTCGCGGCGCTCCTTGATGTTGGGCGAGATGGCGGTGCGGCGGAGCGCGGCCCCCATCTCCTCGGCGATGGAGTGCATCTGGCTCTGGAAGACGGCGAGTTCGATCGGATCGGAGCGAAGTTCAGTCATGCGTGGACCTCGACGATGAGATTGCGCAGCTCGTCCACGTGGAGGCGGTCACCAGGCGGCAGGATGGTTGCGGAGCTGTATTCGGTGACGATGGCGGGACCGGCCACGCGATCGCCGGGGTCGAGCAGATCGCGGTCATAGACGCGCGTGGGGACGAAAGCGCCGTTGAACCAGACAGGGCGGGAGCCGGTCATCGCGTGACTGCCGTCGCCATCGCGAAGCGGCTGGCGCGTTTGCGTAAACGGCTCGGCGGGCGAGACCATGCGCACGCGCACGTTGACCACTTCCATGGGGCGGGCGGGATCGGCGAATCCGTAGCGCTGGCGATGCTGCTCATGAAAATCCGCAGCCATGCGCGGCGAGAACGGCACATTGAGCTCGTATCCCTGGCCGCGGTAACGCAGGTCGATGGAGCGATGGCTTGTGCCTTCGAGTCCTTCTCGGCGGAAGTCTTCGTCGCCGGCGGATTCGAGGTCGGCAAAGAACGGTTCCAGCGCTGCGTCGATGGGCTGCATCACGGTGCGCGAATATTCGCGAATGGTATCGGCCAGCAGGATACCGACGGCGGAGAGCGCGCCGGGCAGCGCAGGAACCAGCACGCGCGGCACGCGCAGCGCAGCGGCGAGGCTGCATGCGTGCACCGGGCCTCCGCCGCCAAACGCGACCAGCGTGAAATCGCGCGGATCAAATCCGCGTTCGATGGAGATGACGCGGATGGCCTTGGCCATGGTGGTTTCAATCACGCGCAGGATGCCCTGGGCGAACTCCCCGACGGTGGCAATCGGGCCTTTCGCTTCAAACATGAGGCGGCGCGTGCGTTCCAGATCGAGCGGGACCGCACCGCCGAGAAACGACGTGGCGTCGAGCCGGCCGAGGACCAGGTTGGCATCGGTGACGGTGGGCAGCGTGCCGGTGCCGTAGCAGATGGGGCCGGGATCGGCGCCGGCAGATTCAGGACCGATGCGGAGCATGCCGCCCGCATCGAAGCGCGCGATGGAACCGCCGCCTGCGCCCGCGGTGTGAATGTCGAGCATGGGCACGGCGATGGGAATGCCGGCGACGCTGGATTCGTTGCCGATGCGGAAGCCGGCAGCGGCATCGACGAGCGAAACATCCGTGGATGTGCCGCCCATGTCAAAGCCGATGATGCGCTGAAAGCCCGCGGCGGCAGCGAGCTTGTATGCGCCCACCACGCCTCCCGCCGGACCGGAGAGGACGGTGCGCACCGGCTCTTCCGCTGCCTGGCGTGCGGAGATGACGCCGCCGGAGGATTGCATCACTTCAAGGCGCGCCTGTGCGGCGTTGCCCTCAATGGCGGCGGCGAGGCCGGCGAGATAGCCGCCGACCCTGGGCGCGAGATAAGCGTTGGCGACGACCGTCGAGGCGCGTTCATACTCGCGGAATTCCGGCAGGATGCGATGCGAAACGGAAAGCGGAAGACCGAGCGGCTGCAGAGAGCGCGCGACGGTGCGCTCGTTCTCCGGATTGGCGAAGGAGAACAGAAGCGAGAGCGCGATGGCCTCGGCGCCGGAAGCGCGAATGAGCTCGACCAGTCTGTTCAACTCGTCAGAATCGGGGGCGAGGAGTTGTTCGCCTTCTGCGCTGACGCGTTCGTCGATGCCGAAGCGCAGCGGAGCGGGAACGAGGCAGGGCGGCGGCGGCTGGAACCAGTCGTAGAGACGCGGGCGCGCCTGGCGGCCGATGCTGATGGTGTCCTCAAATCCGCGCGTGGTGACGAAGGCGACGCGCGCGCCCTTGCGCTCGAGCATGGAGTTGGTGCCCACGGTGGTGCCATGGCGAACAACCGCATCGGCTGCGGCGCCGAGCTGGCGCAGCCCGTCAAGAACCGCCTGGCCGGGATCGCGCGGCGTGGAAAAAACCTTGAGGGCAATGAGCCGGCCATCGCGCAGCGTGACGCAGTCAGTGAATGTGCCGCCGCTGTCGATGGCGACGCGCTGCCGCGTTGGCGAGGGCTGAGGCATGCGTCACGATTATTGCAGGCGACAGGTGCCGGGTGGCAGGTGTCACGGAACCCGGGGGAGCGCCAGCGGACGGGTGGGATAGAATCGCCCGCAGTATGGACGCAGCGGAACATATTGGCGAATTGAACCGGCGGTTCGGCGTGGCGGGCGTGGCGGAGATTGCGGCAGGAAACGGCGGTCTGCCGCTGGTGCGCATTACATCAGGCGCTGCGGCAGCGGAGATTTCGCTCTATGGAGCGCAGGTGCTGCGCTGGCGGCCGGCGGACGCGGAGGAAGTTCTGTTCTTGAGCGAGCGTTCGCGCTGGGAGCTGGGAGCGGCGATCCGGGGCGGGATTCCGGTGTGCTTTCCGTGGTTCCGCGACAAGGCCGACGATCCGCGGGCGCCGAAGCATGGATTTGTGCGAACGAAACGGTGGCGGCTGGATTCACTGCGCGCGGACGAAGACGGCACCGTGACGCTGGTGTGCGTGACGGGCAGCGACGACGAGACGCGCCGCTGGTGGCCGCACGAGTTCCTGCTGGAGTACCGGATGCGCGTGGGCCGCACCCTGCGGCTGGAGATGAGCGTGGTGAACCGCGGCACGTCAGTGCTGCGGTTCGAGGAGGCGCTGCACACGTACTTCCACGTGGCCGACGTGCACAGCGCGCGAGTGGCCGGCCTGGATGGTGCCGGTTACCTGGACAACATGGATGGCAACCGCGCGAAGACGCAGCAAGGCGAACTGCAGATGACCCAGCAAACCGATAACGCGTACATGGAGACGACGGAGACGGTAGAACTGATCGATCCGGTGCTCGGACGCCGCCTGCGAACCGAGAAGTCGAACTCGGCGAGCACGGTGGTGTGGAATCCGTGGCGCGAGGGCGCGGCGGGAATGCAGGATATGGAACCCGGAGCGTGGCAGCGGATGCTGTGCGTGGAGGCGAGCAACGTGCTGGGCTGCGCAGTGCAACTGGAACCGGGCGAGGAGCACACGCTGCGCGCGACCCTGTCGGTGGAGGCGGAATAGTCGAGCGCGGCCGGGATTACGGGAAGAGCGTCAGGTAAGCCGCGCCCAGGGCAAGTTGCGAGAAGATGCTGGACCACTGCGACGCCGACTGCAGGAATGGCGGCTTGACGGTCTTCTCCGGAACGACAATGGTGTCGCCAGGGTAGAGACGGAGATGTTCGAACTCGTCGCCCCAGGTGCTATGAAGCGAGTCGCGGCTGATAACCTCGCCGTCGGCGCGAATCACGAATTCGTGGCGGCGATCGGCGTTGCGATTGGGACCGCCGGCCAGGTGCAGGTAGGCTCCGACGCGGCGGCTGGGGTTGTACAGGAAGGAGTTCTGATCGTATACCGAGCCAACGACGTTGATGCTGGAGGGCATGGACGGCACGATGAAGGTGTCGCCGTTTTCCAGCGGAACGTCAGGCAGGGAAGCGCTCCCGCTGGAACCCGCTTTGAATTCGAGCACAATGCGTCCGGTGGCGCGCACCTGGCGCAACCGGTTGACGATTTGTTGCTCGCTGATTTGAGCGCTCTGTGCAAGGCCGCCCTGGGCGCCGTTGGAGCCGGATGCGGCGGCAAGAGCAAGGCTGCTGCGCTGAATCTCGAGCTCGAGGTTCTGAATGTATTCATCCATGCGCGACTGCTGGATGATGCGGGTGGAGACGCGCGTGAACTCCGAACCGTACAGGTACGCTTTGGGAGTAAAACCACCGGCACGCTCCACCAACTGGTGGAGGGTCTCGCCGGGCTGTGCGGAATAGGTGCCGGCATGGGCGAATTCGCCCTCCAGCCGTATCAACTTGGTCTGCTGCATCTGCGGCAGACGGATGTCGGCTTCAGAGAAGATGGAGATGATGTCGCCGGGCTCGAGGTCGAGATCCTGCGAGGCGTCGTGCTGGAGAACCAGCTTGCCGAGGTCGAAGGAGATCAATTTGGTTTTCAGCGTTTCCCTGTCGAGGCGCTCGATGACGGCGTAGTCCCAGTCAATCTCCGGGGCCGGAATGCGGACGGTGGTGCGCTGTGCGCCGGGGTATTGACGGGCTAGATATTGGTCATATTGCGAGTCCTCATTGGCAAGGGTGGCCGAAGAGGAGCGTGGATTCGGGTACTGCTGGCCGTACGGGAGGTACTGTCCGTATTGGCCGTACTGGCCATATTGACCCTGGCCATACTGGTCGTACTGGCCCGGCATCTGGTTCATCGGATTCTGGTTCTGGAGCTGGTTGTTTTGATCGTAGTCGTTCGGGTTGAGGTAGTTGTAGTTGTAATCGGGGTTGATGGGATACTGCTGCCCCGCATACGGATATTGCTGCATCGCGTAGGGATTCTGTTGTTGCTGGGAAGCGGGATTCTGCTGTGCGGCGTTTGAGGGATTCTGCTGCGTGTTGTACGGATACGGCCGGTTTGCGTACTGGCTTTGCTGCTGCAGCCGGTTGACGGCGGCAGGGTTGGCCATGTTCACGGGCTCCTGGGGCTGACGCAGATCGGAGAGCTCGGTAAGGGGTTCGAACTCCGGTCCGGGGAGCCCTTCCTGCGAGCGCTTCCACCAGTAATTGCGGGTGATCAGTGAGTCCTTGTCGGGGATCAGCTCGCTGACGCGCATCCCGTCGTGCCAGGCGAACCGTCCGGGATTGGCGATATTGCCACGCAGCGTGACCGTCTTCTGATAGCCGGGGATCATGGGATTGACGCGCACCAGGTCTCCGTCCGCCAGCGGAGTCGCCAGGCCCTGCGCGTCATCGGCCACTTCCATGGCGGCGCGGTCGTGGTGTGCCTGAATGCGCTCGATGGAGATGCGTGCTCCTGACGCGACCGCGGTGACGCCTCCGGCATAGGCCTGCAGGTTCTCGACAGTGTCGCCCTGCTTCACCTCAAAGATTGCGGGATTGCGCACGCTTCCGGTGAGCGCCACCTGGGCTCCGGCCGGAGGGATGAAAATGACATCGCCGGAGTGCAGCTTGGCATCTTTCGATTTGTCGCCGCGCACCAGAAGATCGTACAGATCGAAATGCGCGATTACTGTATCTCCGCGGCGCAGCTCGATATCCCGAAGAGACCCGGCCACGGAGGGTCCGCTGCTGGCAAACAGGGCGTCGACGAGAGTGCTGAGCGCGCTGACGGTGTATACGCCGGGGCGGCGCGCCTGGCCTGCGACATAGACCTGGATGGAGCGGATACTCCCGAGGTCGACGGTGAGATCGAAGTTGTGATAGACGCGCCCGATGGCCTCGCGCAAATGATCCTGGAGGCCGGAGAATGAAATTCCGGCCACGTGGACGGGGCCAACGTGGGGCAGATAGACTTCGCCGGAGCGATCGACGGTGAGATTGGTGGCGAACGACACCTGGCCCCAGACGCGAATGCGCAGCTCGTCACCCGGCCCGATCGGGTAGTCGGCGGGAACGGGAGTCATGTCGAGCGGAGCGAAGGTGGAAGGTACGTTGCGAAAAAGTTCCGCGCCGTAGATGGGAAGAATCTGTCCGGTGGTGGATGCGACGAATTTCTGAAACTCCGTAAGGGGCTCGGGCGGAAGCAACTGGCGATATCGCTGGGAAGGGTTCTCCGTCTGCCGCTGCGGATTCTGCAAATCGGTATACGACGGCGACACCTGGGGCTGCACGGCTTGAGGAGCCTGCCCGAAGGGAATCGAGGGATTCGACGGAGTCTGGGAGCCCTGGCCCGCGCATTGCGCCGATCCGGCCATGGTTGGGTCGGAGCAATCCTGGGTGGTGGGGCCGGTCTGCGGATACTGCTGCGCAATCGAAGGACCGGAAAAAAGCGAGAACAGAATCAGCGGTATCAACCTCGCAGACACGTGCAGAAGTGACATAGGTTGATGACGGGCAGTGACGAGCTGCCGGCCTTCGCCGACCTTCACCAATTCCATATGAGAGGAGTCTAGCATGCGCAAATGCAGGATTTGGCGTGACCGGCGCTCCGTCGCCTCAGCCGCTGAGCCCCTTTGCCTGACTGCAGCCAGCCCCGCTCCATCCGAATGATACGGCCGCTCCGTCCGGATGATACGGAGCGATCCCATATAGCTTAATTTATAGAAGGTGATAACCCACGTCGAAAAAGGAAGTGACGATTTCTTATTGATTTACGAGAGCATAACGGACAAAATTACTCCACAATTACATTTTGAATACGTCAAATCTGTGACAAACGCCTTGAATAGATGAGAAGGAAAGGATATCCTGCCGTTAATAACTGGTTCAGCGAGCTTGCTGTCTAAAGTTTTGAACCCGGCAGGAACGGCACGATCTGCCATTCTTCCGCACGCGGAATTGTGAGCAGTGGCGAACCGAAACGCAAGCTCAAACCGGGCACTGAGAATACTCAGGGAACGAACCGCCACGAACTAGACTCGCGACCAACGACGCGAGAGCCAGCAGTTCGAGGGTGGTAGTGATTAACCGGGTTTACTGCTCCCGGAAGCGGACCTGCTGCCGTGCGAGCCAAAGCAAGAGTGGAGTATTGCAGTGTCCAGTCCAGGCGGCTAATTGCCTTTCGGATCGAGTTGTTGTCACTGGAGTATTGAGCTTATTGCGGAGGGTGCAACGTGAGTTCCGATCCGGGTTATTCCGGTGTGCCAGAAAGACAGACATTCTTAAGCGGTGCCCAATATCACGACGCGGAGACCGAGCCGCGAGTTCGCTGCATCGTTCACCAGAACGTAACTTTTATCGATGCGGGAACTCATCGCCCCTCGGCAGGTGTCAGCCGGTGGTCGCGATCGGGCGCCAAGCTGGCTTTCGACCTGGCCAGCGTGCTCTGCACGTTACCTCTTAGTCTGCCGCTATTTTTGCTTGTTGGCCTAGTGGTCCGGCTTACCTCGCATGGGCCGGTTTTGTTCCGGCAGACGCGGATGGGCCGTAACGGGAAAGCATTCACCATCTATAAGTTCCGGACCATGCCAGTACACGACAGTTCGGCTGACCGTCCCGCAGTCACAACCTACGGGAACCAGGAATTCACCTCGGTGGGCCCGTTCCTGCGCCGGTACAAGCTGGATGAGCTCCCGCAGCTCTTCAATGTGCTGAGAGGCGACATGAGCCTGGTGGGCCCGCGGCCCAAGATGCCGGAACACCAGGCGGTACGCCTGAATTGCCGCCCGGGAATTACCGGCCGGGCAACGATCATCTTCGCCCAGGAGGAACTGGCGCTTTCCTGTGTCGACGAACAGGACCTTGACAAGTATTACCACTCGGTAATCCTTCCGCTGAAGCATGACCTGGACAGCGAATACATGTCGAAGGCGACTCTCTTCTCCGATCTCCGCCTCATCCTGGGCAGCATAATGCGCAATTGGAGCGACCATGAGTTAGTGGCGTTGCTGTCGGCCTCGGCTCCGCATTCCGCATGGAACCGTCCGGGCCAGGGCAAAGCTGAGGCCTCCTCAGCTCCGTCGGTGCTGGCGGCGCAGAAGATGGCAATGACCGCGCAACGTCAGAAAGATTGAGCAGCGGCTTCCCCGCCTTCCATTACCCTAACTGGCGCGCAATCCCCCAGGCGCCTGTCTTCAGAATGGGTTCATCTTGACATCGCGATCCGCTCTGCGTCACCTTCATTCAGGTTGCAGAGGAGACGGAATGCAAAGTGTAAGAGATGTCCCGCTGCAGCCTGTACCGCAAAGTGGCACGCTGGTACGCTCCAAACGCTGGGGAATCGCCGCCGCCGCTTTTGTTCTGCAGGTCACCCTCGGCGCCGTCTACGCGTGGAGCGTCTTCCGCATTCCGTTGTCGAAGGAATTCGGATGGTCCGTTCCCCAGGTCACGCTCACCTTCACCATCTGCATCAGCGTTGACAGCGTTGCTTGCTTTGTCGGCGGCCTCCTGCTCAATCGCATGGGTCCACGCACCGTGGCCGTTGCGGGCGGATTCCTCTACGGCCTCGGCGTCTTCCTCGCCAGTTTTTCCGGGCGCGGACTTGCGTGGCTCTATCTCACCTATGGAGTCATGGGCGGCGCGGGGCTGGGCATGGCATTCATTGTTCCATTGGCCATTCTGGTCAAGTGGTTTCCTGATCGCCGCGGGCTCATCACAGGAATTGCCGTGGCCGGATTCGGAGCCGGCGCGCTGGCTACCGCATCGGTGGCCGTGGGACTCATCCAGAGCTTCGGAGTGTTGAGAACGTTCGCGTACCTCGGCATCGCCTATGGGGTCATCGCGATGTGCGCAGGCTGGTTCATGGAGAATCCGCCCGACGGCTGGCGCCCGGAAAGGTGGACGCCAACTGCAGCGCAGGTGCGCCAGCGCTCGGTGAAGGACTTCAGGCTTGGGGAGGCGCTGGCGACCTGGCAATGGTGGGCGCTGTGGGGCCTGTTGTTTCTGAATTCGAGTGCGGGTATCGCGCTCATCTCGCAGGAGGCGCCGCTGTTTCAGAAGCTCGCCGCAATCGGCGCCACCGCAGCGGGCGCCATGGTGGGCGTGGCCAGCATCGGCAACTCCGCAGGCCGTATCTTCTGGGCCTGGGCTTCTGACGGAATCGGCCGCCGCTGGACGTTCGCCATCATGTTCCTGCTTCAGTGCGCGCTTTTCTGGATTCTGCCGTCACTGGCCACCGCCGTCATCATCGCGGCAGTTTCGTTCATCATCCTGTCCTGCTACGGCGGGGGCTTTGGCACCCTGCCCGCGTTTACCGCGGACTACTTCGGCAGCCGCAACGTGGGCCCGATCTACGGTCTCATGGCAACCGCGTGGGGTGCGGCCAGTGCCTTTGGCCCGCTCTTGCTGGCTGCCACGCTGAAGACAACCGGCGGCAGTTACACCAGGGGCCTGCATATCATCGCGGCCATCATGGCCATCTCTGCGCTGCTTCCAATTGCGGTGCGTCCGCCAAGGCCGAAGTCCGCCTGAGCGCCTTGTATCATGGGCAGCATGCATCTGCGCAGTGGGCCGCCCATCCTGGCTTTCGCTCTTCTGCTTGCCATGCCGCGGCTTGCGCCCGCGCAGCTTGATTCGCTGCAAGCAGATTTCCGTTCGCAGCTCACGCGGCACGGCGTCGTTGGCGGCGGATTGGCCCTGGTCCATGCCGGCGCCCCGCCTGCGGAGTACTTTGTGGGAGAAGCGCGCAGCGACACCCACCAGCCCGTCGACGCGGACACAACCTACAACTGGGCATCCATCACCAAGACCATGACTGCGATCGCCATCCTTCAGTTGCGCGACCGCGGCCTGCTCTCCCTCGACGATCCGGCGGTCCGCTACGTTCCGGAACTGCGCGAGGTGCACGACGACTACGGCCCCATCGATCGCATCACGATTCGTCATTTGCTGTCGCACAGCGCGGGGTTCCGCAACCCCACGTGGCCCTGGGATTGCGATGACGGGGATCATTGCGACTGGCAGCCGTTCGAGCCGACGAAGTGGGCGCAGGTAGCCGCGATGCTCCCCTATACGCATGTAGCGTTCACTCCCGGAGCGCGATGGAGTTACTCGAATCTGGGTTACGTTTTCCTCGGCCAGATTATCGAGCGCCTTTCCGGCGACGATTTCGAGGTCTACATCACGAAGAACATCCTGATGCCGCTGGGAATGGCCCGTAGCTACTTCGATCGCGCGCCGTATTTCCTTGAGCACAACGTCTCGGCCAGTTACCTGCGCTCCGGCGGCACGCTCACGCCGCAGCCGTTCAATTTCGACACCGGCATCACCACGTCGAACAGCGGCCTGAAAGCGCCCATCCCCGACATGGAAAAGTACGCGCGCTTTCTTATCGGCGATGCATCGAATCCCGTCTACGAGACCGTGCTCAAGCGAACCTCGCTGGAGGAAGCGTGGAACGGCGTTCTGCCCGCCACATCGCCCGGAGAGGCGGCCACTTCCTACACCTCCGGCCCCGGCGGTTCGCACCCCATGATGGGGCTCGGCTTCTTTATCCTCGCGGCGGACGGACACCGCTACATCTATCACGACGGCGACCAGGGCGGCTTTACGTCAGAGCTGCTGATCGATCCCGATGGAAAAAGCGCGAGCATCCTGGCGGTGAACACCACGGACACCGGCCCACCGCCCCCGTCCTCGTCGCACGCAGTCTCCAACACCGAGCCGGATCCGCATGCGGACTTACGCGTCGCGCTGCGAGACACGCTGATCGGTAACGTCTTTCCCGCGCTTCGCAATCAGGGTGCGGGCGCATCCAAAGTAAAATGAATCCGCCGGCAAGCGATCGACGCCTGCGCATCCTTTCGTTTTTTTAGAACGGACCTTAATGACAGTTCTCTTCTTTTCGCTCACGGTCTGGGCCATCTCTACCGTCGCGGGTTTTCTGGGCTCGCTCACCGGCCTCGGCGGCGGTGTGATCGTGGTGCCTGCGCTCGCGCTGGCCATGGGAGTGGACATCAAGTACGCCATTGGCGCGTCCCTGGTCTCCGTCATCGCCACCTCCTCCGGCGCAGCGGCAGCGTACGTCAAGGAAGGCTATTCCAACATCCGCATCGGCCTTCTTCTTGAAATCGCTACCACCATCGGAGCCATCGCGGGGGCATACCTTGCGGCACGCACCAGCACGCACGCCATTGCCGTCATCTTCGGCCTGGTGCTGGTCTGGTCCGCCATCCAGTCGCTCTTCGGCGAGCACCCGGAACACGAAACGATTGTCCATTGCGACGCTCTCTGCCAGCGCTTCCGTCTCGGCGGCGATTACCCGGTGAACGGCGTCCGCCAGAAATACGGCGTAAAGAACCTTCCAACGGGGTTCAGCCTCATGTTCGGCGCCGGGGCGCTCTCCGGCCTGCTCGGCATTGGCTCCGGCGCAGTCAAGGTGCTTGCCATGGACAAAGCAATGAAAATCCCCTTCAAGGTTTCCACCACCACCAGCAACTTCATGATTGGCGTTACGGCTGCGGCCAGCGCCGGCGTGTACCTGAGCCGCGGCTACATTGACCCGCGCGTGGCCATGCCGGTGATGCTGGGCGTGCTGGGCGGGGCCTTCCTGGGCACAAAGGTTCTGGTGCAGGCGCGGGTCCGCACACTGCGCGTGGTCTTCGGCGTGGTCATCCTGCTGCTGGCGGCAGAGATGATCTTCAGCGGCATTACAGGAAAGGTTTAGCGAGTATGGACGATCGGCGGCTCGAAGTCCTCATCGGCAATCTGCTGCGCGCCGGCGTTCTGCTGGCTGCCGCAGTCGTCTTCGCCGGCGGGGTGTTTTACCTGGCGCAGAACCATGCGGCAAAAGTCGATTTCCATACTTTTGCCGAAGAGTCGGCGAACCTGCGCACCGTGGGCGGCATCGTCTACTCCGCCGTTCAGCTCCGCAGCAGCGGCCTCATGCAGTTGGGCCTTCTTCTGCTGATCGCCACACCCGTCGCGCGCGTGATTTTCGCCGTTGTGGGTTTCCATCTCGAGGGCGACCGCATGTACACCATCGTGAGCCTCATCGTGCTGGCCGTGCTCACCATCAGCCTGCTCCACGCCACTTAACAGCCTGTGGTGGAAGTCTGATTTTGAAAGGGCACGACTTTAGTCGTGCCGTAAATGCCGCAAAATCAATCGGGCTTTTAGCCCCCGAGGGATGGTTTTCCCGATACATCGACTCTTGCTGTTGAGCGCCGTAGCGCCGTCCAGCAATGGCCCTCTGCGAATCAGCTGCTACTTCAATTGCAACAGGTCCCAGAGATTGCCGTAGAGATCCTCGAATACGGCCACCGTTCCGTAGCTCTCTTCTGCCGGCGGCCGCCGGAACCGGACTCCCCGCTCCGAATACAGCCGGTAATCCCGCCAGAAATCGTCAGTATGCAGAAACAGAAAGACGCGGCCGCCCGTCTGGTCGCCGACCCTCGCCGACTGTTCCGGAGTTGCCGCCCGGGCCAGCAGCAGTTGCGTTCCGGTTCCGCCTGCAGGCTCCATGAGAACCCAGCGCTTCTCCGGGCTGAGCCGCGTATCTTCCACCAGCGCAAATCCCAGCTTGTCCTCATAGAATGCGATGGCCTCATCGTAGTCGCGCACCACCAGCGCAACGTAACCGATCCGGCGCCCGACGCCGCTCATGGTTCGCGCGCCGTATCCAGGCCCATTCCGATGTCCATCGCCGGCGTGATCGGATTGCTTTCGTCGATCATCTTCTCAATGCAGCCGCGCAGAATCCCCTTCGCATCCAGAATGAAATCGATCGCGTCGCGCCCGGCGCCGTAGCCCCCGCCATGCGCGGTCACGTAGTGTGCCTCCGCCTTCACCTGCTCGCGCGCGTTCGCCGCGGCGATCGCAAACCCGACCTGGCGCATCACGGGAAGATCGATCACGTCGTCGCCCACGTACGCAATCTCCTCCAGTCCCACGCCCTCCTTCGCCATGATGTCCCGCACAGCCTGCATCTTGAATGCCTGGCCCTGGTAGACGTATTCGATGCGCAGATCGCGCATGCGCGTGGCCACCGTCTCGCTGATGCGCTTGCTGATCACGCCGCATTTGAGGCCGGCGATGCGCGCCAGGGAAATACCCGCGCCGTCGTGCGCACTGTATCCCTTGGCCTCAATCATGGTCGCCGAGTGGCTGCCGAAGCCGATCTGCCCCACTTTCTCCTGAATGCCGCGCGCCACCACAGAATCGCCTTGCGCGGCTCCGGGCCCCGGTACCAGCCAGATGGTGCCGTCGGTCAGCACTCCATCCACGTCGAAGAGAATCATCTTGATGCGCCTGGCGCGCTCGGTCGCGGTCATGGTCATAGCGCCATTTTATTGTGCCGGGTCCATCTCAACACGACATAGCCTCCTCGACACGACATAGCCTCCCGGATGCCCGCACTCCGTCGATCCAATTCGGGAATATAATGGGCCCAACCTTCACCACCAGTTACGCGACAGTGCCTACGCTAGGAGCGGACGTGACTCGAAGTAAACGGCGACCACGGAGATGGACTGCGGATGATACCCTCTCCTGGTTGTTCACTGCCTTCTGCCTGTGTGCCGCGATCCTATTGGATCGGCGTGGACCGCCGCATTGGCATGCAGCGATCGCATGGACTGGCATCCCATTCAGCAGTGCTGTAATCATTTGCCGGGACCGCAGGGGCTCGGCACGATTCTGGGTGGTATGGTTAGTCCTTTTGTGCGCCCACATCGGCGCGATGTGGCTCCTGTTTCATTACCTTTTGCCAGGCGCCTTCATAGGCATGCTTTATATCATGCCTTTCGCTTTCATAGAGACGTACCTGATCCTCATGTGCCTCTCTCCGAAATGGCGCATCCGCCCGATTCGATTGCTGCTTGCCGCGAGGCGACGCCAGGCTGCTAAATAGAAAGGATGGCCGACTCACCTCTCGCCCCGGACGACTTTTATTTCGAAGGCGGCCTCGTCGTCTTCACCGCGGCCTATCACCTGAAGCGCGGCTACTGCTGCGGCTCAGGCTGCCGGCATTGTCCATACGAACACGCCAACGTGCCGGAAGCAGACGAAGCTCAGCGGCCCGAGCCGCCGGATACCGATGTGACTCCCGGCGCCGGCTGAGCCGCCGGTTCCCGCACCAGCACCGCGAACCGCGGAAATGCGAAGCTGCCCGCGGCATCGTCGATCACGTTGAGCTGGCAGACGTATGGGCCCGGCTTGAGCCCGGCCAGCGGCACGTCCAGCTCCACAGACACCGCATCGCGGCCCTCGACGTTCACCGCGGTCGCCTTCACCACCGGAGTCTCGTACACCTTGGTCGAGCCCTGGATTAACTCAAGACTGCTAAGCAGATCCACGCCCGGCTTGGCGCCCTTCGCCTGGCCCACCGCGGCTTTCTCGCGCGTCGGCTGATACACCTCGTAGAGCAGATAGAGATGCTGATCCTGGCGGAAAACATGGCTGATGTTGGGCACGTACTCCTGGCCGTCGCGGACCAGCGGGCTCTGCTGCTTGCTGGGCTGGCGCGCGCTGGCCAGCACAATGGAACTCATCTTCAGCGGCATTTTCTTCATCTCAGGCAGCGTGATATCCGCCTCAAACGAGCCCATGCGCCCCGTCTGATTCTCCCGCACCACGAACTTCAGGTGATATTTACCCGGAGGCAGATTGAAGCTGGTGGTGTACTGAATGTTTTTCTGGCGCGCGCCGAGGGCCTGGTCCAGATTCAGCTTCACCGTCTCCCGCGCACGCCCGATGGGCCGTTTCACCTCGTCGATCACCTCGCCGACAATGTCCAGCGTGGCCTTGTCCTTGTCGCCGCCCTTCACAAAGGGAATCTGCGATCCCGGCACGATGAGCGACACCGGCACGTAGAAGCGGTTCTCGTCCAGCCGGAAATACATCGCATCCAGATACACCGCCATGTCGGTCGCGGGCAGATCGCTATCGAGCTGGTCTTGAAGTTGCTGCTCGCGATCCTCCTTGCCGGAATGCGCGAAGTCCGACGGCGCGTAATAGCCTGGCCGATACTCAAGCTTTACGCCCGGCCGGTTCACCTTGATGCTCAGCTTGCGATATCTTCCGTCTCGCTTCGCATCGGTGGAGTGGAAGCCGATGGCGTAATAGGCAGAAGTGTCTTTCTGGATCTGCGCAAACGCCGGCGCAAAATCGTTCGAATCGAAAAACGCCTTGCCGCCGGTATCGGAGCTGAGCGTACCCATTACCTCCTGCGAGGCAAAGTTGGAGTTCATGTTGTTCAGGAGGCCGCCGCCGTTGTACGCGCCCGTCCCGCGCATGCTTCCGGTGGAGGCATCGCCCACCGCCGTCACCGCCTGCAGCCCGCGCGTGTCCACGCTGTAGATAGCAAGGTTCGCGCGCACCGCCGCGTTGGTGGCCGCACGCAGCGATGCCTGGTTCTCAATTCCGTCGCGCTGAATTCCGCCGGAGAAGTAAAGCAGCGATTTCTTCTCCGTAATTTTTTCCAGCGACTTGGCGATGGCGCGCAGCGCGAAGAGTTCGCGATCCGTGTTGATGTCGTTGTATTCGCTCTCGTCCGGTGTATAGCCGGTTGTGTCTTCCACCTGGTTTGAGTTCGCCGTCGCGCCCTGCGCGAACCCCTGGCTCTGGGTGCCGTTGTAAATGCCCACCTTGTTGATCAGCGCGTCCCGGTCGGCGGTGAAGTCCTGGTCCACATTCAACGTATCGCCCAGCGATACCAGCGCCACCAGGTCAGCCGGCTGCATCTTCTTGCGCAGGTAATCCCGCGCGGCATCCACGCTGCGGTCCAGGTCTTCAGGCTGCATCGATGTCAGGTCGAAGAACATCACGATCAGCCGGTGATTGCGCAGGTCCTCGGGCCGCGCCACCACCGCAGCCTTGTTGCCGCCGGTCACGCCCGCCGCGAGCCCCGTGACAGTGGCCTCATTCAGCGGAGCGGCCATATCCACGCTCTCGAAATCGAAGCTCGATATCTCCTGCTTTTTGCCGTTCTCCAAAATCGTGAAGTCACTTTGCTTGAGTCCGCGCACAATCTCGCCCGTCTTTGTATCGCGCACCACCACATTCGTAAGCACCAGCTCCGCGTTCACCTTCAACACGAACTGGTTCTGCTGGGCGTTCTGGGCTTGCGGAGCCGCGCTCAGCACACCAGTCGGCAGCGGAACAAGCGCCGCCGCCATCACCACCGCAATCGCTTTGTCCATTCCTGTTCGCATCGCCTTAACCAGTTGCGCCGGCTGACTCGCTAACTCGCTGACTTGCTCAAAACCTGAACCGCGCCGTGAATTGAAATGCCCGCATCGACTTGGCCGAACTCACCTGCCCAAAGTTCGAGCTTTGTTGCGCGCCCAGCCCCGTGTACAGCGTTGTGTACACACCCGCGTACTGCACCGTGTTGAACACATTCTCCGCCGTGGCCCGAATCTCCATGCTCCGCGTTTCTCCCAGGCCCATCGTCTTTGAAAGCGACATATTGTTCGAAATCGTTCCCGGCCCCGTGATGGAATTCCGCGCCGCATTGCCGAACGCATTGCCGGCCGCATCCGGCGTCGCCGGTGTAAACGCAGCCGGGTTGAACCACTGCTTCAGGCTGCCTCCGCCTTGCGTCGGCGAAACTCCTTGCACGCGGTCCGGCCGCTCGGTTCCCGTGGTGCCGTGCGCCACGTCCGTCACGCTCGCCTGCAGCGTCGGCGTCAGCGGCGTTCCGCTGGCAAATGTGAATGTGCCCGAGACCGAGAAGCCTTCCAGCACGTGCGCCGTCTTGCCGGTGGTGAAGTAGAACTTGTCCTTGCCGAACGGCAGCTCGTAAAGATAAGTCCCCTGCACCTTGTGGCGCACATCGAAGTTCGAGTTACCCCCGTCGGCAGCAATGTCCTGCCAGTTCTGCGCCACCACGCTGGACAGCCCGCCCACTGAATCCGCATCGTCGATGGAGTGCGAATACTGATAATTCGCGCCCACCGCAATGCCCGAGGACAGTTGCTTGTTCACGCGCACAGTCCCAGCGTTGAACCGCGAGAAGGCGCCAAACTCTTCGTAGAAAAACGGAATCCGATTCGGATTCGTGCCCGGACTGCTCACCGTGCGGGCCGGCGCAATCTTGATGTCGAGGTTGCTGCCGCGCGACCCGTTGTAGCCCAGGTTCATCACAATACCCCACGGCCACCGCTTCTGCACGTCCACGTTGTAAACCTGCACATAGGGCAGCCGGTAATGAGGATTGACCGCGTAGTTCCCGACCGGGTTTGGCGCGGGAAATCCGTTGGCCAGCGAGAAGCAATCCGCGCCCGGCGGAGGGCACGTGTTGTTGGCAATGTTGGTCTGCTCGTTGGCAAACGGCGGCTGGTATGCCATCGATTGCGCGAAGGTCGCATACTCGCCCACCGTGTAATTCATCCCGTATCCGGCGCGGATCACCGTCTGCTTCGGCAGCCGCCACGCCACGCCCGTGCGCGGCGCAACAGCGGTCCAGAACGGATGCACAATGGAATCCGGCAACGTGCCGAAGTTCGCGCTCGTTTGCCCGGCCGCCACCTGGCCCACGCTGGTGAACCCGCCCGCGGGATTGGTATCCACCATCGCAAGGTGGTTGTACTTCTCCGTGTAGGGCGCGTAGAACTCGTAGCGGATCCCGTAATTCAGCGTCAGGTTCGATCGCACGCGCCAGTCGTCCTGGGCATACAGATCGAAGACGTTGTCGCGCAGATAGCTCTCGCCTGCCGCCGCTGCAATCGAAGTCTCCTGCGGCTCTCCACTCAGGAAATCGCCGAACGCGGAGCCCGTATACGCGCCCGTAAAGTAAAACGTGCCGGTAGCATTCGATCCACCCAGAAAGTCGCGGTGCACCCGCCGGTAGTCGCCGCCAAAGCGCATGTTGTGCTTGCCGGCTCTCCATGCCAGCGTCTCTGACAGCGAGATGGTCTGAGAAGTCGTGAAGGCGGGCTGCTCTTCGCTGATACCGGAAAACGTGGACATGGTGATCGAGGGCACGCCGTAGTTCAGGGGGTTGGCGTTCAGCGCGCTGCCACCCGGTCCCTCAATTCCCAACTGGCTGGCGATATCCACGCCGTTGGTGAAGAAGTTCGTCGTCGTCGAGTCGCTTCGGTTCCAGCCTGCATTGAAAATGCTCGTCAGCTTCCCGCGCCCAATGGTGTAGCCCGCCTGCACCGAGTACGAATCCAATGCATTCTTCCCGCCCAGGATCGGCTCCAGGTTCACTTCGTCGGAGGCGGAATGCGACCAGTTGAAATTGACATTGATGCTCTGCCGCAGCCCCTGGCTCTGCTGCGTACGCCGTCCGCCTCCACCACCTCCGCGGCCGCCGAACCCGAACGGCGACGCATTGGCGCCGAAGCTGCGCATGTAACGCAAGCCCGCCTGCGTGGAATTCGACTGCGCGGTCGTCAGCAAATGATAGTTCTCGGTATCGCCGGGCAGGTTCGGCTCTGGAATGTAGGTGAGCAGCGCCTTCGCCTCCGGCACCGGTGTAATTGCGGCCGCCAGCCCTGGAATCACTCCGCTGCGCTCGGCGTCCGTCGGCACCGTCGCATACTCATCTTCCGGTATCGCACTGCGCGTTCCGGAGAGAGTCAGGAAGATGTTGTCCTTGCCGCTGGGCTTGGTCAGCCCGGGAATATACGGCGCCGTCATCAGCGTCAGGCCAAACCGGTTCGTCCCGGACGCCGGCACGATTTGCGGCTGCCCGCGCAGGCTGAACGGCTCCGCATCCAGCGCGGAAAAATTGCTGCCCATCCAGAAGATTGCCCCATGCGGCTGCGCCGGATTGAAGTTGCGGAAGTTCATCCGGCCGCCCATCATCCCTCCGCCGCCGCCAAAACCGCCAGCGCCGCCCATGAACACCGCGCCGCCGCCGCCGAACCCGCCGCCCATTCCGCCGGTCAGGATCCCGCTCCCCGGCCCCTGCCCGCCGTTCATCGCGCGTGCGTCTTCTATCGCATCGCGGATCCGGTCCATATTCATGCCGGCCAGCGGGCTCACCTGCCCGGACTGTCCGTTAATGTTCACTGACTCGCTGGAGAAATCCGCGTTTCCCGCAGCCGCCGGCAGCGCTGCTCCGCTGGCCGCGCTGCTGCCCGCTCCGCCGGCTTCTGCATCGCCCGTCAACGCGCTCATCAGGTTAAGGTTCTGCGGCCCGTTCGCCGCCAGCTGCCGGATGGCCTGCGCCGCCTGGTTCCCCTGCGCCTCCTGCTGCTGCTCCTGCGCCGCCGCGCGCGATGCCAGCATCAGGTCCAGGTTCACCGTCTGGTCATGGTTGGCCGCATTCAGCAGCGCCTCGCCCGCGCCCTGGGCAAACGCGGCAAACTGCGTCCGGATCACGTAGCGGCCATTCTGCGGAATCGTCATCGACCACGACCCCGTCACATCCGTCGTGGTCGCATATTTCTTTCCGGTCAGCGTGTTCTGCGCAACAACCGTAACTCCCGGCAACGGCACGTTGCCGCTCTTCACCACGCCATGGAGCTTTCCGCCGGCCTCTGTCTGCGCCGCGCCGCCGGCCTGCGGCACGGGAGGGCCTTGTGCCAGCGCGCCAAACGACAGCGCCGCGCACAGGCATATCACCGCCGTACAACGTCTCAATTTCTGGCGCATGTAAAAGGCCCCCGGCGCGCAAATCCCCGCACAATGACAGACGGACTTCCGGCCCCGAAGGTTTACGGCCCGATCCGCCACTCCAATAACATCTCCATTCATCCCATCGGGGCCGTATTAACTTACTGTGCACTACCCATTCTCCGGGCCTTGCCGGAATGCGACAATCTGCTGGGCCATGGTTTCGATTTCCTCCCCGGCGTCTCAGGCGGTAAGAGGTTGTGAAAATGAAAACGCTTCGTACCATCTTCTGCGTCTTTGTATGTCTGGCTACACTTTTCCTGCCCAGCATTCGCGCGCAGCAGCCGGTCAGTTTTCCCAGCGGAGATTCCACTGCTCACGGCCTCCTCTACCTTCCGCAGGGCGCCGGCCAGCATCCCGCCCTGGTCCTCATCCATGAGTGGTGGGGCCTCAATGACTGGATCAAGGAACAGGCCTCCAGGTACGCTCACGACGGCTACGTCGTCGTCGCCGTCGACCTCTATCGCGGCAAGGTGGCTACCGACGCCGAGACCGCTCACGAGCTCATGCGCGGCCTCCCCCAGGACCAGGGCGTCCGCGATCTCGTCTCCGCCGTTCATTACCTTGATTCGCGCAAAGACGTCTCCCGCTATCGCATCGGCGCCGTGGGCTGGTGCATGGGCGGAGGCTATGCGGCCCAGCTCGCCATCGCAGCCCCCAGCCTGCGCGCTGTTGCCATCAACTATGGCGCCCTGCCCACTGAAAAATCCCAGCTCGCCCGGATCCACGCTTCCATCCTGGGTAACTTCGGCGGCAAGGACCAGGGCATTACTCCCGATGCGGTCCACTCCTTTGAGGTCTCGATGCAATCGCTGGGCAAACACGTCGACCTCAAAATCTATCCTGACGCCGGCCACGCCTTTGAAAACCCCAATAACAGCGGTGGTTACAAGCCCCAGGATGCCGCCGACGCCATGGGACGGATGGATGCCTTCTTTGCCGCCAAACTGAAACACTGAGCCGCACCAGGGTAACTGGTTAGCCACCGCTGCATCGATGAATTCTCTTGCGTAGTCCGTGGCCGCAGGTTAACTATTGTGTCAATACCGTAAAGGTGACCGGTAGCCATTCCGCGGTCCCCAAGGAGAACAGCATCCCCGTGATGAAAATCGGCACCGTCATCCGCGCGCATCGGCTCCAGCGCGGCCTCTCCCAGGGCGACATTGAAAAGAAGACAGGCCTGCTCCGCTGTTATCTCTCGCGCGTTGAAAACGGCCACACCATTCCCTCGCTCGATACGCTTTCCAAAATCGCCCTCGCCCTCGATGTCCCCATTTCGCAGTTCTTCGCCGAGGACGGCGGCAACCGTCAGCTCCATGCGCAGAAGCTCTCCGATGACGAGCTTAAATTCCTCACCCAGATTCGCCGCTACTCCACCAACCTGAACGACAGCGATCGCAAGCTGCTGCTGGCCATGGCGCGCAAGTTCGCCGCGACTGCGCGCTGATTTTCCCTGTCACAGTCGAGTTTTGAAGGGCACGACTTCAGTCGTGCCGCTAAGTGCCCAAAACCCTCGGGGCTTTAGCCACTGAGGGATGTTTTTTCTCACTCTCCGACTTTCGCCAAGGGCTCTTAGGCCCCCTGGTTTTCCTCTCGCATTTGCTTTCCCTTACAACAGTCCCCTACTTCACCGTTCCCTCCGCCTCAGCCCGCACGCCTCTCGTCCTCACAAAATAAAACCCCAGCGCGACCGCATTACTCAACACAATCGTGCCCAGAATCTTTGCCGCGTACGCGCCCGCGTTCACCACCGTCACAAACGGATACGCCGAAATCAGCAGCGCAAAGCATGTCGCCGCAAATCCAACTGCCGAGCTCCATTTGAGCCAGGCCGGAAGACGCCTGCGCAACGCGGCCCGGCCCGCCAGCGGCACCGCAAACATCGCCAGGTAGGCAAGCTCGTAGTGCGTCAGGCTCGCGCCGGTCAGCACCTGGTACGTCTCCTGCGCGTGCACCCCCGTCATGGCCAGCACAATCATGGCCAGCATCACTGCCGCGGCAAACAGGATGGAGTTGGCAGGCGTTCCCCACCTCGGGTGCAGCCGCGTGAACCACTTCGGCGCCAGGTGATCCCATCCGGCCGTCATGGGCAGCCGCGAAACGCCCGTGAACAAGAAGCTCGCCGCGCCCAGCAGCCGAAACTCCACCAGCACGATCGCCGTCATCGCCAGCACGTTGCCCCACCCGGAATTGCCCAGCGCCATGCGCATGGTCTGCGGAATGGGCGCGATAAAGTCGATCTTGCCTTGCGGCACCAGCGCCACCACCGATCCCGTTCCCAGGATGAACATGGCGCAGATCGCCGGCGAGGCAATCCACACCGACCGGCCGATTGCTCCCGCCGGCCGCCGGCTCTCCCCCGCCAAAATGGCAACGTATTCCAACCCGCACAGCGCGCCAAACAGCATCTGCCCAAACAGCGCCAGCGTGCGCATGTCCACCGGCGGCAGCGCCACGCTGAACGGCGTCCAGTTCACCGGTTGATGCCGCACCAGGTAGAGCGTTGGCAGAACGATGAGCACGGCGAAGACCGCCAGCATCGCTGCGCCTCCTACGTTATGAATCCACTTGCCCAGCTCCAGGCCGCGCAGCGAAGCCAGCGTCACGGCCACAATGGCCGCCGCAACCACGGCAAACGACGCGGCATGATTTTCCGGCAGCCACGCGGCGCGCGGCCCAATCAGATATTTGATCTCCGTTGGAATCGCGTACAGGATGGTCGCCGTCACCGCGATTCCGTACGCGCCGATATTCCACGCGGTCAGGAATCCGCCCAGGTCGCCGAACGCCTCGCGCGCCCACACGTAGAGCCCGCCTTCCAGCGGCATCAGCCGGTTCAACGCAATCACCGAGCCCGCCATCGGCAGATAGAACAGCAGCATCGCAGCGACCCAGGTGATTGTCTCCGCGCGCCCCAGCCCCGCCGCCACGCCCACCCACGAGCTGCCCACCACGCACAGGATCTGCGTCAGAACCAGGTCGCCCAGCCCGAGCTGCCGCTTCAGCTGGTGATTCGCGGATGGGGAAGTATCCGGCGCAGCCATCGTGCTGCCATCCTCGCACGGTGAGGCATCGGAAACCAAAGAGGATCATCGTGGGCTTTGAAAGGGCACGACTTCAGTCGTGCCGCAACAGACCAATAAAGTCCCTAGTCCCTAGTCCCTATCGGATCATTCCCCCGATCCGTAACCTCAACCACCGCCGCCAGCTTCGCCGCCAGCTCCGGCGTCCATCCGCCCTCCGGCGCGCGCCAGCTCCAGTTGCCCGCCGCCACCGCCGGCGTATTCATCCGCGCCTCCGACCCCACTTCCAACAGATCCTGCGCCGGCACAATCGCAATCTGCGCCACGCTCGTCTCCACCGCGCGGATCAGCGGCCACACCGGGCTCACCTTTCCATCCGTCACCGGCAGCTCTCCAACGTACTCAATCACCGCCTCCTGCTCCGCTTCACCCGCTTTCTCATACCAGCCCAGCGTGGTGTCGTTGTCGTGCGTGCCGGTGTAGGCCACCGTCTGCGGCGTGTACTGGTGCGGCAAATGGATGTGCGCGCCCTTGTCGCTGAATCCGAACTGGATCACGCGCATGCCCGGAAATCCCGCGGCCATGCGCAACGCGTCCACTTCCTTCGTGATCAGCCCCAGGTCTTCCGCCACCAGCGGCAGCGGCCCCAGCGCCCGCTCCAGCGCGCGGAACAACTCCAGCCCCGGCGCCTTCACCCACTCTCCGTTCACCGCCGTCGCTTCTTCCGCAGGAATGGCCCAGTACGCCTCGAAGCCGCGGAAGTGATCCAGCCGCACAATGTCGTAGATATCCCGCGCCCTCCGCATGCGCTCGATCCACCAGTCGAAGCGCCGGTCGCGCAGCACATCCCATCGGTACAGCGGATTGCCCCATCGCTGCCCCGTTGCGGAGAAATAGTCGGGCGGCACGCCGGCCACCTGGATCGGATGCAGGCCTTCGTCCAGCTCGAAAATCTCCGGATGCGTCCACACATCCGCGGAATCCATATTCACGAAGATGGCCACGTCGCCCAGAATCCGGATCCCTTCCTTCGCGGCGGCCAGGCGCAGCGCACCCCATTGCCGCGCAAACGCAAACTGCAGCACCTGCTCCTCCGCCAGCGCGCGGCTGTTCTCTCGCGTGATCTCATCCAGCGCCTGCGGGTCCCGCTTTCGCTCCGCATCCGGCCACGATGTCCATGCGCCGGTGCGATGTTTCGCACGCAGCACCGCGTACAGCGCGTAGTCATTCAGCCAGTGCGCCTCGGCCCGGCAAAACGCCTGGAACTCCTCCCACTGCGTGCTCAGCTTTGCATCCTGCGCCCCGCGATCGAGAAAATTCCCCGCCGCTTCATACAGCAGCGGCAGCTTGTGCGACTCCACTTGCTCGAAGTCCACTGGCCCGCCGTGTCCCGCCAGTCCCGCAATCCGCTCGCCCCCAATCCATCCCCAGTCCGACAGGTACTCCAGGCTGATCAGGAACGGATTGCCCGCAAACGCCGACGAGCTCGCGTACGGCGAGTTCCCATATCCAGTGGGGCAAAGCGGCAGCACTTGCCACACGTGCTGTTTGGCCGCGGCAAGAAACGCCACAAAATCATGCGCAGCCGGACCCAGATCCCCAATCCCGCCATAAGAAGGCAACGAGCTGACGTGCAGCAAAATCCCGGACGAACGTTGAAATTCCATATCCGAATTATCCGATGCCGGCAAGCGCCCACGCGGTGTCGCCGACGTGCTTAATTGGAGCGTGCTTCATATCCCGCGCCATCGCGGACGGGCTTCATGCGGCTACAATGTTCCCAGTTTCGCAGCAAGATCCATCTCGCCATCAAAAGCATGACTAAGGACGCATCCTTGCAAACTCCACGGATAAGACTTCTGTCGCTCTCTCTGGTATCGTTCCCAATCCTTTTCTCCGCACTCGCCGCCGCGCAATCCGCCCTGCCCGCGCAGGTCATGCTTTCCTCCGGCTGGCAGCTTCAGGACATCGCCAAGGTTCCCGATGCCGGCGAGAAGGTCTCCTCGGCCTCATTCAGTCCAAAGGCCTGGTACAACGCCACGGTTCCCGGAACGGTGCTCACGTCGCTGGTGAACGACAAGGTCTATCCCGATCCGATGTATGGCGAGAACAACCGCCCGGAAATCATTCCCGAAAGCCTCTCCCACACCTCCTACTGGTACCGCACCGTTATTGAAATCCCCGCGAACTACGCCGGCCGCCACATCTGGCTCAACTTCGACGGCATCAACTACTCCTCCCAGGTCTGGGTCAACGGCGTCAAAGCCGGCGAGACCAGGGGCGCATTCATCCGTGGCAAGTTCGACATCACCGATCACGTCAAGCCGGGCCAGCGCGCCGTGCTCGCAGTGCTGGTGTCGCCGCAGCCGCATCCCGGCGAGCCGCATGAGCACACGCTCCTCAACGGCCTCGGCAAGAACGGCGGCATCACCGCGCTCGACGGTCCCACGTTCCTATCGACCATCGGCTGGGACTGGCTCCCCGCCATCCGCGATCGCGATACCGGCATCTGGCAGAAGGTCTATCTCTCGGCCAGCGGCGCGGTGCTCATCAAGGACCCGCTCGTAACCACCGATCTGCCGCTGCCCCGCACCGACTCGAGCGACGTCGCCGTTCAGGTCTCCGTCGAAAACGTTACCGACCAGCCGCAGAAGGGCGTGCTCCGGGGCGCCATTGAAAACATCGAATTCAGCCGGCCGGTGGAGCTCGCCGCCCACGCGCGCCAAACCATCTCCTTCTCCCCGCAGACCGATCCCGCGCTCCATATAGACCACCCGCGCCTCTGGTGGCCCAACGGCTACGGCGCGCAAAATCTCTACCAGCTCCACCTCGTCTTCGATCAGGACAACGCGCACTCCGATGAGCAGAACGTCAGCTTCGGTGTCCGCAAAATCACCTACTCCGTGCCCGATTCGGAAAACCTCACCATCTCCGTCAACGGCGTGCGCGTCTTCATCCGCGGCGGCGACTGGGGCCTGGATGAAGCCCTCAAGCGCATCCCGCGCGAGCGCCTCGATGCCGAGATCCACATGCACCAGCTCGCCAACATGAACCTGATCCGCAACTGGGTCGGCCAGTCCACCGGCGAGGACTTCTACGAGCTCTGCGACAAGTACGGCATCCTCCTCTGGGATGAGTTCTTCCAGCCCAATCCCTCCGACGGCCCCAACCCCGACGACCTGCCCACTTACATCGCCAACGTGCGCGACAAGATCCTGCGCTTCCGCAACCATCCATCCATCGCCGTGTGGTGCGCACGCAATGAGGGCTTTCCGCCCAAGGAAATCGACGACCAGCTTCGCGTCCTGATGACGGAGCTGGAGCCGACGCGCCGCTACCAGCCCAGCTCCACCTCCGGCGCCGGCGTCCGCTCCAACGGCCCCTATCACTGGCGCGTGCCCAGCGAGTTCTACATCGTTACCGACGACTACTTCAAGACCGAGACCGGCTCCCTCTCCGTCCCCACGCTCGAGTCCATCCACGGCATGATGCCGAAAAAGGATTGGGAGACGATCACCGACGATTGGGCCGAGCACGACTTTGCCAAGGGCGCGCAATGGGGCGACAAGTACAAGGGCCAGCTCGAGGAGCGCTACGGCAAAGTTCGCAACCTGGCCGACTTTGTGCGCAAGGCCCAGTTGATGAACTACGAGGCCTACCGCGCCATGTACGAGGGCCGCAACGCGCAGCTCTTCCACCAGACCACCGCCGTCATCACGTGGATGTCCAACCCGGCGCAGCCCAGCTTCGTCTGGCAGCTTTACCACTACGACCTGGAGCCGAACGCGTCCCTGTTCGGAGTCCGCTCGGCGGGCGAGCTCCAGCACATCCAGTTCAACCAGGCCAACGGCGAGCTGCAGGTCATCAACAACTTCCCCGAACCGCTCACCAATGCCGTGGCACATGAGACCATCTACAACCTGGACGGCTCTGTGGCGCTCCATCGCGACTACCACTTCACCGCCGCGCCGGATGTAGCCACCACGCTCGGACCCGTCGACTTCCCGGCCAATCTCTCCAACGTGAACTTCCTCAAGCTCGACCTGAATGACGAGAGTGGAAAGCTCCTCTCCACCAACTTCTACTGGCGCGCCAACACCGCCAATCCCGACGATCTGACCGACCTGAACAAGCTGCCAATGGTCGCGTTGGAACCGTTCATCGAGCGGGCCGATTCGGGCGGCCGCTGCCGCATCGTGGTCACGCTGCGCAATCCCGGCAAGAGCATTGCGCTGATGGCGCACGTGCAGCTCCGGCGCAAGTCAGGCGAGCGTGTGCTGCCGGTCTTCTACGACGGCAACTACATCTCGCTGACGCCGGGTGAGAGCCGCACCATCCACATCGACGCCGACCTGAAGGACCTCGGCGGCGAAGACGCGCTGATCGTGGTGGACGGATGGAACACCGCGGTTGTAGCGGCGGCAGCGCCGGGCGTTTCCATCGCGCCCAACAAGGAAGCCGATCCGAGCCAGTCTCCGGAAACCGGCTTGCCCTTCCAGACCGTGGGCTTGCGGCAGTAACCCGGCGCGAGCGTGGCCCCGGCCCCTCAACCTGGCCCCGGCCCCTTCAACGTAGCCCCGGCCCCTCAACGTAGCGCCGGCCCCTTCAACGTAGCCCCGGCCCCTCCAACGTAGCCCCGGCCCCTCAACGTGGCCCCGGCCCCTCAACCTAGCCCCGGCCCCCTCAACGTGGCCCCGGCCCCTCAACGTAGCCCCGGCCCCCCAACCTAGCCCCGGCCCCCCAACGTAGCCCCGGCCCCTCAACCTAGCCCCGGCCCCCTCAACGTAAACGTGGCGCCGGCCTCCCGGCCGGCTGTAGCGCGGACGTCCTCGTCCGCGCTCCCGCAGCGAACGCAGTCGAAGAACCTGCATTTCGCACCCTTCCCTCAGCAACGAACCGCGGGCAGCAACGAACCGCGGGCAGCAACGAACCTTGGGGACCCCACAACAGTTGCGCAAATGAGCCTTGAAGGGGCACGACTTTAGTCGTGCCGCAAAAGACGATCAACCCCTCGGGCTTTAGCCCCTGAGAGACGCCCTTTTGCGCCCGCCCAACAGCCTCATTCCGCGCCAGCCCTCAATCTTGTCAAGTACCTGTGGAAAACTTTGTCCGTAAAGCTTTTAGAATCAAAGAGACGCAATAGTAACCAATATGCAGTTACCAATAGGGCGTTCCGGTATAATTGCCCCAGCTCAAAAAATGCACCGGCCGGACCCTTCAAAAAAAGGTCCGGCCTTCGTCTTTCTGGCCTCAAAGTCTGGCCTCAAATCTGACCACTGACCACTGACCACTGACCACTGACCACTGATCACTGACCACTGACCACTAACCACTAACCACTAACCAAGGAGAACCCCCATGCCGGAACCAGAAATCCAGGATCCCTTCCGCCAACAGATCCTCCACGCCATCAACGTCTGCATCCAGGCCTACCTCGGCGTCAAGGCAAAGTTGCCCAGCGACGCCAGCTACTCCAGCCGCCAGGAAAACCACGAGGCGGCCTGTTCAGCCTACCTCGCCAAACTGCCCATCCTCTGCGACCTGGCTTCCTTCCAGTTCTACGTCGCCTGCATCGCCCACGGTGCCTCCATCGGCGCCGTCGATCCGGTCGACATCGGCCGCTTCTGCCACCTCGCCCAGACCGCCATGTCCGCCTGGAAACTGGCCAACCTCATCGTCCCCGCGGCCAAAAACAGGGAAATGCAAGCCACCCGGAACAAGCAAAACGAGGCCGACCCCCTCCCCACCAAAGGTAACCAGGTCGAGGACCGCCAGTCCCTCCAGGCCGCGAGCCAGCTCCCCGACCGAAAGACCCAAATGGACCTATACAAATCACTTAGGCAGCGCGGCATCCCGGTTCCAAGCGAGATTGACCTGCGCAACAACCCCCTGGTCGCCCTCTACTACTGCGACCTGGCCCAGCACTATCTCGACAAGCTGCCGCCTCCGTATGACCAACGCGGTCCGGAACCCAGCCCAGAGCCGGCTCCCGGCCCGCAGCAGCAGCCGAAACAGGCCGCCTGAGCGCCCTTTCCGGCAGAAAATCCGCGCGGTTCAGCCCCCGAAAACCCAATTTCGCCCTCGCCCGAGCCGCTCCCTTCACCTCGCCCACGACTTCCCTGCCCAGCGCGGGAGCGTCCGCGCCGACGGCCCGGGGATTCGGGCGGCTGCACGGGGGCAATCTCAAGCCGTAATCCCGAAAACCAGCCGTTCAGAACGTCTTCACTGCCTTCGGCTGGTCTGCAGCGATTCGGCCAACCGCGATTTTCGCGGCGTGGTAGTTCTCTCCGGGAATCTTGTACCCCGCCAGGCGGCGCATCATGGCGAGCTGGCCGGTATGCGTGAGCGCGTCGGCGACGGGGCCCTGGAACAGCCGCTCCATCTCTTCGTGGACCGGGTCAGCGCCGGCCAGATACGCGTCAAATGCCGCCAGCGCCGCAAAGAACCGCTCCTTTTCCGTTGTCCAAGCTTTCGGCTTCGACGTGTGCCACCGCGAGTTGCCCTGCGCGATGCTCAGCGCCCAGTCAAAAAGGTCGCCCATGTGGGCCAGGATCTGGCCGGGCGTGCGCCCACAGCCGCTGAATGCCGCAAACTCATCCGGTGCGCCGTCCAGGGCGCGGACGGCGCGGTAGGCGAGGGTGGCCAGAGTGTGGCGAAGAAGCTCTCGTTTTGCGTCCATGGTGGCAATATACCTGCCTGGAGTCGAATGCGGGAGAACCGTGACTCCGCTTGCCTCCATCCCTGCAGAGGCATCCAAGAAAGGTGCAAGTGAGTTCCCCGAGGGAGACCTTCCATGGCAAAGCGCATCGGCATATGGGCGTTAGTTGGCGCGGCGGTTGCGTTTTGCTGGTTCCTCTACTTCACCTGGCTCACCTGGGGCGCCTATCACGGAGGGCCCGCGTTCACCTTCAGCGCCACCGCCGAAATGATGGTGAACATCACCGCTCCGGTCCGGCCCCTGTTCGGCCACTATCCCATCACCTGGTACTGGTCCATTGTCCTCAACGCGGGCATTTACGCGTGCATCGGCCTGGCGGTGGAGACGGTCCGGCTCGGGCTTCGCTCCGGCTTCGCCCATGCGCGGCACTAATATCCAATCGGCTTGCCGGCATTAGCAGCCTGTGGTGTAAGTCTGGTTTTGAAAGGGCACGACTTTAGTCGTGCCGTAAGTGGCTGAAAAATATGCGGGCTTTAGCCCCTGAGGGATGGGTTTTCAGAGGTTTTCGACTTCCACCACGGGCTGCTAGGCGCGCCGGCAACTTCTCTGATAAACTGAAAGTTCTGAGTTCAACCGCAGGAAGAAGCCATGTCAATCCATCCAGTTATGCAGCGCCTGGCTGACAAGCTGAAGCGCACCGATCTCCCCGAGTTTGTCCCCGGCGACCAGGTTCGCGTCCAGGTAAGAATCAAGGAAGGCGAGAAAGAACGCCTCCAGGCCTTTGAGGGCCTGGTGATCGCCATCAACAAGGGACCCCAGGGCACGTTCACCGTCCGCAAGATGAGCTTCGGCCAGGGTGTCGAGCGCATCTTCCCCTTCAATTCCAAAGTTGTGGACAAGGTGGAAAAGATCCGCAGCTACCGGGTGCGGCGCGCCAAGCTGTTTTATCTTCGCGGCCTGCGCGGCAAGGCTGCCCGCCTGAAGGAAGTGGAGCGGGAGCACGCTAAGGCGTAAGCCTTCACCGACTACGGCAAGACCAACCCCGGCCCTCGTGCCGGGGTTGCTGTTTGGGCAGGTTCCCTGGCACAGATGGAGGCACGATGAACATCAGCTTTGCGGGCAAAGTGGCGCTGGTCGCGGGCGGCACGGGCGGCCTGGGCCGCGCGGTGAGCCTCGCGTTCCTCAACGAAGGCGCGACGGTAGCGGTTTCGTATCGCCACGAGGCGGAGTATGCCGCGTTGCAGAGTGCTGCCGGGGCGAATGCATCGGCGCTCGAAGGGCACGCGGTGGACATTACGGACGAAGCCGCCGCCGGCCGGTTTGTGTCAGACTTGCTGGCGCGACAAGGGCGCCTGGACGCGGTGGCGAACACCATCGGCGGCTATGCCGGCGGGATCAAGCTGTGGGATCTGGAGACGAAGGTGTTCGACGCCATGCTGGCGCTGAATCTACGCGCCGGATTCGTGCTGGCGCGGGCGGTGATGCCCACACTGCTGAAGCAGGGTTACGGCTCGGTGGTCAACGTAGCGGCCAAAGCTGCATTCGATCACGGCGCCGGCGCGGCTGCCTACGCTGCATCGAAAGCCGCGGCGGTGGCGATGATGGATTCGCTGGCTGCGGACGCGAAGGGCACCGGCGTGCGGGTGAATTCCATTCTGCCCAGCATCATTGATACGCCGACGAACCGGCGGGCCATGCCCGGCGCCGACTTCGATACCTGGCCCAAGCCGGAGGACATCGCAAAGGTGATCCTGTTTCTGGCCAGCGACGCCGCCACGACGATTCATGGCGCGGCGATCCCGGTGTACGGGAATCGTTGATGGCCGGCGCCGCAAAGCTTAAGCGAGCCCATCTTCCACAGCCCCGCTTCGCCCTATACTGATCGCATGCCCAAGGCACCGGTATGCGGATGGAGGTTGGAAAAAGCTGCGCGCAAGCTCGGCTTCCTGCGCATTGCCGGCCTGGACGAAGTGGGACGCGGGCCCATGTTCGGTCCGGTGGTGGCGGCGGCCGTGATCCTGGCGCCACGCTGCCGGCTACAGGGCCTGAACGACTCAAAGAAACTCTCCGAGAAGAAGCGGAATGAGCTTGACGTGGAGATCCGCGCCAACGCCGTGGCCTGGGCCATTGCCGCCGTGGACGTGGAGACCATCGACCGCATCAACATTCGCAAGGCGTCCTTGCTGGCGATGAAGCAGGCAGCGAGCCAGCTTGCCCTGGCGCCCGATTACCTGCTGATCGACGGCGTGGACACCATCGACTTCGTGTGCCCGCAGCAGGCGTGCATCCAGGGCGACGGGACCAGCTTTTCCATCGCCGCCGCAAGCGTGCTGGCCAAGGTGTATCGCGACCGCCTGCTGGTGGAACTGGATGCGCAGTTTCCCGGCTACGGGCTGGCCAGCCACAAGGGCTATTGCTGCCCCGCGCACATGGCGGCCCTCACGCGCCTGGGGCCGACTCCGTTGCACCGCAGGAACTGGAGCCCGGTGGCGCAGACCATGCTGGCGTTTCCAGACTGAGCCTTCTCGTCCGGCTGCCTGGGGATTTCGTCTCTCCTCGCCCCCAATTGCCAGGGACCCCAGTTGCCAAGCCTGCATCCAACCAGACCATGTGCCGCCGGCAAGCCCGGCGCCATCAATCTGCATAAAGGAGATTTCAGGGAATGCTCTGGACTATCTTCGTAATCCTGCTGATCCTGTGGATTCTGGGATTCAGCTTTCACATCATGGGCAGTTTCATCCACCTTCTTCTGGTGCTCGCGGTCGTGGTGCTGATCATCAACCTCATCACCGGCCGGCGCACCGTGTGAGGCAGGGCCTACTCCGCGGCTGACGTATCGGGTTCCGCAGGGATGGCCATGCCTGCGGGAAGGACGCCCGATTCGGGATGACATCCGCAGGAACGGCGGATGACCAGTTCGGTGGGCAAAACCATGCGATGGCCCTTCGATGGGAATTCGCCGCGGGAGATGCGCTGGAAAAGAAGATTGGCGCCCATCTCCCCCACCTGGTAAACCGGTTGGCGCACCACTGTGAGCGCGGGCTGGAGTACATCGGCGATGTCGAAGTCATCGAACCCGGCCAGCGCGATCTGGCCGGGCACCTCGATGTGCAGCACGTTCATGGCGTGCAGTATGTAACGCATGGTCAGGTTGTTTCCGGCGAAAAGGGCCGTGGGAGGCTCGGACTCGGTGAGGAGAGA
The DNA here is from genome assembly GCA_035552475.1 of Occallatibacter sp. Taxonomy (GTDB): domain Bacteria; phylum Acidobacteriota; class Terriglobia; order Terriglobales; family Acidobacteriaceae; genus Telmatobacter. The sequence continues at coordinate 82,423 of DASZLE010000051.1, forward strand.
GTGCACCAGGCTCACGGTATCGTCCTGGGAGGTGCACTCGATGTAGTTGTCAGGACGCAGCCCGGCTCTCGACATGGCCTCGCGATAGCCGGCGTAGCGTGCCTGGAAGGTATAGAGGCTCTTGCGCAGGCCGAGGAAGGCAATGCGCCGGTGGCCATGCTCGATGAGGTGCGCCACCCCGGCGCGCGCGCCGGCGCGATTGTTCACCAATACGGAATCGAAGCGTGACTCCGGCACGGGGCGGTCGAGCGTGACCACATGGACCCGGGAATACTCGTCGCCGGTGAGGTAGTCTCCGGCATTCGGCGCGGGGATGATGATCATGCCGTCAATGCGGCGCCGCAACATGAGGCTTGCCTGATTCTGTTCGATGTCGCCGTTTTCGTCGGAGGTGGTGATGAGCACCGAGTAGCCGTGCTGGGTTGCCACGGTGGAAACGGCGTGTGCGCAGGTAGCAAAGAACGGGTCGTAGAGATAGGGCAGGATGAGGGCGATGGTCTTGGAGTGGACGGAGCGCAGGCTGCGGGCCAGTTCGTTGGGCTGGTAATTCAGCATGCGAATGGCGCGCTGAACGCGTTCGGCGGTTTCCTCAGAGACATTCGCACTCCCGCTGAGGCAGCGGGAAACCGTCATCTTGCCGACTCCGGCTAGCTTGGCCACGTCGGCCATTGTCGTACTGCGGCCCGGATCTTGCTTTCGGCGTTTCGATTGCGGCATTTCACCGGATTGTAATGCATTGGAGAGGGCGGGGCGCGGAAACGTTTACGGTTTCACCGGAGCGAGCCCAATACCGTCCGATCCCTGCCGGGACGCCGAGAAACCTTTGTCCCTCAACCCGCGTCTTAGGTTGCCAAGCGCCGGTGTTCCTGTTCCGCGCTCGTGGGTTGTCCAAGGGCTCTTAACAACGCAATCAATATTGACCTTGTCGCTGCGCAAGGGCAGATATTTCAATCCGGCTGCCTGGGCGGAGAACACCGCGCCGCCTCAGAAGCCATGTGCCTTGTAATTGTGGGAAGGGAGCGGTTTGTGGTCTTTCCGGCGCTCGAGGAACTTGTGTCGAGACATCTTGCTCTGATTGTCACATTGCCCGTGATTGCGGCCGGGAGTCTATCTGATCCGATGGTTGACTGCGAGCCTCCTGAATGTCCCCCTGCCAGCGAGTGGGTCGACAGCAGGACGCGAAGGATCCTCGATTGCAGCGTCGCCCTGCTCGCGCTGGTGCTGATGCTGCCGATCCTGGCAGTTTGCTGGGCCCTGGTGCGGTTCACATCGCCCGGGCCGGTGCTGTTCCGGCAGCGCCGGATGGGACGCGACGGAAAAGAATTCGAGCTCTACAAGTTTCGTTCCATGTGGGTGGACGGAAACACGCCGGGCGCCTCGCACACCGTCCATGCGGATTGCCGCCTTACGCCCGTGGGGGCCCTGCTGCGCCGGTACAAGCTGGACGAGTTGCCGCAGTTCTGGAACGTGCTGAAAGGCGAAATGAGCCTGGTGGGTCCGCGTCCCAAACTGCCGGAGCACGAAGCCCTGCACATGCCCTATTGTCCGGGACTCACGGGCGAAGCGACCCTCGCCTTCCGTCACGAAGAGCACATGCTGCTGGAGATTCCACCCGGCAACATCGAGTCGTTCTACCAGGCCGTCCTGAAGCCCATCAAGGCCAAAATGGATGTCTCCTACATGCAGCGCGCCACCTGCGCAAGCGATCTTCGCATTGTGATGCGCACTTTCTTCCTGTGCCTGAACTGTGTTTCCAACGCGCGCAGAGAACTGGAAGAGTTGCTCGAGGAGCACGCGCCGGAATCCCTGGGCGCGCTTTGCCCGCTGCATGTGCCGTCCGCCAGGCTGAGTCCGCCTCGCGCGCCTGTGTTTATCCCGGAACTGGTGGATGAATTCGCCAACGACATGGACGACGCCTAGCGGAGAGCGCCTCCGCCGCGGCTTTAGTTTTGGTACCGGTCCCAGCTGTCGAGCGTGACTTCGCGGCGTTCGCGCTCCGGCGCCGCTCTGGAACACCGAGCAAAGCCCGTCCTTCGCACGCAAAGGAAAATGCGAGCGGATTTCCGCAGTTCACGTCTGTTGACATAGAAGCCGCCGCAGCGCAATCCGCGGGGCGCATGCGCGGTCCACCGATCCAACCATTTGGAGGCTCCCATGACCCTGCTGCCCTTTGCAGCGGACAGGCTGCGCCCTGTCCTTAAACTGGCCGCGCTCACGCTGGCCATCGCCATACCCTCGGCCGCAGTTTCCGCACAGAATCCCGCCCCGGCCTCATCTCCGCCGGAACAGAAGGCAATTCCAGATCAAAAGTCCGTGCCCGAAAGCGAGCAGACCTTCACCATCAACTACGCCACTGCGCCGTCCGATCTGAACGACTTGCAGACCGCGTTGCGCAATATGCTTCCGCGGGCGCGCATGTATGCGCTGGAGTCGCAGGATGCCATTGTCATCCGCGCCACGGCTGAAGACCTGGAGAACGCGAAGCGGCTCATCGGCGAGTTGGATCGGCCACGCAAGGCCTGGCGCGTCACTTACACCATCACCGATATTGACAGCGGCAAGCGCGCAGAGCCCCGGCAGGTAACCCTCATCGTCATTGCCGGAACCAGGTCGACCATCAAACAGGGCAACCGCCTGCCGCTTCTAACGGGCACGCAGAAAGGTTCCAGTGCCGATCAGAACACTGAGGTGCAGTACATCGACGTCGGCTTGAACATCGACGCGAACATCGATGGCGGCCGCCTGCGTTCCAGGATCGAACAATCCGGGGTCGCCGACGAGAAGTCCGGATTCGGCGTGCAGGACCCGGTGGTTCACCAGAGCCTGCTCGAGGGCTCTTCGAATCTCGATCCAGGCAAGCCGGTGATGCTGGGCTCGCTGGACATTCCCGGCACCACGCATCGCCAGGAGATCGAGGTCACCGCCGAGCCGCTGAGGTGATGGGCAACACAAAGATCGCCGGAAGCGCCTTCCATCCGCGCAGCCTTTGCATTACGCGCGGATGGAAGGGCCCGTTTTTTTCTTTGAGAGCTGGTGCACGCACCGCTATCATGGTGTCACTGGCATGCTGGCGCGCCGTGTACCGGTTCCGGCGCCCGAATCCGCATCAAAGGGTTTGGATTCGTGGCGAAAAAAGGCGTGAAGATATAGACCTGACCGCTCGCGGAAGCATCTTCCTGCTCCACGAGACCATCTCTTGTTGCAGAACCTGGGATTCATGATACCGTTATCATCAGCTTAAAAAGTCCCAGGTGGATTCCCTCTTGCCAACTACCGCAGGGAACGGTGGATGGGCCCGATTGTGTTTTCTCGAATGCGATGGTCACACATGAGAGGCGGCGAGAAAGTGAAAACGACAATGGATTGCGTCTTATCGTTCGATGTAGGCGGCAGCCACGTGGCGGCGGGATTGTGCCGCATGTCCGATCTCGAGGTGCTGCACGTCGCGGGCGCTCCACTGCTCGGCATCGATAGCTTCGAGCGTTTTGTCGATATGCTCCATCGGCTGGCGGAACAGGTAACAGTAGAGGATGTAAATCTTTCCGGCGCCGCGCTTGCGGTGCCCTTCCCGTTTGATACCGAAGCCGGCGTCAGCCTGATGCAGCACAAGCTGAAGCCGCTGTACGGCCGCAACCTGCGCACCGCGCTGGCAGCGAAATTCGGCTGGTCGCCCTTGCAGCTGCGATTCCTGAACGATGCCTGCGCGTACGTGCTGGGCGAGCTGGCCACCGGCAGCTTGAAAGGCACCCGGCGCGCCGCAGGCCTGACCCTGGGTACCGGCATCGGTTCGGCGTTCACCGTCAACGGCGCATGTGTCGTTTCCGGCGAAGGCGTTCCTCCCGAGGGCGAGGTCTGGAACCTGCCCTATGCGAACGCCACCGTGGAGGACCTCATCTCCACGCGCGCCATCCGCGCCGCATATCGGACCCTTACCGGGCGCGATATGGAAGTGGCGGACATCGCTTCCGCCGCCCCGTACGATCCAGACGCGCGCGCTGTCTTCGCGGAGTTCGGCATGCATCTAGGCCAGGTCCTGCGCGACATTGTGGCTCCGTTCCGGCCGGAGCGCGTGGTTCTGGGCGGCGGCATTGCCCATGCGGCTGAGCTCTTTTTGCCGGCGGCAGAGCCTGAAATCGCGGGCCTTGGTTTTCAGGCCGTCATTTCTACACTTTTCGATCGCGCGCCCCTGGTTGGCGCTGCCCATTATTGGCGCGAGGAAACCGCGGCGAACGTCCAGGAGCAATCGCGCACGGCTTCTGCCGGCCGATAGCTCCTACGCTCCAGCTCCGGCATACCGCCCCAGTGAGGTAAGCTGGCAATCAGATTCAGCGAAACCCCAGAGTCCGCTGCTGTATGCAGCAGGCGGTTGGCAGGTTCCGATTCTGAATTGGTGCCGCCACCCATGACCTCGAATACTGCAACTGGTCCTTCCGCCGCCATCGATTCCCGCCTGGTCCGTTATAACCGCTTTCTTCTCCTCGTTGCCGGCCTGGGCGGATTGCTCTATGGCATCGACGTCGGCATCATTGGCGGCGCGCTCCCTTATCTTGAAGCCACATCGCATCTGACGCCGGCCGAGCTTTCCATCATTGTCGCCGCCGTCCTGCTGGGCAGCGTCTTCTCCACGCTCTTTGCCGGCCTGCTGGCAGACTGGATGGGACGCAAGCCGCTGATGATTCTTGCCGGCGCGGCGTTCACGCTCTCTATTCCTGTTATCGCGCTCTCCCAGTCCTACAGCTCGCTCTTTGCGGGCCGGCTGCTTCAGGGCACTAGCGGCGGCATCGTCGGCGTGGTTGTCCCGCTCTACCTGGCCGAATGCCTCTCCGCCGATAAGCGGGGCCGCGGCACCGGCGTGTTCCAGTGGCTGCTCACACTCGGCATCTTTGCCGCCGCGCTCATCGGCGTCTACTTCAGCTATCACGTTGCGGCCATCGAAAGGCTCGGCTCGGCCGACGCGATCTTTATCGCCAAGAACCACGCGTGGCGCAGCATTTTCTGGGTGTCCATGCCGCCCGGACTGCTCTTTGTTTTCGGCAGCTTCTTTGTCTCCGAGTCGCCGCGCTGGCTCTTCCGCCGCGGCCGCGCAACCGACGCTCACGCCGCACTGATGAGGTCGCGCACGGCGGAGCAGGCAGCGCTGGAACTAGGCGAGATGGAGCAGATCTCGGCCGCAGTCACGGAGAAACGCCGCACCGCCTTCAGCGATTCGCTTTTCCAGCGCCGCTACCTGGTGCCGTTCCTGCTCGCCTGCGTCATCCTTTCCTGCAACACTGCCACCGGCATCAATTCCCTTGTCGGCTTCAACACCAACATCACCATCCAGAGTGGCCTCTCCGATGTGATGGCGCATTGGGGATATGTACTCTTCACGTTCCTCAACTTCCTCTTCACCATCGTCGGCATGACGCTCGTCGATCGCAAGGGGCGCAAATTCCTCTTCCTCGTTGGAACGTCCGGAATTATCGTCTCCATGATCGCGGCCGGTACGCTCTTCCGAAATACGGAACGACACCGCGTTGATGTTGCCGGCGCTATGCAGAATGAAGTCACCGCCGGCCAGGCGCTCAGCTTCAAGTTCGACAAGGCAGGTTTCCAGCGCATCGCCAGCCAGGACGCCGCCGCAGGCAAGCCTGAATCTCTTACCGTCATCTACTCCTACGGAGCGTTTACTGCTACCACCGCACCCGCACGCTCCAGTGAGCCTGATCCCGCAACCATCCAGATCGACCGGGCCGCAGTTCTGCCGGGAAGCAAGGTAGAGGCGTTCTTCCGCGATCCATTCGCCGACCTTGACGCCGCCCGCACTGCGCCTCTCCAGATCGAGCACGCCTATCTGGAGCCGGTGCCCAGCACGCTCAACGGCTGGCTGATGGCGCTGTGCCTTTACATGTTCGTCGCGTTCTACGCCATGGGACCGGGCGTTTGCGTGTGGCTGGCGCTGAGCGAGTTGATGCCGACGCGGATCCGCTCCAACGGAATGAGCGTTGCGTTGGTTCTTAACCAGCTCGTCTCCACCACCCTGACGGCCATCTTCCTGCCGGTGGTGGGCAAGTACGGCTACGCCACCATGTTCTTCCTCTTCGCCGGCTTCACCGTCATCTACTTCATCACGGTCGCGCTTTTCCTTCCGGAGACGAAGGGCAAGACGCTGGAGGAGATTGAGAAGCATTTCGAGGGCGTGTGAAGGCTTTTAGCTCTTAGCCATTAGCCGTTAGCTACTAGCTCGCTATCGAATGCATGTAGTCGTAATCCGCCTTGGCTGCTGCCAGCGGCGTCATGTCAGTGAACGGCGGCTCCTGCTCCGAGAAGTAATGCTCCACGCCCACCGCCCGAGCCGCCGCAAAGATCCGCTTGTAGTCGATGAAGCCGCGGCCAAGCTCGGTGCCTGTGGGCCGGTTTGCGCCAACCAGGTCGGTGGTCGGCGGCCCTTTCACAAAATCCTTGACGTGGATCATGCGATAGCGGTTGGGAAAACGCTGAAAGAAGTCCACCGGGTCGCGGCCGGCAGCGCACATCCATCCGCAATCGGCTTCAAACTTGACCGCGTCGGGGTCGGTTTCCGCGAGGAGAATGTCGTAGCCGGTCTTGCCGCCGCCGAGATCGCGGAACTCGAAATTGTGATTGTGGTAGGCGTATTGAAAGCCGGCGGCTTTGGCCTTATGCGCGATGTCGTTGGCCAGGGCGGCATTCTTTTTAAAGTCGTCCGCCGTCTGCGACTGGAGCGCCTGGATCGCCTCCTGCATCGACTTGCCGAACGGCTTCGCGGTGAGTACCGAGCTGACAACGTACTGGACGCCGAGGGCATGTGCCTGGTCGAAAAGCGGGCCGGGATCAGCGGTGGAAAACTGCAGATGTGCGCTGGGACACTTGAGGCCTGCATCGTCAATGGTTTTGCGCAGGGCCGCCGGCGTCAGAGCCCCAAATCCGGCTGATTCCACCGTGACGAAGCCGATCTGGCGAAGAGCGCGCAGCGTTCCGGCGGGGTCCTTCTGCATGTCTGCGCCCACGGTGTAGAGCTGAATGCCTGGGCTAACACCAGTGGAATCAGCCGAAATGCGGTGAGCGCCTGCGGCCATGGCCAGCGCGGCGGCCGGTGCCTTCATCAGAAAACTCCTTCTCGACGACATGGGGAACAACCTCCGCGGAAAGTGGGCGAAGCGCAAGAGAGTCGAGAGTATCAAGCAGGGACGCAGGTGTCCACCGGCGGATCGAATCCAGTAGCTCCAAAGCTGGGTCCGGTCATCCATCGCACAAGCGTCCGTGACTCGTGTCACGGCGGGGAGCACGCGCCGGCACCATAATCCTCGCAGCACTGCGGCCCGGTATTCCAGGCGGCCTGATTGATTTGTCCTGCTGATCTGCTCCCGACACATCCCTTCCGCCTGAGATACCGCCCGTGACGGTGGAAGCTGGCAGGTGCTCTGGGCGAAGGAGGATGCCATGAACGGTAACGGACGGCGCGTGGTCATCATCGGCGGCGGTATCGCGGGGCTGAGCACGGCAGTGTACGCGCTCCAGTGCGGGTATGAGGCCGTGGTGCTGGAAATGGGCGAGACGCCCGGTGGGCTGGCGATGAGCTGGGGCCGCGGCCCATACACTTTCGAGACCTGCCTGCACTGGTTTGTGGGATCCAAGCCCGACGGCGAGCTCAACGGCATATGGCGCGAAGTCCTCGATATCGACCGGCTTAAGTTTATTGATCACGAGGAATTCGTCCGCATTGAAACCGAACACGGCGACTGTCTCCATGTGTGGACCAACGCCGGCCGTCTGGAAGAAGAGTTGCTGCGGCGCTCGCCGCAAGACGGGAAGGCAATCCGGCAACTGACGCACACCATCCGGACGCTGAGCCATTTCCATCTGCTGGATCCCGCCGGCGGCCTGGCGGACAACTGGCTGAACATTGTGCGCGATCTTCCCATTTTCCCTGTGCTGGGCCGACTGGGGCGGATGAGCGGCCGCGAATACGGCAACCGCTTCAGCGATCCGCTGCTGAAGAGTTTCTTCTCAGAGGGCGATGTGGGGCGCCTGACCGCGGTGGCGATGGTGCTCTCGCTGGCGTGGATGCATGTAGGGAATGCCGGCTACTGCATCGGCGGCGCACAGGCCATTATCCGCGCCATCGAGGAGCGGATCAGGGTGCTGGGCGGCGAGGTGCGCTGCAGGGCAAAGGTGCAGCGCGTGCTGGTGGAGAGCGACATGGCCGTGGGCGTGGAGCTGGCCGGGGGCGAGCGCGTGATGGGCGACTGGGTGATCTCCGCCGCCGATGGGCACGCGACCATCTTCGACATGCTGGACGGCCGATATGCGCGCGGGTTTACCCGCCAGATTTACGACGAGCGCGAGACCTTCGCATCCTACGTGCAGGTATCGCTGGGCGTGGGGATGGACCTCACAGACCAGCCGCCGATGCTTACCCGTATTCTCGACTCTCCCATCAACCTGGATCCGGCTACCGATCTGAGAAACGTGGGGTTCCGGTTCTTCCACTACGATCCAACATTTGCGCCGGTGGGCAAGTGCGCTGTGACCTGTCTCATGTCGACGCGGAATTATGCATATTGGAGCGAGCTGCGGACCCGCGACCCGCGCGCCTACCACGCCGAGAAGCACCGCATCGCCGAGGCGGTGATCGAGGTGCTGGACCGGCGCGTGGCCGGCCTGCGCGATGCAGTGGAGACGGTGGATGTTTCCACGCCGGCATCGGTCATGCGCCACACCGGCAACTGGAAAGGGTCCATGGAGGGATGGTTGCTGGAGCCCGGCCAGGGTTTCAGGCCGCTGCCCAACACGCTGCCCGGCTTGAAACGGTTCCTGATGGTTGGCCAGTGGGTCATGCCCGGCGGTGGCCTGCCGTCCGGCCCGATGACCGCCCGCCCCGCCGTGAAAGCCATGTGCCGCCAGGACGAGGTGCCTTTTGTTTTGAGGCCGGCCACGCAGGAGAGAGAAGTTCCGGCCGTCGTTTAAGCGCCGCGAAAGGAGCGACCGATGGAACCCACAGTGCTGGTGGCGTATGCGACGCGGAGCGGATCCACGGCAGAGCTGGCGCAGACCGTGGCGGAGATCCTTCACGAACAGGGGATGAAGGCGGAAGTTCTGCCCGCGCGAGAAATCCATAGCACGCCGCAGGCGAGCGCCGTCGTCCTGGTGGCCGCGCTTTACATGGGCCAGTTGCACCGAGATGCACGGCGCTTCCTCCGGTGCTATCGGACACGGCTGACGGAGGTGCCGGTGGCCCTGTTCGTCCCGGGCCCGGTGCAGAATCAGGAGAAGGACTGGACGGGCGCGCGCCAGCAACTCGACAGGCAGCTGGCAAAATTTCCGTGGTTCTCTCCCGTGGCCACGAAGATTGTGGGTGGGGTATGGAATCCGGCTCGGCTGGGCTTTCCCTTCAAATGGATTCCGGTGCTCAGAAACATGAAGGCGATGGACGCGCGCGACTGGGATGCGATTCGCGCAGCCGTGCGGGATGTAGCCGCGTGCCTGCAAGCTGCGTTGCACGCACACGCCTGACTGCCACGAAAATTTCCACCTCAGAGGATATCGGGAAATTCGAGCCGTGGGGAACCGCCTGCGATGAGCGCTTCGCACCATCCGCGGAGGCTTTGCCGCAGAGGTTCGACGGCCAGTCCCGCATATTCAGGCGGGTAGGCTTCAAGGCGGCGCAGCGCCGCGCTCAACAGCGATGCCGCGCCGATCGGGTTGCCGCGGCGCAGATGATGAAAAGCCGCAGTCACCTGGATCAGCGCCTGGAGAAAGGTCTTGTCGGGTTCGGCTGCCGCCAGCCACACCGACTCCCAGTGCTCATGCGCCTGAAAGAACTCTCCGGCGCGATAGCACAGCAGGCCCTCAGCCAGCGCGCCGGTCTCCCAATCAAGCTGCATGCACCCATCTCAGTTCTCAAGTTCTCAAGTTCTCAGTTCTCAGTTCCCTTTCTTTTCACCACACGCGGCACGCGTTCTCCGGTTCCATCGGCTGTCCCTGTTTGCAACCGAACGCCTGTCCGAACTCCGGCATGTTGCGCACCACGCCGTTTACGCGGAACTGCTGCGGCGAGTGTGGATCGGTCTGCACCTGCATCCGGGCGCGCTGCGGCCGCAGTTCCCCGCACCAGTTCTGCCCGAAAGCCAGGAAGAACTGCTGCGCCGGCGTGTATCCGTCCTGCTTCTCATCCAGGTTGAGGTTCTTGCGCTTCGCGTCTTCAAGGAGCGCCATGTACGCCAGGCGCAGTCCGCCGTTGTCCGCGGTGTTCTCGCCCAGGGTCAGCTTGCCGTTCACGTGCACGTCGCCCGGCACGGTAAAGTCGCCGTACTCTTTTACTTCGCAGTCGGCCTTGGCTTCGAACTTCTTCGCGTCCTCCGGCGTCCACCACTCCTTCAGGTTCCCGGCTGCGTCAAACTGCCGGCCCTGGTCGTCGAACCCGTGCGTCAGCTCGTGGCCCACCACCGCGCCCACGTGCCCGTAGTTCTCCGCGTCGGTGGCCTGCGGGTCGTAGAACGGCGGCTGCAGAATGCCCGCGGGGAAGTTGATGTCGTTCATGCTGGGGTTGTAGTACGCGTTCACCGTTGGCGGGCTCATGCCGAACTCTCCGCGGTCCACCGGCTTGCCGATCTTGTCCAGCTCGCGATGGCTCTCGAACACCATCGCCCGGTCAGCATTGCCCAGCGCGTCCCCGCGCTCCACGTGCAGCGAGGTGTAGTCCCGCCACTTGTCCGGATAGCCGATCTTATTGGCAACCGCGTGCAGCTTCTCTTTGGCCTTCGCCTTCGTCTCGGCGCTCATCCAGTCCAGCGTGTCCAGGTCGCTGTCCATCGCCGCCTCAATGTCCTTCACCATCTGCTGCGTCGCTTCCTTGCTCGAGGGCGGAAATGCCTGCGCCACGTACACCTGCCCCAGGGCCTCGCCCAGCGCGCCGTCCGTCGCCGCCACGCAGCGCTTCCAGCGCGGCTGCTGCACCTGCTGCCCGCTCAGTGTCTTGCCGTAAAAATCGAAATGCGCATCGTCGAACTTGGCCGGCAGCGCCCAACCCGGCGTCGAATTCACCACCTGCCACTTCAGGTAGGCCTTTACCGTCTCCAGGTCCGTGGAGGTAAGCAGAGCATTCAGCGCTTTGAAGAACGGCGGATAGGTTACATTCAGCTCCGTAATCGGCGGCGTGCCCGAGTCCGCGAAGAACTGCTTCCAGTCGATCGCCGGGGTCAACTTCTCGAGATCGGCCACCGCCATCATGTGGTACACGTTCTGCGGATCGCGCTGCGAGGTCACGTCCAGCGACGACTTGGCCAGCTCCGTCTCCAGATCCATCACCTTTTTCGCGTCTTCTGCCGCCTTCGCGTCCGGCTCGCCCAGCAGCTTGAACGTCTGCGCGATGTACTCCACATACTCCTGCCGCAGCTTCTCGTCGGCGGCGCCCGTGCGCAGGTAATAGTCCTTCTCCGGCAGGCCCAGCCCGCCCTGGTCCACCACCGCAATCTGCTTGCGCGCATCGGCAAAATCCTGCTGCTCGCCAAAGCCCAGCAGCGCGTTCACATTCACCAGCTGAAAGTGCGCCAGCAGTGCGGAAAGACTGCTCCTGCTCCTGAGCGCATCAATGCGGTCGAACTCCGGCTGCAGAGACTTCAGCCTCTCGCTGTCGATCTTCGCCGTGTCCATGCACGACGCATAGTAGTCGCCGATCTTCTGCTCGTTGGGCGTGCGGTTGGCCCCGCCCGCCGCCGCCTTGTCCAGGATCGAGTGCAGGATCGACTGGTTCTCATCCAGCAGCATCGTCATCGATCCGAATCCCGACCGGTCCGCCGGAATGGGATGCAGCTTGCTGAAGTTGCCGCACGCGTACTGGAAGAAATCGGTGCAGGGGTCGGCTGTCTTGTCGAGGAACGCCGGATTCAGGCCCGGCAGCCGCTCAGGCGCCTGGTCTGTCCGTCCGGATTGCGCACGGGCCACGCTTCCCAGCACCGCCACGCACATCGCCACTGCCATCATCTGCTTTCGAATCGTCATCTGGTTTGCTCCATTTTCAGTTGGGTATATCGGGGAACGGCCAAGCTGTCTGCCGCCTCTCGCAAGATCGCGCTCCGCGGGGCGCCGGTTCCCTGCCTGCGACTGCTCGAACCACCGCAAGTGTAAATGGTTGGACTGACTGCCGGTCTGCCGGGATAGGTTCAGTCTTTTCTCATCCGCCAATTGTCTCTTCGGACCTTGAAGTGCCGCCGGCAAGCTTGCCGTTCACCGGCAGGAGCCCGTGCCATGTCCGCAGCCCTCCAGACTTTCCCGGCGCCGATTCCCGCCACCGGACCCTCTGCCGGCGCGCTCCGGCTGTTTCAGACCACTCTGGCCGCCGCATGGATACACGCCGGCTGCCTGCTGCGTGCGAAGGGCCGTCCCGCCCTCGCTCGGATTGCCTTCGTTCGCGGCCTCGGGCTGCGCCCGGATCTGATCTCCGGCTGGCTCAGCCTCGCCCTTATCGATCGGGAATCCGGACGGTTTCGTGAGGCCGAGTGTCACCTGCGCCGCGCCTTCGCGCTCAATCCTGCCCGCCCCGAGACCCTCCTCGCATGGGCTCGCCTGCGCCTGGCCCGGCGCGACTTTGCCGGCGCGCAGGGATGGATCCGCTGGGCTCTGGCCCAGGCCCCGGACGATGCGGAGGCATGGAACACGCTCGGCATCGTTCTTCACGCCCAGGGGCGCTTCGGTGAGGCTGTTCCGGCATTCGAACACGCGGCGGCCCTGGGCAGCCAGCCCGCCATCTCTAACCGCGGCAATTCCCTGCTTGAACTTGGCCGCATGGATGAGGCTTTCGCCGCGCACCAGTCCGCCGTGGATCGCGATCCCTCCCACGCGGGCGCACGCTATAACCTGGCCCTCACCCAACTCCGCCTGGGCCACTGGTCTGAGGGCTGGCGCAACTACGAAGCGCGCTGGGGCTTCCGCGAAGTCCATCCGCAACCCAGGGTCTTTTCCCGGCCGCGCTGGCAGGGCGAGCTTCTGGATGGCGAGCGCGTTCTGCTCCATGCCGAGCAAGGCCTGGGCGACACCATCCAGTTTTGCCGTTATGCCGCGCTGGTTGCTGCGCGCGGCGGCCATCCTATCCTGCAAGTCCAGAGTCCGGTGGCGCGCCTCCTCGATTCGCTGGCGGTGGTCCGCGCCGGCCTGGCTCAAGTGGCCCTCCTCGACGATCCTCCGCCGCCCTTCGATCTTGAGTGCCCGCTCCTGAGCCTTCCCGCGGTCTTCGGAACCACATTGGAGACCGTTCCCTGGCCGGGTGCGTATCTGGGGCCGTCTTCCCGGTCCCTTGTTCCCTCGTTCCCAGGTTCCCTGCTTTCGGTGGGCCTCTGCTGGTCCGGCAATCCCCGCTACAAGTCGGATGCCCAGCGCTCGGTGCGGCTTGGGGTCCTGCTGCCCCTGCTGCGCACTCCGGGGGTTCGCTGGGTCTCGCTGCAGAAAGGGCCGGCGGCGAATCAGATTGCCGGGTTGCCCTCCGATGTCGCCGTTGCGGACGGGGCCAGCCGCGACTCCGATCTCGCCGACACAGCCTCCATGATCGCCGGCCTCGACGCCGTCGTCACCACAGACACATCTATCGCGCACCTTGCCGGCGCCATGGGCAAGCCAGTCTTTCTCCTTCTGTCCCATCTTTCCGACTGGCGCTGGATGCAGGACAGCGCATCCACTCCGTGGTACCCCACCGCCCGCCTCCTGCGCCAGCGCGCTCCGGGCGACTGGAACAGCGTCCTCGCCATCGCCGCGGAGGAGCTGGCCGCTCCCGTCCGCAGTCGATAATCAGCTGCCCGGTTTGCTGCAGGAATATGAACGCAACTTGAGTTGTGATCCTGGGCGCATTGTCCACAGCTATTACTGCATGGGCCGCAACATCCGGTGTATCCTGAGCGTTCCAAAGAAAAGGAGAACAAGCCGTGACCTGGAAACGGTTTATTGCACCGGCCCTCGCTCTCGCTGCTGGAACTACGATCACGCTTTTTGCACCTTCCATGAAGGCTTCACCGGCACCGCAGTACGAGGAGCAACGAGGCTGGGAAGCGCCTCCCGGGGAGCTCAACGAGATGCAGCGGCTCGGCTTTCGCGCTGGCGTCGCGGGCGCGCACCATGATTTCGACAGAGGCAACCGCCCGGACGTGAATGATCGCGACGAGTATCGCCGCCAGGAAGCTCTGCCGCGCGATGTTCCTTATCAAATGCGCGAGGTTTGGCGGGATGGCTTCCGCCGCGGCTATGCCGCGGCCGCAGCGCACCTGTGGAACTCCGCGCCGCAGCAGCAGCAGCAGCACATGGACCAGCCGCAGGGATCCAACTGGGAACAGTGGGGCATGCGCGGACTGCAGAGCGATGCCCAGCGCCGGGGGTATCACGACGGTGGTCAGGACGCCCAAAGCGACTTCCAGCGGAATCGCCGTCCCGATCCAGATAGCCATGGAAAATACCAAAATCCCGAGGTTCCCCCCCAGTTTGCCGAGGAATATCGGGAAGGCTTCATGCGTGGATACACCTCGACGATGTCGCAGTTGTCCGGCGAACCGTCGTGGCAGCAGTACAACGGCGACCCCAGCCGGTGGGAAGCGCCCAGTGCCTACTCCGATATGAAACGCCGGGGCTTTCACGATGGCATTGAGGGCGCACAAAAGGATTTTGGCAACCACCGCCACGCTGATCCCAACAACCGCGACGAATACCGCAATCCCAATGTTCCGGGGCAATTTCGCGGGGAATATCGGGAAGGCTTCCGCCGCGGCTACGAAGTAGCGGCCGCCCGGCTCTGGGGCGGAATGTAAGGCCTGAAGAGTGCAACAAGCAAAATGGGCGCAGCGGATGATGGCTGCGCCCATGGTTTTATATTGAAACAGTTTACGGCTAGGCCCTGCTGCCTTTCCCCCTTGCTCTGGGCAGACTGAGGGAGTAGCTCCAACCATCCGCGGGGCATCGTCATTTCCTGATTTGCGCGATTCGGCGGCTTTAATGGCCGCTGCGGCCCAAAGTGATCTGGAGCCCGCCCCGGACCACGCGCGGCGCGCCCAAGGTGCTTGTCGGCGTCTTAGCCACCTCAATGTCCCGGTCGAAGAGATTCTCGCCGGCGGCAAACAACTCGAACCGGCTGCCGAACTCGTGGCTGGCGAAGGCGTCCAGGCGGAAGTAGCTGTGCAGCAAGTAGGTGTTGGCGTCGTCGTCGTACTGGCGCCCACTCATCCGGCTCTGCAGACTCACCAGGCCCAGCCTCCGCCGCTGCGCGGTCAGGTTCAGCGTGGCCATATTGCGCGCCACCTCGGGAATCCAGTTGCCCAGGTCCGCAGCGCCGCGCGTCACCGTGGCATGGGCGTACTGGTAGCCGCCGTCCACAGTCAGGCCCTTGCGCGGCGCCAGTTCGAAGTCCACCGACAGGCCCCGGCTCTCGATCTGGCCCAGGTTCTCCCGCATCAGCAGGATCGGCGAGGAGTTGGGGTTGATGGTGACCGCTGCGATGGGCCGGTTGATCTGGGTGTCGAACCAGCTTGCGCGCACCTCACCCCAGTTGCGCTGGCTGGCCACGCCGGCCTCCCAGCCGGTGGCGCGCTCGCTGCGCAGGGAACCATTCGGCTTGGTGAGATCGTTGCCGACCTGGGTCGAGCGGTAGAGCTCGCTGGGTGTGGGCGCACGGAAGGCGCGGAAGCCTGAAGCCGACAGCGCCCAGTGGTCTCCGAGCTTGCGTGCTAGGCCGAGGCGCGGATCGAAAACATGCTGGTCGAATTGCGG
This sequence comes from Occallatibacter sp., assembly GCA_035552475.1. Taxonomy (GTDB): domain Bacteria; phylum Acidobacteriota; class Terriglobia; order Terriglobales; family Acidobacteriaceae; genus Telmatobacter. The sequence goes on from DASZLE010000051.1 coordinate 98,164, forward strand.
CGGCTGGGTGGCTGAAAGCTTGAACCCGGAGCCGGAGTTCGCTACCTGCTGGCCGTCATAGTTCTGGAACCAGTCTTCGCGGGCAGAAGCGGTTACGGTCCATGCGTGGCGAATCCAGAGGGCTTCAACCCACGGAGCGGAGTCGCGCTGGTGGTCGTGCGTCTCGGTGAGCGCGGCAGTCGCGCCGAAGCTCTGCTCATCGTCCCAGATGCGCACGTCGTGCACATCGGCTCCAGCCAGGAACAGCAGGCCGGGAGTGAGCGGCTGCGACCAGTGGGCGGCAGCGCCAAGCTCGTTGACCGGAATTCGTGCAAACTTCGTCGGGTTCTCGCCGCAGCGGTAGGAGCAGTCAGGCTCCGTCGGCGTAGGCGAATTGAGGATGGACGAAAACGTCTGGCGGTAGCGCTCCCGCGCGCCGTAGAGGCGCAGTTCCAGCGAGGAGCCCTGCCGCCGCTGCCAGTCGGCGCCGGTGGCATAACGAAGGAGGCTGGTGCCGTTTGCCTGATAGGGAGTACCGTTGCCGCGAAACTCCTGAAAGCCGCTCAAGCGGGCAAAGAGCCGCAGCGGGCCGGCGGTGCGGTCGGCCATGGCGAGGCCGTTCTGCGCATGCACGAACGACCTTGTATCGACGGGGCCGCGCTGCCAGGGCGCCTCCTGAATGTAGCCGTCGGTGCCGAGGAGCGTGCCGGCCGCGAGGCCGCCCCATTTTCCATGCATGCCCTGGGCCAGCAGGCTGTTTTCATAAGTGCCTTCCGCGCCGTAGGTGGAGCGCAGCTCGGCAGTGGGGACACCGGGCTGGGCCAGGCGCATGTTGACGACGCCTCCGATGGCGCTGGAGCCGTAGAGATCGCTGGCGCCGCCGCGGACCAGCTCGACGGACTGGAGGGCCAGCTCCGGCTGCTCTTCCCAGTGAATCCAGCCGCCGATGGGGTCGTTCTGCGGCACGTCATCTTCGGTGACGAGTGTGCGGCTGGCGGAGGTGGAACCGAGACCGCGCAGGCTGATGCCCTGCGAGGTGGGATTGGCGACCAGCGAGCTGGAGCGGCGGAAGAGCTCGACGCCGGGAAGCTGGCGGAGCTTGCCATCGAGCGAGACGGCGGCGGTGGTTTGCATGGTTTCCGGCGAGAGCTGGCGGGTGATGGCAGGGCTTTCGAGGTCGCCCAGCGGGGCGCGATAGGCGGTGACGGTGACCTGCTCGATGGCGCTTTCCGGGGCCAGGTGGATGGTGGAGTCGGCGGAGAGCGTGGAGTCCTGCGGTGCGAACGACGGGGCTTCGACCTGGACGCGGCAGGGAGCCTGGCAGGTGAGCGCGATGCGGCCCGAGGCGTCGGTCTGGCCGAGGGAGCGGCCGGAAGAGCCGCGGACGAGGGCTCCGGCAACGGCGGCGCCGGCTGAGTCCTGGACGGTGAGCGTAATGGCGGCCTGCGGCTGCGCCTCAACCGGACGCGCCGGGAGGGCCGTCAGGATCGACACTGGGAGCAGAATCCCAGGGAGAGTTGGGGATAGGAAGAACCGCATTGTTTTCGGAGGGTTGGCCGGTACGCAGTCCCTGGAGCAATTGTTGCACGGTACGGCCCGAACCAGGGACTTCCAGATTAGATGCGATCTCGGCCAGGGGCACCAGGACGAAAGCGCGCTCGGCCAGGCGCGGGTGGGGAATCTCGAGACCGGGCTCGCGGATGACCGCCGAGCCGTAGAGCAGGATGTCGAGGTCGAGGGTGCGGGGGCCGTTGGGGATGCCGGCGGAGCGGTCGCGGCCGAAGTCGCGCTCGATCTGGAGGATCTGGTCGAGGAGCTCGCGGGGGGGCAGGGTGGTTTCGAGAGCGAGGACGGCGTTGAAGAAACGCGGCTGATGGGCGAGGCCGACGGGAGCGGTGGAGTAGAGCGAAGAGCGGGCAATGATGGGGCCGAGTGCGGTGAGGCGCCGGGCGGCGGCGGCGAGCGTGGCTACAGGTGGACCGGCGGGGCCGGGGATGTTGGCACCGAGAGCGATGTAGGCGGTGGGCATGGATTTCAAGGCCGCTCGCCGCTGGTGCGAACCTGCTCAAGAAAACGGCTTTCGAGCGCTGGGGTAGCGCGGAACGTAGTCTCATCGAGCAATCGACGGTATGCACTGGCGGGTTTGATCAGACCAAGTTCTCCGGCGCTTATCAGCACCCCCAAGGTGCCGGTGGTTTTAAGTCCGCGGCGCATAGCCTCCTGCCGACCCTTGCGCTCATCAATCAACAGGAGGTGCGCATTTTGGGTTTCGGCGAGCTGAATGGCCTCTCGTTCCCCTCTTCCAAGGATCGCCAGCCTCGGATCGGGTACGAGCTGTACTACGTTAACGTCAATCCAGGCGGGAGGTTGGATGAGCCATGCCTTCACCTTTGGAGGCGCGGCCGTATGGGCAAGTTCATCCATCACGCCGTTTGGGACGAGAATCCGCCCGAAGAGGCGGGGCAGGAGATGGTCGCAATCGATTTGGATGAGGTAGTTGAGGGGAGAGGTATCGGCCACAACAATCATGAGGGGATCGTTCCGCTGGCCTTGAGCTGGCGCAGAGTTTCGAGGTCGTTCTCAAGGTCTTCTATGTCGTAGGCGTGATCACAGATCTTCCGGTCCTTGAGAAAGCCCTCGAACTCGAAGCGCGATAACCCGAGCATCTGACCGGCCTGCGCTGGGGAGAGCGTTCCAGCGCGGTACCCTTCGATGACCAGCGCCTCCAAGGCTTCGCGGCCAGGATTCGGATGCTGGGTGAGATCATCGGGTAGCTGGACCGTAATCTGCATGGAAAAAGCGTAGCAGGATGGATAGGAAAGTGCCATGTGCTGGCTGATGCCGTGAGCGTCATCAATCGTAACCCCGATAAAAGCTTTCGCGCGTGTCGTAGTTGCGGGAGAGCCGATGGGCCGTGAAGACTCGCCCCCATGCCGATGTAAGCCGTTTGCATGCGGTTTCCCGCCTTGATTGCTCTTCGCTCAGGGCTACTCCTCGCGCAGGGCCTGCATGGGCTGGATGGAGGCGGCTTTGCGGGCGGGGAGCAGCGCTGCGAGCAATCCAACCAGAGCCAGGGCCAGGATGACGGCGGCGTAGGTCCAGGCGTCGAGCGGCTTGACCTGGTAGAGGAAGCTGGCGACCAGGCGGCCGGTGGCGAGCGCGATGATGAGGCCGGCGGCGAGTCCCGCGCCAACGAGGATGGAGCCTTGGCGGAGGACGAGCGTGGCCACGCTGGAGCGGGTTGCGCCCAGCGCCATGCGCACGCCGATTTCGCGGCGGCGGTAGCTGACTAGTTGAGAGAGCACGCCGTAGAGGCCGGCGATCACCATGGCAATGGCGAGCGCGGCGAAGGAGCCCACAAGATAGAGACCGAGGCGCTGGCTGAAGGTGCTCTTCTCCACGGCCTGCTGCATGGTCTGGAACTCGTCCAAGGCGTAGCCGGGGGCGTTGCGGCGAAAGAGATCGCGCATCGTGGTGGCTATGGGAATGTCGCCGCGGGTCTTGACCACGAAGCTGACTACAGTTTTGAGCAGGGCCTGGTAGAAGAGCGAAGTAGTGGGAACTTGCTGCAGGGGAAGGAGCAGGTTGGGCAGGACATCGCCGCCGACGCTGCTGCCCACCTGGTCGGCCATGACGCCGACGATGGTATAGGGCTGGATCATGCCGGTGTCTTTGCCGCCGAGGTTGACCTGGTGTCCGAGGGCAGCCTGATCCGGGTCTTTGCCGGGGAAGTACTTTTTGGCGAACGCGTCATTGACGACGCAGATGGACGGCGCGGCCAGGGTATCGCTGTCGGCGATCATCCGGCCGCGGACCATGGGCGTGCCCAGGACGCGGGCGTAGCCGGCGCTGGCCGCGGATACGCGGGTTGGCTCCTGCCGGTCTTTGGGTTGGCCGACAATTTCAAAGCTGCTCTGAACGCCCGTGCCGGAGAACGGCGGCGAGGTGACGAGCGCGGCGTCCTGGACGCCGGGCAGTGTTCGCATCCGGTCGAGGATGGGCGCGTAGACCAGCGTGGCGACGGAAGGAGGCGCGTTGGCGGTGTCCGAGGCGACGGACATGTTGGAGAAGCCGGCGGCGTCGGCGGGCATGGCGGTGAAGGTGGTGACGCGCTCGATGTCGATGCCGAGGTTGGCCTGCTCCAGGTTCCAGAGGGTATGAAAGAGCAGGCCTGCGCCGACGAGGAGAACAGCGGAAAGGGCGACTTCGCCGGCAACGAGGGCTCCGCTGAGACGCCCGCTGACGGTGCGCGAGCCAAGGCCGCGGGATGCAGCCTGGAGGGCGGCTTGCGGGTTGGCGCGGGCCACCAGGAGTCCGGGCAGCAGCGAAGAAAGCACAGTGGTAAGGGTTGCGATGGCGGCAAGGATGAAGACGACGGTCCAGTGAATGGCGATGGTGTCAGCGCGGGGGACGGTGCCCTGGGGAAGCTTGTGAATGGCGACGATGGAGAGTTGGGCAAAGGCGAGCCCAAGCGCGCAGCCGAGGATACTGAGGGCAATGCCCTCCGCCAGCATCTGGCTGACGAGGCGCATGCGGCCGGCGCCCAGCGCGGCGCGGACGGCGAACTCCTGCTGGCGCGCCAGGCAGCGGGCGATGAGGAGATTGGAGACGTTGGCGCAGGCGATGAGCAGAACCAGGCCGAGCGCGGCGAAGAGCGCGTAGAGGACAGGACGGACCGGGCCGGTGACCAGTTCCTGGTAGGGATCGGCGCTAAGGGCAAGCTTTGAATCGCCCTTGTCGCGAGGAACCCGTGCGGCGATGGCATCGAGCTCGTGCTGGTACTGTGCCACGGTCGCGCCCGAACGAAGCTCCCCGATCACATTGAAGAAGTCGTAGCCGCGGTCCTTGAGCATCTCGCCCGTCGGCTGCAGCGGGAACCAGATGGCGTTGTGCGTGGCGTCGGGGCCCATGTATTCCGGGAACTGGAACGAGGCGGGCAGAACGCCGATGACGGTGCGGGAGATGCCGCCGGCGCGGATGGTCTTGCCGATGATGTTCGGGTCCGCATGGAAGGACTCGCGCCAGAGCCCCTCGTTGAGGATGGCGACATTGGGACCGCCGGTCTGTCCTTCAGCTTGATTGAACGTGCGCCCGAGGATGGGTTTTACCCCGAGCATCGAAAAGAGGTTGGGTGTAACTCTTGGCGCGGCGACGCTGATGGAGCTGTCCTGGGACTGGACGACACTGACATCGAGGGAGTATCCCGCCGCAGTCTGCAGCAGGCGCGACTGGTTGCGGATGTCGACGTAATTGAGCCAGGAAGTTGAGCCGAAGGCGGGCTTGTCGGTTTTGGGCGCGATGGAGACGATGCGGTCCGCATTGGGGTAAGGGAGGGGGCGGAGAAGGACGTTCTGGATGACCGTAAAGATGGCGGTGTTGGCCCCGATGCCAAGTGCAAGAGTGAGAATGGCGAGCACGGCCATACCGGGGGTCTTGCGGAGCTGGCGCAGGGCGTAGCGCAGGTCATGAATGAGAGAAAGCATGGATGTACCTCGGCGGGGAGGGCTGCCTGAGCATGTGAAACAGCACGTTGGGGGCCATGGTAGCACGAGAACCAAACTGGTGTGGTTTGTGGCGCATGCGCGGGCGCAGGAGGTGCTGCGGACGGGACAGAGGTGTTCGGTGGGGCGACGGGGTGTTCGCAAACGGACAGGGAGAGCGGGCAAAGCCGGTTGGGACCGGCAATTCTGCTAGCATCGGATTTCGGAGAGTCAGCTATGGATGGAGTGTTGAAGGAAGGGCTTGGGGCGCGGCGGAACGAAGATATTGCGCTGGATCTGCTGAAGTTTGTGGCGGGCGTGGCCAACGTGGGACGGCCGGGCGCGTCTTCCACCGGGTTTACGGCCAAGTCTGCCGAGAAGCCGGACGAGCATGTGACCGAGCTGCTGGAGCTCTACGGGCGCTGCCTGAAGGCGGTGGAAGGCAAAGGGGCGTAGGCGATCGGAAGCGAAGCCAGGGTGCGGGTGGCCGTTGCGGGCGCGGGAGCGTTCGGGCGCAACCATCTGCGCGTGTACCGCGAGCTGGAGCAGGCGGGCGCCGGCGTGGAGCTGGTGGCCTGCATCGAGCCGGAGACGGGACGCGCGGCGGAGGCCGAGGCGCAGTACGGGATTCCGGTCTTTGCCAGCGTGGAGGAGTTGCTACGAGCGGACGCGCAGGTACAGGCGGCGTCAGTGGCGGTGCCCACGGTGCATCATCACGCGGTGGCTTCGGCGCTGCTTGATGGCGGGCTGGACGTGCTGGTGGAGAAGCCGATTGCGGCAACTTTGGCGGAGGCCGATGAGCTGGTGGCGCGCGCCGAGCGCGCAGGACGGGTCGTCCAGGTGGGCCATCTGGAGCGCTTCAACCCGGCGGTGCTGGCGGTGCAGCCGCGGCTCAAGCGGCCCATGTTCTTTGAGGCGCACCGGCTGAGCGTGTTTACGCCGCGGTCGCTCGACGTGGACGTGGTGCTGGACCTGATGATCCACGATTTGGACATTGTGCTGACGTTTGCGGCGTCGCCGGTGCGGGAAGTGCGCGCGGTGGGGCTGCCCATTGTGTCGCCGAAGGCGGATATTGCCAACGTGCGGGTGGAGTTCGAATCGGGCTGCGTGGCGAACTTTACGGCGTCGCGCGTTTCCACGGAGCGGGTGCGCAAGCTCAGGTTCTTCGAGCCGCGGCAGTATGTGTCGATCGACTATGCGCGGCGGGATGTGATTGTGATCCGGATCGATGACGTGGCCGCAGCGAAGATTTCGCCCCAGGTTGCGGCGGCTGCGGCTGAATTTCTGGCTACAGGCAAGGTGGATTTCAAGCTGGCGCAGCAGTTGCTGGCCGGTGGGCAGATTCCGGCGCCGCTGCTGGCGCAGTTTATGGCAGCGCAAGGGGACACGGAGAAGATCAAGACGCTGGCGCGGAGCCTGGCCGAACCAGCCGGCGAGACCACGCCGGGACCGGCTCCGGGACTCTCCTTCGTCAAGCCGGAGGTAACGCCGGGCGAGCCGCTGCGGCTGGAGATCGAGTCGTTCCTGGAATGCGTGCGGACACGGAAGCAGCCGCGGGTGACCGCTAAGCAGGGGCGGGATGCGCTGGCTCTGGCGCTGACGATTCAGGACACGATGGCCGCGCATGCGCATCGGGCGGGGCTGGGGGATTTCTTTGAGAGCAGCTTCTAGCTACTGGCTACTGGCTACTAGCTACCGGCTCGATCCGCTTCACAAGGCAATTGCCCGTAACGGGGCCGATTCCCAAAACGATTGTTGGCGTGCCGGTCCGCCGGGACGCGGTGTAACATCCGGGCGAGGAGCCCACCGTGAGCCTGACCGACTTCCTAAGCAAGCAGTTTATCCGCGTCATCCAGTGGAACGAGACCGAGGATGGCGTGCTGGCGTATCGCTATCCCATGCAGGACATGGAAATTGAAAACGGCGGCCAGCTGACGGTGCGCGAGACGCAGCTGGCGTTATTCGTCAACGAGGGCCGCATCGCCGACGTCTTCGCGCCCGGGCTGCATACGCTGAACACGCGCAATCTGCCCATCCTGACGGACCTGATGAACTGGAGCAAGGACTTCCAGTCGCCGTTCAAATCGGACGTGTACTTTTTCTCCACGCGGCTGCAGATGGATCAGAAGTGGGGAACGGGGACGCCGGTAACCATCCGCGATCGCGAGTTTGGCGCGGTGCGGCTGCGCGCGTACGGGACCTACGCATATCGCGTCGACGATCCGCGGCTGTTCTTCACCAACGTGAGCGGAACGCGCGAGGCGTACTGTGTAGCGGACCTCGAGGAACAGTTGCGGGCGATGATCGTGGAGCGGATGGCGGGCGTGTTTGCGGAAAGCAACGTGGCTTTCCTGGACATGGCGCAGAACCAGGCGGCGCTGGCGGGAAAGGTCGGCGAGGCGATGAAGCCGGGATTCGCGGCGCTGGGGCTCGACCTGGCGCAGTTCATCGTTTCCAGCGTGTCGCTGCCGGACGAACTCGAGAAAGTGCTGGACCAGCGAATCGGGATGGGCATGGCCGGGGACGTGGGACGGCTGACGCAATTTGAAGCGGCGGAATCGCTGGAAGAGGCGGCGCAGAACCCCGGAGGAACAGCGGGAATGGGCGTTGGACTGGGCGCGGGCGTGGCCATGGCGCAGGCGTTGATGGGGCAGGGATTCCCGGGGAAGGCTGGCGGCGCAACGGCGCCGGCCGCAGCGGCGAAGTTCTGCACGGAGTGCGGCAAGCCTGTGCCGGCGGCCGCAAAGTTCTGCCCGGAGTGCGGGAAGCAACAATGAATTGCCCGTCGTGCGGAGCCCCGATGCGGCTGGCGATCGGCAATGCCAGCCTTCGCTGCGAATTCTGCAAAGCCGTGGTGACGCTGACGCCGGACGATGCCGGCGTGAAGTGGCTGGAGGAAGCGCCGGACCTGGAATGCCCCTCTTGCGCGGCTGCGCTGTGGAATGCAGTGCTGGCGCGGGTTCCGCTCCATGCCTGCAAGAATTGCCATGGACTGCTGGTGGCGATGAACGCGCTGGAACCGCTGGTGGAGTCGATGCGCGCGGGCCATCCAGGGAGCGAAACTCCGGCGCCGGCCGATCCCGCGGACCTGAAGCGCAGGTTCAACTGCCCCCAATGCCATCAGCACATGGATTCGGATTTTTATGCAGGCGGCGGCAACGTGGTGGTTTCAGGATGCGAGCGCGACGAAGTGAACTGGCTGGAGGGCGGCGTGCTGATGCGGATTGTACGCGCGCCGCGGGCGAGCGATGCGGAGGCGGCGTACTGAAGACAGCCGTCAGACCTCAGCCCGAGCGTTTCGATCCTGTCATTGAACTGAAGCTGGGCTGTTTTTCAAAGCGCGCGTTCGAGCGCTGGCGATACAATGTATCTACATACGAAAGGAGTGCTGCCCATGCGAGCCCAGATGCTGAAATGGGGTAACAGCCTCGCCATCCGCATCCCCAAGCCGGTTGCCGACACCGCCAGGCTTCGCGAAGGCGACACCCTGGAGATTGAAGCCGCCGACGAAGGGTCCATTTGCTTGCACCGGGTTGGCAGGATTCCGACGCTGACCCAGCTGGTCTCCCAAATCACCCCGGAAAACCGATACGCAGAAATCTCCGCAGGTCCCGAAGTCGGAAAGGAAGCGGTGGAATGGTAGCGGCCTATGTGCCGGATGCGGGGGACATTGTCTTTCTCGACTTCGATCCGCAAATTGGGCGCGAGCAAGCCAAGCGCCGGCCTGCCCTGGTGCTGACCGACATGCGCTACAACCGCGCCAGCGGCCTGGCTGTTGTGTGTCCTCTAACCAGCCGGCGAAAGCCCTACCCGTTTGCGCTGCCGGTGACGGTGGATCGGGTCGAGGGCGCCACCCTTGTTGACCAATTGAAAAGTTTCGACTGGGCCGGTCGCCACGCCGAGTTCCATTCCAAAGCGTCCGCCGCCCTGCTTACCGGGTTCGCCAATACATTGGGGTTCTCCTGGCCGTTCCCGGCGCGCGCGGCAAATAGCTTCACGCGATCCCCAGCGTGCGGTTGAGGAACCCGACGACATACTTCCACGCAAGGTAATAGGCGGTGAGCGCCACGCAGATGCCGCAGGCGATCACGGCATACGAAATGTGCCACACCTGGAACCAGACGACGCCGCTTGCGCCCAGGGTGAGGACGCCCAAGCACGATCCAAGCAGCGCGCCGCCGGGCACCAGCAGCATGGGCAGCAGGGCGCCGAAAAGCCCAAGCGGAACCCGCGTGCGCAGCGCCGGAAGCTGCCAGAGCACGTTCCAGATGCCCCACAGCGACGGCACAAGCGCCATGGGGAAGATGATGCCGCGCTCAATGGGGACGGGGAACTGGAGCATTAGCCGCACCACGATGAACAGGGTGAGGATGAGCGGCAGCACCAGCGTGGGAATGAAGACACCGGCCAGGAAAGCACGAAGGTAAGGATGCGGGTTCATTGCGGAAACCTTTCTGCGGAGCGGGTCCGCTGCCTCACAGGGACAGGCGTCACAGGTAGTAAAGGAGCATGGGAACCGCGGCAGGGAACGCCAGCGCAAAGGCGGCGAGGCCCCCGGCCAGGGCCCAGTCAAACCAGGGCACAGAGCGCAGGCGAGCGGCGAGCGGCGGTTGCGCGTTGAGCCGCGCCTGCATTGCCGGCCACAGGTCGTGCGGCGGTTCCGGGCTTGCCTCAATCGGCGGAATGGCACTCCGCAACAGCGCCTCGATGCTTTCAATTCCCTGTTCCCTGTTCCCTATTCCCTTGTTCTTCATGGCCTGATCCCCTGTTGTTCCAGATCGGTTCTGAGCCGTCGCAGAGCGCGAAAGACGCGCAGTTTGACGGCGGCGGTGGTGATGCCGAGAGCGCCGGCTACTTCCTTGTGCGGGCGCTCTTCAATAACGGCGAGCAATGCGGCGGCCCGCAACTTGGGCTGCAGGCGGCCGAGCGCGAGTGCGATGCCGCGGCGAATCTCCGCGGTAAGCGCAGGGTTCGCCGTTTGCGGCGACGGCACGGTGGAGAAGAAGTCGTCCGCCATGACCGTCTCCGGCCGCTGTGCCCGCAACCAGTCCAGCGCGGCGTGAGTACCGATGCGGCGGGCCCACGGTTCGAACCCCCGCGCCGGATCGAAGCGGGCGTGGGCGCGATGGATGCGAAAGAACGTTTCGATGGTCAGGTCCTCTGCCGAGCCGGGATCGCGGACGATGCGGAGAATCCAGCCATAGACAGCGCGCTGGTGCCGGCGGAAGAGCGCCTCGAACGCGGATTCGTTCCCGGAGCGGAACTGCTCCAACTCCGCCCGGTCTTCATCCTGCGCCATGCCGATCTGGGCTCCGCTTGCCACCGGATTTCGCGCCTCTGACTCTCTTTACACGGGAACTTCGCTGAAGGTTACATCGTATCTGCCGCTGATGGGGAGCGAGGCGCCGGTCTGAACCGGGAGATTGCCTGGAGCAGAATACCGCCGGCGCCGGCGTAAGGAGGGGTACTTCCATGTGCCATTTCGGCGGTTTCTTCTTCCTCGGGCTGTACTTTTTGCCCACGTTTATCGCCATGGGGCGCCGCCTCGACAGCCGCGGCGGCATCGCCATGCTCAACCTGTTCCTGGGCTGGACGTTCTTCGGCTGGATCGCCGCATTGGTATGGGCCATCACCGCGCCGGCGCCGTATTACTTTTATGGGCCTCCGCCCCCGCCGCCTCCGTACCCGCAATATCCACCTCGGTACTGGTAGCGCGGTGAGCTAAAGCGATTTTTACGCAAGGATCTTCGATCGCGGTCGAGCTTGACAATCGCTGCCGCGCGCTTTAGCGTGAGCAACCGGAGAGCGGGCGCACTTTTCCTTGCAGCCAGGTTTGTTTCAGGGAGTCGACTTCAGCCCGCCGCCCGTGAGGGAAACAATGAGAACGTTTGCACGGATCGCGGCAGGAGCCGCGCTGGCTTGTTGCGGGTTGCTGACGGCGGCTGGAGCCCAGGAAGCGAAACAGGAAACCTCGGCGACGGGACAGGCGCCCTATCTGAATACCAGTCTGCCGCCCGAGGTTCGCGCCGCCGACCTGGTGCACCGCATGACGCTGGAAGAAAAGGCCAGCCAGCTGGTAAACCAGGCCCGCGCCATTCCGCGCCTGAATGTGCCGGCATACGACTGGTGGAGCGAGGCGCTGCACGGCGTGGCCGTGAACGGCACTACCGAGTTTCCCGAACCCGTCGGACTCGGCGCCACTTTCGATCCGTCCGTGATTCACCAGATGGCCGTCGATATCGGCATCGAGGGGCGCATCAAGAATGTGCAGTCAGTGAAAGAAAACGGCGGCTACAGCAGAATCATGCAGGGGCTGGATTTCTGGGCGCCGAACATCAATATCTTCCGCGATCCCCGCTGGGGCCGGGGCCAGGAAACCTACGGCGAAGATCCGTTCCTGACCGGGCGCATGGCGGTGGCGTTTGTCACCGGCATGCAGGGCGACGATCCCCACTACTATCGCGTCATCTCCACACCCAAGCACTTTGTGGTGCACAGCGGGCCCGAGCCCACGCGGCACATGGCGGACGTGGACGTGAGCAAGCACGACGAAGAGGACACCTACCTGCCTGCATTCCGCGCCGCCGTAACCGAGGGTCACGCGGATTCAGTGATGTGCGCGTATAACGCCATCAACGGCCAACCGGCCTGCGCCAACGAGTTCACGCTGATCGATCAGCTCCGCGACAAGTGGGGTTTCAAGGGCTACGTCGTATCTGACTGCGGCGCCGTCATTGACATCTTCGAGGGCCACCACTTCAGGCCCACCCAGGCCCAGGCCTCCGCCATCTCGCTCACCCGCGGCATGGACAACGAATGCGCCGATTTTTTTGCCAAGGTGACGGACGACCACGACTACAAGCCGTACGTCGATGCTGTACGGCAGGGTTACCTGGCCGAGGGCGCAATTGACCAGGCACTGGTGCGGCTGTTTACGGCGCGGATGAAACTGGGGATGTTCGATCCCCCGGACATGGTGCCGTACGCCAAGATCGACGAGAGCCAGCTCAACAGCGCGGAACATCGCGACCTGGCGCGCAAGGTCGCCGATGAAGCCATGGTCCTGCTCAAGAATGACGGAACGCTTCCGCTGAAGCCGGAGGTAAAGACCATTGTGGTGGTTGGGCCGCTGGCCGACCAGACCCGGGTGCTGCTGGGGAACTACAACGGTACCCCGACGCACACCGTCAGTTTCATGGAAGGATTGAAGAAGGAATTTCCCAACGCAAAGATCACCTACGTGGCGGGCACGCAGTTCCTGCATCCGGACGGAACTCCGATTCCGGCCAACCTTCTGGCGACGCCGGACGGCAAAGCCGGACTGAAAGCCGAGTACATGCAGGGGATCGGCTTCGGGGGGACGCAGCCGACGCCCATCACAGCGCGCGTCGAGCCTACGGTCGATCTGACCGGGGAGAATCTGCCCGCCGAGACAAAAGGCAAGAGCCAGATTGCGGTCCAGTGGTCAGGCTTCCTTACACCCACAGAAAGCGGCGACTATCTCGTCGGCATGAAAACCAACGGCTTTGGCCGGGTTATGGCCGCGGACAAGCAGATCGCCCAGGATATGGGCGGGGTTGGCATGGGACAGGTCCACCTTGAAAAGGGCCAGAAGGTTCGCATCAACGTGGTTTTCGCTGAGTTCGGCGAGGCGGAAAGCGCAGCGCCGATGGCCCAGCTCATCTGGGCCAAGGTGGAAAACGGTCCTTCGCCGGCGGCGCTGGATGCAGCGCGCAAAGCCGACGTGGTCATCGCGGTGGTGGGCATCACCAGCCAGCTTGAGGGCGAGGAAATGCCGGTGAACGAGCCCGGATTCCTGGGCGGAGACCGCACCAGCATCAACCTGCCCCAACCGGAAGAAGACCTGGTTCAGGAAGTGGCCAAGGCCGGCAAGCCGCTTGTGGTGGTACTCATGAACGGCAGCGCGCTGGCCGTCAACTGGGAGAAGGAGCATGCCAATGCCATCCTCGAAGCCTGGTACTCCGGCGAGGAGGGCGGCACGGCCATCGCCGAAACCCTGAGCGGCAAGAACGACCCCGCGGGCCGCCTGCCGGTGACCTTCTACAAAGACGTGAGTCAGCTCCCCAACTTCGAAGATTACTCGATGAGCAATCGCACTTACCGCTACTTCAAGGGCGAGCCGCTCTATCCCTTCGGTTATGGACTGAGTTACACCACGTTTGCCTACAAGGACCTGGTGCTTCCGACCGCTCCGGTGGCCGCAGGCAGCCCGCTGTCTGCCGATGTCACCGTCACCAACACGGGCAAGGTGGCCGGCGACGAGGTGGTCGAGCTCTACCTCGAATTTCCCAAGGTCGAGGGCGCGCCTCGGAAGGCTCTGCGGGGATTGGAACGCGTCCATCTGGAAGCCGGCGCCAGCCAGACCGTTCATTTTGAGCTGAAGCCGCGCGACCTCGGCATGGTCTCCGAACTCGGTACGCCGATGATCGCCGACGGCAAGTACACCGTCACCATTGGCGGTGGGCAACCCGGGACCGGCGCTGCCGGCGTCAGCGGCACCTTTGAGATGAAGGGACAAATCGACCTGCCGGAGTAGCGGCGGCCCGCGCGGCGAAAATGCGAAGGGCGCTCTCGCGTGAGAGCGCCCTTCGTTGTTTCCCGGCCTTAGCGATTCGTCGCGACCGAGGGTGCCGGCGCTGCGTGGTCCACAATTCCCTTCATCCGCAGGTATATTGCGTTGGTCCAACCAAAGCCGATCTGGTTTTCCTTGTAGCCAGTCTCCACGTGCACATCGGCGTTGGCTGTATCCACGTTGTATTTCTCGCGGATGGTGCCTTCCTGCTCGAAACCCTCATCCACGGTGTGGTTCCAGTCGCGCGCGATGCGGGCCGCGTCACTGTGAAACCCCATCGCGTCCAGACCCGCCACGGCGATCCAGTTGGTCGGCGCCCAGCCAAAGGGCTCGTCCCATTGGAGGCCGGTATTCGTGTTCGACATCGACAGCCCGCCCGGCCGCTCGAACAGGTTCACCTTCGCCACCACTTGCTGCGCTTCTTCGCGCGTGGCCACGCCCGCCCACAGCGGATACAGCGACGTGATATAGGCGTACTCGTCAGGCCGCGAATGCGTGAAATCCCAATCGGCGAAGACGCCCTCGCGCGGCCACCACAGGTAGCGATGAATGGCGGCGTTGCGCTTCAGCGCGCGGCGCGACCACATCTGCGCGTCCTGCGGTTTGCCCAGCACGTGCGCCAGGTGCTCCATGTCGCGCTCGTAGCGATAGAGCAGGCTGTTCAGGCAAACCGGCGCAAAGTGGTGCGTCTCACCGCTGAACGGGCCGAAGCGGTTGCTCGGATCGAAGCCCGACTCGCGCATGGCGCGGTCGCCCACGTAATAGTCGCGCGTCAGCCGGTATCCGTCGAACCACGCCCGCATGCAAACGCGGCTCGCGTCCAAGTCACAACTGGTCTGTTTCAAGCGCGCTGCCTCCGCCGGCCCGGGATTCTCGCTGCCCTTCAGCAGGTATCCGTCGCCGCCCGCGTGCGGATGCGCCAGGATCCACTTGATCACGTCGGGGTAATACGTGCTGTCGTCGGCCATCTCCGGCACGGGCCCATGCCCGTAATCGAAATACCGCGCCAGCCCCGTTGTGCCGGCAAGGTGCTCGGGCCGCGTCCACGTGGAGTAGTCCTTCTCCGCCAGCGTGTAGGCGCGCTCCAGCCATGCGTGCGCTTCAGACCGGCCCGCGGCGGTCTCGGGAAAGCTCGCCGGGTCCTCGTACACCGCACGGATCATCGACGTCAAAAACGGCGGCTGCGACCGCGTCAGGTAGTAAGTCCGGTTGGCGTTCAGCACCCCGCCATAGTTCTGAATCTCAAACAGGAAGTTATCCACCATGCCTTTGGCCAGGGCTTCCCGGTGGTCTGCTTCCAGCCCCAGAAGAATGAAGAAGCTGTCCCAGCCGTACATTTCATTGAAGCGGCCGCCCGGAACCACGTATGGCTGGGGCAGGTAGAGCAGGCCCGCGTCCGGCAGATCCATCGGATCCAGGTCGCCCAGCTTGACGATGGGCCGCGGCAGCGATGCCACCTTCACGTGGCACCTCACCGTCAGATCCTTCACAGCGGGTGGCGCTGTCATGCCTGCGGGCAGGTAGAGGATGGGGTTGGCAGTGACCTTGATGTCCACCAGCGAGTGGCAATCGGTCATGGAGCGTGTCAGCGTATCCCAGGCTCCGTGGATATAGCGCAGCGTGGCCTCGGGGTTGGGACTGCCCCCGGCTGCCTCCTGCGCGCCTGAGATGTGGATTGCGGCTAATGCAAATAGAACCAAACGAAACAATTTCATGATTTGTCCGCCGGGTTTCCGGTCGTTGCACTGGAGTGTATCGCATAGGTTGTGCAGCGCGCCGCAACATTTTCTTAGTCTTTGCGGGAACAGTTCGTGACGACCCGGTGTCTACAGGAAGACAGTGGTACCGATGAGGATGTGCAAAGATTCGGCGCCACCTTTGCAGGACGCGATCCTGCGCGGTGGCTGACGCCCCGCTTGTCGCGCCATAACGGTGCGGAGCGGAGTCAAGCCGCTCTGCGCCCGAACCAATGCCTCCCACCGGCGCGGCTGAATTGGTGCACGGGAGGCAGCCCATGTTCGAAGACTCCACCTTTGACTCCACCGGCAGAATCCGCACGCGCAGCCGCATCTGGGGCGTCGCGGCATTCGCCTTCAACGCGTCCATCCTGGGAGCGATGATCGTGATCCCGCTCATCTACCCTGAAGCGCTGCCGGGCCGCTGGATGAACATGCTGCTGGTGGCGCCGCCTCCGCCGCCGACTCCGCCCAAACCAATCGAGGTGAAGCCCACGCAAGCGTTCCACGGCAGACCGGAGTTGACTCCGCTCGGACTGACTGTGCCCACGCGGATACCACCGTCAATCCGGACGTTCGACAGCGCTGAGGCTCCCCGTGACGGCCAGCTGATCACCATGGACACCGGTCCCACATTTCCCAGCGGCAGCCCCTTCGGCCATGGCGCTGGATCGCAGCCGCGCGTCGTCATCGCGCCGCCCAAAGGCCCGCAGCGCGTCTCCCAGGGCGTCGCTGACGGGATGCTTCTCGACCGCGTCATGCCCGTTTATCCCCCGATTGCCCGCGCCGCCAGAGTGCAAGGAACGGTAGTGCTTGAGGCCACTATCACCGCCAATGGCACCATCAGGAACCTCCGCGTTCTCAGCGGCAACGAGATGCTGCAGCAGGCCGCCATTGACGCCGTCAGCCGCTGGCGCTACCGGCCGTACCTGCTCAGCGGCCAGCCGGTTGAGGTGGAGACCACCGTCAGCGTGGTGTTCAGCATGGGCCGGTGATCGGTCCCCGAGCTGGGGCGCGCGGCGGGAGCGAGACCGCGCCGTCCCACCTTCGCCGATTCGCGACGCTCTTCGGATCCACCCGCGAATCGGCGAAGTATCCAAGGAGGAACATGACCGACGATGGATGGAGGCGCTCTCCATCAATCTCTGGAACGAAGAAATGCGCGCGAAGATCGAAGCGCTGCAATGGTTGTTGGCACAGCGCCTGCTCGTGCTCGGCAACATCGTCGTCATCGAGTGGGGAACCTGGGGCCGGTCGGAGCGCGACGCCCTGCGCCTCGGCGCCCGCGCGCTTGGCGCAGCAGTCGAGTTGCATTACCTGGCCGTTCCTGCCGAAGTGCTCTGGCAGCGCATAGAGCATCGCGCCATGGAAGATCCGCCGATCTCGCGCGAGCAGATCGAAGGATGGTTTGAAGTGTTGCAGCCGCCCACCGCGGAAGAGACGTCGCTCTTCGGTAAGCGGCTGATTACAAGCCATGCGCTCAATTCGGGTGCCTGACACCTGTCACCTGAAACCTGACAACTGACCACTGACCACTGACCACTGACAACTGAACGCCCCATCGGCGACAATCGCAACTGCCATGCAAAATCCAACCCGCCGCGATGTTCTTCGTACCGTTCCTGCCGCCGCGCTGCTCGGCGCATCCAATGGATTTGCCATGCCTTCCACGCAGCGAGTCTTCATCGCCTCCAACACACCCGATGGCATCCGCGCCTTCGACTGGAATCCTGCCACCGCCGAACTGACCTCCGCAGGGGTCGCCGCCGTCGTCGACAACGTGGACTGGATCTGCTTGTCGCCCGATCGCCGCGCCATCTTCGCGGCAGCCGAAGTCGACAGCTTCAACGGCAAACCCACCGGCGAAGTGACCAGCCTCAGCGACGAGCACGGGAAGCTCACCCAAGTTTCCGCCCACAACTCAGCAGCCAAAGGCACCTGCCACTGCGCCATCGACCACACCGGCCAGACGCTTCTCTCCGCCGACTACGGCGGCGGCAGCGCTGCCACCTTCAAGGTGACCAACGGCTCGCTTAGCCCCGCAGCCTGGACCCAGCACTACACTCAGCACGGCCCCGACAAGGATCGCCAGGAGGCCGCCCACGCGCATTTCGCGTCGTTCTCGCCGGACAACCGCTTCGCCTACATCAACGATCTCGGCGGCGATTGCATCCACATCTATCGCCTGAACGCAGCCACCGCGCATCTCACGCCTGCGGGCGAGTGGCGCTCCGAGCCCGGCTTTGGGCCGCGCACCCTGCACTTCCATCCCAACGGCGTCACCGCATACTGCATGAACGAAATGGCCTCGACCGTCAGCGTGCTCCACTGGGACAAGGCCAACGGCAGCTTCACCACGGTTTCGCAATTTGAGCTGCATCCCGATCCCGCCAAGGGCCCGAACACGGGCTGCGACACCGTGATCACGCGCGACGGCCGCTTTGCCTACTTCGCCAATCGCGGTGACGATTTCATCCTGTCCTCGAAACTCGATCCGCACACCGGCGCGCTCACCGCCATCGGCAAAACGCCATCGGGTGGCAAGACTCCGCGCAACTTCACTCTCGATCCGACGGAGCGCTGGATGCTTGTGGCCAACCAGAATTCAAACCAGGTCAGCGTCTTCGCGCGCGATCCCCACACCGGCACGCTCGCCGATCAGGGCAAGAATTTCGATTGTCCCACGCCGATGTGCATTTTGTTCGCGTAAACGTTGATTGAAAAACTGAGGGCTGAGGGCTGAAAGCTGTCGTTCTACGACCCGACCACTGACAACCGGCCGCCGATCACGGAAAACTCCGTCTCCGCGCGGCGCTTCGGCTCTTCCACCGGTACCCGTGCCAGCTCCCACGCCGAGCGGTCCTTGAGCAGCCGCGATACCAGCGCCGTGTGCATCGCGTGGCCCGCGCGCTCCGCCACCACGCGCCCCTCAATCCGGTGCCCGGCCAGCGCCAGGTCCCCGATCAGGTCCAGCACCTTGTGCCGCACGTATTCATCGGGAAAGCGCAGCGGCCCGTTCTCCGGTCCCTGCTTGCCCAGGATGATCGCATTCGCCGGCCCCGCGCCCCGGATGAGTCCCATGTCGCGCAGCTTTTGCTCGTCCGCCTTGTAGCCAAAGGTCCGCGCCGGTGCAATCAGCGCTCCGTAAGTCTCCGCGGCCAGATCCACCGCCGCGCTTTGCCGCCCGATCGGCGCCGGAAACTCGATGCTGTAATCAATCGTGTATCCCGATCCCGGGTAGACGCCGATAAACTTGTCGCCCTCGCGCACCTCAACCGGCTTCAACACGCGGATATACTCGCGCCGCCGCCGTTGCGCCCGAATCCCCACCCGCTCGAATGCCTCCACGTACGGCAGCGCGCTCCCGTCCAGGATGGGCAACTCCAGGTTGTCCACTTCCACAATCACGTTATCCACGCCCGTCCCGATCAGCGCCGATAACAGGTGCTCCGTGGTCGAGATCAGCACGCCCTGCCGCATCAGGCTGGTTGCGTAGCTCACCCTGGCCACGTTGCGGCCGGTCGCGGGGATCTCAAAATTGTCCAGATCGGTGCGGCGGAAGACGATCCCCGACCCGCCCGGCGCGGGCAAAAGCCGCATGGTGACCGGCGCGCCGGAGTGTAGCCCAACCCCTTCAAACGCGATAGGCTCGGCGATCGTTTGTTCCAGGTGTGCGTGTTGACCCAATCACTACTCCAAAATGGCTATTCGAGAACTTACATCAGGTTAGACGAGGTTTGTCAGATCCATAGTGTGGTTTTTTTACCACAATGTGATGCCATAACCTCCGCATTTCGTGTAAGTTTCGAATTTCATTCGCCAAAAATGGAGGTGTCTCCATGTAGAAATCTCTCCGCTGCCCGCATCAAGAGCGGCAACGAACGCGAGCCTTCAAGTCATCTCACCGTTCTCGGAGGGATTGTGCTCGAAGCATTTGCATGGTTTTCTATTGCGACTGCCTTTGCCTGCGCGCTCTGGATTGCCATCGACGAAACTCGCCATACACAGGCGATGGCGGTGATGAATGTGGTCTGGCCCGTATCCTCCCTATATTTCAGCGTTCTGGCCGTTTGGGCGTATTACGCGTTTGGCCGGAAGAAGACAAGGGATGCCATGCAACACGGGTCCGGCCACGCATCGTCGCCGCAGAACGGCCCCACCCTGTCGCAGGTTGCTGTCGGCACCAGCCATTGCGGCGCCGGTTGCATGCTCGCCGACATTGGCTGCGAGTTCGCCATCGCCGCAGCGGGCATCACCCTCTTCGGCTCCGTTCTCTGGGCCGAGTACGCAATCGACCTCGCCGCCGCGTGGTCTCTCGGCATCGTCTTCCAGTACGCCGCCCTCCAGCCCATGCGTCATCTGCCGGTTGGCCAGGCCCTCGCCGCCGCCATCAAGGCCGACACGCTTTCTATACTTGCGTTCCAGGTCGGCATGTACGCCTGGATGGCGCTCACTTACTTCGTCCTATTTCCCCACCCGCACCTCACACCCTTTAGTCCCGTCTACTGGCTCATGATGCAGGCCGCCATGATCTGCGGGTACTGCACCAGCTTCCCAATGAACCGCGCTCTCATTCGCGCGGGCTGGAAGGAAGCGATGTAAGTTGACACACTCCGGCCGCAGCCGTCCTCGCGGCGTAGAATCGCCTCATCGCTGCTTTTCCCGGGAAAGCCCCTTTGATCCGAATCCCATCCGTCGCGGAACCCGCCGCTGTTCCCATGCGCGCCCTGCTTGCCGGGGCACGCCGCAAGCAGGGTGCGCTCATCGCCCTTGCCCGCAAGCTGGTCCTCGCCGAATCCCCGACTGACTCCAAGCCCGCCGTCGATGCCTGCGGCCAGCTCGCCGCCGAGCACGCTGGCACCCTTGGCGGCCGCGTTCGCATGCATCGCCAACGCAATTGCGGCAATGTCATCGAACTCCGCTTCGGCCCGCGGCGCAAATCCAGCTCAAAGCCGGCCCTCATCCTCGGCCATATCGACACGGTCTGGCCCGTCGGCACGCTCCGCTCCATGCCCTGCCGCATCGCACCCGACGACGCGGGACAAGCACGCCTCTGGGGCCCCGGCACTCTCGACATGAAGGTGGGCATTGCCATGGCCTTCACCGCCGTCGAAATGCTCGCCGAAGCCGGCCTCATCGAACGCGAAATCGTGCTCCTCCTCAATCCCGACGAAGAGATCGGCAGCCCTGTCTCGCGCCCCATCACGGAGCGCCTCGCCCTCGAATCCTCCGCGGTGTACGTCCTGGAGCCCGCGCAGGGCCTGGCCTGCAAGACTGCCCGCAAAGGTACCGGCGATTGGCGCATCGACATCCAGGGCGTCGCGGCCCACGCCGGCGTGGACTTTGAGAAAGGCGCGAGTGCTCTCCGCGAGCTCGCCCACGTCATTGAAACCGTGAGCGGCTGGACCGATCTCAAGCGCGGCATGACCGTCAGTGTCGGCCGGGCCGGCGGAGGCTCCAAAGTCAATCAGATCCCCGCCGAAGCATGGGCCGAAGTCGACCTCCGCATTGCTCGGCTCGCCGACGGCCCCCGCATGGAGCGACGCTTTGCCGCGCTCAAAGCCGCCGATCCCCGCTGCTCACTGCGTGTCAGTGGCAGTATCAATCGGCCGCCCATGGAACGCACTCGCGGTACCGTGGCGCTCTACGCCCGTGCTCGCGCACTTGCCGCCGAGCTGGGCTTTGTCCTCGACGAAGCCGCCACCGGAGGCGCCTCCGACGGCAACTTTACTTCAGCCCTCGGCCTGCCCACGCTCGACGGCCTGGGCGCTGTCGGTGAGGGCGCACACGCGGCGCACGAATCGGTCCTGCTGGAGCATCTGGCTCCGCGCACCGCGCTGCTCGCCGGCCTGCTCGCCGGCTGACCATCTGTACTCGCTTTTGTTACTTTCATTGCGAACAATTCGCGCGGTCGCGCGCCCGCAATGATCGCTAATCCAGCCGCGTCAAAAACGCCTCGCCCTGCGCCGGCCGCAGTTTGGCCGCTATGCTCTCGGCCTGCTCGCGGTTATCCCCTCCCGGCCGGATGCGCACCCAGTAACTGTCCTCGCCCGGGAATTCGATCACGTTCGCGTCCGGATACTTCTTCTCGAGCTGTTTCTTCAGCTTCTTCGCCTTGCGCTCGCTCCGGAACGCCCCGATCTGCACGCACCAGCGCCCTCCGCGGTCAATCGGCTTCGGCGTTTCGTACACGTCCAGGCGAACCTGCGCCAGTCCCATCCCATACACGCCCGTTGCCTTGGCTGAGGCGATGGTCAGGTCAAGGATGCGTCCTTCCACGAATGGCCCGCGATCGGTGATGCGCATCGCCGAGGATTGCCCCGTCTTCAGATTCGTCACCACCACCAGCGACCCCATGGGCAGCGTGCGATGTGCCGCCGTCAACGCGCGGTTATTGAAGACTTGCCCGTTGGCCGACTTCCGGCCCCTTGCGGCCGTGTACCACGTTGCATATCCCTCTTCGCTCTCAATCGGCTGATGGCTGTTTACGTAGTTCAGGTCGCGGGAATCCACTCCGCCGGACGGCACGCGCGTGATGGGAATGCGGCCTGGTTGCGTCCCCTCCGTCTCGGCGGCTCCAGGCTCGCTGGGCTCTCCGGTCCCAGGCTGATGGGGCTCCGCCAGCGGGGGTGCGGTTTGCGGCGCGCTCGCCGTCCGCTGGTGATGGCCGCAGCCAGCCAGCATGAGGCACGCCAGCGCCGCCAAAGCACCCGGCGCGCGACCCGTCCACCCGCGCCTATGGGGATCCGTGATCAGGGCTGGGGTCCTTTCGCTCCCGGGCCACCGCCAGGCCGGTCAAACCGGTCTGCCAGGCCCCGCAGCTTGTCTGACAAAGTCCGTATCGCCGTAATCGACTCCCGCCTCACCTGCGGAATTACCGCATCGTTTACGTACGCAATGGTGTGCTGCAGTTCCATCTCAATCAACTCGATCGCCTCTTCAATCCGCCTGCCCACTCCTCCGGGTGGCGGCCCGGGTGGGGGATAGCTGCCCATGCTGGTAACCTCGTGCGAATAACCTGTTGTCCGCTTTCAGTCTCGGTTGCACCACGGCCCCCGTCAACTCCCGCAAGGGATCAGGTGCCCCACTCGTTACGGGTAATTCGCCACTGTGTACTGTTTTGGAAACAGCCGGAGAGACCATGGAAAACAAATCAGCACGTGGTAACCCTGCCCAAAGCTCCCCGTCCTGCTCGGATAAGACTTGCTGAGAGACCCGGGCGGTTGCCTGTTTTCTTGCCCAATGCGCCCGCGACAATACTCTCCGGGCATAATCTTCATCTCAACTGACAGCGGCCCGGTCCGCCGTGGAGGGTCAATCAGAAACATCGTCTCCAGAACCAGAACGGAAGCAACTTGGCGCGCCGGACTGATCCTTGGCGCCGCCATGCTTGCGGTCCTGGCGGCTGTCTTCCTGTCGCCCGCGCCCGGCGCCGGGCAAGTCCCGGCCGGAGTCTATCCGGCTCCGGCGGCGCTGCTGCTTCCCGACGCTCCTGTCCCGCAGACTCCGTCCCCAGCCAGTCCGACTCCCCGGCCCAATCCATGCCCCGTTCCGGGTACCGCGATGCCCGGCAGCGCTGCGGATGGCTCCGTTCACCCCGCCGAGGTTCCCTGCACCCAACGGCACCTTAACTGGTATCAGAGCTTTGCCAACGGGCCCAAAGGCTTGACCCCGCACGACAAGGCATGGCTGGCCGTACGCAACCTGGTCGATCCTTTCAACCTCATCACTGTCGGCGGTGAAGCTGCCATCTCCGTCGCCGTCGACTCGCATTCCGCCTACGGCCCCGGCATGCCCGGCTATGCCCGCTACGTCGGAGTCAGTTTCACCCAGGACATGACCGGCGAGTTCTTCGGCACCTTCGCCATTCCATCCATCGCTCACCAGGACCCCCATTACCACCGCCTCGAAGGCGAGAGCGTCGCCCACCGCATTCGCCACGCTACCCTGCAAATCTTCTGGACCCAGTCCGACAGCGGCAAAGGCATGCTGAATTACGCCAACCTCGCCGGCTTCCCCATTGAAGACGAAATCGCCAACCTCTACGTGCCTGGCCGACAGACCGATGCAGCCGCCACGGCCCAGCGCTATGGCATCGCCATGGCCACCGCGCCCATCGGCAACTTCATCAATGAGTTCCTGCCCGATGTCGCCAGCCACATCCATGTCCAGGTCGTGATCATCCAGCGCATCATCAACCAGGTGGCCGGATCCGCAACCATGAACAGCACCGCCGGGCCGTAATGGCCATCTTCCCCTGTAAGGGCGCGACTTCGGTGCCCACGGCCGCGATCCGCCAAAGAATCCTGCCGCTGTAAACAAAAATGCTTATAATGGGATCCCGTGAAGAGCAGCGAGTTCAAGCGATGGCTAGAGAAGCAGGGCGTCCTGTTTCTTCCGGGCAAGGGCTCTCATCTGCATCTCGAGTTGAACGGGCGCAAATCGATTCTCCCCATGCACAGCAAGGATCTGGGCAAAGGCTTGGTCGCCACCATCAAAAAGCAACTGGGACTGAAATGAGGAACAGCATGCAGGGTTACCCGGTCAGGTTTCGCAAAGACGGCAAGTTCATTCTGGTCACTTTTCCTGACATCCCTGAGGCGATCACACAGGGCGACAATCGGGAACACGCGTTGGAGATGGCTAAAGAGGCGCTCGAATCCGCAATCGATTTTTACTTTGAAGACAAACGTGCGGTGCCCATGCCCTCACGGCCGAAGCGCGGCCAGCCAGTAGTCGATCTGCCCGCCAGCGTCGCCGCCAAGGTCCTTCTCCTGAATGAAATGCTGCGTCAGAAAGTTCGCCCCGCGGAGCTGGCCCGCCGTCTCGGCACCACCCCGCAGGAAGTGAACCGCATCACCAATCTCCGCCACGCCACCAAGATCGACCGCGTCGATGCCGCTATGCGCGCGCTGGGGAAGCGGCTCATCGTGAAGGCGGCGTGAGGCTCGCCCGCTAGAATCGTCCCGTGGCCCTCACCTTCGACCGCATCCACACCACCGCCGCCGGCGGCCGCCGCGGCCGCATCGAACTGCCGCACCGCGCCGTCGAAACGCCTGTCTTCATGCCCGTCGGCACCGCTGGCAGCGTCAAAGCCGTTCCCCAGGACATCCTGGAATCACTCGGCGCCGAGATCATTCTCGGCAACACGTACCACCTCTACCTGCGCCCCGGCCACGAAGCCATCCGCCGCATGGGCGGCCTGCACCGCTTCATTTCCTGGCCCCGCGCCATGCTCACTGATTCCGGCGGCTTCCAGGTCTTCTCGCTCTCGAAGCTTCGCAAGGTCACCGACGAGGGCGTCCGCTTCCGTTCGCACCTCGACGGCTCCAGCCACTTCTTCACTCCCGAACACTCCATGGACGTGCAGATCGCCCTCGGCGCCGACATCGCCATGGCCTTCGACGAGTGCACCGAGTACCCCGCCGAACGCACCCGCGCCGAAGAGAGCCTCCGCCTCACCATGGCATGGGCGCGTCGCTCGCTCGATCACTTCCGCGCCCATCAGCACGAAGTTCCCTGGAGCGTAGCGCCGGTCTCCGGACCGGCTGTCGTGCGGGCGTCCCCTTCCACACCGGAAGCTGGTCAAACCCAATCCCTCTTCGGCATTGTCCAGGGCGGCATGTACCGCGACCTCCGTCGCCAGAGCGCCGAGCGCCTCGTTGAGATGGACTTCGACGGCTATGCCATCGGCGGCCTCTCCGTCGGCGAACCGCGCGACCTCACCCTCGAGATGATTGCCGAGGTGCTTCCGCTACTGCCCCCGGAAAAGCCGCGCTACGTGATGGGCGTAGGCTATCCCGACGAGATCGAGCAGTACGCGCGCATGGGCGTGGACATGATGGACTGCGTGCTCCCCACGCGCGCCGCGCGTCACGGCCTACTCTTTACCAGCCAAGGCCGGATGACCATCAAGAACCGGCAGTACGCCGAGGACCAGCAACCCCCCGACCCTAACTGCACCTGCGTAGTCTGCCGCCGCTACACCCGAGCCTACCTCCGCCACCTGATGCAGGCCGGCGAGCCGCTCTCCGCCACGCTTAACACCATTCACAACCTGGCCTATTACCTCGGCATCATGGAGCGCGTCCGCGCCTCGCTGGCAGGCCCGGTTTTTGGTCCTGGAAGGGCGACGGGAGAATAGCTCAGCGGATTTGCGCGAAAAAAAAACGAGGATGTCCTGTGGATTGATGGAGTTAAGCCCTAAAACTGCAGTGAATTGCGTTCCACTTTTCCTGACGTTCGGACGGTACGAACGGCGATAGAGTCGGGCTCCTGGCGGGGCCACGGGCATGGCGGCTTCTCTGGACTCAAAAAGCAATGACGCGACCCGAGGCCGCGCCCTTTGCTATTTCCACTCTGAGACTACTATACGCCTCCTACCCCCTAGTAACTGCATTTTGGTTACTATTGTTTTGACTACAAAACAAAGGAGTTGCGGACAAAGTTTTCCACAGGTACTTGACAAGAAAGGCGGAGGACAGGGAATAGGGAATAGGGAATAGGGAATAGCGGCTTCCTCACCCTCAGCGGCATCCCGCCCGAAGTCTACGAATACCGCCTCGGCAATCGCAGCGCCCTCGAATCGGTCATTGATCAGTACCGCGTCTCGACCGACAAGCGCTCCGACATCGTCAACGACCCTGACCGCCCCGACGATCCCGAGTACATCGTTCGCCTCATCGGCCAAGTGGTTACCGTTTCGCTTGAGACGGTTCGGCTGGTTCACGACCTGGCTGGGCTTTCCATCGATCAGGCTTGAGAGCACGAAATGGCATAAATGCGGCTATCTCAGCCGGTTAGAGGTTCGCCGAGCGGGGTTGCCTCGCCGTTAATCGGCTGTCTGGAACCGTTCGCTGGCCTATATCGCCGTTCGCTGCACGTTTATTGGATTGACGGGGTGGGGCGGATAGGCTGAAGTTGTGAATTTCCGCCATAGGGGCGGGATCGGTGGAACGAACCGGAGTTAAGTCCTTGATTTTCAAAGATGGACAGGGATCCGGGGCACTGGCACACAAATTTTGATTGAGGAGAATCGCAACTATGGGAAAAGCGATCAAGTACGCCGAGAAGGTGGCGGTTTACGGGGCGAAGGGCGCATGGGCTGTTTTTGAGCGGCTCAACCGGATCAGCCCGAACTCTAGTTTCACGCCGAAGTGGAGCGATAAGCCTCTTCTGAAGTCCTACGAGAAGGAGAAGCCGCCGTTGGGGTGGCCGCGTACGACCGACTCGCTGTGCCCGAAGTGCGTGCCGGAGATCCGCAAGCAGATTCTGGACGGGAAGCTTCCGCACGAGGTTCTGCTGAACGAAAAAGTGGGCGAGATCAAGGCGCAGATTATCGAGCGCGACGGCAAGATCCTGATGGTGAAGGATTGCCCCAAGCATGGGCATTTTGAAGACGTGATGTCGATTGACCCGGCGTTCTTCAAGCACCTGGAAGAGAGCTTCCCAGGGCGCGACATCCGCGCGCACGGCAAAGGCCACGACGATCTGCACCACCACGGAACTTCGACCATCACCAACGGGCGGGGTTCGGTGCTGACGATTGACCTGACCAACCGCTGCAACATGATGTGCGATCCGTGCTTTATGGACGCGAACCAGGTGGGGTTTGTGCATGAGCTGACCTGGGACGAGATCAAGACCATGTTGGACAACGCCATCACCATCAAGCCGAAGCGGCAGATGAGCGTGCAGTTCAGCGGCGGCGAGCCTACGCTGAGCCCGTACTTCCTGGATGCTGTGGCTTACTCGCGGAAGGTGGGATATAACTCGGTGCAGGCGGCGTCGAACGGGATTGAGTTTGCCAAGAGCAAGGAGCTTTGCCGCGCGGCGGCCGAGGCGGGACTGCGGTATGTGTATCTGCAGTTTGACGGGATTGGGAACGCGGCTAACAGCCACCGCAAGGTGGGGAACCTGTTCGATGTGAAGCTGCAGGCGATCAACAACCTGCACGAAGCCGGCGTGGAGATTGTGCCGGTGACGACGATCATCAACGGGATCAACAACGAGCAGGTTGGCCGGATTATCGAATTTGCGCTGGATAACCCGAAGACAATCAGCTTTTTGAGCTTCCAGCCGGTGAGCTTTACGGGGCGCGATGAGGACATCAGCGACGAGCGGCGGATTGCGCAACGGTACACGCTCTCGCACATGGCGCACGATGTGCAGAAGCAGGTTGGGGTTGGGGTGCCGGAGCGCGACTGGTTCCCGATCAGCTTTATGTCGACGTTCAGCGACTGGGCGGATTTGATTCATGGACCGAGCACGGAGTGGGGGCAGCTGAGCTGCGGATGCCATCCGAATTGCGGGATCGGCATGGCGCTGATGATCGACAAGGAGACCAAGGAAGCGGCCCCGGTGACGGCGTTTCTGCACATGGACCAGGTGGCGAAGGACCTGGCCAAGGTGAATGACGCGGCGCGCGGGAAGTGGCTTTCGGTGATCGGGTTTGGGCTGGCGCTGCTGCGGAACTACGATCCGTTCCAGGCGCCGACGCACTTCAAGATCACGGACATGATGAAGAAGATGGACAAGACCTTCAACGCGACGGGCAAGAACTACGGCAGCGTGAAGGGGGACCGGACGCTCGAGGATATCAAGCTTCGGCGGCAGGACCGCTGGAACTTCCTGTTCATCGCGGGGATGTGGTTCCAGGATCTGTTCAACTACGACTTCCGGCGGACGGAGCAGTGCATTATTCCGTACGCGACGCAGGAAGGCGAGATTTCGTTCTGCGCTTACAACACGGGCGTGGGATGGCGGAACATTATCGAGAAGATGCACATGACGGCCACGCTCACCAAGTGGTACGAAGAACATGGGCGGCACGAGATTTTTGCGGGCGGCAAGAAAGTGGACATGGAAGATAAGTCGCACTCGCTGCTACTGCGCGATGATCTGGTTACGACCGAACTGCAGCGCGATCTCGACAACAAAGGCATCGCGAAGAACGCGCGCGAAGAAAAAGTGAGGGCGCGCGATGCCAAGCAGAAGGCGACCGCCGATGCCAAGGCGGAAGCACGCGGCCCCAAGATCAACGATGAGGCCTACAACGCACGCATGGCCGCAATGTATCGCGAGGTCGTGCTCAAAGAAAAGCCGGTTGTCGCCGAGAATGGATTCATTCCACTGGGCGCGCTGACCAAGCCGAACGGAGGGATTGCTCCGGCGCCGAAAGAGGAGACTCCGGAGCCGGTGGCGGGGGACTAGCAGCTCTCAGCTCTCAGCTTTCAGCTCTTAGCTCTCAGCTCTCAGCCTTCAATAAGACTCAAGCGGGTCGTCTCCGGGCGGCCCGTTTTTATTTTGCTGAGGCGAAGATTCAGGGCGCTGGCCCGCGCTGGCGGGCTGCGGTCGTCGCTTTGCTCCTCTCTATTCAGCCTGCAACCCTTAGGGGACACACTCTGCATTCAAGGGGAGCATTGCGCCGCCGGCGTTCCGCGACATCAGATAGAGATAGCTGGTCAGGATGTGAAGGCACACCAACTCGGGCTTAATCAAAATTTTTGGCGGGATGCCGAGCTGTACGGAGTTCAGTTCGTAGAGGCCCAGGACGTGTTCATAGACGGGAGGGAGCGGAAGTTTGGGAACGAGGTCCAGGCGGCCGGCGATGCGGGTTGTGGTGGGGACGACTTGATTGTAGGTGGCGGCGAATTGCGGGCC
>DASZLE010000052.1:0-48069 GCA_035552475.1 Occallatibacter sp.
GTGAGGGCCGCGGCCTCGCGGTTGGCCTCACCAGTTTGTTTTTTATCCTGCTGCAGAGCGCGTGTACCGCATTTTTCGCCATCAGCGGTTTCCGGCTGCTGATCGGCGTGGGCGCGCTTGCGGCGGCAGCAACGGGACTCAATCTCCTCGCTGCGCTGCATTTCGCGGTGCTTCGCATCCCCATGGAGATGGCTGCCATCGCCGGGTCCGTCGTGAATCTGATTGCCGTCCGGCGAGTTCGGAGGCTGCGCGTACGCCCTGAGTCTCAGTGGAGAATAAAGCCAGCCACTAACAAGCAGCTGCGTTCGGAGTCATGGCAGATAGGCCTGGCGGTTCTGACGCTGCTGCTTGTTGCAGTGGAATGGGGATTCCACGTCTATCTCCACAGAACAATCTAATCCTGATCCTGGATGGGCTTCTCCGGGACGCTGTTCGCGGCGTTAATCTCCCGCGCCAGCCGCGCATGTAGGCGTTCGCTATAGCCGGCGGGCAGTTCGAAGACGCGATCATCCGCAGTCAGGATGAGAATGTTACGCGTCGAGTCGAGAATGGCGGAGCAGATTTCGCAGTTCTCCAGATGTTTCTGCACCAGCTCTCTTGTTTCCGGCGGCAGCGAGTCGTCCAGAAATTCGGAGATGTAGTCCCAGACGTGTTTGCATTCTAGTGCCACGAGAGCCACCTCCTTGTCTTCGGAATCGCCAGCTTCAGTTTAGGCGCAAGCTCCTTTTGCAGCATGATACGGGCCCGATGCAGCCGTACCTTCACCGAAGAGATACTGATGGCCAACGCACCCGCCGTCTCTTCAACGCTGAGCTCTTCGATATCGCGCAGCACCACGACCTCCCGGTAGATCGGTGAAAGCTCTTCGATCGCCCTCTCAAGGAGCGCTCGCAATTCCCGCCGCTCCAGCGCTTCGGAGGGAATCTCCCGCCAGTCCCGCAGCAGTGCCGGCGAAACTTTGCCTCCCTCCTCGGGAGGCTCGTCGAGCGATTCTATCCGCACCGTGCTCTGTCGCCGCAGTCGTCTTCGTGCTTCGTTCAGCGTGATGCTGATTAGCCAGGTGCTGAACTTCGACTGTCCGCGAAAATTCGCCAGATTGCGAAAGGCCTTCAGAAAGGCCTCCTGCGCCACATCCTCCGCCTCCGTCTCGTTCTTCACAAAGGACATCGCCATGCGGTAAACGCTGAGCTCGTAGGGCTGGATGAGCCTGTGGTACAGCTCCCTGTCCCCCGCCAGAATGGCGGCAATCATCTGTGCCTCGTCCCGCTCCGGAGATCTGCCAACAGCGATGTTCACACCCGCTTCCTCCAACGCATTGCGATTGTGGCATCCGGTGAAAAGAAACCAGTCTTCGCAATTTGAGATCTCCAGTGGAAGCCGCACGGCCAGCAGAAACGGCGACCGCAGGAGAGTGTCGCCGCCGCGGAAAGCCCCGGACATCCGCACGTGCCGCTTGCCGGCTTGGTGTATTTCCCGATACGAATCGCTGTTAAAGAACTCATGGCATGGCCGTTTGGCGGGAATTTGAATGTACCTTTATTGGAGCAGCTAGGCCGTCAATGGTTACAGATGCAGCCACAGTTTCCCGCGTGGTGCGATTCTTGATTCGGTCGAGGAGGACCATGTGGTGGCCCCAAGGCAACTGTGCAGCAACATCAGCTGCACCATTGATTCGTCCGCCCACTCTCCGGCAAAGGCACGCATGTACTTGAGGCTCCGTGGACTGAACCCCTAAACTCCGGGAAACTCGGCGCCGAGACCCTTCGTAAGCCGGTCAATGACCTTCGTTCCCCAGCCTTCGGCCTGTTGCCAGTCGAGAATGTCGCGCCCAATCGACCAATAGAGGACGATGAGCTCCCGGTCGACCGCAGGCGCGGCGCGAACCTGGGCGGTGCAGACGCGGTCCTTGCTGTGTTTGAGCAGGGCAGCTTATCCCAGAGGCCGGCAAACGCGAACAAGGACTCATCATGCAAGGCATGGCATAGCGTTGTTTCGTCTTCGTATCGATCTTTTTCCACTCCCAGAACAGGTCGGCAGGAACCACACAGCGGCTGCGTCACCGCCATCCTTCGTGAGTTTGACCTCTTCGAGGAAGTCAACAATGGCCAACGCAATCGGACGCTTCTGGGCGTTCGCAGCCTCGCCCTCGCTCGGCGTCACACTCAAGCCTTGAGCGACTGCCCGAAGTTCAGCTTCCTTGCGAAGCCGGGAGGCTTGCGCTTCTGCTGCGATCGTCCCCACGGAGGTTCTGACCCGTTTGCCTGAGCTATCGGTGTAATCGATGTAATAGGTGCCCTTGGGACAGCGCACTTCCTTGCCATCCACCCATACCCAGTCCGGTTTGACCCTGCCGTTGTTCGCCCCGACGACTGGCGTAGAAGCGTTGACCCTCAGGAGTCGTCACTCTTTTGGTCAAATTGACGCTAATGTTCACACGGAAATTCTATCAAAATTTTCGTATCTATGGGCGTATATCATTGATTCTAATGGTCGGGGCGGAGGGATTCGAACCCCCGACCCTCTGCTCCCAAAGCAGATGCGCTACCAGGCTGCGCTACGCCCCGACGCTCGATTGATTGTATCGCGAAGAAAACTCAGGGACAAAGAGGGCGAGATCAGACTTGCAGGAGCCAGCGGACGATCCAGACCAGGAGCACGATCGGGAGGGCGAAGACCACGCCCAGCGCGCAGACAAGAAGCAGAAGAAAAACCCAGTCACGCCAGGAGTGACGGCGAGGCTCGCTCAAGTGCCGGTGGAGGAGGCGGAGGTTACGGCGGTTGGCTTTCCAGATGATGTCGAACAGGTCGCCGAAGAGGGGAATGGAGCCGACGAGGACACCAATGGCGACGTTGACGGTCATGCGGACAAGAGCGACGTAGGGCACGCCGCGCGTCCAGCCGGCGAGCGGGATGACCAGCGACACAAGGCCGGTGAGGACATCGCCGGCGACCGGGACAAGGCCGACGATGCCATCGACGCCGAAGCGGAATCGCGTTCCCGGGACCCGAAAGCACTCATCGAGAAGGAATTCCAGGGAGCGCAGAGTGTCATCCCGGAAGAGCCATGCGCCGCGCTGCCAGCGGCCGTGTTGCGGAGCCGGGACCGCGTCAGAGGGCGTTTTTGGGGGCCCGGGCGGGGGAGGGAATTGAGGCATTGGTAGCTCTATTGGGACGACGAACGGGCGGCCGCAGGGGCGCCCAGGCAATCTTGTTCGATGGTACAATCAAGGGGTTACGGCGGCTATAGTTCAGCGGCAGAACGCCTGACTGTGGCTCAGGATGTCGTGGGTTCGATCCCCACTAGCCGCCCCAATCCAAAGCAATTCGCCGGGTTCCTCACGCCCCGCTATTGCCCTGCATCCGGGTTCTCCTTTCCATACTCCGCATACAAAGAAACCCCTGCCGGTGAGCGGGCCGCCCCGACTTTTTCCCGAGTCGCCTGTGCCGGCGCGCCTGAGAGAATGGAGCAAAACGGGAGCGACCTATGTGCGGGCGGTACGGCAGGCGTGCGGACAAACAGCGCATTGCGGAATGGATGCAGGCGCGAAACACAAATGTGTTTGATGAATCCTGCTTTGCGCCATCGTTCAACGTTGCGCCGACCGACGTGCAGCCGGTGGTGCGGTTGGACAGGGAAACCGGCGAGCGCGAACTGACGGTGATGCGCTGGGGCCTGATTCCTTTCTGGGCGAAGGATGCCAAAGTTGGATTCTCCACCATCAATGCGAAGGCGGAGACGATCACCACGAGCCCGGCGTTCCGCGAGGCGATGAAGAGCCGGCGATGCCTTGTTCCCGCGGAGTGGTTTTACGAGTGGCAAAAGCTGGATGCGAAGAACAAGCAGCCCTACGCCATCGGCATGAAGGACGGCGGGCTGTTTGCGTTTGCCGGTCTTTGGGATCGATGGAAAGACCGGACGACGGGCAATACGCTGGAAACCTATACGATCATCACCACGGACCCGAACGAACTGATGGAGCCGCTGCACAATCGCATGCCCGCGATCCTGAGACGCGAGGATTACAGCCGATGGCTGGAGCCGGGCGAGCCGTCGCACTTGCCGGTGGACCTGCTGAAGCCCTACGACGCCGATGCTATGAAAGCGTGGAAGGTGAGCGCGCGAGTGGGGAATGTGCGGAACAACGACCCGGAGCTTTGCGTTGAGGCTTGAGGGGCGGGGTCCGCGGCGCTGAGGCCAGGAGATTGGCCAGCAGGGGTGCAGGGCTAAAGCAGGGAGAGTTCATTGCAATCATTTGCGGCCCGGCCGGAAGCCTGGCCCATTTTACAAAGCGCCTTTCGTGCGCTGCCTTCGTGTAGGTTGGAAGTAGATGCGGGAGCCGGGAGCGAAAGTTTCGGATTTGCGGGCGATCGGGTTCGCCCTGGCAGGATTCACCTTCTGGGTGCTGGCGGATAGTTCGATCAAGCTGGTGGGTCAATCGGGTTTGCCGGCATACGAAATGGTCGCGTTCCTGGGCATGTTCATGTCCGCGTTCCTGGCCGTATACGCATGGAGCCGGGGCCAGATCCGGAAGTTGCGGCCGCATCGGCTCAACCGGCAGGTGGCGCGGGCCTGCCTGGATATGGGCAACAACGTGTGCGTAGTGATTGCGCTCCGGCACCTGACATTAACGCTGTTCTACATCCTGGTGTTCACGGCGCCGATGGTGATTGCGCTGCTGTCAGCGGTGTTTCTGCGCGAGGGGCTGGCGTGGAAGAAAGCGGCGGCGGTGGGGGCCGGATTTGCGGGAGTGGTGACCGCGGTTCATCCCTGGAACAGCGGCCGTGAAGGGGATTGGATTGGCATCGGCGCATGCATGGCATGCGTCGCGTGCTTTTCATTGAATATGGTGTGGTCGCGCGTGCTCACGCGGACTGAGCATCCGGAGAGCCTCGCGTTCTTTTCCGGACTGGTGACGGCGGCGGTGGGATTTGCCTTGATGACCGTGCATGCCGAGCCGTTGACGGCGCGGCTGACGGCGGGACTGTTCGCCATGGGCCTGTTCTGCGCGTTGGGGACGCTGTGCTTCTATGTTGCGGTAAAGCACACCACGGCGGCCAATGTGTCGCAGTACCACTACACGCAACTGATCACGGGGACGCTGGTTTCGTATCTCGTGTGGCACAACAAACCTGGAGCGTATGTGGTGATGGGCGGATTGCTGATTCTGGCATCCGGGCTTTATGTTGCCGTGGGGGCGACGCAGGATGTTCTGCCGCTCACCGAGGGCAACTGAGCACGACGCAATTGGCGCCGCCGCACGCATAATTCGCGGTTTCGAGCATGCGCGCGGCAGACGATGGCCGGTTCATTGCTTGCGCGTGTAATTCAGATTGAACTGTGCGGACCACGTTTTGCCGCCGTCGGATGATTTCTCCCACGACTGTTCCGCCTGCGTAGAGCTGATGCGCCGGATGGTGATGCGGTTCAGGATGGTCTCGCCGTGATCGCCCCGGCTGGGACCGGTGAATTCGGCGGAGCCTGCGGCGACTTTGCCATCGACGAAGACATGGACGTGGCCCTGGTTGTCGGCGAAGATGCCGTGCCAGCTCTGGTCGCCGTCGCTGTAGCCGAAGATGTTTTCGCCGGTGTGGCCGCGGCCTCCGTCCCAGCGCTCAACCACGAGGCACTTGTCCAGGTCGAGGCTGACGTTGCTGGTGGAGGCCGGTCCGCCGCCGGCAGCGGAGATGGCCCAGTCGCCGAGCCAGAAATCGAGTGCGCGATGGGTGGAGTCCGCGGCGCAGCTGGTTGCGTCGGCCGCACGCGCCGGAACTGCGAGGGCCGCGCCGATTGTTGCAGTGACGAGCACAAGACGTGAAACGAAGCGGAGCTTCGATGAGAATTGCCTGATCATTGTCGACCTCCTCTGGTTGCGGGCCGCCGGTGAGATCGGCAGCCCGAAGGGTGAATGGATTCGCCGCAGGTTCAACAGGAGTGGAGACTCTTATTGCGGCCGGCGGGCATGGAAGCGAAAGTATCCCTGCGCCGTTTCAACGAGGACCTCCTCGAAGCCTGCTGCGCGCAGACGCGCGGGGAACGTGTCGGGGTTGACGGGAACGAACGTGTCGCCCAGATGAATGAGGCGCATCACCGTATTGGTCAGGCTGTCGCAGCCTGCCAGTGCGCCGCCGGGACGCAGCACCCGTGCAATCTCGCGCAGCATTTTGTCCTGCAACTCGGCGGAAGGCACGTGATGCAGCATGGTGAACGTGGCGCATCCGGAGAAGGATGCGTCGGGGAAGGGCATCGTGGTTGCGTTTCCGGTTACCACCTGTACCTTGGCGCCCAGGCGTTGGCGCAACCGTTCGGCCAGACCGGGATCGGCTTCAATCGCGGTGAGGTTCGCGGCGCGCGAACGGAGAAGATCGGTGGTAAGGCCGGGGCCGGGGCCAATCTCCAGAACGTCGGAGCCCAGCTCTGCGCCACCGAGAATCCAGGGCAGACGCTGTTCCATGGTTTGCCGCCAATGAGCGGAGTTGCACATCCAGTGATGGAGCCGATTCAAGAGAACCTCCGGGGAAACTTGCTTTGGACAATCTCACAATAGCCATTTGCAGGACAGCGCACATTCGGTATTCTGTCAAAGAGTGTCGAATACCCGACAAACCGTAATCTTCGACCGGCTGCCCAAAAGCAGCATTCCCATCGTCACGCTCGCATACGATTACGCGCCGGGCCACGTCGTCCCCCTGCATTTTCACGATCGGGACCAGCTTGTGTTTGCCTCGCGCGGCGTGATGACGGTGCGGACGGCAAGAGGAGCATGGGTCGTGCCTACGCATCGCGCGGTGTGGATCCCGCAGAGGGTGCCGCATACGATTGCGATGTCAGGCCGCGTAGCCATGCGCACGCTCTACCTGAAGCCGAAGCTGGCGGATTCGCTGCCCCGGGACTGCTGCGTGTTGCATATTCCCGCTCTTCTGAGGGAACTGATTCTGCACGCGTGCGCGTGTGGCCGGCTGGGGCGGCGGACGGCGTGGCAGCGTCACCTGGTCGAGGTGATTCTGGACCAGCTTCGCGCCATCGAGGTGGCGCCGCTGCAGCTTCCATTGCCGGCAGACCCGCGGGCGCGGCGAGTGGCCGATGCGCTGCTGGCTGATCCGTCGGACCGCCGGCCTCTCGCGCAGATGGCACGCGACAGCGGCGCCGGCAGCAGGACCATCGAGCGGCTATTCCTGGATTCAACGGGGATGACGTTCGGCAAGTGGCGGCAGCAGTTGCGCCTGATGCATGCCTTGCGGCTGCTGGGCGAAGGCGCAAAGGTGACGCACGCCGCGCTGGAAGCGGGTTACAGCACACCCAGCGCCTTCATTGCCGCGTTCAAGCGGGAACTGGGAACGACGCCGTCCCGGTATTTCAAAGAAGCGCCGCGATCGTCATAAAGGGAGAGCCCCAGATCTCCGGCAGCAGGAGACCCGGGGCTTTACCGCTTATCAATAAGTGTCTATTCGCGGTGGATATTGAGGCGAAGGCCGGCGGCATAGGTCGGGTGGTAATACTCGCGCTGGACCACGTACTGCGGGCCGCCATTGTAGAAGCCGAACACTTCGTTGTTCAGGTTGAGGCCGTAGGCGTATACCTGGAAGCCCTTGGGCAGGTTGTAGCTGGCCTGGGTGTCGAACTGGAAGTGGCCGTACAGGTAGTTATCGCCGGAAGGCCCATGAACACCTGTGGGATCGAGGCCGTCCTGCCACTGGTACTGGTAGATCATGGCGCTGTCGTAAGTCATTCCGATACGCATGGAGAACTTGCTCGTATCGTAGGTAGGGCTGATGTTCCACACGTTGGGAGCGTCCCGCAGCAGCGCCGGATGATCGGAGCGGCCGGGGAGGTCGCGCGCCTCGGAGGCGGTGTGGCTGTAGTTGGCGGAGAGGCCGAATCCGCCCATCACGCCGGGAAGGTACGCCATGCGCTGCTGGTAGCCAATCTCAAATCCCTGCACATAGGCGCTGCCCGCGTTGATCGGCTCGGTGACAAGAACCCTGGTGCCCGGTGGAACGTGCGGGAACGTCTGCGTCGAGTAGAACTCCTCGTACGCGATGGGTTCAGTAAGGTCCTTGTAGAAGTAGCCGATCTGGACCAGGCCGGTGTGGGTAAGAGATCGCTCGTAGAGCAGGTCGTAGTCATTGGCCTGCTCGGCTTTCAGGTTTGGATTGCCGATCGAGATCGTGACCGGTGTCTGGTTCAGCGTGGGCTGGCTCACGGCAGCCGAGATGTCCTGGGGATCGGGGCGGGCGACGCCGCGGCCATACACCAGGCGCAGGTCGGAGTCCTTGTCCAGAGCGAAGCGCAGCGAGGCCGAGGGAAGAATATTGGTGTAGTCGCCACCCGCTTTGTAGGAGAGAGTATTGCTGGTCTGGTCAAAGCTGGTGGTGTCCACGTGGGTGGCCTCAACGCGCAGTCCGGCGACCAGCCGGACGCGGCTGGCCAGCTCAATGGTGTTCATGAAGTAGCCGGCGGGAATGCGCTCGATGAGGTCGAAATTGTTGCCGTTGACGCCCGGACCGCCGACGATCGACAGCTGGGATACGTTGGATTGGACCCAGCCTCTCAATAGGCCCCAGCTGGTGACGGCAGGATACTTCCCACCGTAAGTCCCGTCGTAGTAAACCGGGTCAGAGAAGCTGCTGTACCACTCCGGGTGCTGGGCAATTGGGATCGGGTTTGAGCCGCCGCACTGATCGTCCGTGCAGATCGATTCGTTGTAGGTGTTGTCGAACTTGTGGGCGTTGCGAATCTTGGCGCCAAACTCGAAGGTGCCGTAGCGGGTGCCGAAGTGGTACATGCGGGCGTAGGAGCCGGAGGCTTCCAGGTTGACCTGCGCGCTCTCGCCGAAGGTGGGGTAGTCGAACTCCACGAACCCATAGTTGTTGCGGTCGAAAGCATTGTCCTGGGCAGCGACGCCGCTGCCGATGCAGCTTGCCCATCCCGGACGGTTGACACTCACTCCGGGCACGCTCGTGCACACCGCGTTGGGGTCGCCTACCCAGGAAAAGTTAGCGCCGCCTGAGCCCGAAAGCGAACGTGAGCGGGCTACTGAGCCGTTCCAGAGAATGGTGTTGTTGCCGAAGGCATGATGGCCGGCCAGGTTGAGGCTGCCGATCGCCATGTTGGGACGGCGCCAATCCTGGCTGTATTGCGGCGTGGCGCCGTCGTTCATGGTGTAGGCCCACTTGTTGCCCCAGTTGCGGAAGGTGGAAAAGAGCGCGCGCAGCGCAATGCCCGATCCTTCGCTGAGCTTGTAATCCGTCGATCCCGAGACGCCCCAGCGCGTGCGGTTGTAAATGTAATCGCGCATGTCCTGGCTGTCGTAGTGAGGCGTGGCGCTGCCCGGCGTCGGGACAGGCTCGATGTCGTTAATGCCGCGGCCGTTGTAGTCGTAGGTGAACCCGGCGAGAGCGCCCAGCTTTTTATCGGTAAGAAAGCGCTTTCCCAGCGTCGCGCCGCCCTGGTATACGTCGCGCCCGCCGATGATGTGGGTGTATCCGCCGATGCCAT
Source organism: Occallatibacter sp. (assembly GCA_035552475.1). Taxonomy (GTDB): domain Bacteria; phylum Acidobacteriota; class Terriglobia; order Terriglobales; family Acidobacteriaceae; genus Telmatobacter. The sequence goes on from DASZLE010000052.1 coordinate 9,497, forward strand.
AGAGCACGATGGTCGGCGAATCGCTGGCGGTTTTGGTCACCAGGTTCACGGAGCCGCCGATGCCGTCGCCGTCGATGTTGGCTTGAAGGGTTTTATTGATTTCGACCGAATCCACCAGGTCCGATGCGATCGTATCCAGCTTGATCTGGCGCACGCCCGACTCCGGCGACGGGATGGTGACGCCGTCGACCATCGTGTTGCTTAGGCGAGGCTCCGTGCCGCGGATCTGCACGTATTTGCCTTCGCCTTCGTCGCGCTCGATGGACACCGACGGCATGCGGCCCAGGGCGTCGGCGATGTTGGCGTTGGGCAGCGACGTGATGACGTCAGCCGGCAGCACCTGGAGGATGTTTTCCGCGGCCAGCGTGCGGTTGATCGCCTCAGCCTCGCCGTGGGGGCGGTCCGCGGTGACAACCACCTCATCGGCGCGGTTGGCCACCTGGAGCTTGACGTCCAGTGCTGCCACCTGCCCGCCGGTCACCGTGACCGAGCCATGGAATGGAGCAAACCCGACGTAGGTAACCGTCACTTGATACGTGCCGTCGGGGACGTCGTTTACAAAGAAGTCCCCCTGGCCATTCGTGGTGATGGGCCGAAGCGCGGGCTGCATCTCCACTTTCGCGCCCTGCAGGACGGCGCCAGCCGAATCTTTGACGGCTCCGGAGATGGCGCCTCTCCCAGCCTGGCCTTGAGCGGCAAGGGCGGGAAACAGACAAAAAACCATGAGAGTGGCACGGAAAATGGACTTGTGCATAAAGCTCCTCTTTCGGTGGGCGGCGGGTTCTGTGAGCTTGCAATAAGTCCGGCGGGACAGGCCGGAAACAGAGGAATCCCGAGGGAGAGCCTAGGAGGCGAAGTTCAAACCACGTTCACAGAAACGTGAATTCTTATTAACGTTTCGAGGAATCTGAGGAAAACAGGCGATCCATAGGGGAAATCGCACCTGAGGTGGGAGTTAGGTGCGGAGCGCGGGCAGCCCGCGGCCAATTTAGCTGCCCAGACACACAAAAGCCGGCGCGTCTCGGGAGGTAGTCGAGAGCGCCGGCTTTTCCGTGCTTCAGAAAGTGAAGCTGAGGGCCATCTGGATCTGGCGCGGGGCGCCGATGGTGTGGTTGACGATGCCCAGGCCGGAGGGGCACGCATAGAAGCTGGAGTTGGACTGCGCGCCGGTAGCGGTGCAGCCGGTGGGCAGCGGCGTGGTGCCGGCAGTCGGAAACGGGTTGTAGTACTGATTCTGCGACACTTCGTTGCCGGGAATGTCGAAGCTGGTGGTGTTGGTCAGGTTGTAGACATTGAAGGTGTATTTGACGTTATAGCGCTCGTGGAACGACAGGGTCTTCACCAGCGAGGCATCGGCGCGCTTCTGGAACGCTTGCCGGAAGATATTGCGCTGGCCGGTGGCGAACCCCGTTTCGAACGGATCGGAGCTGGGAATGGCGCCGTTGAGGCCGCCGGCGGGCAGCAGCGGAAGCGTAAAGCAGGTGGCTTTGAGCGCCGTATCGCCGTTCAGGAATGCGCCGGAGCGGCCGGTGAGCGCATTCTTCGCGTTGCAGCCCGGCGCCAGCGGCACAATCGGGTTGGTGATGCCGTCCGCAGTCGAGTAGTAAATGCTGCCCACCGCGCCGGAAAAGTCGATCACGCTGTAGGGCTGCCCGCTCTGCAGAACCGTAAGACCTTGCAGGGCCCAGCCGTCGATGATCTTGCCCATCAGCGAGGCTTTCTCCGCCGCATCCGGGATCTGATAAACGTACGTGAAGTTGATCACGTGCTTGCGGTCGAAGTCGGCCAGGCCGTAGCCGCTGCGCAGATTAAGAGGGTTGTTGCCGTTGTAAAACAGGCCCAGGCCGCTCTGCTCATCCGTGGCATGGGAGAAGGTGTACGACGCGCCCACCTGCAATCCGTGGCTCATGCGCTTGTCCATGTGGAACTGCAGCGCGTTGTATGCGTCAATGCCGGCGGCCTTGTAGGTGATGGATTCAGCCGCGTAGCCCATGTAGGGAACGCGGAGATCCACGTTGCCGCCTTCATAGGTGGCCAGGTAAGACGTGCCGTCGTCCAGATTGGCGCCGAGGACGTTGTAGCCGTAGCTGTATTTCTGCGCAAAAGGCCCGCCGGCGAGCGCGGGACTCGACGGCGAAGCGATCACCGGCTGGTTGAACGGGACCGGAATCACCTGGTGTCGGCCGACATTGCCAATGTAGCCGAGTTCGATGGCGAGATCGTTGCGCGGCTGCCATTGCACATCCAGCGTGTAGTTGATGGAATAGGGCAGCTTGTTCGCGCGATCGTAGACGCCCAGGGAAATAGGCCGCCCGCCCTCGTTTACAATCTGCTCGGCATTGGGCAGATAGTTGGCCAGGTCTGACGCCTTGGGATTGTTGGGCGGCGCCAGCAGCGACGTTCCGTAAGGATTGGCCAGATCGCCGGCGGTATCGCTCGGCGAGCCGATCTCGTTGCCAAACTCGTCAACCGCGCCGCCGCAGGTGGGAATGTAGTCCTCGTAATAGGTGACTGTGCTTCCCGGGCAGCTTGACGTGTTCACGAACGGAAGCTGCTGGTTCACGCCGAACGGTCCGCCCGTCACGGTGCCGATGGCGTAACCAGGCGAGAAGTACGTGAAAAGCTCGCCGCGGTCGTAGTACAAACCGCCGCCGGCGCGGATCACCGCCTTGTTATGGAACATCTGCGGCTGCCAGGCAGCGCCCAGCCGCGGCGCAATGCCCCACTGGCGGCCCGTAAGCGTCGTGTTGCTCACGCCCCGCGTCCCATTGGAATTGTTGCCGGCGATGATTAGGCCGGGATTCTCAATGCTGTCGCTGTCGACGTCGTACTTATAAGCGGTTCCGTCAAAGTTGAAGATGCGGCCGTATTTCTCCGTCAGCCCGCCATCCCAGTCATAGCGCACTCCCGCGGTCAGCGACAGAGTTGGCGTGATCTGGTACTTGTCCTGCACGTACATGCCAAGCTGGTTCGCACGGTAATAGCGGTTGGCATCGCCCTGCAGGAAGCTGGTCACGTAGAAGCCGGTGGCGGAACTGCCTGGCGTCACAAAACCCTGCGCAAACTGGCTGAAGTCATCCGTGGCGATCGTCCCGGTTCCAGTGCGCTTGTCGATGGTGTTGAGCTGCGTGTAACTATAGTTGGCGCCGAAGCTCACCGTGTGCTTGCCCAGCATCCAGATAGCGTTGCCTGAAGGCGCAATCCGGTTCTGGAATACACCGGTGTTGGCCGCCTGGCCCTCGGCGTTCGGTCCGATGTTGAGAATGGCTGAAGACAAACCCGCCGGCTGATCGTAGCCCAGGACGTTGTAGATGGACACCCCGGGAAAATACGAAGATCCAAACGTGTTGATGGATGCCGAGCCAACACTTCCGCCGGGGATCGACGACGGTCCAAACGCCTGCGTGTTGTCTCCGTAAATCTTCTCGCGCAAAACGCCAATGGTCTGCGTGGTGCTCAGGTTCGACTTGAGTGTAAGGCTGTTGATGATGGAGAAGACCTGCGCGCCGGAGTCGAGATGCTGGGTGAAGCCGGGAACGCTCGAATAGGAGTACGGCGAAATCGTCGGATCGTGCTGGTAAAAGTACTTGGCCGCCACCGTGTCTTTGGTGCTGGGGTTCCAGTCCAGGTCGGCTACGGCCATGTCCGCCTGAAAGACCCCCGTGCCGGGAAGGAAGGCGTTGTCGATATGAGCCGCTGTGGGCGCCGCGCCGTTGAGTGCGTCGTTGGGGATGAGCCATTTGCCCGGCTCCCCTGGTAAAGCCGGCGAATTAAGCAGCGCCAGCGCCGTGCGATCGATCTGCGCGCCGGTAATGCTGGTGCCGAACGAGGCGTTGGTGATATCCGCAATGGCTCCGGCTGAGCGGTCGTCGGAGAGGCCTACGGGCACGTCCATCACCGAGTCGCCGATTTCCTGGTCGGACGCGCGCACCCGCTGGTAGGAGATGAAGCCGAAGAGCTTGTTCTTGATCAGCGCTCCGCCCACCGCGCCGCCCAGCGTGTAGCGATGAAGCTGCGGCACCTTGTCGAAGTTGGGAATGTCGCTGTCCTGCTTGAAGAAGAACGGCGCCGCGTTCAGCCAGCTGGTGCCGCGATTGGCATAGACGCTGCCATGGAAATTGTTGGTGCCCGACGCCGTGTTCATTTCGATGTGCGCGCCGCTGGTAGAACCCTGCTGCGCATCGTACATTGATGCGTTCACCTGCACTTGTTGCAGCGTCTCCGGAGAAGGCGTGGGGATCGCGTTGCCGATGGACAGATAAATCGAAGCGACCGTGGGAATCACGCCGCCCGCGCCGGTCGACGAAGAGACACCGGAGCTGTTGATGACGCGTGCCGAGGGCACCTGGCTGGTGCTCTTGCCGTTGAACAGGTTGGTCGTGTCCACGCCGTTCAGTGAAAAGCTGTTGCTGGTGTCACGCTGGCCGTTGGCCCAGATGGGCGCGTTGCCCAGGCCGCTGTTGGCCCCCGTGCCCCCGGAGAGTTCCGCGTTTACGCCCGGCGAAAGAATCGCAACGCCCGTGAAGCTGCCCGTCGGCAGCGGCACCGCATCAATCTGCGCGTTATCCATGGTGTAGCCCACGGTCGTGTCCACCGCGTTCATCAGCGGCTCGGCTTCCACCTCGATCGTGGTGGTGGTCTGGCCCACCTTCAGCGACGCGTTCACCGTGCCTGTGCGGTCGGCCTGCACGCCGATGTGCTGCGTCTTCTGCACCTCGAATCCGTCCGCCCTGAACGTGAGCGTGTAAATGCCGATGGGAAGGTTGACCAGGCTGTAGGCGCCGGCGCCATTGGTCTTCACCGTGCGCGTCAGCGAAGTCTGCTCGTCCACCACGGTAACGGTCGCGTTGGGCAGCACGCCGCCCGAAGCGTCCGTGACCTCGCCCGTAATGCCGCCAAAGGTTTGTTGAGCATGGAGATTTATGCTGAACGCCGCCACCATGACGGCCAGGACAAAAAGCAAACCGGGAAAAGGAGAGAGGAGTGATCGCGCCGCGATTCTCATGGACTGACCTCGAAAAAGAGATTGCCGCCGATCCTGAAAACAATGAAGGCCCGGTGCGTCTGCCGGTGTGTTCTTTGGACGTTTTGCAGAAAAGAAGCTGGATCGGGAGGACTATTACAGAATAGTTACGATACGAGGAAATTCCATAGGGTTTGTATAAATATTGTCCAGTTCCCGCCCCGATTCTTGTGCAAATCGCAGCGCGTACTTGAATATGCGGCAGTTAGCGTTCCGGCGGCGCGCAGCCATGCGAATTTCCCGCCATCACCCAGATGCCATCACTCAGATAAGGATCGCGTGAGGATTTGTGCCCGGCGGTTTCCGTTCCGCGAGGCAATCTGGATCAACAAGCCTACCCCCAGGCACCCCAGGTAGATCCACGGAATCCGTGCGTGGGCGGGATCGGACGCCGAGCGAAGATCGACCACGGCAATAAGAATGATCACCGCGACAGTTGCGCCGCTTAAAGGTAGAACCCGGAATGCCGCGGCGCCGTTCGCGCGTTCGGCAAGCGGAGCTGCCACCGCCACCAGCGCATAGGCGGTCAGGAATCCGAAGACCGAAAGCGATCCGGCCAGGTCGTACATCTCGAATCCGGCTTTGCCCCCGAGAGCCATTCCCGAGGTGGCCAGGATCATCAGCACTGAGGACGCCACGATGGCCGCGGTCGGCGTGCCCTGGTTGAGGCTGGTCCGGCGCAGGATGCGCGGCGCCATGCCGTCGTGCGCCATGCGCAACAGCACCCGTGCGGCCGCGGTGGTGCACGCCAGCACGCATGCAAACATGCTGATCAGCGCGCCGATATCGATGCCGATGCCCAGCGGCGATATCCGGGCCCTCTCGGCCAGCAGGTGCAGCGGGCTGGTGGACTGGCTCAGGTCAGCCGAGATGCCCCGGAAACCAAGCACCTCAGAATACGCACAGAGCATGAAGAACGTGCCCGCAATCAGCGCCGATTGCAGCACTGCGCGTGGAATGGAGCGCAGCGGGTCGCGCGCCTCCGCGCCCAGCGCAGTTGCGCTCTCGAATCCCACAAAGCTGAAAATCGACAGCACCAGCGCCGGACCGAAGCTGGAAAAATGCACCCCGCGCAGCGCGAACTGGTCGTTGTCAATGCGCACCCCGTAATGGAAAACCAGCACAGCCAGCACGATCAGCACCATCGCCACCGACACAATTTCGATCCATAGCATCAGTTGAGCGGAAAGCTTTACGTTGCGGCAGGCAATCGCGGCAGCGCCCGCGCACACCACCGTGAGCGCCACAATCGGATGCGGCGCGGCATGCAGCACCTGGCGGGTGAACAGCACTACGTAATAAAGCGCGCCGCCGGCAACCGATGCGCCCGTGGCAACGTAGGCGATAAATAATCCCCACGCCGACAATCCTGAAATAGCGGGCGGTAGCGACTGTGCGGCATAGCTGTAAAGCGAACCCGGCGATGCGGATGCGCGCGCGAACCGGCCAATGCACGCGCCCACCAGCAGCATCGCTCCGGTTGCCAGCAGGTAAACAAGCCACGCGCCGTTGCCCGCCAGCGCAAATACCAGCGGAATGGTCAGCGACGACGAAGTGGACGGCGCGATGGCCGAAATCGATTGCGCCAGCGTCTCCACCGGACCCAACGCGTTGGCGTGCAGCCCGTAGGTCGGGGACGGCTTCTGCGGCAACTCTTCAACGGTGCTCATGCGCGGTTCCTGTCAGGAAGTGTGCTGCGAAAACGTGCAGTCAAGGTTGCGTTTCGCGTTCGGGCTGCACCACAAAAAGCAAAACCATGCCGACCGCAATGAATCTGCTGAAGGCCGCCTCCTCGCCGTTCCAAACCCGCGACTCCCACATCAGGAACCACTCGCCGCCCACGGAGAGAAACGCCACCAGCCACATCAGCAGCGACAGCGTGAGCCCCAGCACGGCCATCGATTTGGCGCGATCGAAATCGCCTGCCGAAGCGTCGCGGAACAGAACCAGCCGCATCGCGCCCCACACCAGCAGAATGGTCGTCGCAATCTCCCACGCAATAATGCCGAGATAGAAAACCGTGTGCACCCAGGGCGCCGAGATCGCGCGCCACATCTCATGATTGCCCGGGAACGTCGAGTCCATCTGCAGAACGTGTTGCACAAATGCGTAATTCGTATTGAAATCCGTCAGGTTGTTGAAGACCACCAGGGCGTAGTAAACGGCAACGCCGCCGAGGAGCAGGATCTTCGCCACCCGAGTCATCATGGTCCTCCTTGCTCCCTGTCGGAATTGCCGGTCCGCCAGGGCTTGATGAGGAAGACCGCAGCACGTTCCGGCGAACGGCTGGCTGCATTTCCCTGGACGGAATATCGCTCATTGTAGCGTGGAATGCGGCCGTAGCCACATCGAAGCCTTCGCTGCGCATCTCCTCAGCTTCCGCAGATGCGCCCTGGCCACTGGCGCAGCAGCCGTAGCGTGCGCGGATGGGTAAACAACGCATAGCACTCGTCGCGCAGCACCGGACCATCCACCACGCAGCGCATTTCGCTGCGCGCAGCCACCTCCGCCGCGGGAATCAGGATCTGCCGGCAATGCCGGTTGGCATCCTCGAGTGTTGCGCCAAACACCACGCGCTCCACGCTCGACCAGAGCGCCGCGCTCATGCACATGGGGCACGGCTCGCACGTGCAGTACAGCGTGTACCCTTCCAGCGAAACCCGGTTCAGCCGTTTGGCCGCCAGCCGGATCGCCAGCAACTCGGCATGCGCGCTGGGGTCCCGCCGCTGCCGTACCGCGTTCAGCGCGCACACCAGCGTCTTGCCGGTCAGCGTGTGCACCAGGGACGCTCCGAACGGCCGCGGGTTCTGCGTGCGCAGCGTCCGCGCCGTGTAGGCGGCCAGGGCAGACATGCGTTGCTGATCGAGTGCGGCAGCGCGTGGCTGCTCCTCCACAGTCCCCGGCACGTGTGAAGCCATGTGCGAAGCTAACATGCTGCAAATAAGAATCCGATAAAGACCGCCCGCGAACGGGTGGATTGTGCATCCAACAGTTCGATTGAGGCTGCGCCCCGTACCCGTGTATGTTGAGAATGGCGGAAGGCGTCTCGTGGCTGAATCCGCAGATCCCCAATCCGACAGGCTTTCGTGATCCCCAACTCACTCTCCGAACCCGACTCGTCATCGCATCCCGACCCCTCCCTCCTTGCCTCCGGACCCGCGTGGCTCAGCGCTTTTACCCCGCGCCGCGGCCTGCTCAACGGCCATCTGCAAACCATCGTCGGCAATTATCTCCCGCGCCCTCCTTTCCGCCTTCAGGCGATTACTGAGGCTGTGGAGGTCGATCCGTCAGACGGCAGCCGCGTCCTCTGCCATTGCCACTGGCAGCCCCAGCCCTCCAGCTGCCTCACCTTCGTGCAGGTGCACGGCCTTGAAGGCTCGTCGGAATCCCGCTACATGCTCGGAATCGCCGCGCGCGCATGGACCGCCGGCTGCAACGTGGTGCGCATGAACATGCGCAACTGTGGCGACTCCGACGACCTCACCCCCACCCTCTATCACTCGGCCCTGTCCGGCGATGTGGGCGCGGTGGTGCGGCACTATGCGCAGCAATTCGGCCTCACCCGCGTGGCCCTGGTGGGCTACTCCATGGGCGGAAACCTGGTGCTCAAGCTGGCCGGCGAGTGGGGCGTCCGTCCGCCGCTCGCGGCCGTCGCCGCTGTCTGCCCGGCCATTGACCTCGCCGCCGGCTCCGATGCCCTGCACGAACCCCAAAACCGCATCTACGAGTGGCACTTCCTCCGCCGTCTCATGCGCCGCTTCCGCCGCAAGGCCGCGCTCTTCCCAGAAATCTATACGCGGGCCGATGCGGGCCCCATACGCTCGCTGCGTGAGTTCGACGACAAGATAGTTGCCCCGTATTGCGGTTTCCGCGATGCCGACGACTACTACTACCGCGCCGCCAGCGCCCGCGTCCTCGGCCGCATCGCCGTGCCAACCCTCATCCTGCACTCGCTTGACGATCCCTTCGTCCGCCTCACGCCGGATACGCGCGCCAAGATTCTTGCCAATCCGCACATTCTCCTGGCCGAGACGCCGCACGGCGGCCACTGTGCCTACCTCGGCAGCCAGCCCGGCGATGACATTCACTGGGCGGAGGCCACCGTGGTGCGCTACCTCCTTAGGCACGCCGATCCAGACCACGCCCATCCAACTGGTCTCGTCTAAAGTTCACGTCAAGCACAAGTGCGTCATCCTGGGCGGAAATTGGCGCGTGTTTTGCGGCAATCGTAGTCGAAGGACTGCAATTCCAGGGCCTGCGATCGATGGAATGAACTTTAGAGACAGGACAGCGAGCATGGAAGCTGACTGGGAGTTCGAGATCGGCCCCGACGCGCCCGTCATTGACGCCGCCTGGCCCGGTCTTGTGGACCTCCGCGACCATCCTGACCGCATCCGCGAGATCGGCGAGACCCTGGCGGCGGGACTTGCTCCGGCCCTCCTGCGTCTGAACAGCCCGGCCTCGCCCGTGTGGACGGCCAAGTGCGACATGTGGGAGCCTGGCGCTGTCGATCCGGACGAGATGGATGCAACGGCCGGGGAGGCCGCTTTTGCGCGCGCCTGCTACATCGATCTCCTACCCAGGGAAGGCTCCGGCTGGTCCGGGCCTTCGCTCAGTCCTTCGCTGCTGGAAGCGTTTTGCCGCCGCCTCTGCGCGGCCCTCAAGGCCATTCCGGCGCGGAACTGCCGCGTTGACCTGGTCGCGCGGCGAGCCATCCTCCATGCCGGCCGGGAGGCGCTGGGCATTACTGCGTACCTCACTGCCTGCGGCTCAGCGGAAGATCGCGCCGCCGCAGCGCTGGCGGCAGCCCTCGCTGCCCTCGCCGATTCCTGCTCCCGACTGCAGTGGGGTCAACAAAGCGAAGAAAAGTTACAATGAAAAGGCACGGGCGAGTAGCTCAAGTGGATAGAGCACCGGCCTTCTAAGCCGGGGGTTGTGGGTTCGATTCCCGCCTCGCCCACCAGCGATGGTTATTGGCGCTTTCACACCGGGGACGATGCGCCCTGCTGCGATCGGATCGCAGGGGGTGCTCCGCGGCGGTGTTGATGCGGCGACTTTGGCCAAAGCCGCGCACGCCTTATCGAGCGATTCCAACGACAAGTAACTAGCAGATTGCTGACAAGCATGTGACAAATCCTGGCTGTGACTCGGCCTACGATCGGAAGTCAAGCAGGCCAGAGACGGTTCGGTAACCCAGTTAAACCGGCCGATAGTTAGACCTCCCCTCTGCTCCTGACTTCCCCGAAGGAGTAACTAAGGATGCAGAAAATTAGTATGCAGGTCTCGAGGACCGCAGCGGTCGTTTGCCTCGGCCTGTTTCTTCTCATGCTTTCGGTCCCAGCCAAGGCTCAGTATCGCCTCACCAACCTGGTTTCAAATCAAGTGGATGAACACGCTCCGAACACCGATCCACTCCTCGTGAACGCCTGGGGATTAGCCCGCAGCGCCACGTCGCCATGGTGGATCAGCGATAACCTTTCGGGCTGGTCGACTCTCTACAATGGAGCCGGAACCCCGCAAGCACTCAAGGTTGTGATTCCCACCGCTGGTAACGGACCGGTCTCGCCGACGGGCCTGAACGGGCCCGGCACACCCACCGGAGTCGTTTTCAACGGATCCGCGACGGATTTCCAGGTTCAGGGCAAGCCATCGGCGTTCATTTTTGCGACGCTCGACGGCACCATCAGCGCCTGGGCCCCCACCCTGAACAAAAACCTGGCGAGTCTTGTGGTGGATAACTCGGCCGGCAAAGCAATGTACACAGGCCTGGCCATCACCAGCAAGCCTTCGGGTAACTTCCTCTACGCGGCGGATAACACCAACGATAAAGTGGATATGTTCGACAGTAACTTCAACCTGGTGCAGTCATTTGGCGATCCGGCAATCCCATCGAACTTCTCGGTGTTCGGCATCCAGGATATCAATGGCCTGCTTTACGTCGCCTACGCTATTCCGAACGTGGGTTCCGGCGGTTTCATCGACGTCTTTAAGGAGGACGGCACTTTCGTCAAGACGCTGATCCAGGGACAGCCGCTGAACCAGGCGTGGGGCATTGCGCTCGCTCCCGCTAATTTTGGGCCGCTGAGCAATACGCTGCTGGTTTCGAATAACTCCGTCGATGGCACCATTAACGGGTTCGACCCGGTAACCGGCAAGTTTGTGGGCACGATACGGGACGAGCACGGCGGGAAGATCATCCTCAACGATCTCTGGGGAGTCGCCTTCGGTGGTGGAAGCACAACCAACGGGGCGCAAAACGAGCTATTCGTCACCGTAGGCCCGGGCAATGGAGCACAAAGCGGAATGGCCGGTACCTTTGCGTCCATCGTCTTCAATCCCCATGGTGGTGGGGATGAAAGCCGCCCGAAATAAGGTCCCGACGCAGATGCGCGGGTGCGAAAAATAAAAACGAGGATGTCTTGTGGAGTCATTGGCTTACGTCCTCAAACTGCAGTGAATTCGCATTGCTCTCTCCGCCCACCCATTCGCTCGAAAGAGCGAGCGAATGGATGGGGCAGCCCGGGACGCGGGCGAAAAATAAAAACGAGGATGTCTTGTGGAGTCATTGGCTTACGTCCTCAAAATGCAGTAAATTCGCATTGCTCTCTCCGCCCACCCATTCGCTCGAAAAGACCGAGCGAATGGATGGGGCACAGCCCCGGACGCGGGCGAAAAATAAAAACGAGGATGTCTTTTGGAGTCATTGGCTTACGTCCTCAAAATGCAGTAAATTCGCATTGCTCTCTCCGCCCACCCATTCGCTCGAAAGACCGAGCGAATGGATGGGGCACAGCCTGGCTTGTCCCCGGAAATAAAAAGCCCGGCGGAGGGGAATTCCTCGGCCGGGCGCTTCTTTTTCTGACTGTTTCCAGTTTAGCAGGTCCGGATTTTAAGACTGCATATCTGGTCAACTTTCTTTTCGCCTAGATAACCGCGGGGTTTTAGCGTTTTCCACAGTGTGGGGAGCTTGACTTTTGTCGGAGGGCCATGACGTCTGCACAAGAAGTGGTGCAGATTCGGCGGTGCGGTTTGGGCGGCGGCAGGTGCTGGCTCAGGATAACGGGATAAGCGGCTAAATGCGGGTCCTGCGCAGGGCGCATGAAGCCGCGCCCTGCTCCGCTCAGGATGACGGCATAAAGTGGCTAGGTTACGGCATAAGTGGCTAGACGACGGGCATAAGGGGCTAGGCCATGCTGGGGCGGGCGGTGCGTTCGATACTGGTTCCGGCTTCGTGCCGGCTCTGTTCTTCGCTGGCCGGAAGAACTACGGCGAACACGGTTCCCGAACGGCCCGGACGGTAACCAGTGCGCACCAGCATCCGTCCGCCGTGACGGTTGACGATGCCGCGGCTGACCCAAAGGCCAAGCCCATTTCCTGAAGCGCCCTTGCTGGTCACAAACGGCTGAAACAGGCGTTGCCTGACCGCGCGCGGGATGCCGGGTCCGTTGTCCGCGACCAGGATGTGCAGCGCTCCCGACACGCTGCGGCGCGTGCGCAGGTGGAGGATGCCGCCGAAATCCAGAGCCTCCGTCGCATTGCGGATAAGGTTGGAAAAGACCTGCCGGATCTCCGAGATGGAGCCGTAAATGATGGAAGGCTTGGCCAGGTCGCGGATCACGGTGATCTGCTTGCGGTCGAGCATAGGTTGATTCAGGCCGATGACGCTGTTCAGCAGGTCGCAGATGTCGAATTGGCCGGGGCGGGACGTATCGCGGAAGAACCCGAGACTCTGCTTGGCCACGTGGCTGACGCGGCCAATCTCATCCAGCAGCAGCGCAGCGTATTTCTTGCCGGAGGGGCTGAGCGTGGGATCGGTGCTCAACAGGTAGGCCAGGTTGGTGACGGCCTCCAGGGGATTGTTGATCTCGTGCGCGATGGCCGCGGCCATGCGGCCGGTGGCGGCCAGCTTTTCCGACTCGATGATGGCATCCTGCATGCGCACGCGATCGGTGATGTCGCGGGCGATCTTGGAGGCGCCAATGATGCGGCCTTCCCGATGACGCATGGGCGAGATGGTGAGGGAAACATGGATGTGGGAGCCGTCTTTGCGCAGGCGCTCGGTTTCGTAGTGGTCGATGCGGAGCCCGTTGCGCAGGCGTTCCAGGATGTTGGGCTCTTCCGAGTGCAACTCCGGGGGGATGATGGTGAGGATGGAGCGGCCCACAATCTCATCCGCCGTGTAACCGAAGAGGCGGACGGCGCCGCGGTTCCAACTGGTCACGATGCCGTTCATGTCCTTGCTGATGATGGCATCGTCAGATGACTCGACGATTGCGGCCAGTAGCTGTGAGGCGGTCGCGGCGTTGTTGGGGAAGATCGTGTCATCGTCCGCATGGCGGACGGCGGACGCGTTGTCCTTTGCGGAATCAATTTCGCGTACAGGATCGCTGGCCTGCGGGGGCCTCACCGGACGTGTCCTCCTGTTCCCCTTGTCATCCGGGCGCGCCACGGAATTCTTGAACCGCGATTATGCGATTTGATGCACCGCGGCCGGGGCGTGTTGCTCATGGGGGGCGCGGGGCTGGGGTGTGGCATTCGCGCTCGTGGCTCCGGGGCGATTGTTGGATGGGATTTCAGGGGCTGGCGATGTCCGCGAGCAAGGTGGAAAAAGGCGTCCCTCGGGGGCTAAAGCCCGCGTCATGCTTTCGCTATTTTCGGCACGACTGAAGTCGTGCCCCTTCAAAGCAGGGAGCCGATGTGGCAGGGCTTAAGCAGGGAGCCGATGTGGCAGGGCTTAAGCGGGGGAGCCGATGTGGCAGGGCTTAAGCAGGGGAGCCGATGTGGCAGGGCTTAAGCAGGGGAGCCGATGTGGCAGGGCTTAAGCAGGGGAGCCGATGTGGCAGGGCTTAAGCAGGGGAGCCGATGTGGCAGGGCGGATGAGGCCGTGGAAAGAACAGGGGAAGCGGCTGATTCGCAACGAAAGACCTCGCCAGGAGAACGCCGGCGCTGGTCAATGCGCGCTAGTCGGGCACGACGAACAGCGTGATGGACTGACCGGGGTAGGTGGCGGTGAGGGTGCTGGTGCTGCCGGTTCCCGGGGTCACGGTGACGGCGGGAAGGCTGACGATCTGAGAGAGGTTGGCGTTGCTGTATTGCCAGGCCTGGGCAGAGGTTGCGGCGCCGGTGTAGTTGGACAGAGCGAGCGTGGACGTGAGCGTGCCGTAGGTCTTGTTGACGACCATGATGGTGATGGCGTGATCGGAGGTGCGCTGGGCAGCATAGACGGCGAGCCGGCCTTCGGCATCGGCGCCGGATGCGGCGCTGGCGGCGTCGAGGTACGTGTCGCCGAAGGTGGAGTTGCTGCCGTCGTAGTTGCGGTACATGGCAAAGGCGTAGTTGCCGGGCTGCTCGGAAGAGAAGCCGTTGCTGGGCCAGAACGCGCCCATGTCCAGGCCCTGGCGGCCGAAGATGCCGAGGATGTCGGCCTGCACCACGGCTCCGTTAATCGACTCCAGTCCGCCGAAGTTGTACTCGTCGATAGCGGTCTTGGTGCCGGGGTAATCATCGGCCACCCACTTCTGGAGCATGGGAATAAGCTTTGGCGCCTGCGCCGGCACAGTGCAGTTGGCGGTGTAATTGGAATCGGTGGCGTAGTTGGGCTGCGGGTAGTTGGGATCGGTGTAAGTGGGATCCCAGAAGACGCGGGTGCCGTTCATGCGCGCGATCTGCTGCTGGGTATCGCCGGCGCCGGTGAAGGCCACGGAGTTCCCGTTGTAATCGGGCGCGAAGTAGCCGTGGATGTCGAGGTAATCGAGCAGGCGGACGTTGTACTTCTGCGAGTAGCCGGCGAACTGCTTCAGGTAGTACTCGATCAAGGGAACGCCGCCGTGCGCGGTGCGGTCGGCGGGGTTCTGCCAGGGCTGGTAGCAGGGGCCGGTGGACCAGCCGCTCTCGACGTCTTTCTTGGAATAGAAGTAAGCCCACCAGTAATCCATGACGGGGCCGCTGACCAGGGCCGTGGGGTCGGCGGTCTTAATGGCGAGCGCTGCGCCGATGCCGTAGTTGGTGACCTCGTCGTAGGTGAACGGATTGGGGTGCACGTCGCGGTGCACGGCATCCCACCAGGTGGGCTCGTTGTCGAGATCCCACATGGCTACGCCGTTGCCGCTGGCGCCATTGCCGGAAGCGGTGACGACAGAGTTGACCCAACCGCCGGCCCAGGTGCCGTTGGCCCAGCTTGCGGTGACCGATCCGGGAGCGGGAGTTGAGGAAGCGGTGATGTCAGGCTCGGGCTGGCTGATGCTGGTGAGCTGGGCAATGGTGTTGCTGCCGTAAATGGAACAGCCGGTGGAACTGGTGCAGGCGCCGGCTCCTTCAGCGTATGCGCCATAGCCGCACTGTTCGCCGTTGTAGCTGTTGAACGCGGCGGCGCCATTCTGTCCGATCTGGTTGGGATAAGAGGAACTGGGAAAGCTGCATCCGTTTGTCCCATTCGCGACCCAGCCCAGAACCGGCACTGTCCCGAGGGCCACTGACCCTGCGCGGTCTACGCCCTGGTAGAACTGCGTGAAATCCGAGCCCGAGTTGGCGTTGGGGTACATGGCTCCTTCGTTCTGGAAGTTCTCGAAGTACCAGTCGCTGGCGGAGTTGGCCCAGTTGTTTTTGTAGTTGTACCGGGAGGTGGCGTCGCCGCCCCAGCGGATGAGGCCGGGATTGGCGACCTTGGCTGATGCGGTGTCGAGAGTGTATCCATTCATGCCGTAGATCAACGGGCTGATGGTGTGCGGATTCTCGGCCGGCGTATTGGGCGTGTTCACATCGACGTTGAGCGCGGGGCCGGTGGCTGTGGCGGGCGCCGCCAGTGTTACGGTGACGCTGCCGCTCTTCTGCGTGTTCTGGGTGCTGGTGGCGGTGATGACCACGGAGGACGGCGCGGGATAGGGCGTGGTGTAAAGGCCTGAGGCACTCAGCGTACCGGAGCTGTAGGTGGCTCCGCAGGCGGAGCAGGTAATGGACCAGGCGACGCTTTTGCTGAAGCTTCCATTGCCGTTGACGGTGGCGGTGAACTGCTGCTGCGAGCCGATGGTGGCGGTATTGGGCGAGACGGTGATGGAGCTAATCCCGGCCTGGTTGTAATTGGCGGTCACAGTGGTGTTGGCGCCGAGGTTGACGTTGCAGACGGAAGGGCTGGGATTCGACGCGCAGCCTGACCAGAAGACGAAGGAATAGCTTCCGGAACTGAGCGGAGCGGTGAGCACGACGGCTGCGCCCGCGTTGTAAGTGCGCGTGAAGGGCGTGCTGCCGCTTCCGGCGCCATTGTTGTCAGCAGGAGTGACGTTGATGGAGACGCCGCTGGAGGGCGCGGTGGAGTTGACAGTGAGCAAAGACGTGGTGCTGACGCCGGTGACGGTGACGGAGGCGCTTCCGCTGGCGCCTGCGTAGACGGCGGAGCTGTTGGCGTCAGGCGTGTATGCGGCGGTGAGCGTGTTGCTGCCGGCTGGCAGGGAGCCGGCCGCGACGGTGATGGTGGCGCTGCCGCTCACGAGCGTTGCCGGCGCAATGTAACTTCCGCTGCTGAGGGTGACGGAGCCGCTGGGCATGGGGTTGCCGCTGCCCCCGCTTACTGTGACGATGACGGTGAACGCCTGAGCGGCGGGGACACTGGACGAGGACGGGGATACGGTGACGGAAGGTGTGAGCAAGAGGGGCGCGGTAACGGTGACGCTGGCCGATCCGGAGGCGCCGTTGTAGGTGGAGGAGCCGGCGGAGTCCGGGGTGTATTTGGCGCTCAGGGTGACGCTGCCCGCGGTCAGAGCGCCGGCGGGAACTGTGATGCTTGCGGAGCCGTTGGCGAGGCTGGCCGCCGCAGAGGTGTACCCGCCGCCGCTGAGGACCACGGATCCCGAGGGAACGGGGCTTCCAGCGCCGCCAGAGACTGCGACGGCTACGCTGAGCGGCTGCGCCGTGGTGATGGACGGCGAAGACGCAGTTACGGTGACGGTGGGGGTGACGAGGCTGGGGGTAGGGTGAGACGTCGATCCGCCACCGCCGCAGGCTGCCAGCACAACACCCAGTCCGGTTCCACCCATGATGGCCAAAAGCTGCCCCAAACGCCGCATGTCTTACCGTCCTCTCAACCCGGCGGGTCGCGCTTTTGGAGGGGATTCCCAGGCGCCGTCCCAGTGCTCTAAAAAGGAAACCGCTCCATCTTACATGTCTTTTTGCTGAGAACGGTATCAGCTACCGCGGAATTGTCCGGGGGAGGCTTCCATTTTGCGGATTATTGGAGGCATACAGGCGGAGTCGGCAGGGAAGCTTGAGTGCACTCAAGCCTCCCTGGAGAAGCGATTTAGCTGGGTTTCCTCTTGCAAGGATAGGTTGCGGAGCGCGGCGATTCAGCGGCATAAGGAGGGCCGCAAGGACGGCAGGCGCGGGGTGATTCGCATTGAACGATGCGGAAAGAATGAATAAATATCGGGGTATCGGTCCCATTGTGATATTTGAACTTGACAATTCGGGTCCGACAGTACAAAAATTGCCCCCCAGCATTTCAATTTCATCGTCTGTCGTCGTCTGTGTCTGCCTTCCTGTGGTTTCTTCGCCGCGAAATGGGTTGACGCCTGAGCGACTGGAATGCAGCTGACTGGGGGAAAACTATGATGGAGATCTTTTCGAGGATCAGGCCGACAGTCTCGTTGCTGGTGGTGTTATTGGCCACGGTCATGATGACGGAAGCGCCGCTGCGCAGCCAGCAATCGACGGGGAGCGTGACCGGGGTTGTGGCCGACTCGACGGGCGCGGTAATTCCCAAGGCCCAGGTGACGCTGACGAACGAGATCGACGGCACCTCGCGGACCACGGTCAGCAACTCTTCGGGCGCGTTTGCGCTAGCGGCGGTCATGCCCAGCACGAGCTGCAGGCTGAAGGTTGAAGCGACGGGATTCCGTCCCTGGGAATCGCAGCCGTTCGCGCTGCGGGCGGGAGACGAGCTTGGATTCAACGACCAGATCCGGTTGGTAGTGGGCGATGCGACGGCTTCAGTGACGGTGGAGGCGATCACCGACACGATGAGCGAAAGCCTGGATACGGGCGAGCGCAGCGACATTATCACGGCGAAGGACCTGGACACACTGACGGTGGTGGGCCGCGATGCAACGGAGCTGGTGCGCATGTTGCCCGGGTACGCGATGTCGACGGGGGACCAGGGTCTGTTCAACCGGCCGGGATACAACACGGCGGTGGTGGGATTGAGCGGGCCTACGGGAGCTTTTTCCGCCAACGGCACGGGACCTACGGGCATAGCAGTGGTGACCGACGGCGTTTCGCTGACGGATATCGCCAGCAACTCGGGAACGGTGCAGCAGGTGAACATCGAGATGGTGTCCGAGGTGAAGGCGGACAGCTCGTCGTTCAGCGCGGTGACGGCGAAGGGGCCCGCGGTGATCAACGCGACCAGCAAGACAGGCGGGCACACGTTCCACGGGGAAGCTTATCTTACGGGCCGCGACACGGCGTTCAACTCGAACGACTGGTACGACAACTTTCTGCGCCGGTCGCGTCCGGACGGGCGTTATTTCTTCCCGGGCGGGCAGATCGGCGGGCCGCTGCTGCTGCCGTTTACCAAATTCAATCACAACCGGGACAAGCTGTTTTTCGAAGCGATGTTCGAGTACTACAACCAGCAATTCGAAGCCAACCAGCAAGCACTCACGGCGTGGGTGCCCACGCTGGCGGAACGGCAGGGGGACTTCAGCCCCACGTCGCTGGATGCGCAGCTTTGCGGCGGACGTCCGGACGGAGCAGCGAACCCCAACTCAATCCAGCCGATGTGCTACTCAGAGAATTACCTGCCGGACGGTACCCTGGTGGGGAATTACAATGCGCAGCCGTATGCGAACTCGGGCGGCGTCGCGCTGGTGAACTGGTTCCCGCAGCCCAACGCGGATCCCTTTACCAATCCATTCGGCTACAACTACATCCAGCAGCTAATGCAGCAGCAAAACGGCGAGCAGTTTAAGGCGACGCTGGAATACAACATCGACGAGAAGGATTCGCTGTTCCTGGTGTACGGGTTGCAGAAGGAAGTTGACGAGGACCCGGTGGCCCTGGGCTACTTCCCAACGGGGGGTGTGCCGTATGCGGGCAACGTTACCACGGGCGACATCTCCACGGTGCTGGCGGCGCGTTATGCGCGAATGATCAGTCCGACTGTGACCAACGAATTCGACGTGGCACTGTCGTTTGTGAGCCTGCCGGGCAAGATGGGGACACCGCTAGCGGTCAGCCGCTTCAACCTGAACACGTACAACGGCGGCAACGGCAACTTCAATTACCTGGGAATGTACAAGAACGGCGGGGACTACTCAGTGCCGGCGATCAATGGATACGGCGGCCTGGGTTATCCCAATGTGCTGATGCCGGGCGGCTTCTACAACAACCAGATCCGCACCAAAAAAGTGGACCCCATCCTTCAGGACAACATGAGCTGGCAGAAGGGGAACCACTTCCTGCAGTACGGCGTGTACTGGGAGACAGGGACCTACAACGGGATCGCCGATGGGGGCTCGTATCCTCAGGGCGAGTTCACCTTCAATCCGGGCAACGGATACTTTGAGTACAACAGCGCGCCGTTCACGTCGGCGCAGTTTGTCTCCTGCTCCAACCCGTCGACGGCCGGGACGCAGCGCAATGCGGGATCGGCGTACCTGGGCAGCTGCATGAACCCGACTGCGCTTGCATACATGGGATACGCAGACTCGTTCACACAGACCAACTTCACGCCGACCGTGGACATGCGCTACATGACCATGGCGGGGTTCCTGAACGACAAGTTCAAGTACAAGAACCTGACGGTGATTCTGGGAGCGCGCGTGGAGCACCTGGGGCCGTGGTCGGACAAGCATAAGAACGGGCTGGCGACGTTCGATTCGAATCTCTACAACTCGGAATGCGGCGGTTTTACGCGGAACTGCAATAGCGCGAACATGCCGGGGCTTACCTGGGCATCGCTGAACAAGGGCGTGCAGAACTCCGTGAACAAGCCGTCGAAGGCGTACCTGTCGCCGCGCCTGGGCATGGCGTGGGATGTGACCGGCAAAAACATGTTGGTCGTGCGGGCCGGCTGGGGTATCTACCGGGCCGAAGAACAGTTCAATCCCTACGCGCTGGCGGCGGCCACGGCGCAGAATTACAAGACCAGCGTGTTGCAGGGCACACTGACGTTCAACGGTGTGGACAGCCAGTCGCCGCTGAACCCGCCCGACTTCAGCGTGTACACTCTGTCGCCGGACGACACCCTGCGCCCGACCTACTACGAATACAACCTGGGGATCAACCAGCAATTGCCATGGCACTCGCGGCTCGACCTGGCCTTCGTGGGCGGCCGGTCCGATCATCTCGGATCGTATAACGGCAGCTCCTACAACAGCGCTTCGGACATGAACATCATCTGCGGCATTGAGACGGGATGCCCGTACAACCAGAATCCGGAGAATCCGCAGAATACGCTGTTCACCGTGAATTTAGGGGATGTGCCGGAGTCCTTGACGGCCATCCAGAACGTCGGTTGCGGAATCAGCTGCCTGGATACTCCGGAAACCGATTTCTACCGGCCGTATCCGTTCTACCAGCACGTCTACCAGCTCAAGCACAACTACTATTCCACGTACAACAGCCTGCAAATGGCGTGGAACAAGCAGAGCGGATTTGTGAGCTACGGGGCGAATTACACGTTCTCGAAGGACCTGGCCACGGCATCGTCCTGGAACAATGTGATTGCCGACCCCGTGAACCTGCGCAACGACTATAACCCAGTGCCTTTCGACCGCAGCCAGGTATTCAACATTCACTATCTGGTCGACCAGACCCAACGCTTCCAGTACCGCGGCGGGAGCAGGATTCTGTCGGAGTTTGCCAACGGATGGCAGATTTCCGGGGTGTCGTCGCTGATGAGCGGATTCCCGCTTGCCTCCGAGCAGGGGCAGAACTTCAGCTTCGGCTATGGCTCAATCCTGCCGGTTCAGACCGAGTATCAGAATCAATCCAGTGTTCAGTCCGATTCAACGTGCAGCGCCACGTACCACATTCCCTCGAACAGCAAGGGGCAGACGCTGTGCGTGAGCGGTATGAGCCCGGTGGTTTGGCTGGGTACGCCGGACGTGCAGCTGATGCCGACGCTGAAGGGAAGTCCAGTCGGCGGCAAGGCGAAACACCAGTTCATCAACCCGCTTGCGTTCGGGCTGCCTCTGCCGGAAAGCAATGGAGCCTACCGGCTGCCTTACATTCACGGGCCGGCCTATCTGGATCATGACGTAACGCTGCTCAAGAACTTCTCGATGGGCGAGAAGCGCAATCTGCAGGTGCGGATGGCGGCGTTCAATGTCTTCAACCATCCGCTGGTTTCGTTCAACAACCAGAACACGAACAATCTGACACTTTCATTCCAGAATGCCACCGCCGGGCAGAACCTGACGCAGAACGTTCTGCAGTACCAGAATTTCGGCGTGGCGGACATTAAAGTGGGCAATCGGCTCATGGAACTGGAAGGGAAGTTCACCTTCTAACGGGATTTCGAGGTCGCGCGCTGCAGCAGGAGCGCGGCCGGAACAAGAGGCGCCGTCCGGAACCATGGCGGCCGGCAGCCTGGAACAAACAACAAGATGCGAGCGGCGTTTGCGGCGGCTCGCAAAAGGAAAGTTCGGATCGACATTGCTTTCGGAGGGTGGTATGGCCATCGAGTCTGCTCTTTTGGTTCGCCGGGTTGCACGGTTTACGTGCCTGGTTCTGGGGATCGGCTTGCTCTGTTCCGGCGTGACCCGGGCGCAACTTCCGGTCAAAGCGCCGGCGGTCACCGCGGGCTCGGTGGTTCCCTTCGGGCACGGCAGCACGGGCGCGTGGAGCCAGATTTACTCCATGAAGTTCGCCCCCAGCGGCGATCTCGTGTTCATGGACTCGGCCATCAGCAATATCTATCAGTTGGCGCCCGGCGCCTCGACTCCCACGCTGATTATCGGTCCCGCTCCCAGCGGCACAGCGTCCAACTGCTCGACGCTGGAAGCGTCAGGCAGCTACTGGAACGCGTCGATTGCATTTGACGCCCAGAACAACATGTACGTGACCGACCGATATGGCAGCGCGGTCCATTTCTGCCGAGTGCCCTATAACGCGACGTCGAAGACATGGGTATTCAGTGCGGCCGCCAACTGGACCAAATCGCCAACTGTCACTGCCAACGGTGTGCAGACCGCGATTGCCCCGCAGGACCTCACGGTGGGCGATGACGGCACATTCTACGTGAGCTGGTCGAACACGGGCGAAATCGACAAGTTTACAGTAGATGCCAGCGGAAATACGAGCAGTGTGACCCAGATGGTCACCGGGCTACAGACCACGGTCACCAATGTTGCTGTCGATCACGCGGGTAACCTGTTCTTTCTAGAAAACGTATATGGGCAGGCCGGCACGCACGTGACGGGGATCCGCGAGATTCCCGCCAACACGACGCTGCCGCTGACAGGTGACGGGACGGGCAATCTGGAATCGGGTTTCCCCCGCATCGATCCCGAGGCCGAAGGGTTGAATGGCATCAAGGGCATGACCTTCGATGCTGCCGGCAACTTGTACCTTTCGCTGGCCGACAACAGCTCATACGGCGGTAACGTGAGCGGCGTGTTGATGGTGGCGAACGAAGGCACGGCAAAAAATCCGAACCTGGTGTGGACCGACAACCTCATGATTTCCCCGGTCTACGCGGGATTCCCCGTGGCGATCGATCCTCGCGGCTATATTTGGATTCCGACCGGCGGCGGCGGCAATAACTGGGCGGCACCGGGCTACAATGCCCCTGCCTGCGATACCAGCAGCAGCGCCTCGACCAACGCAACCTGCACCAGTTCTTCGGTAGTGCAATGGGCCATGGGGAGCGCGGATCTGGGTGCCTCTCCGGTGGGCAAAGCCGGCAACACGCAGGACATTTTCTTCGATTGGAGCCAGTCGTTCACGCCGGCGGGCATATCTCTGACCGCGTCCAGCAAGAACTTTACCCTCCTCGCCACCAATCCGAGCGCGAATCCGAATGCGAACCCGCCTGTGCTGCCTTGCACCGCGGGTACGAATTATCCCGGATTCTCAGGCCAGGAGACCTCGCCTACGCAATACAGCTGGTGCATCGCGTCGGTACAGCTCAACGCGCAGGCGGTGGGCAGCGTCGGGGGCGAGCTGCAGTTGCTCGACTCGAGCAACAACGCGATTCCCGGCAGCAATGTATACCTGCACGGGATTGGGCAAGGAGCGAATGTATCTGTCCTTTCGCCCGCGGCGCAGCAGGCCACTGCTTCCGGCCTGAGCAAGCCTCTCCAGGTGGCAGCCGATGCATGGGGGAATTCCTACGTCGCCGATTCGGCGCTGAAAGGGATTGAGTATTATCCCGCGGGGTCTGCCTCTGTCGTGGGCTCGACGATCGGCACAGGTTTTTCGGCGCCGACCGGCGTGGCCGTCGATGGCGCAGGTGATCTCTACATCGGCGATTCGGGCAAGGTCATCGAGATCCCCTACATCAATGGGGCGCTGGCTACGAAGCAGCAAACTACGATCGCCACGGGGCTCGGCAGCCATTTGAATCTCGCCACGGACGGCGTGGGCGGCGTCTATATTGCCGATGCAGACAAGGCGCAGGTGCTCAAAGTGTCGAATCCAGGCGCAGGCCTGATTCTCGAGAAAGAGCCGCTGCTTGCGCTGCAGGCTTCGGCGGCGTGGACGGCACCCTCGGCGATCGCTACCGACACAGTCGGCAATATCTATGTCGCCGATGGTTCCAACCTCTGGCAGATTACGCCGATGGGCGGGGCCGCGGAGCTCACCTCGTCGTTGTCCGCGCCGGTTACGGGCCTGGCCGTCGATTCCTCTGGCTCTGTCTTTGTCGCCGAGGCCACCGGCCTGGTCTGGATTCCTTTTGACAGTACGACCGGCGGGCTGAACGTGAACGGTGCAGTAACAGTGGCTGCCACGTTGGGGGCCAGCAGTTCGGTTCCCGTCAGCGTTGCCCTGGATGGGATGGCGAATGCGTTTGTAACCTACGGTTCCGGCGCTGCCGCTGGATTATCGCAACTTGGGGTGGGCGGCGCGATCGACTGGGGCCAGATCGTTCCATTCCTCGAGACGGATCAGGAAGCACAGGTCTTCAATCTCGGCAATGCTCCGCTGACGTTCGCAGCGTTTTCCGGCGATACCTTCACCGGGGCGAACGCCGCAGATTACTCCATCGGGACGCCCGTAGACACGCCGGCGTGCGATCCGGCCAATCCGATTCCGGCGGGATCGTCATGCTTCTTCGATGTTGCCCTGACGCCTTCGGCAGCCGGAACGAGCAGCGCTTCGGTGGGGGTCCAGACCAGCGCCGTGAATGCATCGTCGGTCACCATCGCGCTGGCGGCCAACGCGGTTCCCGACAACCGCGCGCCAACCACGACCTCGCTAGCCATCACGCCCCCTACCGGCGCCGTGTATCCGGGCACTGAGTCGATCGCCGTGACCGTTAGTTCCAGCGGCGGAACGCCGACTGGCTCCGTGGTGGTCACGGTTTCCGGCCAAGCCAAGCAGACGCAGAGCCTGGTGAATGGCGTGGCGACGTTTAGCTACACCAACCTTCTTGGCGGTACCTACAACGTTTCCGCCGACTACGGCGGCGATGGGACAGCCGGCTCGGCGCCATATCCGTCGTGCGCCACCGGCACATCGTGCTTTGCGGTAAGCGCGGCTAAATCCGATTTCACCATTAATCCGGCCACGCCAAAAGTAAGCGTCGGTGCGCCGACGGGGTCCGCCAAGAACGTGACGGTGTGGGCGGGCAACACCTACCTGAGCGTAGCCACGGCGAATACCATCACCGCAACGGTCGCATCGAGCGTGGGCACGCCGACCGGATCGGTGAGCTTTGAGAGCAACGGCAAGCCGGTCGATGCTACACAGGTCTCCATTCCGCTGGACGCGAATGGCAATGCGGTGTTCTCGACAGCCAACCTGCCGGTAGGAGTCTACAACCTGGCCGTTGTGTATAACGGCGATACGAACTACTCCGTGGTGAGCGTGCCGATTCCGGCATTCCAGGTCATCGTTCCTAGCGTGCAGATCACGGCGACTCCGAATACGACTTCGATCACCGCGGGAACGCCGGATCAGGTCATGCTGACGCTCAAGCCGCTGGTTGGATTCACGCAGCAGGTGAATGTGCAGTGCGTCGCCGCAACCCTGCCGGCCTACAGCGAGTGCACGTTTGACAATCCGGAAATCGGAGTGGGCGAAGCAAGCGATCCGACCGCGCCCACGACGATCGTGGTCACCATCAGCACCAACATTCCGGTCAACGGAGTCACTTCAAGCATCCGCAACGGGCCGGCGCCCTGGTCGCTGGCGGCATTTTTAGGACTGGGGCTGGCGGGCCTGGTGGCTGGACGGCGCAGATTCAGCCGCATGCTGATGTTGGTATTCCTGGGGCTCATGCTTTCCGGCGCGTTCCTGAGCTTCACGGCGTGTACCAATGCGAGCTACTCCACGCCGCCGCCCGCGCCGAAGGTCACCACGCCTTCCGGCAATTTCGCAATCCAGATCATCACCGTGAACCCGGCAAATGGCCAGCAGAATTCGCTTACCACGCCGTTGTTCGCGCTGCAGGCGACCGTTCAGTGAGTACCGCCGGGCAAACGCGGGGCAGATCAACCTGTGCCTTCCGGAGCGGTGAGGCAGCTCTGGAAGGCGGCAAGAGAAATGAAGTGCCTCAGCCCGAGCGCCCAGGAAGAGCGCGGGGAATGTTTCGACAGGAGTTTCTGGGGAGGAATCGTATGGCCACTACCACATCGTCCAACGCTCTGCACCGGATTGCTGGCTTTGCGTTCATGCTGCTCTTGTGCTTGTGCTTGTGCGCTGCCGCCGAGGGCCAGGGTAGTTCGCCGCTGGTGACAGCAAGTACTGCATCTGGCCTGTCGCATCCCAGCGGATGGGGCGTGATCCAGCAGACGGCGATCGACGCCAACGGCGACTTGCTGGTGGTGGACTTCGCCAATGGAGCCCTGTATGAGTTTCCGGCGGGCGGAGGAGCGGCGATTACGCTCGTTCCCCCGGCCGGTCTCGGAAGCATTGGCGGATACCAGAATCCCGCCCTGCTGATCGATCCGGCAAACAACGTTTATGTTGGCGCCAACTGGAACAATTGCCTGCTGGAATATCCCTACGACGCGAAGACCCAGACATGGGACGGGCTCTCCGACCTGACTGCGAGCAATCCCTCCACCACGGTCTGCCCCAACTCGACGGAAGGCACAAGCCCTTACGTCTTTGCCCACTACAATCTCTCAGGGACGGGCTATCCGGGCTATTTTCAGCCCTGGGGCGTAGCGGTGGGCAATAGCAGCAACATGATCATTGGCGCGCAGAACAGCGGCAACTTCATCTTCAGCCTGCAAGTGAACGGCGCATGGTCGAATCCGACCGTGGGCAACTTGACCATGCTGGTGGCGACGCTCAAGAAGCGCGCCGTCTCCGTCGCGCAGGATCCAGAGGGGAACGTTTACTTTGTGGAGGACAGCAGTGGAGGGGCAGGAGTTTACGAGATTCCAGCCGGGACCACGGGCCTCGCGGATGAGTCGACTCTCTCTCGCATCGATCCCGGGCTCGACAATGCGACGGGCGTGATCTCAGACGCAGCCGGCAACCTCTATATGAGCGACTCGACCTTGGGTATCTTCCTGGTGCCCAACCCGTCGGGCACGCCGCAGACCGGATCGGCGATTCAGCTGTCGCCGGTGCCGGCAGTGGGCGAAATCGCGATCGACTGGGCGCGCAACATCCTCTACGTCCCGACCAATCAGCAGCAGTCGAACGGCGAGGCAGATGTGGCCATGGTGCAGTTGAACTTCGCCGAGTTTGGCGCTTCGGCCATTGGCAAGGCATCCGCGAGCGGAGCGATCACCTACAGCTTCCAGGGCAACGCGACTCCGTCCCGGTTTGTCATTCTCCAGGATGGACAGCCGACCCCCGACTTTCAGCTCACGGGTGGCACGTGCGCCACCGGTACCGCGTATGCGGCGATGGGCTCCTGCACTGAGGTGGTTACTTTTACTCCCAGTTCGGTCGGCAGCGTCTCCGCCAACCTGCTCATGCAGACGGCACAGCCGCTCGCTGCGGGGGCCACCACGGGCACGGTCAGCGCCATTACGGGATTCTCGCTTTCGGGAAACAATCTGATGGTTACTGCCGGCAACACTCTAGTCGTGGGTGAGCTGGTTTCGTTCACCGCCGACAAGAGTGACCCGCTGTATCCGCTCAACGGCCTCAGCTTCAACGTGCTTTCGGACGGGCTTTCCGCATCGCAATTCGAGATCCCGACCTCCGCGATCGATTCGAGCGTGGCGAGTGCCGCCAGTGCTGCGACGGTTGCCGGCTACACCTACACAACGGTGTCTTCGATGCTTCTTCACGGCACCGGGACCGGCGCGAACATGCAATCCAACCCCGCGCTTGAGGCCACAATCGGGGGCAGCCTGAGCGCCCCGACCCAGGTGGCACTCGACTCCCAGGGCAACGCATTTGTTGCCGATCCCGGCTTGAAGAAAGTGCTCATGTATGCGGCCGGCAGCGACGCCACGACGGCTGGAGTATCGATAGGAACAGGGCTGAAAGCTCCTACCGGTATTGCAGTTGATGGCGGTGGGGATATCTTCATTGCCGACAGCGGCAATGTCTATGAGATTCCGAGCCCTGTAAGCGGCCTCAATACCGCGGGCGGCCAGTTGACGCTCGCCAGCGGACTGGGAGCCAACCTGAAGCTTGCCACTGATACGCACGGCAATCTGTACGTCGCCGATCCTGCCAATGCGCGGGTGGTCAAGTTCAGCAATCTGGGCGCGTCTGGTATCGGTCTGGTTGGGCAGTCCCAGACCTCCATCACATCAGGCCTGACCACGCCGAGCAGTGTGGCGGTCGATTCCAGTAACAACCTGTACGTAATCGACGGAGCGAATCTTTTCGAGTTCATGGGCGGCATAGGATCGCCCGTCACCCTGCTGAACGCTCTCAGCGGCGCGGCGGGAGTCGCTGTGGACGCTTCGGGAGCGATTTATCTGAGTTCAAACGGGGGGACCGTCCGCATTCCGAGCATCGGCGGCGTGCTGACGCCCGCCAGTCAGACGAGCCTAGCCGTTTCTGTCACCAATCCGACCGCCATCGCGCTCGATAAATGGAATGACGTCTATCTGGCTGACGGCGGCGCTCTCGACATTCATGTCGTCACCACCAGCGGTTCGCTGGACCTCGGCACACTGCCTACGGTCGCCTCTACATCGACCTTGCCGATCACCCTCACCAACGAGGGCAATGGCCCCCTCAATATCACCGGCTACACCAGCACGAATGCAATTGATTTCACGGCTTCAGATGTGAACTGCGAAACCGGCGCAGTGGCTGCCGGCGCAACCTGCCAGGCGGACGTGACATTCAGTCCCGGTCCAGGTGAAGAAGGGCCGCTGGGCGGACAGATCGGCTTTACGAGCGATGCCGCCAACGGGTCCATTCTGGTAGCTGTCAAGGGTGTCGGAGCGGCGCTGGCGCCTTCACTTTCCAATATTGCCGTGGCAAAGACTGCTGAGGTGGTAAACACTCCGGTCACCGTCACGGTGGCTCCTTCCACCGGCTCCGGCACGCCCACGGGCACCGTCACGGTTTCCTACATGTCGATCACCGGGCCGGCAACTACGGATCCCATGACGCTCACCAACGGCACCGCAACGATGACCCTCGCACCGGTGGCGGCTGGAAGCCAGAAGTTCACGGTTAACTACAACGGGGACCGCATCTTTGGCCGGTCTACCATTACGATCTCCGCGGTGATCGCCAAGTCGGCCTCCGCCATGGCGCAGCCCACCACTCCGCCGCCATTCCTGCCTTACGTCCTGGAGTCGAATGGTTCAACGCCGTATGACGGCTCGGTCCAGTACTGGCAGTACAACTACACGGTGACCGTCTCGGCCGCTGTGGGCCAGCCGACGGGCCAGGTCACGTTCAACGACGATTCCAAAGATCTGAACTATTCCGGTGTTGCCTGCCCACAAAGCTCCGCCGGAGTGCAGACCGTGAGCGGTAGCGGACAGGCCATCTTCCCCGCCGCCTGCCTGCCCATGCCGCAGAACGTCACCTACACACCGATCGTCTCAACGCACACGGTCACCGCTGTGTACGCGGGCGACGCCAACTTCCTTTCCGTCACCGGTCCGGCGCAAACGTTCATCGCCGTGCGCAGCCCTGCGGTGAAGATCGCCGCGTCGACGTCGTCGCTATCGCTCAGCAGCGGTTCCTCGGCAACCGTCAACCTGACGTTGACGGAGATGCTGGGATACGGGTTCGCCGGGCGAGGCGGTTTGTTGAACAACTACGATTTCCCCGTGACCCTGTCATGCTCCAACCTCCCGCCGCACACCAGTTGCGCGTTTAGCTACCCGAATCCGGATCCCGGCATACCCACGGCCGTCGATATGCCTTGCCCCACGCAGGTGAACGGCAGCGCGGAGACGGCGGAGGAAGCCAACAGCAACTGCACACCCGGACAGGCAACGGTGACACTGGTTACCGATGTCTCCGGAGGCACCACCACAAGCCGCCTAGTTCACCCGGCAACAGTCGCCTATGGGGCCGTCTTCGGGTTCGGCCTGTTTGGCTTGTTCTTCCGCCGCAGGTTGGGCAAAGCCGGCCGGATGTTCCTCATGCTTTGCCTTGCACTGGCCGGATGCGCCCTGTCCACCAGCATCACCGCCTGCTCAACCACGAACCTGAGTCCAGCGTCGGTGCTCACCACCCCGTCGGGAACATACTCGGTGACCATCACCGCGGAGCAGGTGGGCCAGCAGTGCATCGCCCAGGTCAACGGGCAGACAAACTGCACCACCGGCGGCGGCCAACAAGGCAAGCTGGTCTATGGCAGCCAGAACCAGATTTCCCTGCCGTTTACGCTGAGCGTAACCGTTCAATAAGTCAGTAAAACCCTCCGGGCCGGCTGGACTTCTCTTGCCGGCCCGTTCGTTTTGCAACAGGCGAACCCCTCTGCAGAGACTCTATCCCTAACCTGATCGCTCTTTGCGAGTGGAAGTGACTGTCATCACGGACAGCGATTCTCCGCAGAGTTGAGGATAATCGGCGTGCCGTGCGCCGCCAGCGCGCGTGCCGCATGTGCCGGTAGGGACACGCGGGGAAAGAGGATGCCGTGCTTAACCGGCGCCAGGTTCTGGCCGGCAGCGCCGCAGCAGGCGCCGCGGTTCTTTCCGGATGTTGGAGCGGCCGCAGCCGTTGGGAATTCCTCTCCGAGGACCAGGCCGCCACGTTGGCAGTCCTCTGCGATCAGATCGTTCCCGCCGACGATTTTCCCTCCGCCTCGCAGGCCGGCGCCGTCATCTATATCGATCGCCAGCTCACCGGCCCCTATCGCCGCTACCGCAGGGCCTACCGCGACGGCATCGAAGCCGCCGAGAAATTCTGCCAGTCGCACTTCGGCATCGCTCCTGCTCACGCCACGCCCGCACAGCAGCTTGAGCTCGTCCGCAATCTCGAGCGCACCGATCCGGCATTCTTCGGCCTCCTCCTCCGCCACACCATGCAGAGCTACTACGGCTCGCCGCGCCACGGTGGCAATCGCGACGCGGTGAGCTGGCGGATGCTCGGCCTGGATGAGCCGCCCCTGCGCGGCCGCGCGCAATACGAACTCACGGCAGGCCCCAAATCATGAAGAGCGTCAACGCGGTCATCATCGGCGCGGGCGCCGCCGGGGGCATCGTCGCCAAGGAGCTTGCCGTCGCCGGTCTTAGCGTCGTCCTGCTGGAACGCGGCAAGTGGTACACGCCGCACGACTGCCGCAAGGACGATCTCCGCAATCAGCGCACCACCGTGCTGGGCAACGCGTTCGGACCCGACGACGAAGGCAATCCCCGCGTCATCGTCGACGGCAAAGGAATTGCCCGCGAGGTGTTGCCCAGCGACGGGGCCTACCAGAACAACGCGGCCTGCGTCGGCGGAGGCACTCTCAGCTACGGCGCGCAGGCCTGGCGATACATGCCGCAGGACTTCCGCATGCGCTCCGCTTACGGCGCGCCCGCGGGCAGCTCCCTCGAAGACTGGCCCATCTCCTACGACGACCTGGAGCCCTTCTACGAGAAAGCCGAGTACGAAATCGGCATCTCTGGCGACGACTCCGGCACGCCCTTCAAGGGCCCGCGCCGCCGCCCTCTGCCCATGCCGCCTCTGCCGCCCAATCGCGAGTTCGGCATCCTTGAGCCGGCGGCCCGCCGCCTCGGCCTGCATCCTTTCCATCTGCCCATGGCGCGCAACTCCGTCCCATACAACGGCCGCGGCCCATGCATGCGTTGCCGCTGGTGCTGCGGCTTCGCCTGCGAGGCCGACGCCAAGAACGGCTCGCAGAACACAGTTCTCCCTGTCGCGCTGGCCACCGGCAACTGCGAGCTGCGCACCGAGTGCATGGTCACTGAGATCGTCACCGACGATCGCGGCCGCGCGCGCAGCGTGGTCTATATTGACCATCGCGGCAACCTCCAGGAGCAGCCAGCCGATATCGTCATCGTCTCGGCTTGCGCCATTGAGTCCGCGCGCCTGCTGCTCAACTCCAGGTCGCGCCTCTTTCCCAACGGCCTCGGCAATCGCTACGACCAGGTGGGCCGCCACTTGCAAGGCCATCACTACACCGGCGCCACCGGCTACTTCGATTTCGAAACTTACGACGACGTCGGCCCCGGCGCCAGCATCGCCATCACCGATTACAACCACGGCACCGCTGGCCTCTGCGGCGGCGGCATGCTCGCCAACGAGTTCATCCGCCTGCCGATTCATATGGTGGACCGCCTGCCCGACGGCACGGCGCGCTGGGGCTCTCAGCATAAGCAAGCCATGCGCCAGTGGCACAAACGCAGCATCGTCATCATGGGCCCCACTCAGCAGATTCCCATGGCCACTGCGCGCGTCACCGTCGATCCCGCCGTCCGCGACAAGTGGGGCCTGCCCGTCGCCCGCATCGAGGGCAACGTACACCAGCACACCTATGACATCGGCGAGCTGCAGGCCAAGCGCGCCGAAGCGTGGCTCAAAGAATCGGGCGCCATCCATACGTCAGTCATGTCGTATCGTTCTGAGACCGTGAGCGCGGGCCAGCACCAGGCCGGCACCTGCCGCATGGGCTCGGATCCCCACGGCTCGGTAGTCAATCGCACCTGCCAGGTGCACGATATCGACAACCTCTTCGTCATCGACGGCAGCGTGCACGTCAACAATGGCGGCTTCAATCCCGCGCTCACCATCATGGCCGTGGCGTTCTATGCGTCCGCGGCGCTGGTGCGCGACTGGAAGGGAACGAGGTTCCGCTCATGAAGCGCGTCTACACTTACGCCGTCGTTGCAGCTGCGTGTGCGGTGTGCCTGGTCGTTGCAGGCAGCTATGGTGCGTCGCTCTACTACGCCGCCGGCCACGGCTCGGGCTGCGCCGACTGCCACGAGATGTCCGCCGAGGTGGGCGCTGTCCACAGTTCTCCGCATTACAACGCGCAATGCACTGACTGCCATAAAGCCACCGCCGCGGACAAGCTTCGCCACGTCGGCAGGCACTTCACGCGAGCCTACCCTGATGGCGTGCACTTGCGCCAGGCGGATGTGCGGACGATGGTGGCCAGCTGCCGCAGCTGTCACCAGCAGGAATATGCAAGCTGGCACGCCGGACCCCATTCGGCCACGTTCCGCGAGATCTTTCTGGACACCAGCCACAATTCGCGCCGCCGCCTTAACGACGACTGCATGCGCTGCCACGGCATGTACTTTGACGGCGCGATGCGCGACCTGGTGCAGCCCATGGACACCCGAGGCCCGTGGCGCTTCACCCGCGCGGATCTTGCCGATGAGTCCGCCATGCCGTGTCTCTCCTGTCACTGGATTCATCGCGAGGGCGCGCCGATGTTGAAGCTTCCCGCTCGGATCTCCGTCGCCGAGCCGCCCGTCCGCGATTCGCTCGCCTTCTACGATCGCCGCGAGGAGATGCACTTCCGCGCCGCCTCGCTCGCCATTCCCGTGCTCTTCGATGGCCCACGCCAGCTAAAGATCAGCCCCGATCCACGCCAGGGCGTCTGCTATCAGTGCCACGCGCCGCGCCAGCCTGACACCGGCAGCGCAGCGGCCCTGAACCATTGGGGACCGCAGGCCGGCTCCGGAGACGATCGCACGGCAATGGGCGTGCACGAAGGCCTGAGCTGCGTGGCCTGCCACACCGGTCACAATGAGAGTGCCCGTGCTTCCTGCGCCACCTGCCATCCGGCGCTTTCTAACTGCGGCCGTGACGTGGAGAAGATGGACACCACCTTCGCCGACCAAAAGAGCCACCACAACGTTCACTGGGTCAAGTGCACTGATTGCCACCAACACGGGATCCCGGAGTCCCGCGGGGACCGCAGAATAGCCCGTGCTGAAACCCGTCGAAACGGCGGGCGAAATACCGGCAACTGAACCACCTGAATCGACCCAGCCCCGCAGGCGCGGCGCGAACCACGAGCAAGTACAATAGGCAGATGGAGCAACACAGCCAGATAGCGCCGTGCGCCCCGGCATTTCGAATCAAGGTGGTCGCCCGGGCATGAAGCGCTTTTGGGGACTGCTTCGCTTCGGACTGCCGTATACCCTTTACTGGCTGCCAGGCGTGCTCCTTCTCGCAGCGGTTGGCTTTTTTGACGCCCTGCGCATGGCATTCTTCGTCCCCATCCTGGGCGTCGTGCTCAGGCCCAGCAACCATTCCAACGCCCTGCCGCTCTTCCCCTTCGCATCTCCCCGCTGGCAGTTCGATCTCCACCAGATCTTCCCTCCGTCGCTCCACATTCACAACGTTCTTACCGTGGTCGCCTTCGCACTCGTCGGTTCCACCCTTCTCAAAGGCATCTGCGACTACGTGGGAACCTACCTGGTGAATTATGCCGGCTTCGGCCTCATCACCGACCTGCGCAACCAGCTCTATGAAGTCATCATGCGCCGGTCGTCCAGCTTCTTCCATAGCCACCCCACCAGCCTCATCCTCTCCACCCTCATCAACGACGTCGACAAGGTGCAGGTCTCGGTCAGCACCGTGCTCGGCGATTTTCTCCAGCAGTTCTTCACCTTTGTCTTCACCATCGCCCTTGTCATCATGCTCGGCGGGCGTCTCAGTTGGGTGCTGCTCCTCTTCGTTCCCGTCGTCATCACTTCTGCCCGCCGCATCGGGCGCTCCGTCCAAACCCGCACCCGCACCGGGCAGGATAAGCTCGCCGAGATTCAGAACATCCTCCATGAGACCGTCACCGGCCATCGCATCGTCAAGGCCTTCAGCACGGAGCTTTGGGAGATCGCCCGCTTCCGCAATGCAGCCCGCCGGCTCTTCCGCGCCAACCTGCGCAGCGTGCGCATTCAGTCCATCAGCTCGCCTCTCATGGACACCATCGGCTCCATTGCCATCGCGCTCCTGCTCTGGATTGGGCGCAATGAGATCAACCACGGCCGCATGGATGCGTCCGTCTTCATCACGTTCATCATTGCCCTCTTCAAGCTCTACGATCCCGTCCGCCGCTTCGCCGCCTACTACAACAACTTCCACCAGGCCATGGGCGCTTCCGCCTCCATCTTCGGCTTCCTTGAGCATCGCAATGAAGTCAAGGAAAGCGCGCATCCCCGCACCATGGCCGGGTTCCGGTCGTCGCTGCGGTTTGACAACGTCGGTTTCTCGTATTCCAACGAGGAAGGCGAACACCAGATCCTGCATAACATCGATCTCGATGTGAAAGCCGGCGAAGTCCTCGCGCTCGTCGGTCCCAGCGGGGCAGGGAAGTCGACGCTCGTAAACTTGATCCCCCGCTTCTTTGACGTGACCACGGGCCGCATCTTGATTGACGGCATTGACCTGCGCGAACTGAGCCTGGCGTCGCTGCGGCGGCAGGTGGCCCAGGTAACGCAGGAGACGATCCTGTTCAATGACACCGTGCGCAACAACATCGCCTATGGACATCCGGAGGCGAAGCTTGAGCTGGTGGAACAGGCCGCGCGCAACGCCCTGGCCCACGACTTTATCCTGCGTATGCCGCAGGGTTACGACACTGTCATTGGCGAGAAAGGCTTTCGCCTCTCCGGCGGCGAGCGGCAGCGCATCGCCATTGCTCGCGCCATCCTCAAGGATGCGCCCATCCTGATTCTGGACGAGGCCACGTCCTCCCTGGATGCCGAAAGCGAATCCCTGGTGCAGGAAGCCCTGGCCAACCTGATGCAGAACCGCACAGTTGTTGTGATTGCGCACAGGCTGGGCACTGTGCGACGTGCTACGCGGACGGCGGTGCTGGAAGAAGGCCGGATTACTGCGATCGCCCCGCATGACGAATTGCTGACCACGTCGCCAACCTACCGGCGCCTGTATCAGCTGCAGTTTATGGACGCGGACACGAATGGAAGCGCCGAGCGCGGGCTCGACCAACTGGAACCCGAAGCGCCGCCGCCCGCACGGTTGCTGGAGCCGGCACTCTCCGGCGAGGATGAGGACTAAGCAAGATGGCTATTTATTCTATGACCGGCTTTGCGCGCGTGCAGGCGCGGGTGAACGATCAACTGGGCTACACGCTGAGCCTGAAGAGCGTGAACCACCGTTTTCTTGATGTGCAAATGCGGTTGCCTTCCGGCCTGGACGCCCTGGAGGTTGAACTGCGCCGCATGCTGAAGGATCAACTGGTGCGCGGGCACGTGGACGTGACCCTGAGCGTGGAGCGCATGGGTCAGCAGGCTGCGGGCTACAATCGCGAGCTGGTAGCGGGGTATCTGACTGCATTCAGGGCTGCGCGCGAGGAGCATGCGCTCACCGGCCAGCCTGACCTGAACGCCATCCTGCGCCTGCCGGGCGCGCTGCAGGGTGACAGCCGCACTGAAGAGGATATAACCACGCTGGCCGAGAGCGTCCAGCGCGAGATGGGCCCGCTGCTGGGCCAGCTGAAAGCGATGCGCGCCCGGGAAGGCGAGTCGCTGGAGGCGATCCTTCGCGCTTCGCTGGACCGGCTAGCCGAGGCGGTAGAGGGTGTGGCCGAGCTGCGGTCTGAGGTGGAGCAGCGTTACCAGGAACGCCTGACGCAGCGGCTGACCGCAGCCGTCGGAAACGACTTCAGCCGGCAGCGGCTGCTCGAAGAAGTAGCCGTGCTCGTCGACCGAAGCGACATTGCCGAGGAACTGGCGCGCATGAACACGCACATCGGGCACTTCCGCGAGCTTCTATCGGCTGGCGGCGAGCTCGGCAAGAAGCTCGACTTCCTTCTCCAGGAGATGAACCGCGAGGCCAATACGCTGCTCTCGAAGACGGGCGGCGTGGGCGGCAAGGGCACGCGCATCACTGAGCTGGGGCTGGCCATGAAGGCCGAGATCGAAAAAGCCCGTGAACAGATCCAGAACGTTGAGTGAAGACAGCCTTTAGCTATTAGCTCTTAGCTTTTAGCTCGTCGTCGGTACATCGAAGATATTGGTTTCAACAGCTGGAGGGTGGCAGCCTAAGAGCTAAGAGCAATCGGGAGACGATAGAAATTGGCAGGCATCCTCTTCATCATTTCGGCGCCTTCGGGCTCAGGCAAAAGCACCCTGGTGAACGAGCTGCGCAAGCAGGTCACGGGGATCGATTTCTCCATATCGTGGACGACGCGGGCGCCGCGCGGCTCGGAGGAGAACGGGCGCGAGTACAACTTCACCTCGCGCGAGGAATTCGACCGCATGATCCGGGAAGGCGCTTTCCTGGAGTGCGCGGAGGTCTTCGGCCACCTGTACGGGACGGCGCGATCGTCCCTCGAAGAGGCCCGGCGGCAGGGCCACGATCTGCTGCTCGACATTGACGTGCAGGGGGCGGCCCAGGTGCGCAAGTCGATGCCGGAGGCGGTAAGCATTTTCGTGCTGCCGCCCAACCCGAAGGTGCTGCGGACGCGCCTGCGCAACCGCAGCCGTGCCGAGGGCCAGGTGAACGAATCCGAGCTCTACCGCCGGCTCTCCGAGGCCAGCAAGGAGATCGAGAACTACCGCGAGTACACCTACATCCTGGTCAACGACATCCTGGATCGGGCGGTGGCCCAGCTTGAAGCGATTGTGCTGGCTGAGCGATACTATCGCAACAGCGAACCGATCGCCATTCGGTCGCGCCGTGTGCTGGAAGTGGCAGCGGCCTGCCGCCAATCCAACTCGCAGGAACGGCTGAAACCCGTTCTGGAAGCGTTCGGGATTGGTAATCCTCAGGATCAGCAGCAGTTTAACTTTGACGAGGACCCCGATGAAGATTGAGACGCAGTTTGACTCGAACTACCGCAAGGTTGTTGTGGCAGCGCGTCGGGCGCGCCAATTGCAGAGCGGTTCCGCGGCACTGATTCCCACGCACTCGACCAAGGCGTGCAAGATCGCGCAGGATGAGATCGATGCGGGCAAGATCTCCTACGTGAAGAAGGACCAGTCGACGGTGATTAAGCCGCCAGTGGACGAGAGTGGCGTAGCGATTCTGAGCTAAAGCGCGGAAGAGCAGGGACTAAGGGTCAGGATGCCGGGCTATCGCGCCTGCAGCACCGCGCCTTAAGTACGAAAAATAAAAACGGCGATGTCTATTGGAATCTTTGAGATACGTGCTCAAAGTGCAGTGAATTTGCGCGCCCTTTTCCCCGGCTCGGGAACCATATGGGGGGAGGGGGGGTATTATTGTTCCGGTCAACATACCCTGCACCGGATATTACCGAGTGGGTACCCTGGTGGGCGGAGATTTCCCTGGGGTTTTGTGGCCGGGTTGTGGCGGCGAGCATCGTGCTTACTCCTGAAATGCGAATGCCCGCCGGTGGGCGGGCAAACTTCTGCTCATGGAGTTAGTATAGGCCGGCTTGCGGACCGGGTCTGTGATGGCCGATACAGGGTATTCATCCATCTGGATGGTTGATTCGGCGGTCGAATCGGATTTTGGCCCGTGCCGGCCTTCTGAGGGCTTGCCGGCCTTGCGGCGTGGGGCGGAGGATTGCACCGATAATGGTGCATTCTGGGTGAAATATGGCTAGACTAGCCATATTTGGCGTTAAACCATTCCATTTAAAAGAGATATATGGACAGGACTGGGTGAGAAGTTGAAGAGTGGGCCACGGGTACGCGCCGTCCCCGGTCCCCCAAAGGCGAGGGACCGGGGGCACCCTCAGCGTGATTGGGAAAGGTCATCGCGACCGGGGCCTCCCACGGCGAGTGAGCAGGAGAGGCTTCCCTCAGGGGCTAAAGCCCAAGTTCTTCATTTGAGCGCTTTCGGCGGGACTGAAGTCCCGCCCCTACGCGTTTTTTTTTGCGTAGGGGCTAAAGCCCAGGTCCTTTATTTGAGCGCTGTCGGCGGGACTGAAGTCCCGCCCCTACGCGTTTTTTCTTGCGTAGCGACTAAAGCCCAGGTTCTTTATTTGAGCGCTTTCGGCGGGACTGAAGTCCCGCCCCTACGCGCTTTTTCTTGCGTAGCGACTTTTTCACCGAGCTTTAAAGTCGTGCCCTTTCAAAACGTAAGCGACCATCTGCGTGGCGGACACCGCTAGGGAATC
>DASZLE010000053.1:0-36711 GCA_035552475.1 Occallatibacter sp.
CCACTCAGCGCTGGACTATCGGTCGCCAGTGGAGTTCGAACTTGCCTTGCTGATAGCTGACACCAAAGCTGCCGGCGCCAACCTACAACCCTAACCGGCCTGTCCCCCAATTATCGTGTCTCACTTCAGGGGTTCACTCCATTCCCTTGTTCCCTCGTTCCCTGCTTTTCGCTCCTGATTCACTGCAGTTTTAGGGCTTAACTCCATCAATACACAGGACATCACGCATTTTCGCCTCGGCCAGGAAAATCTTCATGCATCCAAACAC
The DNA here is from genome assembly GCA_035552475.1 of Occallatibacter sp. Classification (GTDB taxonomy): domain Bacteria; phylum Acidobacteriota; class Terriglobia; order Terriglobales; family Acidobacteriaceae; genus Telmatobacter. The sequence continues at coordinate 269 of DASZLE010000053.1, forward strand.
CCATCGCGATTCGCTCAAAGCAACAGAACACAGCCACTCGTCCATCTGTGATGTTGGAGCGCAAGGAGGCTCCCGCATGAACAGGAAATGGTTTGCTGTTTCAACTCTCGCGGTTTCGCTCGCGGTTCCCGTCGGAATGATGAGCGCCCGGGCGCACGCTGCCACGGCGCCGGCTGCACCCGGCTTTTACCAGGAACGGCCCTGGGATCAGCCCCCTGACGAATACCGCGATGTCCAGCGGCAGGGCTTCCATGACGGCGTCGAAGCTGCGCGCCACGACCGGGACGAGCACCGCCACAAGGACGCCGACGATCACGAGCGGTACAAGCACCCGCCTGTGGACCGCAACCTGCGCGGCGACTATCGCGACGGCTTCCGGCGCGGCTACCAGGTTGCCATGGACCACATGAGGGATCACGATCACGATCGCAACCCCGACTAACTCGCGTTAGCCATTCCACAACACCGGCCCGGCAGGCGCAGGCGGCAAGTGCCTCCTTCGCCTGCCGGGCTTTTGTTTCCTGGATCAACGCTGTAGTTTCAAGTCATGGCAGTTGCAGTGGAGAGTGAAAGCACCGACCTGGAATCGCTGGCAGCGGATCTGGTGGCCATGGCGATGAAGGCGGGAGCGAGCGATGCGGAGGCCGTGGCGCGCGAGGGAGACGAGTTCTCGGTCACGGTGCGCATGGGCGAAGTGGAGAAGCTGGTCGAGTCGGGTTCCCGCGCCCTCGGGCTGCGCGTGTTTCTGGGTCATCGATCGGCTTCCACCAGCACCAGCGACCTGACAGGGGACGGAATCCGGCAGCTTGTGGACGGTGCGGTGGCGCTGGCGCGCATCACGGAGGAGGATTCCTTTAGCGGGTTGCCGGAACGGTGCGAGTTTGGCGTGTGGCCGGGCGACCTGCACCTCTACTTCGACGATGTGTACTCGCTGCCCGGGGCGGAGCGGATCGAGTGGGCGAAGCGCGCGGAAGCAGCGGCGCTTGCGGCCGATCCGCGGATCACGAACTCGCGCGGAGCCAGCTTTGACGCGGCAACCGGCCGCCGGGTTCTGGCCAATTCGCGGGGCTTCACGGGCAGCTATCGCTCAAGCTATGCGGGGGTGGCAGTGGCGCCGCTGGCCAAGGACGAAAACGGGCAGATGCAGCGGGATTACTGGGACTCGAGCGCGCGCCGGATGGGGGACCTGGAGTCGCCGGAGTCCGTGGGGCGCGAAGCGGCGCGGAGGACGCTGCGGCGGCTGGGCGCGCGCAGGATGCCGACCCAGCAGATTCCCGTGGTGCTTGCGCCGGAGGCGGCGCGATCGCTGGTGGGAGCGGTCTTCGAGGGAGCATCAGGCAATGCGATCTGGCGCAGCGCGTCATTTCTGGCCGGAAAGCTGGGCGAGGAGATTGCGGCGGCGGGGCTCACCATCGTGGACGACAACACCATGCTGCTGCCGAATGGGACGGGAGGGTTCGGCAGCTCGCCGTTCGACGGCGAGGGGCTGCCCTCGCGGCGCACCGTGGTGGTGGAGCGCGGCGTGCTGAAGAATTACATGCTGAACACCTATGCGGCGCGGAAGCTGGGGATGCAGTCGACGCACAACGCCTCGCGCGGGTTGGCCGGCGCCCCCGGGATCGGGGCGGGGAATCTCTACCTGGAGCCGGGGACACAGACGCCGGAGGAGATCATCAAGGGCGTGGGTAAGGGGCTGTACGTGACCAGCCTGATCGGGACCGGAGTGAACCTGGTGACGGGCGACTACTCGCGCGGGGCGACGGGCTTGTGGATCGAGAACGGCGAGCTGATGCACGCGGTGGAAGAGGTGACGATCGCCGGCAATCTGAAAGAGATGCTGAAGAACGTGAGCGCGGTGGGGAACGACCTGGTGTTCCGCGGGGCGGCTGCATCGCCGACGTTGCGGGTGGACGGCATGATGCTGGCGGGAGCGTAAGAGCAGGGATAAGGGACAAGGGATAAGGGACAGAAAAGCGGGGAGTAGAGATCTGGCGGTGGAGTTCCAATCGATACTGTTTGATCCTTCGGATGCGCGGGGGGCGCTGAAGCTGCTTCCGGACCGCAGCGCGGTGTTCGCGCTGTATGGCGAGGCGGCGCATGCGGAGCCGTACATTGGGCGCACGCCCAACCTGCGCGGGCGGCTGGAACGGCTGCTGCTGCCCTCGGCGAAGCACCCGAAGCGGCTGCAACTGGCGGAACGCGTGCGGCGGATCGAGTGGCGGCTGACGGGTTCGGAGTTCGAGTCGCTGCTGTTGCAGTTCGAGCTGCTGGAGAAGGTCTACGCTGCGAAGGCGTTGGAGCGGATGCACCTGGGCGCGCCGTCGTTCGTGCGCTTTCTGGGATCGAACCGCTATCCGCGGGTGGTGGTGACGAACCGGCCCAGCCTGCGCGAGGCGGATTGGGCGTATGGGCCGTTTGCGTCGCGGGCGGCGGCGGAGCGCTATGTGGATGAGGCGCTGAAGCTGTTCCTGCTGCGGCGGTGCGTGGAAGAGCTGGACCCGAACCCGAGCCATCCGGGCTGCGTGTACTCGGAGATGAAGATGTGCCTGGCGCCGTGCTACCAGGGATGCACGGACGAGCGGTATGCAGAGGAAGCGGCGGGAGTGGAGCGGTTTCTGGCGACGCGCGGGGAGAGCCGGCTGGTGACGCTCAAGGCCGAGCGGGACGGGGCGTCAGAGCGGCTGGAGTTTGAGCAGGCGGCCGCGCTTCATGCGCAAGTGCAGAAGGCGGAGGCGGTGCGGGCGCTGGCTCCGGAGCTGGTTCGGCCGCTGAGCCGGTTGCGCGCGGTGGTTCTGCAGGCGGGCGCGGAGCCGGACGAGGTAGCGGTGTTCCTGTCTGAGAACGGACGGATGATGGGTCCGGCAATGTTCTCGACGCTGGGGATGCGGATCCAGAATGAGCAGTCGGGTTCGAGCTCGCTGTTTGCGCAGCCGGTGGCGGTGGAGGCAGTGCCGGAAGTGCCAGTTGTCAGTGATCAGTTGTCAGTTGTCAGCACGGAATCCGGTATGGACACTGCAAGTGCGGCGGTGCGAAAGGCGGCGCGAGGGATGCTGGAGGCGCGGATGGAAGGCGTGCTGGAGGGGTTGAAGAACGCCTGGTCGACGCCGGATGCGACCGTGCGGCAGGGGCACCTGGCGCTCTTGAAACGCTGGTACTACCGGCCGGAGACGAAGCGGCCGGGCGAGATCTGCTTTCCCGCGGAGGATGGGACGTGGCCAGTGAAGGCGATGCTGCGGGGAGTGGGGCGAGTGGCGGCCAAGTCACTGACGGGAGCAGCGGTTGCGTAGCAGAATGTGTGCGGGAGGACGGATGCCGGCACGGGTGGACTTGCGCGCGGAACTGGCGGTGGGGCGGCACGCACTGCATCCGGGGCGCGCGCAGGAGGTTGCCGAGTGGATCGGCGAGCTGCCGCGGCGAATTCCGAGCCTGATTGAGCTGATCTGGGACGATGACCCGGGCGTGGCGTGCCGCGCGGCAGATGTGCTGGAGCGCGTTTCGCGATGGGCATCACCGGCGACGCTACGGGCGATCATGGCATTCAAAGAGCCATTGATCGGGCTGCTGGCGGAGGCTGCTCTGCCCAAAGTGCGGTGGAACCTGGCGCTGACCGTGCCCCGGCTGAAGCTGACGGTGGCGGAGTGCCGGCGGGTGGCTGCGGCGATGAACGGCTACCTGGACGACACGAGCTCGATTGTGAAGACGGCGGCGCTGCACGCGATGGCAGACCTGACTCTGCAGGATCCCGCGTCGCGAGAGGATGTGGTGGACCTGCTGCGGATGGCGGAGCGGACGGGGACGCCGGCGATGCGGGCGCGGAGCCGCATCCTGCTGAAGGCGCTGGAGAAGCCCGGCGGGAAGCGGCAGGAGCGGTCATCGCTGCACATGTTCGACTGAAAAGACCGGGCCGAGGGTTCACTTCGCCTGTTGCGGGTTCTTCTCGTACTCGGTCCAGGCAAACTTCTTCGAGTCGGGCGCCCAGCCGTTGGTGTTTCCTGATCCCTGCCCGCCGAAGAAGGTCCGCACCGTCGTCAATTCGGCGCCCTTTGCGCCCACGCCGTTCTTGAGGCGCAGCAGCTTGATCTTGATGCCGTCCCCGATGTAGTTGTGGTCCGGGTGATCCATGGGATAGGAGAGGGTGTAGAGCCACTTGCCATCCGGAGAGACGTGGGGAAACCAGTCCTGCGTGTCTGTCCCGTTAGTGATTTTCTCAGCCAGCTTGTCTTCCGGCCCAGCGCCGTCCGCGGGCATGCGCCAACCATCCCACTTGCCTGAGCGCCTGGAGCAGAAGTACACCCACTTGCCATCGCGCGAGTACTCCGGGCCGTCATCCTCTGCCTTGTTGGTGGTCATCCGCAACTCGCCGCTTCCGTCCGCGGCGATGCGGTAGACGTCGGCGTTGCCCGCTGCGAACTGGGTGTACACAACGTGCGTTCCGTCGGGCGACCATCCATGCAGCCAGCCCAGATGGATCTCGTGCGCATTGCTGCCGTCCATATTCAGGATGAGAAGCGAATTGTGAAGATCCTCCGCGGATCGAATCTTCGCCGGCATGGGCAGCTTGATGCCGGTGATGGCGATCTGCTTGCCGTCCCATGAGACCGCGTGATCATTGGTGAGCGTCATCTTCTCGCCCTGATAGATTTTCTCGGGCTTTCCGCTGTTGGCGCCGCTTACTGGAATGCGATAGAGGCTGCCGCCCATGTCGGAGACGATGTACATTCCATCGGGAGTCCAATTGGGAGCGTGCCACTCTCCATCGATGGTGAAGAGGGTTGCGGTGGCCTTTTTTTGGACGTCATAGATCACAAAGTTTGTGCGGTATTTCGGGGTGGGCTGGGTTGGATTCTGCGCGGCGAGCCCGGAGACGGCGAAAAGCAGGCCCAGAGACAGGCCCGAAAGCAAGATAAGAACAGAGCGGAGCGGCTTCACGGTGAATCCTCCTGGAACAGCGAATCGCATTTTTTCTTAAACTCCAGCCGGCGGTTCGGCGGCCTGGCGCGGTAATAGAGCGCATCAGTCTGGAGCGCAATCGCGGCAGCGATGGTTCCGGCAGACCATGTTAAACCCTCGCGGCGAGGGGGATGCGGTGGAGCGCAGGCGCGGCCGCGTCGGGGGGGGAAGAATCTGGCTGATACACTGGACGGGCAGGGAGCAGGCTTCCCGACAAGCATGGTCGAGCTGGCGCCATCCATACTTTCCGCTGATTTTGCGCGGCTGGCCAACGAAGTGGCCGCAGCCGAGCGCGGCGGCGGCACGGTTATCCACGTGGACATCATGGACGGGCATTTTGTGCCCAATATCACCATCGGTCCGCCGGTGGTGGCGAGCCTGCGCAAGGCGACAAAGCTGCCGCTGGACTGCCACCTGATGATTGAGAATCCAGACGATTTCATTCCCGCGTTTGCCGATGCCGGGGCGAACTGGGTGAGCGTGCATTACGAGGCATGCCGGCATCTGCACCGGACGCTGGAGCATATTGCGGAGCATGGGATGAAGCCGGCGGTGGTGGTGAATCCGGCAACGCGGGTGGAGTTGCTGTGGGAAATCCTGCCCATGGTGCATCATGTGCTGGTGATGAGCGTGAACCCGGGATTCGGCGGGCAGAAGTTCATCGAGTTTTCGCTGGATAAGATACGGGAGCTCAAGCGGATGCGGGCGGAGCGCGGGCTGACATTTAGAATTGAAGTCGACGGCGGAGTGGCTCACGATACGGTGGCGCGGGTCGTCCAAGCAGGAGCGGAGATCCTTGTCGCGGGAAATGCCGTGTTTGGCGCGGGCCGGGCGGAACGGGATGCGCGGGAACTGCTGCAGGCGGCGCGGAAAGCTGAAGGAAGATCAACGGAACTTCCCAGGCGGCGAACGGGTAAGATTAAGAACACAGGCGAGAGAGCGGACAACAAAGCTGGCCTACCCCAGGGTCTGGCTGCGAAGAGGGTTTTATGAATCGGAATTCCCACAGAGTGGTGGCTGGCGCATTGGCTGTGCTGCTGATGGCGGGCGCGCAGGCGTATGCCAAGGACAAGAGGCCCAAGAAAAAGAAGAATCAGGACCTGAGCGCCAATCCGCTGGCCAACGTGCAGTCGAAGCAGCCGGACAAGGAACTCTTCGACAAGTCGATGATCGCCATGAAAAAGGGGCGCTTCGACGTGGCGCGGCTGGACCTGCAAACGCTGCTGAACACCTACCCCGACTCCGAATACAAGATGCGGGCCAAGCTGGCGGTGGGCGATAGCTGGTTCAAGGAAGGCGGATCGGCGGCGTTGACGCAGGCCGAGGCGGAGTACAAGGACTTTGAGACGTTCTTCCCCAATGCGCCGGAGGCGGCCGAGGCGCAGATGAAGGTGGGGGATATTTATTACTCGGAGATGGAAAAGCCGGACCGCGACTACACCAATGCGCTGAATGCGGAGAAGGAATACCGGGAGATGCTGAACATGTTCCCGGACTCGACGCTGATTCCGCGAGCCAAGCAGAAGCTGCGCGACGTGCAGGAGGTGCTGGCGGAGCGGGAGACCCAGATCGGGCTCTATTACTCGAGCAAGGAGAACTATCCGGCGGCGATTGCGCGTCTGCAAACGGTGGTGGATACGTACCCGCTGTATTCAAAGAGCGACCTGGCGCTGCTGACGATCGGCGATGCGTATGCGGGTGAAGCCCACATCGTGCAGCTGTCGGGCCTGCCGAGTGCGGTGAAGGAGCGGATGCGTTCGGCTTACCTGGACAAGGCCGCGCAGGCATACGACAAGGTGATTACGCGGTATCCGATGGCGCCGCGGGTGTCAGATGCGCAGGATCGGCTGGTAGCGATGAACCTGCCCATTCCGTCGCCGACGCAGGCGGCGGTGGCTGAGAGCGAAGCGGAAGAAGCCAGCCGGCAGAAGATCCAGTTCACCGACACGCTGTGGGGCATTGTGAAGCACGGGCCAACGGTGGTGGAAGCGGTGCACGTGGGCGACCCGAGCCTGGAGGACGCGTCGCGAACGCTGGCGCCGCAGATCGCCCAGGAAAACCTGGCCATGTACAACGAAGCGAGGAACGCCGGCAAGACGGTAACCCCGGCGGCGACGCCCCCGACCGCGGCCAACGAGCCTCCGCGCAGCGATCAGCCTTCGACCGCACCGATGGCGGCAGGTGCGCCGGGCGGAACCAACCTAGGCGTGTCGATTGTGGGCGCGCCGAATTCGGCCGATCCGAACGCATTGGTGAAGCCGGTGGGCCCGGACAATACATCGGCGATACCAGCGGCGCAGGCTCCGGCTCCGGCTCCCGAGCAGATCAACGAGATCCGGCCGGGAACGGCTCCGCAGGGTCCGGCGAATGGCGACGACGCGAAGAAGAAGAAGGGGCCCAAAGTCGACCAGAGTTCGGAATCGTCGAGCAAGAAAAAGAAGAAGAAGGGTCTGGGCAAGCTGAACCCGTTCTAAGAGCAGGGAACCAGAGAACGAGGGAACAAGAAGGCCGCACCCGATCGGGATGCGGCCTTCGGCGTTAAGGGGCCTGCTGGTTGGCGGAGAGGCCGGGACGCGTTCAGACGTGCGTGCGATCTTGTACCCAGGCCTGACTGGAACTGCGCAGCCAGTTCGCGAGAAAAGGGTGCGATGCCGCGGTCCATCGCGGGAGTTCGTTGCAGAATCATCTGCTAACCTGAAACGTTGTCCCCTCGCACGAAACCCTGTCCGCATCGGGTCCGGCGGACACACTGGGGGCACACACTGAACCCCCATGGCTCACGACCTGCCCAAAGCGTACGATCCTACAGCGATTGAAGATCGCTGGGCCGAATACTGGGTGCGGGAGAAGCTGTTCGAGCAGCCGACGCCGCAGGCTGATGAAGTGGCCGAAGCGCGGGCATCGCAGTTCTCCATCCTGCTGCCGCCGCCCAATGTGACCGGCCGCCTGCACATGGGCCACATGCTCAACCAGACGGAGATGGACATTCTGACGCGCTGGCGGCGGATGCAGGGGCGCCGCGCGCTGTGGCTGCCGGGCACGGATCACGCGGGTATCGCCACGCAGATGATGGTGGAGAGGCAACTGGCGGCGGAAGGGACGTCGCGCGAGAAGCTGGGCCGCGATGCGTTTGTGGAGCGGGTGTGGGAGTGGAAGCGGCACTACGGCGGCGCCATCCTGGACCAGATGAAGCGGCTGGGCGCGAGCGTGGACTGGAGCCGCGAGTACTTCACCATGGATGGGCGGCTGTCAGTGGCTGTGCGCGAGGCGTTTGTGCGCCTGTACGACGATGGGCTGATCTACCGCGGCGCGTACATCGTGAACTGGTGCCCGCGCTGCCAGACCGCGATCAGCGACCTGGAGGTGGTGTATGACGAGCACAAGGGCCACCTTTGGGAGATTCGTTATCCCGTGCACGGCGACGACGGACGCGAGACGGGCGAGTACCTGACGATTGCGACGACGCGGCCGGAGACGATGCTGGGCGACGTGGCCGTGGCCGTTCATCCGGAAGACGAGCGCTACACGCATCTGCACGGCAAAAAGCTGCGGCTGCCGCTGATGGACCGCGAGATCCCGGTGATCACCGACGAGTGGGTGAGCCGCGAGTTCGGCACCGGCGCGGTAAAGGTGACACCGGCGCACGATCCGAATGATTTTGCGCTGGGTGAGCGGCACCATCTGCCGTCGATCAGCGTGATGGACACGACTGCGCACATCAACGAGAACGGTGGCTCGTACAAGGGGCTGGACCGGTTTGCGGCGCGTAAGAAGATTGTTGCGGACCTGGAAGAGCTGGGGCTGCTGGCCGGCATCAAGGACCACGTCCACAACGTGGGCCATTGCGACCGCTGCAAGACGGTTGTGGAGCCGCGACTGTCAATGCAGTGGTTCGTGAAGATCCAGCCGCTGGCGGATAAAGCGATTGCCGCGGTAAAGCCGGACGCCAACGGAAACAAGGCCATCCGTTTTGTGCCGGAGATGTACGAGAAGACGTACCTGAGCTGGATGGAGAACATCCACGACTGGTGCATCAGCCGGCAGTTGTGGTGGGGGCATCGTATTCCGGCGTGGCACTGCGCCGCGTGCCACAAGATCACGGTGGCGCGCGAGGACCCGGTGGCGTGCGCGCATTGCGGGGCAGGCGAGATCATGCAGGAGACCGACGTGCTGGACACGTGGTTTTCGTCGGGACTGCTGCCGGTGTCGGTGTTCGGCTGGCCGAATGTGACGCCGGAGACGCGCGCGGACTTCGATACTTTCTATCCCACGAGCCTGCTGGTAACGGGGTTCGACATCCTGTTCTTCTGGGTGGCGCGGATGATCATGCTGGGGTGCTGGTTCGCGCCGGATTTTGCCATGCCGGACAGCAGTCCGCGGCCGCTTTCGGAGTCGGTGCCGTTCCGCGAGGTCTACATTCACGCGCTGGTGCGCGATGCCAACCGCGAGAAGATGTCGAAGACCAAGGGCAACGTGATCGACCCGATTGAGATTGTGGGCCAGTACGGGACCGATGCGGTGCGGTTCACGCTGGCGTCGATGGCGTCGCCGGGGACGGATATCGCATTCAACGTGGCGCGAACGGAGGGATACCGGGCGTTCGCCAACAAGATATGGAACGCGGCGCGGTTCATCTTTATGAATGTGGACCGGGCTGCGGAAGTTGGGATTAGCGTTGACTCGTCGGCCATAGGTCAAATACCGACGGTCGGGGCGAACGAACCGGACCTAGCCCGATGGGTTTGGGCGGAGTTTCACCAGACTGCGCGGAAGGTGGATGAGTCGCTGGCCAACTACCGCTACGACGACGCGGCGAACGCCATCTACCAGTTTTTTTGGAGCATCTTTTGCGACCGGTATCTGGAGATCGCCAAGTTGCGGCTGGACTTCTCTGACAGCGCCGACAGAGGAAGGACGAAAGCAACCCTAACGAATCTGATCCAAGTGTTTGAAGCAACATTGCGTCTGCTTTCGCCCTTCATGCCTTTTATCACCGAAGAATTATGGCACGCTGTCTACGACGGCAACCCGCCTGCCAAGTCGATTGCGCTAACGAGTTATCCAGTGGTATCCGGTGAACAGTACGACCTAATAGTGGATGGTGCTTTTAGCGATGGCGTTCAGGTTCGGATGCAATACTCGTGGGACCTCATTAGCGATGTTCTGAGCAAACGCAAGGAACGCGGCGTCCCAGAGAAGGAATTGGTACCCATTACTGTTCACGCCGTTCCTGTGGCGCGACAGGCCTTTACTGCGAATGTCGATGTAATCAGTAAGCTGGCGCGCGTTTCATCCATTCAATACTCGGAGTCCGACCTTGAAGGTCCCGACGTATTCCGCTTTCTGAGCTACTATTCGGGCAGAATCGATTACGAGCACACCATTGATGTGGCGGCCGAGCGCGAACGCTTGACAAGAGACATCGCGAAATATGAGAAGGGCTTGGCCTCGGCTGACAAGCAACTGGGCAATCCGGGTTTCCTGGCCAAAGCGCCGGCGGAGATTGTAGAAGGACTGAAGAAGCAGGAGATGGAGACGCGGCTGCTGCTGGAAAAGGCACGTGCGGCCCTTGCTTCATTGCCGCCTGAGTGAGCGATCGGGCGCGAAGCAACCGCAGATCCTTCGCTCCGCTCAGGATGACAAAATGGTGAGAAGGAAGAACAGGGGACTGCGAACTAAGAACTGTGAACTAAAAACTGTGAACTAAGAACCAAGAACGGCGAACTACGAACTGAAAACTGACAACTGAACACTGGCAACTGAGACATGGACTGGAAAAACAGCCGCATTGACGCATTGCTGGAGCAGGCCCTGGTGGAAGACCAGGCCGTGAGCGACTCCACGACCAACGTGACCATCGACCCGGAGCTGCGCGCTACCGCCTCCATCATCGCGCGCGAGGAACTGGTGGTGGCCGGGCTGGGCGCGGTTCCGCGTTTTCTGGAGATCTTTGCGCGGCTCGATCGCCGGGCCCACGCGCAGACGCGCTACGAAGTGGTGAGCCACCCTGAGATTTTTGACGGGGTGCGTGCGCACAAGGGGCAGGTGCTGGCGGTGATCCGGCACAACGCGCGCGTGCTGCTGAGCTGCGAGCGCGTGATCCTGAACCTGTTGCAGCACATGAGCGGCGTGGCCACCAACACGCGGCGCTACGTGGATGCGATCCAGGGAACGCGGGCGCGCGTGCTGGACACGCGTAAGACCGTGCCGGGCCTGCGCGCGCTGGAGAAGTACGCGGTGCTGTGCGGTGGTGGCACCAACCACCGGCTCGATCTGGCCAGCGGGATTCTGATCAAGAACAACCACATTGCCCTGGGCGGCGGGCTGCGCACCGCGCTGGCGCATGCGTTGGAGCGCCGGCAGAGCGGGCAGCGCATCCAGGTTGAGGTGCGCAATCTGCAGGAACTGGACGAGGCGCTCGAGGGCGGCGCCGAGGCGATCCTGCTGGACAACATGAGCGCGCACGAAGTAAAGAACGCAGTCGACCGCATCAAACAGGAGAAGCGCTGGATCCCCACCGAGGCATCGGGCGGCATCGTGCTCGAGAACATCCACGCATACGCGGAGACGGGCGTGGACTTCATCAGCGTGGGCGCGCTGACTCACTCGGCGCGCGCGGTCGATATCTCCATGAGCATTGCGGCGGAGTAGCGCGTGTACGATTTTGCGGCTCTGGAGCGAGCGCTTGCGGGAACCATCTTTGCAGGCAAACTGCACTTTTCTGTATTGACCGGTTCCACGAACAGCGATGCGGTGGCAGCAGCGCGCGCAGGCGCTCCGCATGGTTCGGTTTTCTTTACTGATGAGCAGACGGCGGGACGCGGGCGCGGGGATCACGCGTGGCACTCGGCGGCGGGGCAGGGGCTTTACGTCAGCGTGATTTTGCGCCTGCCGGTTGCCTCGGCGCGCCTGCCGCTGCTGCCGCTGGCCGCGGGGCTGGCGGCGGCCGATGCTATCCGTGCGGCGAGCGGGCTGACGGTGGACTTGCGCTGGCCCAACGATCTGCTGATTGGCCAGCGCAAAACAGGCGGCATCCTGGTGGAGACGCAAACGGATTCCGGTGGGCTTGCGTTCGCCGTGGCGGGTATCGGGATCAATGTGCATCAGCAGCAATTTGCGCGCGGACTGGCCACGCCGGCCACGTCGCTCGATCTCGAATCGGGCCGGTGGATCGATCGCCAACCGCTGCTGTTCGCCCTGCTAGAATCGCTGGAGCATGAAGCGCGCGCACTGGCTGAGCCTGGCGCCAACACTGCTGTTCCGGCACGCGTGGCGCGGGCGTCCACGTGGGTGCGCGGGCGGCAGGTGGAAGTGCACGGCCCGCAAGCGTGCGTGGGAACGACCGAGGGCCTGGATGAGCACGGATTCCTGCTGGTGCGTACGTCCACAGGCCTGGTGCAGGTGCAGACGGGCGGAATTCGCGCTGCGGAGGCGAACTGAAAGATGCTGCTTGCGCTGGATGTAGGAAACACGAACACGGTGCTGGGACTCTACCGGCTGGATGAAAACAAGCCGGCGGAGGCGGCGCCTGCAAGCGACGATCGGAAGTCCAGCGATCTGATTGCGTACTGGCGCGTAACCACGCATCGCACGCAGACCGTGGACGAGTACGGCGTGTTGTTTGTGAACCTGTTTCAGATGCACGGACTGGCGCCAAGCCAGGTGACGCACATCATCATCTCTTCCGTGGTGCCGCCGGTCGAGTCGACGCTGCGGCTGGTGTGCGAGGCGTATTTCAAGTTGGAGCCGATGTTTGTGGAGCCCGGCATCAAGACGGGGATGCCGATGCTGATCGACAATCCGACAGAACTCGGCGCGGACCGCCTGGCCGATTGCATCGCGGCGTATGAGCGGTATGGCGGGCCGTGCATTGTGGTCGATTTTGGCACGGCGACGAAGTTCGAAGTGATCTCGGCGAAGGGCGAATATCTTGGCGGCGCGATTGCCCCGGGACTGGGTCTGAGTGCGGACGCGCTGTTCTCGCGCGCGGCGCGCTTGAGCCGCGTGGACATCAAGCGGCCAGCGAAGGTGATCGGGACCAACACCGTTACGCATCTGCAGAGCGGGCTGTATTACGGATACATCGGGCTGGTCGATGGCATCCTCGATCGAATCTTCGCGGAGCTGGGTTCGCAGCCGAAGGTGATTGCCACCGGCGGACTGGCGCGGATGGTAGCGGCGGATTCGCGCTACATTGCTCAGATCGACGACATGCTCACGCTCGACGGGCTGCGGATTTTATTCGAGCGCAATCGCAACGTCCGCACGCGGGGACGCGCGCACTGAGGCGCCGCCGTGCAAAACTACTTCAACTATTTCACCGAGATCGAAGAGCGCTTTCAACAGCGGCGCGGATCGCTGCTGTTGCTCTCCACGCTGGACTGGGCGCTGATCGAGATGTGGCGCGACGCGGGCGTTCCGCTGGAAGCGGTGCTGCGCGGCATTGATGCGGTATTCGACAAGTATGAATCGCGCACGCATCGCGGACACAAGCGCCGCATCAACGGGCTGGCGTGGTGCGCGCAAGCGGTGATGGAAGCCGCGGAGGAACTGCGCGAGGCGGCGGCCGGCGCATCGCCCACGGCGAACTACGCCGGACCGGACGCGGGATTTGAGCATCAGCGCGTGGCGGCGCACCTGGAAAGCGCAGCGGAGGCATTGCGTGCGGCCGAGGTTGCGGCGGAGGTCTGCACCGCAACCGCGGGCCGGCTGCGCGAGCTTGCGGGGGAAGTGCGTGCGCAAGAGCGCGCCGATATGGAAGCGCTGGAGAGGAATCTGACTGTGCTGGAAGAGAAGTTGTTCGCCGCATTAACTACGGCCGCGCCGGAAGAGCTGCTGGTGGCGCTGAAGGAGCACGCGGCGCGAGAGCTCGCACCGTACCGCAGCCGCATGGGCGCGGTGCAATTGAGGCAGGTGGAACAGCAATTCGTGCAGAAGCAACTGCTGGCCCATTACAACCTTCCACGCCTCAGCCTGTTTTATATGAGCCAGCAATGAGGAACCGCCGACAAATCCGTGCGCCACGCCCTGCCGCGAAGGCTGCGCCTCGAGCAGAGCGGCTTGTCCAGATCGAGAAGCCGATTTACGGCGGATCGTTTCTGGCGCGCGATGAGGGCAAGGCTGTCTTTGTTCCGCTGGTGCTGCCTGGAGAGCAGGCGCGGGTCCAGGTCGTGGAGGAGAAAGCGAAGCGCGGCTACGCGAAGGCCGAACTGGCGGAGTTGGTCACGCAGGCGCTGGAGCGAGTGACGCCGCGGTGTCCGCACTTTGGCCCGTGCGGCGGTTGCAACTATCAGCATGCTACGTACGAGGCGCAACTGCGCATCAAGCAACAAGTGCTGCGCGAGACCCTGGCGCGCGGAGGAGTTATTCCGCCGGACGAAATTGCTGTGCTTTCCAGAGAGCCGTGGCAATATCGCAATCGCATCCGTGTGGCTTTTGATGCAGAGGGCAACCCCGGTTATCGCGGGCGGCGATCGCACCAGGTCGTCCCCATTCGCGAGTGCCCCATCGCCGCGCCGGTGCTGGTTGACGCCGCGCTCGCAGCTGCGCAAGTTTTCAGGAAATTGGCTGCGCGGAACCGCCCCGCCGAACTTGCACTCTTCTGCGACGCGGACGGGACGTCTCTGCTGGCTAGTGTTTTTGCGGGCGCCGCAACGCGCGAGCCAATCTTGGATTCGCTCCTCCGGGAGATCCGCAATCTGAAGGGCGCGGAACTGGTGGAGCAGCGGGGCGATGATACTCGCACCATCGCGCAAGAAGGCGCGGCGTCACTCGCCTATCGCGCGGGCGGCTTCCACTATCGCGTGGATCATGGCGCCTTCTTCCAGGTAAATCGCTGGCTGATTGATCCGCTGCTGCAGCAGGTCGCCGCAAAGTACGAGGGGAAGCTGGCCTGGGATTTGTTTGCCGGCGTGGGGCTGTTCGCGCGGCAACTTGCCGGGCGCTTCGAGCGAGTGATTGCGGTAGAGTCGGCGCCCGCTGCCGGCAGCGCTCTCGCAGCTAATCTTGCCGGCTCGGCAGGCGAGCCTATTGCGATGGCGGCATTCGATTTTTTGCGGCGCAACGCGTCCGGCCCGCGTCCGGATCTGATCGTGGTGGACCCGCCGCGCACGGGGCTCGGCCCGGAGATCGTCGCCATGGCCGGACGCATTGCCGCGCCTACGCTGGCTTATGTCTCATGCGATCCCGCAACGCTCGCGCGCGATCTGCGCGGGTTGCTCGAGGACGGCTACGCGATCGAATCGGTCACGCTTGTCGATCTTTTCCCGCAGACCTTTCATCTGGAGTCGGTGGTTCATCTGCGCCGCTCCTGATATAGTTCGTTCAACTCTCAGGCACAATGCACGGGCCCTCCCCACGTTCGAGGCGATCGTCCGCTGGATTCGTTCAGCCCGCATCGCCCGGCGTGCCGTTGTTTCACGCGGCTTGGCTCTTTGCGGCCGGCATTGCGGCCTCCTCCGCCGGATGGCTGTACCCGGGCATGGTGTTGATTGGGCTTGCGCTCGGAGCCACGGCTTGCGTTGTGGCGGCGTTGCGGGCGCCGCGAATTGTGTGGGCGCCGATGGCTCTGCTGTGGCTGTTGCTGGGCGCGTGGTGCGCGGAGATGCAGCCGCACCCCGCTCCGGATCAACCGCTGCTCGCGCTCTCCGACGGCCTATTGCGCACCGTGCAGGGCACCGTGACCAGCGCCGGTCCGGTGCGCGGCGATCTGGAGAGCAACGTGGATGAGCAGGCGACGGATGCGCCGGCGCAGACCATCGATCTGCATCTCGCCACGATTGAAGTGGTCAACGATGCCGTCGATCTCGAGCAGCCCATCAAAGGATCGGTGCGGCTTACGGTGCGTTGGCCCCAGGCGCGGAATCCGGCGCCGTTCGCATGCGGGGATCGCATTCGCGCCGTGGTTCGCCTCCTGCCGCCGGAGATCTATCGCGATGCGGGCGCGTGGAACCGCTCGGATTACCTGCTCGATCAGGGTGTCACCGCGACTGCGTCGGTGGATGTCGCGCGGGTGGAGCGTGTCGGATCGGCTGCAAGGAGGCCGCCGCAATGCCTGCTCAGCAGCGCGCGCAACTTCGCCTCGTCGCGTTTGCTCCGCCTGCCCGCGGCTACCCGCAGCTTGCCATCTGCGCTGCGCCTCACCCCCGACGACGCCATCATGCTCAGCGCCATGGTGACCGGCGATCGAACATTCCTGGCGCATTCGCTGCGCGTCGGATTTGAACGCACCGGCTCCTTTCACATGCTGGTCGTATCCGGCCTGCATCTCGCCATCGTGGCAGGATTTGTTTTCTGGCTGGCCGGTAAGCTGCGCATGCCGCGCGTTCCCGCCACGCTGGTCACTATCGCGGCGTCATTCGCCTACGCGCTCTTCACGGGCTTCGCCATGCCGGTGCAACGTTCGCTTTGGATGGTCACGCTGTACCTTGTCGGCCGGCTGGTTTATCGAGAGCGCAACGCACTGAACCTCATCGGATTTGCTGCCCTGGTTCTGCTCGCCGGAAGCCCACGCAGCTTGTTCGACTCGAGCTTCCAGATGACGTTGCTTGCGGTGGTCGCCATCGGCGGCGTCGCCACTCCGCTGCTGGGCGCAACGTTGCATCCTTATGTGACCGCAACGCGCCAGCTTCGGCTCGCGGCCATCGACGTGAAACTGACGCCGCGCCTGGCACAGTTTCGCGTGCTTTTGCGCATGTTTGCGGTTCGCTTGCAGCGATTGTTCGGCGCGCGGCTTGGCTGGCGTATTTTTCCATGGCTGGTTCGGGCGGTGCTGCACATCGCTGAGGCAATGGTGGTGACACTGGTTGTGGAGCTTGCCCTCACGCTGCCCATGGCGATTTATTTCCACCGCATCACGCTCTTTGCGCTGCCGGTCAACCTGTTCATTCTGCCGCTGCTTCTGGTGTTGCTGCCGCTCGCGCTGATCACCCTGGCCACACTGCTGGTATGGCCGCCGCTCGCGGTGATTCCGGGCGCTGCCACTGCTGTGCTGCTGCATTTCGGCGTATTCCTGGTCCGCTTGTTCGGTTCCATCCGGTTGGCGGACATGCGCATTCCAACGCCGATGCCGTGGCAGACAGCCATGTTCTATGCCCTTATCGGAGCCGCGATGCTGCTGGTTCGATCGGCACGAGCGGGCGTGCGCCGCGGCGTGTGGGCCGCGCTCGCTGCCGCCGCCCTGGTGGCATGGGCGCCGCGCCCGGTCGATCATCCCCGCGATGCCCTGCTCATGGAAGCCATCGACGTAGGCCAGGGAGATTCCCTGCTGCTGATCACGCCTGAGGGACGGACGCTGCTGGTGGATGGCGGCGGCTTCGGTGGAGGGCCACGACAGGCCCCCCAGAATTTCGACATCGGCGAAGAGGTGGTTTCAGCAGCGCTCTGGTCGCGCGGCATTCGACACCTTGACGTGGTTGCGCTCACTCATGCGCACTCCGATCACCTTGGCGGCTTACCCGCAGTGCTGCGCAACTTCCATCCCGGCGAGCTATGGGTAGGAAACAACCCGCGCATCCCCGCCTATACCGCGCTGCTGGACGAAGCCGCCGCGCTCGACACACGCGTGCGCACCCTGCGGGCCGGCGATGCTCTCGCGTTCGGCAGCCTGAAGATCGACGTGTTGGCGCCTTTCGCAAACTACCAGCCCGGAGCTGAGCCGGCGAACAACGACTCGCTGGTGCTTCATGCTGCGTACCGCGACACCTCGGTTCTTCTTGAAGGCGATGCGGAAGCACCCATTGAGCGGGCGATGCTGGCTGAGCCCGGACTTGCGACCACGCTGCTCAAAGTGGGCCATCACGGCAGCATCACCTCCACGCAGCCGGAGTTCCTGGCGCGGGTCGCGCCGCAGTGGGCCGTCATCTCCTGCGGACTGCGCAATCGCTACGGCCATCCGCGGCAGGAGGTGCTGGAGGAGCTCCAGACGGCGCATGTCCGCACCTTCTCCACTGACATCAATGGCGCTGTCTGCTTTCGGCTCGATGGCCGCTCGGTGGCCCCGATTCCGTATTGCGCCGCGCGCTAGAACCGGTACCGCGCGCACAGGTCAGAATCGGTACCGAAGTCCGAAGTCGATCTGCCGCTCGCGATAAAAATCGGTGGCGTTGATGTTCAGCGGTTGTCCGAATTCCGTCTGCCCCGTCTTCAGGCCGGTGAGGAAGTTCAGCGTCGGGAACGAGCCGTAGATGGTTCCCGGCTCAATCGAGTAGCCGACGGTTTCAATTTCGGTCACGTTTTGATGATTGAAGAGATTGAAGCTTTCCCCCATCAGCTCGAGTTCCTGTTTGTGGCTCATGCGGAACCGCTTGCCCACGCGCACGTCCGCCTTCCATGTGCTCGGATAACGATAGGTGTTGCGGCCTACGCCATAGACGCGCTCATCGCCGCCGTAGCCATTCATCCCCGGACCCAGCCCCACAATTGCTGTGCTTGTCGTGGTAAATTCCTCGGGAATCGATCCAGCCGTACGCATGGTGTACGGCAGCCCGCTATGGAATTGTCCCAGCCCCGAAAGCGTCCATCCGTTCACCAGCGATCCGGCCACTCCGTGCGCCTTCCATGGCGCTTCCCAAATCGCCATCGTGGAAAGTGAGTGGCGCACATCCAGGTTGCTGGTTCCGTACTCTTGCCGGAAATCGTTGGGATCGAGCACGCTCGGCCCGGCCACCTGCGTGCTCTCGTTCGGGTTCCAGTCCATGGCGTGCGCGTAGGTATAGCGGGCGTGAAAGCTGAGCCCATGCCGGCCGTTTCGAGAGATGCGCAGCGTGGCCGCCTCATATGTGGAGTTCGCCATGCTCAAAAGCTCGCTGATCTGCTGGTAGCCGTCATTCAGCCTGCCCGTCGCTCCGGTTGCCGACGGCCACGCCGCGAAGAACGGCACCGTGATCCGCGGCGTCTTGATCGGCCCCTTGCCTGAGGCGTCGATGACGCTGTACGTGACGGTCTTCGGATTGATCGCGGGATCGATGTTGGTATCAACCGTGACCGGAAGGCGCCGTCCCAGGCTGGCCATGGCGGCCGCGCTCACCAGGATACGACCCGGCAGAGTCTCCTCAACCGCCGCGATCGCCTGGTGGATCTCGCCATTGCGGAAGGTGGGCGCCAGCTCAACGGCTCCCGGCTTTTCAATGGTTCCCGGATCGCCCTGAAGCACGTAGGGAAACATGGGCGCGCTGCTGGTTCCGCTGAATGGGTTGTACCCGTCCATCGGCCGGATGAACAGGGTCAGGTCGCCGTTGAGCGAGCCGGTTTCAGTCAGCGCCGTCTCCAACACCGAATTCGGCGTGCGCCCAAAGTACAAACCATAACCCAGCCGCAGCACCGGCCAGTGGCTCTCCGGCACGCCCCAGGCGGCGCTGAGACGCGGCGCCAGGTCGTTGCCCAGGCTGGGCAGCTTCCGCGTCAACGGCAGGTCCGGATTATTCACCAGTGCGATCGGCGGCGGCATGTCCTGCCGTTCCCAGCGAAGGCCGGCGGAGAGCACGAATGTGTGCGCCGGCTGCCACTGCACGGTCCCGAATCCTGCCCAGTCGTCGGTCTCCAGGTGCCAGTCTGTCGGCCCCAGGGTTTGCGTGTAGTAGGAGTAGCAGGGCAAAGTGCCGAGACCGTGCAGCTGGCCGCTCGGATCGCGCCACGCTTTGCCGCGTTGATCGCAATTGTGCGGATTGGCCGGGTCATTGCCCAGTCCGAACTTCTGAAATGCCAGCGCATCCGAGGCAAAATCCTCAATGTGCGTGTAGTGGAATGTCCCGGCATGATTGCGCAGCAGGCTGGTGGCGTCGGCATTGTGGCGCAGCTCAAATCCCCCGCGCACCAGCAAGGATCCACGCACCCAATCCAGGTTCTCCTGCGCCTCGTAAAGCTTCTCATCGGGATAATTTCCCGGTCCAAAGCGCGCCGGGTTGCCGATAGTGAATCCGTAACGCGAATCCACCACCATCTGCGGCAATTGTCCCCACGCGCTGTCGTTCAGCGTCTGCTCAAAGGCCGAGGGCGTTTCGGCGGGCCTGTCCAGGACCTGCCGCCCCATCGAGCCTTGCGCCACCGAAAGCAGGTTGGGGGTGAGAAAGGCCTGCCATCGGCCCAGAATCCACTCGCTGCCGGCGCGGCTGGAGCCGAAGCTGTGCGTCCCGTACGTCTCGGACGCGCGAGTCATGCCGCCGCCCGGCGCGTCTGAGGTTGCCCCGGTACCCTCCAGCGTGAACTTGTGCCGCTCCGCCGTGTTCCAGTCCAGCCGGACGAACCCATTACCCTGCTTCGAGGTGCGCGCCGCCGGTCCCAGCAGTCCTGCGAGCGATTCCAGCATGGGCGAATACGCGGCCAGGCCCTCCGCCACGGGATTACTGCTGCTAAGCGCCAGGCGCGCGCTCAACACCTGCATCTCGTCGTTCGAGGGTTGCGCGAAGAAATTCTCGGGATGCCGGACAGTGGAGACGCCTGGATTGTCGCGAAGGTCGCCATCGAACGCCGCAAACCACGCGAGCCGTTTGCGCTGGAGCGCGCCGCCAGCTCCGATACCGAAGGTCTCCCGGCGATCTCCCGGCGACCATGGCACCGCCGTGAAAACCGGCACAGTGGCCGATGTCGCAGCCGTGGTTTCCTTCAACCACTGGGTGAAGGGATTCTTTGCATCCCACAGATTCTGGCGATCATAGAGGAACGCCTGCCCGTGCAGACCCGCTCCAAGGCTCAGGCCGCTTCGCGTGTGTACATCCGAGCGAGGTTCGGTCGCGTTTGACGCCACTTGAACTTCCTGGATCGCCGCTTCATTGCCGCCGGCGCCGGTCACCGAAGATGCTCGCGCCCGTCCCGGTCCCGTCCCACCGAACGCGAGGTTGGCGCTGGCTCCTTCCAGAGAGACTCCATCGGCAATTCGGCGGCCGGCTCCGGGAACCGCCTGCTCTTCGTTGGCGATGGTTGTTGTGACGGCGGGCGCATCCACCACGAAATCTTCCCAGTGCCTTCCATTCAGCGGCAGCGCCTGCAACTGTTCGCCGCTGATCGTCGTGGTCACCGCGGGCTGGATCGGATCGGGCCTGCGTGCCTCAGCCATAATTCCCGGCTGAAGCGCGGCCTGGAGGAACGCGCTTCGGAGCGCACTCGATGCAATTCCTGCCAGCAAAGCTCCGCCTCGGGCGATTTCCGCCACCTGCGAAGACATAAGCGCGGAAGGTGTCGCCGCAGCCGGTTCCGGCGCCGCGTTGGCGGGGCCAGTCAGCACCGTCACTGCCGGCTCAACATGCGCCACAATTTCCGGCAACGGCGATACCGGCCCTCCAATCGCCAATCGAGGAGGATTCGCCTTTGGCTGACCGCCGCTGACCGGGAGCGTGCGTGGCTCGGCATCCGCCAGCAGTACCGGCCGGGAGCTGAGCACCACCGCCGTCTGCACATGCGAGGCGTAACCCGCTGCGATCACAATCCCGGGGACCTGGCCTGCGCCGCGTCCGGAGTCTTCCACCTCCAGCGTGTAGATCCCCGGCGTGAGCTCGGCAAAATGGTACGAGCCGCTCTTTGTTGTAACGGTTCGCTCCGCCGTGCCAGTCTGCGCGTTTTTCAGCACCACTGTGGCAGCAGCCAGAGGATGGGAGTAGGAATCGGTAAGGCGGCCTTCAAGTGAGCCTGGCTGGCCGGCTTGGGGCCGCGCAAGTCCCGCCGCAAGCGCAATAGCCAGCAGCACCGCCGCCCCGCGCGTCCGCTTGCCACTTCCGCATGGGGAGTATTCTCCCTGCTCCCTGGGAACGTCCACAAAGCCCCTTAACCGGCCGGGCCCTGCCGCTTGGCCGGAATGGTGCGGACCCATGGAGCTGCCGCTCGAGGATTAGGTCAATTCCCGAGCCGCAGCGGCCTGTCGCGGGCCGCGCCCGTAACCCCAAGGAGAAGATGGAGCGATTCTATTCCCCTTTCGGTACACTGGAAAGACGGCATATTCGATTTGGAGCACATTGTGTGCGCGCCATCACAACCCAGGAAGGAAGAGTCCATTTCGGCTCCCTTCCACGGCACCTTAGGACCAAATGTTCATTGACGAAGTAAAAATCCGGGTCAAGGCCGGAGACGGCGGCAACGGCTGCATGGCCTTCCGGAGGGAAAAGTTTGTGCCCCGCGGGGGCCCCTCGGGCGGCGACGGCGGACGCGGCGGCGACGTCATCATGCAGTCCTCCCAGCGCCATAACACGCTGATTCATTTCCGCTACAACCCTGAGCACAAGGCGCAGCGGGGCGAGCACGGTATGGGTTCCAACTGCTCCGGCTCCGACGGGCACGACACCGTCCTTCAGGTTCCGGTGGGCACGTCGTTATACGACACTGAGACCGGCGAGCTGGTGCACGATTTTCAGCAACCGGACGAGCGCGTAGTGGTGGCCAAAGGCGGCCGCGGCGGCCGGGGCAACCAGCACTTTGCCACGTCCACGCACCAGGCCCCGCGCGAACACGAATTAGGGCGCGCCGGTGAAGAGCGTGCTTTCCGGCTGGAGCTGAAGCTGCTGGCCGATGCCGGCCTGGTCGGCTTCCCCAATGCCGGAAAATCCACGCTGATCTCGCGCATCTCGGCCGCCAGGCCCAAGATCGCCGACTACCCGTTCACCACGCTGGAGCCGAACCTGGGCGTGGTCACGGTGGGCGAGGAGCCGGAGCAGCAGTCATTTGTGGTGGCCGATGTGCCGGGGCTAATCGAAGGCGCGCATTTAGGCCAGGGGCTCGGCACCCAGTTCCTGCGCCACATTGAGCGCACCCGGCTGCTGGTGCACCTGGTGGACGTGTCCGATGCTTCAGGAAGGCCGGACGCAGTAGAGGACTTCAATGTGATCAACCGCGAATTGGCCAGCTTTGGTCACGGGCTGGCAGAGAAGCCAATGATCGTGGTGGCTACAAAGATCGACGTCGCCAACCCGGAGAAACTGAAGAAGCTGACCGCACATGCGAAACGGAAGAAGCTCGAGTTCCACGCCATCTCAGCGGTAACAGGGCAGGGAATCGACGAGCTGAAGTGGGCAATCGCCAAGCGTGTGCTCGCCGAAGGCGATGAGCCCTCGCTATCGTCGACCAGCGTCAGGTCTCATAAGGAATGAAGCCGAGTTCTTCGGCGGCTCGCAGCAACTCCTTGTCTCCCGCAACGAATGGCCGGCCGCGAGGACTGCCGGAGCACCACATCCAGGCTGCAGCTAATTGGAACGCGTCGGCTCCAATCAGACCAAACCTCTCCACATGGATCTCGGCCCTGTCTCGAAGTTGATCGGTCGGGAGAACCTCGCGCCACAGGCGCCGCATGTGGTCCAGCCGGATTTGCGCCTGTGTTTTCGTCGTCGCGGTCAAAGACCCCATTCTCTGGAGACGCGCAAACGATCCCTGCATCTCAACGCTCGCTCCCCACCAGACGACCTTTGAGAGCGTTTCTGTCAGCGACTCCGCTCGTGCAGTCGCCGCTTGTCGGACACAGAGTGGAATCAACGAGCTCGAATCCCAGAATGCGGCTTCCATCAATCTTTGCCCCGTACCCAATCCAGAGCTTCCTTCACGGTCCCTTCAGGCGCCTCGGGCATGGGCATCTTCCTGAGTTCCTCCCAGTCGATCCCCCGGGGATTCTCCGGCAGCTTCAGGACGCCGATGCTTGCCAGATACAACTCTTCCTCGGAAAAATCTGCAGGCCGGATCGGCACAATCCGCGCGATCGGCTTCTTGCGATCCTGAACGATCACTTCTTCGCCATTGCGCACATCTTGTAGGTAGGAACTGAGGTTGTTCTTCAGTTTGCCGATGTTCACGGTCTTCATAGCGAGATTTTACTCTCAACTTGGCTAACTTGGCTAAGTTATTCTCACACCATCGCCCGTTCCTTCACCATAAGGTACTGATTCAGCACCGCGGACGTCAGAGCATCGGGCGCCAGGTCGAGCGTGAGAGCCCCCTGCTCGCGCAGCCTCGCCAACAGCACCTCGCGCCGGCCTGCCATCTCCTGCGCCGCGGTCGCGCGGAACATCTGCTCCACTGTGTGCGGCCGCGCGCTCGCAATCAGCTCCACCTCGGGCTGGGCCATGGCTACAAAAAGCAGCACGTGCCTCCGCAGCAATTGCGCCGCGCCGTCGATCACCTCCGGCCGCATCGCCGTCTCGGCAAGGTCCGTGATCCAGAGGACCAGCGAGCGCCGCGGCTGCAGCCGGTTCAGAACGGCAGTCGCGCGCAGGTGGTCGGCCTCGCTGGTTTCCGCGCGCGCCTGCGCCAGCAACTCGATCATCTGCCGCAGGTGTCCCGCGCCGCGGCCGGGCAAAAGCCGCTGCTGGACGTTCTGGCCGTAGGCCAACAGGCCAACTCGATCGCCGGAGTAGAGCGCCAGTTGCGCCAGGGCCACCGCGGTGGAGCAGGCGTGGTCGAGTTTAGAGTGCATCGGCTGCGGATGGGCTTCGTCCAGAGCCGCCGTCGATCGCAGATCGCGCGAGCGCATCAGCCGCCCGCAATCCAGCACAATCCATACTGGCTGGCTGCGCTCGGTCTGGTAGGTGCGGGTAATCAGCCCGCCGCGCCGCGCCGTCGCCGTCCAGCACACATCGCGCAGGTCGTCGCCGTCGCGATACTCGCGCAGGCTCTCAAAGTCGCGCCCCAGGCCGCGCAGGCGCGATTGGCGAAGCTGCAGCTCAATCTGCCGGCTGCGCGCCAGAAAAATGCTCTGCTCCTCGCTTGTCCTCAGCGCCGGGTAGATGCGGACATTCTGCTTCAGCGGCGCCTGCGCCCACCGCTCCGCCAGGCCCAGCGGTGAACGATAGCGGACGTAGAGCATCCCGGTTTCCCAGTCGCCGCGCTCGCGTGGTTGAATCCAATATTTCACCCGCGCCGGCACGCGCGGAAAGGCCGTCAGGCGCGCCTCAACCGGTTCGGGAGCCAGCGACGCGGGCAGATCGTCCTCGACTCGGCAGTCCACAATCATTCGCCCGCGATTCTCAATCGCCAGCTCAATCTCCGTTTCAGAGTCTAGCGCCGGCGCGTTATTCCAGCTCCGCTCCGCGGTCAGCAGGGCGGGCCGGGGAAGCCGAATTCCATCCAGCAGCGCAGCAAGAAAAATCAGCCCATCCCAGACCAGCATCCCGTAGCTTAGCCGCGGGACATAGAACCCTGGAATGAGCAACAGAAACCCAGCCAGCAGCAGTACGATTGCGCGCGGCGTCAGCGCAAAAGCCAGCTTCCGCCGGCGCTCGCAGGCGGCGCGGATCGGCTCGGGATGGAGCGAGGGCGAGATCATTCCCTATCACCACGAAATATCTAGCGCCATTCGAAGAGCGCCATCCAATTCAGCCAGTCTTCCGCAAGAAATTGAGCCAACATAGTTCCGCAGTTCAGATTTGGGCAAGCTGGTCAGGCCGTCGCAATGAATCCAACTGTCATGCTTCAGACCCTCTTCAACCCCAACTCGAACCTGGGTTGATAGACCTTGGCCCTCGGTAAAGATTGGAGCGCAAATAACCGTCGAGAAACGCGTATCGATGATTGACTGTCTGCTGACGACTACGAAGACGCGGAATCTCTTGGGGTCGTTAGGAGGGTTCTGCAGGCGGTATAGCTCTCCTCTTCGCAAGGATCAGCCCTCCGTTTCGAACGGAATCGGAGCCTGGTACCGAAGCACGTCCTCCATTTCGCGGTTCAGATAATCCGCATGCCGATTGATCAATTCCACGTCTCTCGCATTGAGAGCTTCCCGCACCTTGGCTTTGAAATATTCCCGCAGCACATTCTCAATGAACTCCGAGCGCGAACCTGCCGTCCCCGCATTCCGGTCCACTTCGGAAAGCACGTCCGACGATAGTGAGATTGAAGCCTTCTGTTTCATGCTACTATCATACCACCTTTGGACTACTGCCGCGGCACCGGCACCGCCGCCACCACATCCTCCAGCACCCGGTCCGCGTCAAACCCCTCCAGCTCCGCCTCCGGCTTCAGCATCACGCGATGCCGCAGCACCGGCTTCACCGCGCGCTTTACGTCGTCGGGCACCACGTAATCACGCCTGTCGAACGCCGCCGCGGCCTGCGCCACCAGCATCAGGCTCAGCGCCGCCCGAGGGCTCGCGCCCAGCAGCAGCGTTGGCCACTCCCGCGTACGCCGCGCCAGTCCCAGAATGTACCGGTAGAGCTCCGGCTCCACGCGGATACGCCGCACTTCCGCCCGCGCCGCCGCCAGCAGGTCAGCCGGAACCGGCGCAATCGCCGCATCCTCCAGCAGGCTGATCCGCGTCCTGTGGTGCATCTCCAGCACCTGCATCTCCTCGGCTTCCGTGGGATACGCCACCCGGATCTTCAGCAGGAAGCGGTCCAGTTGCGCCTCCGGCAGCGGGTAGGTGCCCTCGAAATCCACCGGATTCTGCGTCGCAAACACCGTGAACCAGCCGGGCAGCGGGTGCCGCACCCCATCTGCCGTCACCTGCCGCTCCTCCATGCACTCCAGCAGCGCCGCCTGCGTGCGCGGAGGCATGCGGTTGATCTCGTCCACCAGCAGCAGATCGGTAAACACCGGTCCCGCATGGAAGCTGAACGTATCCGTTCCCGGCTTCAGGATCGTCGTGCCCAGAATGTCAGCCGGCATCAGGTCCGGCGTGGCCTGTACACGCTGGAAGCCCAGACCCAGCAGCCGCCCCAGCGCTTTCACCATCAGCGTCTTGGCAATCCCCGGTACCCCCTCCAGCAGTGCGTGACCCTGGCACAGAACCGCCGTCAGCACCTGTTCAATCGCTGCCGACTGCCCCGCAATCACCCGCGCCATCTCCCTCCGCGCATGCGCAATCAGCTCCCGCGTCGCTTCCAGGGAGGTCCCTTGATCTGTTCCACCAGCCTGCATCTTCTCCGCCGATTCCTCGCTCATCCAGTCCTTTCCCGACCCCAGATTTCCTGCCCCGATTTCTAAACTACGACTCTACCCGCATCCGCACTCTCTTCGACTCCTGGCCGTGCCGTCCCCCGCCGCCCCACGGCTTCCAGCGCGTGCAGATAGTCATCCAGCAACCGCACCAGCCGCAACGCCTCTCGCGGCTGCAACTCATCGTTCTCCGCAGCCTCTTCGCAGAGTGTAAGGTCTGCCTCCAGCGTGCCGTCCACGCCCGGAAACCTGCGCCGCACAACGGCCGCCACATCGGCTGCACCCATCCGTTGCGGCTGCATGCCGCAGAGCCGCAGTGCCTGGCGGCGGAACCGTTCCCACGCCACCGAGACCGCGGTCGACGCCGCTCCGGCACCCTGGTAGAGCGACCCCAGCGCCTCCAGGAATTCGATCGGAGTGGCCCGCACCGGCGCAGGCAGCTCCCGCACCGGCCCGCTCCTCCGGCTAAAGCTGAACAGCACCAGGAACGCCAGCACCGGAACTCCGATGCGCAGGAAGTTCAGCGCCGGCCCCGCGGCATAGCTCCAGGTAGAGCGAATATCCCCGTGCAGCGACTCATCCCAGTAAAACCGGCGCCCATTGCGATCACCCAGTGAGTTGAGGAGAAATTCCAGGTTCTGCGCGCGGTTTAGAGAGCCGTTCTCCAGCGGCGTGGAACTGGTCCACCACACCACGTGCCCCTTGCCCCAGTCATACTCCACCACCGCGGGCCGCCCCGCGCAACTGTACTGCACACGGTCAGCGGGATTGCCCACCTGCCAGCTCGCTGCGGGCATCATCCACACCGGGCCCGAGCCGGCCAGCGAGTCCAGCCCTTCCGGCTCCAGTTGGCACGCGGTGAAACTAAACTCCTGTGCCGGCGCCGCTGACGCTCCAGGCAGCAGATAGCCTCCCCAGTATCCCGTCGCCACCACGCGCCCCCCGCGCTCCAGGATCTGCCGCACCGCTTTCATGTCGTCCTGCTCGCGCGTGAAGGGTTCCGCGAAAATCACCACCGTCTGCGGTCCCGCCTCCGCCGCCAGCTCCGCCAGCGGCCGCTCCCAGCGCTCCACATCGTATCCTGAGCGCACCAGTGTCTCGTAGGCGGCCAGCGCGCCATGCTTCCCGGTCATGTAACTCGACGGGATGCGGTTGTCGTCGTCGTCCCCTCCGTTCGCCAGAACGCCGGCGGCAGTGGCCAGCACCAGCGCCGCACCCAGCGACCACAGCAGCAGCTTGCGGTCCTTGGAGTCGAGCGAAGGCAGGAACCACGTGGGCGTCGTCATTCACGCCCCCCGCTCCCAATCAGACCCGTCGCAACTTCCTCCGCCTTCCGATAATCGCCTTCACCCGCCGCGCGCCCTCCATACCAGATCCGCTCAAAATCTCCGGTAAGCGCAGCCAACGGCTCGCGCCGCGCATCGTCGCCAGCCACCAGCGCCAGGTACTCGCGTGGCGTGCGCGCCCGGTCCGCCGGCCACAGCCGCTTCGATTCCAGCCGCGAAATCGCCGCCCAGTAAAGAAAATGAATTGCCTCGCGCCACCGCCCGGCCGCAGCCGCCTGCCTCCCGTCCGCCATCCACAGCTGCCAGTCCCGCGCTGAGGCTGCCCCCGCCGCCGGACCATCGCTGTCCGGGACCAGCCGCACCCGCCAGCGGCGCTCCAGCCGAAGCAGCGCCACCACCAGCCCCACACCCAACGCCAGCAGGAAGCCGTACGTCAGCGCCCATCCCAGCCACCGCGAGCGTGTCCGCAGCTTCCCGAATCCGGCAAACACGCGATTCAGCCAGTTCCCAAACCGCTCCAGCAGCGATTGACCCGCATCCGCCTTCTTCAGGTTGCGAAACTCCCGCCCGGCCAGCACCTGTTGCATCACCGCCTGCTCCTGCGCATGTTGCGGAAGAGGCGCAGGCGTACCGGCGGCCTGCACCAGGTCATAGGCCAGCCGCTCCTCCGCATCCTCCAGCAGTTGCGAAGTGGTGCGGGGCTTCAGCGGGGCGCTGCCACCCACTCCGCCCTCAGGGCCAAATGTTGTCTCCTCTTTCGGTGCATCGTCGGTCTCCTCCGCGCGCGAAAACAGCGCCCGCAGCCATCCATAGCCGATCATGCGATGCTCCATCAATCCGTTTCCCAGCGCATCCGGAGCGCTGTTCCACGGGATCCGGTCGTCCTCCCCCACCAGCGTCGGGTCACACGACTTCAAATCGCGCGCCTTCGCGCACGCCGCCGTCAACTGCCTCAATTCCTTCAGGTGATCCCGATAATCATCCACCGAGGCGTCGCGCCACCGCCCCACCGGCTTCTCCGCGCACCACGCCCCCCGGCCCGCAAGACACGCCAGCCCCAGCGCCAGCAAGGCTGCGCCGGGCAAACGCCTCATGCCGGCCCTCCCTGCGTCTCTTGCGCCAGGTTCAGCCGCAATCGCTGGTCCTCGTAGATCACCGTAAACGTAATCCGATAAGCCGCCCACATCAACGCCGACCGATTTCCAGCGGACATCATCGAGTCGCTCACACCGCGCCTCCCGAATTCTGCTGCGGAGTCTCCGCTCCCGCCTGCGCCAGCGTGTCCACTTCTCCAACCGGATGACTCTCCGGCCATGTCTCCACCGCCCGCGCCACCTCCGGCACACCTGCCACCGCTCCCGCCACCGGCCCGCTCACCATCCCCGCCTGCCGCATCATCCACTCGATGTCGAACCCCTCCTTGCGCACCCGCTGGTCGTAATAGAACAGCACCACCGCGATTCCGTAAATCGGCTTGGTCAGCGCCTGTACCGCAAATGAAATGCCGTAGAAAAGAATGATCATGATCGTTCCCAGCAACTGCGACTTCTCCGGCCGGCTCAGGCTGGGAACCAGCGCCAGCAGGAATATCGGTGACATGAACACGATCGACACGATCCAACCAATGGCCACGCCCAGCACGTACAGCACAAGAACGCGGCCCCGCGTGCCCTTGCTCAGCGCGGCCGCCCGCTTCAGCGCCGTCCACGGCCCCACACCCTCCACCACCGCCGCCGGGAACGCCATGCACAGCATCAGCAGCATCCATACGGCATACACCACCAGTCCAGCCCCCACCAGTAGCAGAAATCCCGTGGCTGCAGCGCTGGCGCCCGCCCCCGCCTGCCGCGCCAAACCGGCCATCACCGCCAGCACCGTCACCGCAATCGTCCACAGAATCACCGGCGCCGCCATAATCGCCAGTCCCTGCAGGAAGTAAAGTCCCACATAGCTCCAGCCGCGCTTCCATGCCGCCCGGTAAGAGCCGCGGATCGTGATCGGCTCCTCCAGAAACACCGCGCTGGCCGCGTGGCTTATCGCCGCCGTACTCAGGGCGCCGGCTCCCGCGTACAGCGGTATCCCCATCAGTCCGATTCCCAGCACGCCCAATCCCGCAATCAATGCGTTCTCCGGCCGCGTGCCCGTTGTGGTCAGCAGCAGCACCATCCCGCCCATGCAGCCCAGCAGAATCGCCGCCGGCGGAGCCGCAATTCCCAGGAACGCCATAAAATGCGCCCGGTAGAGGTTCGCCGTCCGGTCCAGAATCTCGCCCAGCGTGCTGGGGCGCATCGCGCTGTTCATGCTCTCTCCCCCGGCTGCAACGGACCAGGCAGCGCCGTTTCATCGCCCGCCTGCGCCGGCACAGCACCCTGCCCCAGCCCGGCCGCCTGCATCATCCACTCAATGTCGTACCCCTCCTTGCGCACCCGCTGGTCAAAATAAAACAGCGTCACCCCTGTCGCCCCGATCGGCCCTAGAAACGAGTTCGTAAAGAAACCGATGACCTGCGACAAAGCCGTGAGCCCAACAGAAAGTTGCCGATGGTGGAATGCCGAAACAAACACGAACGATTGCGTCAGCGCCACGGTCGCAAACTTGATCACTCCAACCAGCAGCAGGAGCAGAAAAATCCTTCCCCGCGCCCCCTTGCTTAGCTCCACGCTCCGCTTGATGGCCTTCCAGGCCGTCAGGTCCTCCACCACCGCCGCAGGCACGCCCAGCGAGTACCGCAGGCTCATCCACACCGTGTAAATCATCACCGGGAAAAACAGCAGCAGGAAAACCAGCCCAGCAATGCCCACAACCATGGTTCCTTCCGGGTTTGTATGGCCGCCACCTGCCTGAAACACTTTGAATGCCGCCAGCACGCCAAAAAACGCCGCATACAGAAGGATGAACGGCAGCCACGCAATAAAGAACATGATCGTCATCAGCCACAGGTACCGCCAGAATTTTGGTAGGGTGCTCGCGTAGGCTCCGCGGATCGTCACCTTCTCTCCCAGGTGCGCCGTCGCCACAGCCCGGCTGATGGCCGCAATGGGCGCCGCCACCAGCAGCAATAACGCCGCCGCCTGCAGCACTCTCATCACCAGTGTCACGGTCATCAGCGAATTGCCCGCCAGCACCAGCTTCAGCCCCAGGCCGGCCACGCTCAGCAACAGCGATATCCCCGCGTAGGCCGCAAAGATCCCCGCGAACAGCAGGAAATGCGTCCGATACAACTGCGCCGTGCGGTCAAGGATCTCGCCCAGCCCCATCGGGCGAAGATAGGTTTCCATTGCCCGTGCCCTCGCTTGTACGGAGTATTTGCGTTGCCCGCGATACTAGCACATGCCCAAATCCCCGCCACAGCGCTAACCGTGCGCCTGTGCATTTGTTCCTTTGAGCCGGTAGTTTTTACCCTGTCCGAAAGACGAACCGGACCGCTAAGTCGCTCTGTCCAATCTGCTTATGGTTTGGTCTCCGGCTTGCTCATTACCATCCAGAGCGAGAGAGCGGTCCGGAGGAGACGCAGGCCCCAGGCGGCAGCGCCCTCCGGATCGCGGAAGGATCCGGGCCCCATGAAGTCGTACATCAAGCGCTGGCTGTTCGCAGGAATGGCGCTCACTTTGGCAGCTTTAACCACCCGCCGCTTCGCGCAACAGGAAATCGAGGGCAGCCTCGATCGCCCCGATCCGGGCAAGCCATCTCTGCCACCGTCGCAGGGCAGCAACGGGCAAACCGGCCCGTTGCCCCACTCTGCCGCCAACGGCCACGCCGGACCGCTGCCTCATTCCTCCGCCACCACCGTCACCTTCAGCGGCAAGCTGGTGCGCAACGGCTCGCGGCTAGCCCTGCGCGAGGTCGCCGGCGCCATGTACCCTCTCGACGGAACCCCCAACGCCTGGTCGTTTGAAGGGTCCGACGTCCGCATCACCGGCAAGATCGACCTCTCCACCCGCATGCTCCACGTTGACGCCATCGAACCCGCCGTGCTCTGAAGAGTCATTCTCGGGCTCGGATTCCGGCCGGCCAACCGGGGCAACTCCCGGTTGGTCAAACCGGCCAGTGTGTTCCAGGCGATCTGATAAAACCAGCGCATCCCACTAAATCCTTGACAGCACAATTTGTGGTCCTCTAGGCTGCGAGACAAAGCATCCCTTCCGCATCCGCAGAGGAACCCCATGAAAGATCGAGGCAACTCCCCGCTCGACCACGCCCTCGTTTGTGTGGCCGGTGATCGGCGCAAGTTTCTCGGTATGCTGCGGGCTGGTGCCGTAGCGGCTCCACTGCTGGCTCTTTTCTATCTGTTCGCTTCTGCGTTCTTCATCGGCTGCGTCACAACCCAGTCAGTCAAGATTACTGCCGCGGGTAGCGCGGGCCATCTCATCTCCGGCTTTACGGAATGCCCGAACAACCCTGTATTGGAAACCGGCAATCCCGGTGACTTCGATGCCGGAAGCGTGCGCGACGGAAAGATCTGGTACGCGCGTGGCTCCTACTGGCAGCTTTACACCGGCGCTGCCTCGGCCACTTCTCCCTACAGCCCGACCATCGGTATCGCCTATAGCTCAGACGGTTGCCTCTGGCGAAAGGGCGGCCAGATCATTGTTCCCAATCCCAAAATGACCCGTTGCGCGGGCGGTGTGTTCTCACCGGGCGCTTATTACGACGCCCCCGTCGATGTGCTCTACGTCTACCCCTCCTGCGCCGCGACCCCTGAGGACTGGTACAGCGGTCCCATTTACATCGCGCAAATGCACGCGGGAGCGGGAAAGAGTTGGACCTCCCCGTCAAGCTACGCGTGGGATTACGGCGGGATTCCGGTTTTATCCGCCGGCCAGGACTGGGAAGGCACCCAGGGCGTTTATGCCGGTGACGTCAGCCTCGTCAACGGCACCTACTACATGTTCTATTCCTCAAACACGGGCGGCGTTCTTTATCAAGTGGGAATTGCAACTGCACGCTCTCCCTCCGGGCCGTGGACCAAATCGGCCTCCAACCCCATCACGTCCTCGACAACCAACTTTGAGGAGCCGGCCATCGCCCAGTTGGGAAACGGGGATATTGTCTTGTTTGGGGATGATGTCGGAATCGCCCTCCACGGCATCAACGTGGCGGTTGGGAATGGGGATGCAATCACCACTGCAGCCGGCTGGCATCAGCAGCCCATCTTCGAATTTCCTGACACAGAGCTCTGGTCGTTGGCCGAAATCGGCAGCCAATCGATTGTTGAGGCTCCGGATGGCCGTTGGCTGATGTGCTACGACGGAATGGTGAGCGGCAGCGTAACCGACGCCCGAACGATCGGCTGTGCGCGGCTCTCGCTCGACTCCATTGGATTCTAGTCAGCGCCTTTGTGCGCGCAACCGGGGGAGATCGGGGGGGAGATCGGGGGGACATGAATTGTGGTGGAGTGGAGTGAACCCCTATTACCCGCTATTACCCCCTATTACCCCCACTATTACCCTGCACTGCTTCTTCGTCATCGCGCATGACCGGCGGCGCATCTTGCACTTCAACGTGACCAGACATCCGACCAGCGCATGGGTGACACAACAGTTGCGCGAGGCCTTCCCTTTCGACTCCGCGCCGAGCCATCTGATCTTCGACCGCGGCGCGAACTTCAACAATGAAGTAGTCGAGACGATCAAAAGCTTCGGCATCCAGCCCAAGCGAACGAGCTTCCAGAGTCCCTGGCAGAACGGCGTCGCGGAGCGCTTCGTCGGCAATTGCCGCCGTGACCTGCTCGATCATGTGATCGTGCTCAACGAGCGCCATCTGAAGCGCCTGATGGCGGAATACGTTTGCTACTACCACGACGACCGCACTCACCTCGGTCTGGCCAAGGAAACGCCCACAGGCCGTAAAGCGGAAACGAATTCCGGACGGCAATGCAAGGTCGTTTCCATGCCGCGATTGGGTGGCTTGCATCATCGATACCGTCTCGCCGCGTAGTCGGTCCGCAACTCGATAACAATCTTTGTTCCTCTGAACGCAGGCTTTGTGCGCCCAACGACCCCTTACCAACCGATCCGACCGCGCTGATCCTGCGCTCCCACTGCTGCTCCGAGCCGGAGTTTCATCCTCCGCCTCCGACAACCCTTCCGGACCAGCTCTTTACTGTAAAGAGCGGAGCTTGTCTCAGCCCGGATAGAGTTTTGGCGAGGCACAGGCTAGCGCAGACCTCTTATGCCCAGGTACAGCATGATGATTGCAAATCCGAAAAACCACATCCGTCCGAACCAAGCTGGCAGAGGCTTGCTCGTGGGTGTACGGCCAAGCCCCCCTAGTCGAAATTCGCTACCCCTCACGCCGAAAAAGATAGCGAAGGCTGCCATTAGGAAGAAGATTATCGGCAAGAGATGATTCATTGTTCCTCCTAGCGATGCACACAGCCGCCCATGCTTGAGATTGTGAAGTACGCTCCCCCTCCCGCGCCGACTGGCACGCTCTCAGGAGTTCCTGCATAGCCTCCAACCGAGAGGCCGTTCTTGGATACGCCAACAAGACCACCTCCGGCTTCAGCAAATGGGATAAAAACAAGGCCTTCTGCTCCCTTTGATCCCGCCGCAGCCCCAACCGAGGCATTGCCCTTGGAGCCTTCAACTAACCCGTTATTAGACCAACCCTCTTTGGAGTCGTAGTCGCCGAGGTACCCAGCGAAGCCATGCCCCGACCCAACCTTGTCTTGGACGCCCGCATAGACAAAAGCCCCGCCTGAGCAAACATCCGGAAATCCAGCCGTGTCCCGCGCAACACCCTTCACCATGGCGGTTAGTCCAGGCCGATCATCGTCGGGGTCAGGGACGGACTGAGTCTCCTTCCTATAGCTGTTTCTACGGGCTTTGGCTTCATCCCGGTCGAGCTTGTGCACTATGGCCTGCGTCGTATTAGTCGTCCACTCACCATAACCGATTTTGTTCTTCGCATCTATCGCGAGATTCTTGATGTCGTTCCCAAGATCACAAGCCCACTGGAAGCCCTTCCAGCAAAGGCCATCTAAATCAGCTAGAGTCAGCGGACGATTGCCAACGTAGTTGTACAGATTGAGACTCTGAGGGTTCCCCGGGTCGGCGTGCGAAAGACCTGAGGGATCAGGTGACAGCCATCTCCCCATCGACGATGCGTAGTACCGATATTTGAAGTAGTCGTTTCCTGATTCTGCGTCGCGTTCTTTGCCGGTATAACCGGACAACGGAAACGATCGACGGGTTGTACATGCGGCGGCATGCATCATAGGTGTGGGTCTTCCGTCGTAGAAGTATTCTTTCGAAAGGTTGGGAACCTCTCCCAAGACGCGAGATTCAAGAACAAGGACGCAATGATCTGACCCCAGAGATGAGACAAGCTGGTGAGCGGTCCGAGAGCGATGGATACGATGCTTGTCGTGTTGCACTGTCCTGCCGCACAGTCGCGCCAACTTAAGAGGAAAAGCGTGGCATAAATTCCGATCGCGAGGAGTAGTGAGCAGACTTTGCCTACCCCACGCGAGAAGAAATAGGCACCGAAGACAGGAAGGCTCAGAGCAGGAAGCATCCAGAAGAAGGCGAAGAGTAGGGGATAGGGCGGCTTGGAGCCGCCCCATAGTCCAGCGACTACACCGAAAAGCGAGACGGCCGTGCTGGCCATACCCGCGACAACCAAAAAAACAACGAACCGAACTCTAGAGGGCGAGGGCATCTTATCTGCACCCCCACGGTCCCGGAATAAAAAACAGGGTAATCTCGATTCCGCCTGCGCCGCTCACATTGTCGCAAAGCGTCTGGTTGACTTTTTGAAGCTGAGATCCCTTGGCGTAATTGGGATCGTAATTGTTTCTTAACCAATTAGCCCCCAGTGCCGCGTAATTGTAATCGTGGCCCAAACAGCCCCAACCGTTTCCGTGGGGCACCCCTGCTCCACCAGCACCGCAGTAGCCGTTGCCCGATCCTCCAATCCAATCGTTTTGGGGAGATCGGGGGACATGATACTGGAGTGAACCCCTGAAGTGAGACACGATAATTAGGGGACAGGCGAATCGAAAGAGGAGCGATGTCCCAGGTTGAGAAGCGGATCTTCAGTGGGGATTTCAAGCGAGCGGTTGTGAGGCGGATGGAGGCTGGAGAGAGCAGTGCGGCCCTGTCTCGCGAGCTTGCCGTAAAGCGAACCTTACTCTACCGCTGGCGCGATGTAGTTCGGCGTGACGGAGAGAAGGCGTTTGCGGGCCAGCCAGGCCGGCCTTCGAAAGCCGAGATGCTGGCGCGTGAGCATGGTGCGGAAGGGGCGACAGAACTGGCCCAGGCGCGGCGCAAGATCGCAGAGCTGGAGCGCAAGGTCGGCCAGCAGCAACTGGATCTGGATTTTTTCAAACAAGCCTTGCGGCACATCGAGGCGGCACAGCGGCAG
>DASZLE010000054.1:0-8403 GCA_035552475.1 Occallatibacter sp.
GAAGAAGCAAGAAGCCGCCCAAAGGCAGGAAAACGACCCCACCCCCCTCCCCCCCAAAGGTAACCACCCCGCAGCCCCAGGCGGCTTCATGCAGGACGAACAGTCCCTCCAGGCCGCGCGTCAGCTCCCCGACCGCAAGACGCAAATGGAACTATACAAGTCACTTAGGCAGCGCGGCATCCCAGTCCCCAGCGAAATAGACCTGCGCAACAACCCGCTGGTAGCCCTCTACTTCTGTGATCTCGCGGTGAGCCATCTCGACAAGCTGCCGCCCACGGACGACGCCTCCGCCCCAAACCCGGGTCACGCCCCCAATCCGGACCAGCATGAGCAGTCCCAACAGGCCGCCTAGAGCAATTTCCGCCCCAAAAATCGAAGCGATCCGGCCCAGGCCACCACTGTCCAGCCTCGCCCGAACCGCCATCAGCACCGCTGGCAAGACATCTCCGCCCAAATCAAAATATGAACTATCTTAATGATAAAAAGCAACTTACACCCTAGCTATCCACCAGCTAGAAGCTGCTGGCTAGAAGCTAGGAGCTGACGGCCGAGGGCTACGAGCTACCGGCTACAAGCTACCGGCTACAAGCTACCGGCCACAAGCTAACTGCCACGGCAACCACCCGCTACAAGATCCACCCGCCGCCAACCACCTCATCGCCGTCATAGAACACCGCCGACTGCCCCGGCGTCACCGCCCGCTGCGGCTCATCAAAGGTAGCCCGCACCTCGCCCGCGCCGGCAGGCTCCAGCGTCGCCCAGGCAGGCTCATGCCGGTGCCGGATCTTGATCCTCACCCGCATCGCCGCGGTCAGTTCGGGAACGCTGATCCAGTTCACGCGGTTCGCCCGCAGCTCGCGCGTGGCCAGTTCCTCGTCCGCTCCCACCGTCACGCGATGGCTCGCCGGATCGATCTGCAGCACGTAGAGCGGGGTTGACGACGCCACCTTCAGCCCCTTGCGCTGCCCCACCGTAAACCCGCTGATGCTCTCGTGCCGCCCGATCACGCGGCCGTCCGCAGTCACCAAATCGCCGGCCGTGTCCGGCATAGCCTCGCCCTGCTCTTCCAGGTACGCGGCCAGGAACTGCTTGTAGTCGCCGCCGGGAATGAAGCAGATCTCCTGCGAATCGGGCTTCTCGGCCAGCGCCAGGCCCTGCTGCCGCGCCACCTCGCGCACCTCCGGCTTGGTCATCGCCCCCAGCGGAAACAGCGTGTGCGCAAGCTGCTCCTGCGTCAGCCCGAAGAGGAAGTAGGTCTGATCCTTGGCCAGGTCCGCGGGCCGCTTCAGGATCCACCGCCCGCGCCCCGCATCGTACTCGTTCACCGCGTAGTGCCCGGTGGCAATGCGGTCGGCGCCGATCGACCGCGCGGTCTTCAGCAACTGGTCGAACTTCAGATGGTTGTTGCACAGCGAGCAAGGAATCGGCGTCCGCCCCGCAAGGTACTCGCTCACAAACGGCCGCACCACATCGGCCTCAAACCGCTCCTGCTGGTTCACCACGTAATAAGGAATGCCAAGATGCTCGGCCACGCGCCGCGCGTCATAGACGTCATCCAGCGAGCAGCACCGCCCCGCCTTCGGCGCCTCGGGAATGCCGTGCTTGCCGGCCAGCCGCGTCTGGTCCCAGAGCTGCAGCGTCAAGCCGACAACCGACACGCCCCCCTCGCCGCCGGCCCCGTCCGCACGAGCAAGGATCGCCGCCACCGTAGAGGAGTCGACCCCTCCGGACATGGCTACGGCAATGGTGGTGTGCTGCGTCATCGAGGAAATACGCGGTGCGGGATCTACCGGCCTGTCTTCAGGGTATTTGTTTTGCGGGCTGGAGGCAAAGTTACAGCCCCAATACGAAATCCGATCGATGTTGGATGCACCGGTAACGCCCGGGAATTCAAAAAAAACGAGCCTGCGCCTGCCACTCGAATTTCGCGTTTAAGTGCACTGCTAATTGCGAATCCAGCCCGGGCCCGGCCTCATCTGACACCGAGATGAAATCGCTCTCGATTTCATTGAACTGGTTGGGCGGGCAGTTTGTTTCATAGCCGATCTGCTTAAGCTCCGCAGGTTTTCATTTGGAGATTCCATTTCATCATGAGTATCAAACAATCGATCTTCGCTTTCATAACTTGCACCTTGATTGCAACGCGGGCATTCACACAGCAGGCCGTAACTCCCGGCCCGCAGTCGGGAAGTGCCGATACCAGCGCAATCTCTGCGCCCGAGCCGGAACCCGCGCGCATGAGCGGCACCGCGATGGATGTAAATAACGATGTGATTCCCGGCGCTCAAGTCACTCTCGATGGGCCTGCGCCTGAAGATAAGAGAACAGCGCTGGCGAACGACAACGGAGCCTTCGCCTTCGAGGATCTCAAGCCGGGAGTCCCCTATCACGTCAGCATCAGTGCGGATGGTTTCGTAAGTTGGACATCGCCCACGATTGTTGTTGCGCCGGGGCAGTATTTATTATTCTCGGCCGGCAAGCTCGCAATCTCTGGTGGGGCGACGTCGGTGACCGTGTATTCATCGTCCGACCAGATTGCGACGGAGCAGGTGAAGATTGAGGAACAGCAGCGTGTTCTGGGCGTCATTCCTAATTTCTATGTCGTTTACCAGCACGACGCCGCGCCGCTCACAACCAAACTGAAGTTCAAGCTTGCCCTCAGGGCCGAAACCGATCCCATCACCTTTATCGGAGTGGCTTTTGTTGCAGGAATGGACCAGGCGGGAACCACTCCCAACTATGGTTTGGGCGCGGCAGGTTACGGCCAGCGCGTGGGCGCTCTCTACACCAACGGCTTCACAGACATCATGATCGGCGGCGCCATTCTTCCGTCCGTGCTGCACCAGGACCCGCGCTATTTTTACCAGGGCACAGGAACAACAAAGTCGCGCTTTATGCACGCAATCTCCAGTCCCTTCATCGCCAGGGGAGACAACGGACGGTGGGAGCCGAACTACTCAAGCGTGGGCGGCGACCTGGCCACAGGCGCGATTTCAAATCTCTACTATCCGGAGTCGAATCGCGGTCCGGGCCTGGTGTTCGAGAATGCTGCCATTACCACCGGCGGCCGCATGGTCAACGGATTGATACAAGAGTTCTTTCTGCGCAGACTTACACCCAGCGCCAGAAGCAAAAGCTACTAGCCAGATCGGCGGAAGTCAGCCGACCGTGGCCGCCGCATGACAGGACGAAGTTCCCACGCGCGATGATGCGCTCGGAATCAAAATCGGCGACCCGCCCATTGGCGACGTCTGCCAAGCCGTGGGCAATATCGGCCTTCAGTCTGGCTAGACAGCAGTTCATGGATACTCGACCTTCTTGATGTCGTACGCCACCGCCGTACGACCGATCAATGAGTTCTTCTTGTAGATGTAGGAGACACGGGGAATCGAAATCAAAATGTTGTTCTTCCCAGTCGCCGTTATGCTCGGAACCAACTCGTCCTGATTCCACGGATCATATTGAAATACGAGCCGCCGACGAGCGAGTAATCGAGTCAACGACGAGAGATTCGCATCCGACCGAATCGCGAAAACTCGAACAGCCTCATCTTTCGCGAGGGTGTCGCAATTCGTGTCTTCTACTTCAAAGTCCCAACCGGCGACATTAGAGAGACTCGCTTCGGTTTCGGTGATGCAGCTCGAATAGGTCAACGGATTTGAACTGTAACCCTTCAGTTGCGTGTAACCAACCCAAAGCCCAATTGGGGTCGCGAACGCGATAAAGAGAGCGACAGCGAACACCTTGGCAATCGTCTTCATCTACCACCGCTAACTCTGCTAGCACCGCTAGCTCCGCTGCTTTACCCCAGCGTTCCAGCTTCCACCGGCGACACCGCCCTTAACCGCTCCACCGCCTCCGGCACCACTTTCAGCACGTAATCCACATCCGCTTCGGTGGCTGTCTTCAGCATGCTGAAGCGCAGGCTGGCGCGGGCGCGCGTCTTGTCCAGGCCCATCGCCATCAGCACGTGGCTCGGCTCCGTCGCGCCGGAGTGGCACGCCGATCCGCCGGAGACCGCGATGCCTTTCAGGTCAAGCGCGATCACCAGCGCCTCGCCCTCGAGGTTATCGAACCAGATGTTGGCCGTGTTGGCTGCCCTCGGCGCTCCCGCTCCGTTCACGCCCGTCCCGGGGAGCTTCAGCAGTCCGGTTTCGAGCTTCCAGCGCAGGCCGGAAAGCCGGTCCATGGCGCCGTCTGCCAGGCTGTGCATGGCCAGCTCGACCGCCTTGCCCAGGCCCACGATGCCGGCCACGTTCTCGGTGCCGGCGCGGCGGCGGCGCTCGTGGCTTCCGCCCACCAGCAGCGACTCTACCGGCGTGCCGCTGCGCACGAACATGGCGCCGACGCCCTTGGGTGCGTGCACCTTGTGGCCGCTGATGGAGAGCAGGTGGCAGCCGATGCGGCGCACGTCGATGTGGACCTTGCCTGCGCCCTGCACCGCGTCGATATGGAAGAAGACGCCGGTGTCCGCTGCGATGCGGCCGATCTCGGCTACCGGTTGGATCACGCCGGTCTCGTTGTTGGCCAGCATCACGCTGATGAGGCGCGTCTGGGGGCGGATGGCGCGCAGAATGTCGGTGGGGTCAATGAGGCCGCTGGGCTGCGGCGCCACAAAGGTCGTCTCCACGCCGCGCTCGGCCATGCGGGTCGCGGCCTGCAGTACGGCGGAGTGCTCAATGGAGGTGGTGATGAAATGGTCGCCGGGATGAAGCAGGCCGAAGATGGCGGTGTTGTCGCCCTCGGTGCCGCCGGAGTTGAAGACCACCTCGGCGTCGTGGCAGTTGAAAAACTCGGCCAGGATCTCCCGGGCGCGGTCCACGCCCTTGCGCGCCTCCTGCCCATGCAGGTGGATGGACGAGGCGTTGCCGAAGTGCTCCATCCAGTAGGGATGCATGGCATCCACCACCTCCGGCAGCAGGGGCGTGGTGGCATTGGCATCCATGTAGACTCGGCGCATTCGGGCGTTCTCCTATCCCGATATTGTACGTGGAACTGGACTTCAAGCCCACCCTGCATCGTCCAATGGCCGATTCAACGCATTGTGATGTCCTAAACCGCGGCTGGTCTGGTACATTGCCGTCTACGCAGCGAATCGCGGATTGAAGCCCGCCGGTAAAGACCACCCCGAGACCGCGCGCCACGAGCGCGGCAAACAGATCCGGCATTTTTGAGAGGAACGGAGAATGACGCCGGTCAGCCGCTTCTCCGCTGCGAAAGGAGAGAACTATGCATAAGATTGCTCGCATGGCGGGCTGCGCGCTCGCCTGCTGTTTGGTTGCCGTCGCCTTTACGCACGCGCAGCCCACGCCGGCGGCCAAGCCCGCCGTTGGAACCGCCCAGAACCCCGCCCAGATCTACGGAAAACTGCTCTCCGGCATGGAAAAGGAGTTCGTCGACGCCGCCGACGCCATGCCCGAGGACAAATTCAACTTCGCTCCCACCCAGGGCGAGTTCAAGGGAGTTCGCTCCTTCGGCAGCCAGATCAAGCACGTGGCCGAGGCTAACTATTACTTCTTTGCCGGCGACAGCTTCTCCGACACCGAAGATAAGGCCAAGACCGAAGCCATTGAAAAGCTGACCTCGAAGGCCGACATCATGCAGGCACTCAAGGACTCGTTCAAGATGGCCCATGCGCTGGTGGACGGCATGACCGCTGACAACGCCTTTGTGACCACCACCCATGGCACCCGCGCCGGCATGACATCGTTCGGCCTGGCGCACATGATGGACCACTACGGGCAGTTGGTGGTGTACCTGCGGATGAACGGGATTGTGCCTCCGGCGAGCCGCGGCGGTGGCATGTAAGGCCTGGCGGGGAACCCCAAAACAGGATCAGACGGCGAAATCTGGGTCAGATTTGCCAGATTTCGTCGTCCGTTCGCTCTTCAGTTCTTCCAGAATTGGAATCATGAGGCACCTGCTCGGCCTGACGCAGGCGCGACAGGGTTTTGCGATAGAACCACGCGGCCGCCAATCCACCTGCCAAAGCAGAGGCCCCGGCTATCGCGCCCACCTTGATCCAGCTGGGGACCTTGCCCGCCACCTGTGCGGGGTTTTCTGTGTAAGCTTTTGAATCCAAATGGTCGTTCTCGTGATTCATCCGCATCACCCGGCAGCGTGCATGCTCCGCTGCTCACTCGCACTTTGGACGCGGAATGGGACGAATAGTTCCGGGAAAAAGATTTCCACAGCAAATTTCGATTTTTGTATTTGCTTTTTCCTGCATCTATAGTAAGGTGTAGATATTCCGGGGGTGAGAGCGGCAGAGACTGTCGCACTTGGCTCCGGAAGTAGTTTGCGTCACTGGCCTCCCGGCACGAACAGCAAAAAGTTCGTGCCGTCTTTTTTTGTCCGCCAGAAGCATTCCCAGCAAAAACCGATTGAATCCTTGCTTCGTCTACAATGGAGAGGCAGAGATCCCCAATGACATCCCTCTTGAAGCGCCCCTGGATCCTTGGAATTGCCGTTGCCGCCTTCACCGCGGTCAGCTACGCCCAGTGGGCGAACCCGGCTGACGATGTGCCGGCCTACCATCCCTCCGCACCGCTGAAGGTGAGCGCCCAGCCGCCAATCCTGGCGGGCTCAAAGCTGACCGGCGACAGTTTCCGCTATCCGTGGCAGACGCACGTCTACCAGCAGGTGGCGAAGGTGGCGAACGTGGCGTACCAGTTGCCCTGCAACTGCCGGTGCGACCGGGCGCTAGGCCACACCAGCCTGCGGAGCTGCTTTGAGGGGCTGCACGGGACCGAGTGCTCGACATGCGCCAAGGAAGGCTTCTACGCCTACGAGAAGACGCAGGCACACTGGACCCCGGCGCAGATCCGGGCGGGGATTGCGCGGCACGAGTACGAGGCGATCGATTTGGAAAAGCAGTGATCAGGGGTCAGTGGTCAGTGGTCAGTGATTCTTGATTCGAGGTCTGCGCTGGACAACCGGAACCGGGGTAGAATGAAGGAAGCAGCACGAGCCAGTTGGCCCGGTTTGCACCTGAAGGCGCTGTCCGATCATCAAAAGGGCAGGCAGCAATTGGGGGCGTCACGGTTTCGACGGGATTGATTGCGGCTAAGGAGGCATGTCGGGGTGTGGGCACCCGTAATCGCCTGCAAAACAAAAGTTGCCAACGATAATCTGGCACTTGCTGCTTAATTAAATAAGCAGCCGTCCCTCGCGGTTTCGCCTATGGGCTGCGAACCGGACGTCATTCAGTAGGCTGGCCTGAGCGGCTCGGTCCGGGCGGCTCCAGGCGAGATCAATCGGACTAGCTTTCGGCGCATCTTGTCCGTTCTGAGTGCCGGAGGCGAAAACATGCGGAAGCGGACAGAGCATGGACACTCCTGGCTGACAGCGATTTCGGACGCGGGTTCGACTCCCGCCGCCTCCACCATACTTAAGAGTTTTAGTTTCATGCACTTACCAATCAGGGCCTAAAAGTCGGGTCGTTTTTGTGACCGTTTTGTACCCGTTTTGTACCAGGGACACAAAGCCTCCCGATTTTTTGACCCATTTCAGCGTTCGAGCAAAACTCCAGCTGAAGTGGGAGGCCCTCATGGATTCGTTCGTCTTCACCCGTCACTCTTCCGACTGCAAATTCAAACGCGACCGGTTCTGCAACCGATGCAACTGCCCCAAGTGGGTCGAAGGCAGGTTTAACCATGAGCGCTTCCGCAAGAGTGTCTCGACCAGGGTTTGGGGCGAGGCCGAACTCATGGGCCTGGTTGACGTGAAACTCATGGCGCAGGTCTACGCCACCTTTATCCTCGGCCACGTTTACTCCCATGCTGTTTGGTGGTACTTTCCCGTAGCTTTTCTGATCAAGACCACCCTCGGCCTGCTCGCGCTGCTCGCCCTGTCCGTGTTTGCCATCGTCACCAGACGGCTGCGCTTTGGCCGCGAAGTTGCGTACCTTGTGCTCCCTGCCGCCATCTACTTTGCCATTGCCATGAGCGCGGGTATGGACATCGGCGCGCGCCGCCTCCTTCCCGTATATGCCATGGCTGCGATGCTCGCCGGAGGGGCCATCGTGGCTCTCAGCCGCCGCAATGGACGCTGGATTCCGGCCTGGACCTGGGTCTGCTCCCTGCTCGTCGTCGCCCACGTCGCCTCTGCTCTTTCGGTCTTCCCGAATTACATCGCCTATGCGAACCGC
This sequence comes from Occallatibacter sp., assembly GCA_035552475.1. Taxonomy (GTDB): domain Bacteria; phylum Acidobacteriota; class Terriglobia; order Terriglobales; family Acidobacteriaceae; genus Telmatobacter. The sequence continues at coordinate 8,150 of DASZLE010000054.1, forward strand.
GCCTGGGGAGGCCCTGATAATCTTCACAATCTGCTCAGCGACTCCAGCGTCGACTGGGCCCAGCAGCTTTATCAGGTCAAAGCATGGCAGGACCGCCATCCCAGCCAGTCCTGCTGGTTCGCCTACTTTGCCTATCCTGAAATCGATCCTGCCGTCTACGGTATCCACTGCAGCATGCTGCCCACGGCTGACACCGGCTGGGCCGGCGCCTCCATCGTTCCCCCCGTCATCGACGGCCCCGTCATCATCAGCGC
>DASZLE010000055.1:0-10249 GCA_035552475.1 Occallatibacter sp.
GGACATCCAAACCTAAAAATCGTAACTTTTCCTTCATGACCGGCTCCCTTCCGCTTGTGGCTCTGAACTGTGCGTCCTTCTGAACTCACAGCCTAACCCACGGTCAGCGCATCGGTGCCGGTCACTCCATACTGACTGTTCGCAACAATACGCCGGGCACGACCCATCCGCGAGCCCTATGGTGTTTGTCGTGGCTAATCGGCGCCTGGGTCCGCCGTCTTTCATGTCTCAATTGTGCGATGGACATTCGGAACGCTTGAGCCTCGTTTCAGTGGTTTCACTACTGAGTTGATTACGACAAGACTGGGATCGGCGATTGCTGTTAGCGGGAGTCGATGGTCGCGCCACGTGGCTTGGGCTTCCGATGTGAAACCATCAGCAGTACAAACCCGACAGCCGCGAAACCGAAAAGGGCGGCGCAATCTGGCAAGTCATGCCTCAGATACGCAAAGACGGACTTGGCCAGAAAGATTCCTGTCCACACCGCAAACCCGGCCGAAAATGACCTCATCGACAATGCCGAATGCTGCGAGTTGGCCATTCCGGAACCCGCCAATCCCCCCGACGCCGGGAACGTTGCGATGGTCGAGAATGACGGCCCCGTGGCCGTTGGCGGGTTGGCAGAAAACCGTTGCTCCGCACCGCAAATCGAGCAGAATCTCTGACTCCTTCCGACTCCGCCTCCGCAACTGTCGCACGGCGCCAGAAGCGGTAGCCGCAAAGCGAAATACAGCAGGAAGCCAATCAGGTTTGGGATCAGCCCAACCAGCAGAGTCCAAAGTCCCGCCCGCATCCCGCGCCGTTTGGCATCCCCGTACACGAACCCAAGAGCCAGAATCCATCCCGCCACAAACAGCACGCCCGCGCCGCCCATGGCTAAAACTGCTGCGACGCCCAACCCGCCAAAGTTGCCGGCGCGATTGGCTCTGCCGTCCCAAACTCCAGCAGAGACCACCAGGACGAGCGCCGCCACTACGCCCGCTGCCAGCAGAACAACCGCAACCATTTGCACCCATTGCGGCACGACACTCCTCAACTTGAGAAATCCACTCTGAATCATGGAGTCAACCCTCTCCGGACTTCAACCGTCCTCAACGAAGTTGATAAAACAGGGATAAATGTCGCCGCCAACAGCGAGGGCATAATCCAGAAAAGCCACAGCCCAAATTGCACGCTACCATGAGCAAAGTGAAGGGACGAGGCGAGTAAATCCGCAGGCCCCCCCAGCAGAAGCGAACCTAGAAAACTCAACAGAAACGCAGCTGCGGAAGTCATCAGCGAACGCCGTCGCTCCATCGCAACCGTCTCCATTTCCTGCAAGAGGTTCTCCATCGAGCGATGGACCTGAGCATCCAGCCCCGGAGCCGCTTCAAACGCAAACCCGCTCAACGCGGCCACCATGCGAGTACTTACGTCCTCATGCTTCCGGCACGCAGTGCACGTATTTAAGTGCTCCCGCAAGGTCGCCGCATCTTCCCGAGAAATACCACCAGCAAATGATCTATCGATGAGGAGACGAAACTCCTCGTGACTCTCAACCTTCATAAGCCTCCCCCCTCCCAATCCGTCCTTAAAATCGTCAGGCCTCTCTGAATCCGCGATCCGACCGTCGCCACCGGTGCGCCTACGGTCATCGATATTTCCTTTAGAGAAAGGCTCTCCTGAAAGCGCAACAGCAGCGCTTCGCGATAGATAGGTGCCAGCTTTGCCACTGCCATTGCCAGCTTCGCGGCATCCTGGGTTTGTGCCGCTAGTTCAAATGGCGAAGGGGCGTCCGATGCCAAAAACTCTGAAGGCGCTCCACTATCCTCGTCCTCGACTGAGTCCATACTTACACCCGTTTTTCTGCGCATCTGATCGATTGCGAGATTGCGGGCAATGGCAAACAGCCACGCCTGAAAAGGGAAGCGAACATCGAAGGATTTGCCGCGTTCTACTACGCGCAACCAGGTTTCCTGCACCACGTCATCGACCATATCTCGCCGACCCAGAAGATAGATGAGATAACGAATCAGCCGCTGTTGGTACCGTTCCACCAACTCGTGGAGAAGCATCGCATCCAAGCTGCGCAGGCCTCGCGCGATACGCTCTGTTTCAGTCTCCACAGCACCTGTCCACGGAATAGCATCTTCCCAGATATAGGCTATATACGTTTGAGGGTCGCAGGATTATGCATAATCACAGAAGCCGATCAATATTCACAAAAGAAGGCGGGTCTCGGCGCTCCGTGGCCGGTCCTAATTCTGCGTTTTCGATTGTTCCGTTCCTGCACGTACAGGTGAGGCGGAGCAGATTCCTCTTGGTTGAAGGGCGTCTCCAAATTCTGGACGGGGTTGTTCGCCTGAAGGACGCTTTCGTCTGTCAGTTTGAGGCCGGAGTCTAGGTGTGCTATTTTCGATTCCTGCCACCTTCAATGAGTGATAAATCGCCAATGCGCTCACCCAACCCGACGATCCCCTGAACGTTGCCCAGTCGCAACCCATCACCTTCCGCCATTCCCTCCAAGGGAAGGCTCTTTTCCGCGCACCCGCCACCCGCCCTTCGGCTAATCTGACCCCGGAGACAACCATGGAGCGTCTGGTTTTGCCGCTGCGGCCACTCCTTGAACACCTTCGATACCGGCGGCGTCTGTCCCTCTTGCCTCCGCCAGTGCACCATGACCGCCTGCCTCGACCGCCGCCGCTGGGTCCCTCACTCCGACGGATACCCAAAACCATGACTAAGTCATTTGGAATCTGCCAGAATCCCTTAAATATGGCTATATTCCTGAAATATAGCCATATTTGCCCCGAACCCGCCAACCCGTCATCTCGCCCACCCGCCAGATTGTCATCCGTCTATTTGCACTGGAATCGGTGCAAATGAGGGCCTGTGGAAATCTTGTCAAGACCTAGACCATCTACAACACTGCTGCATTTCCGGTGCAATTTCTTGACTAATCGATTCAATCGGATCGAGTTACAAGACAAGAAAAAAATCGCCCGCGGACCCCTGAAATTATGCAGTCTTATATTCCGAAAGGAGTAACATGGAGACAGATAGAAGAAATGCGCCCGCCCCTCAAAAGGCGGGCGTTCCTGTCTGCGAGGCAAAAACTGCCATGACCGTCGATGTCCTCAACCCGGCAAACCCAACGCGAACCTCACGCGCAGGACACGTGCAATTTACTGCAGTTTCAGGCCTTAATCCCATCATTCCAATGGACATCGTCGTTTTATTTTCACGCATTTCCGCCCCGCTATCGCTATTCCCGCTCCCTCGCTCCCTTTGCTCCCTTGCTCCCTTGCTCCCTTGCTCCCTCTCTCCCTCGCTCCCTCGCTCCCTTTGCTCCCTCGCTCCCTCGCTCCCTCTCTCCCTCTCTCCCTCGCTCCCTTGCTCCCTCGCTCCCTGTTCTACTGCAGTTTCAGCCCTTAATTCCATCATTTCAATGGACATCCCCGTTTTTATTTTCACGCAACACCCGGTTTCGGGCGTACACTTTCGCTCAACCCCATGCCGGTCGCTCAGCTTACCCTCGAAATACGCATCGAGCATGCCCACTCCCTCAAGGACCGGCGCCAGGTGGTTCGCTCCCTCAAGGACCAGCTCCGCCAGGGCTTTAACGTCTCCGTGGCGGAGATGGACGAGGCCGTCACCTGGCAGTCGGCCACCATCGGCATCGTGGCCATCTCCCGTTCCCGCGACTACCTGCACGGCCTGATTGAAGAAGTCGAGCGTGCCGCCCGCCGCATCCTCAATGAACACGGCGCCGAGCTCCATGACTCCTTCTGGGAGTACGTCGAGACCTGACTCATATCTTGACTTAGCCTGTAATAACTCATTAATGACTTGCCGTCAGCGCCGTGGCTGCGTACTCTTCTCCAAATACCCCTGAAGGCACGGAGGCGCCCCATGTTGCAAGCAACCGCGAGTACCGATCTCTCCACCACTTTGACGAACTTTGTCATGGCCATGGTCGGCCTGAGTGTCGCGGCCGAGCGCGTCACGGAGACGATCAAGCAATGGATCTGGCCCTCCGGATCCCCGACCAGCCCGCGCAATGCCGCCATGGTCCAGACCCTCGCGATCATCTCAGGCGTCCTGGTGAGCGCCCTCAGCGGCCTGAATCCGCTCAGCGTGAAGGATTTCGTCGCCTATCAATGGAGCAATCACGCCGACTGGATGTGCTGGTGCGTGACCGGCCTGCTGGTCTGTGGCGGATCGGCGTTCTGGAACCACCTTCTGGACATCCTCCAGGCCACCAAGGTGCAGAAGGAGCAGGTGGCTTACAGGACTGGCCCTGCGCCCGTGGCAGACGTTCCGCAGTTGGTGGTGGCTGCGGTTCCGGTTCCGGCAGGCGACTGACCCACGGCGCTACTTCTTCGCTTTGCGAAAGTCCAGCCACCCGAAGTTCATGTTGCCCTGCTCCAGCACGCGCACCGTGACCACGTTGAGTCCTGCTTCCAGATGAACCCTGGCGATGGGAGCCAGGTTCCAGTGGTGCCACTGCCGCCAGGCCAGCGGATCCGCCGGACTGTACGTCGATTCGATTGCGATGGTGGCCGTTGCGGGTTCGCCGTTCACATCCAGGCGGATGGCGCCGCCGCGGTTTGAGGTGTAGAGCAGGTCTACGGTGTAATCGGCCGCTTTGGCCACGTCCACCGTCATGTTGAACCATTCGCCCGGCTCGGTCCAGCCAACGTATGGCATGTTCGGCGGCGGCGCTGCACCCTGGAACGGGTTGTCGTCGATCTGCGGATCGCGCCCGAACTTGGTATACGAGGTATCCACGCCCTCGTTCATGCGGAACTGGTTCAGATAGCTTCCGTCGACCGGATTCAGCTCGCCGCTGCCGTGGTTCTTGGCATCGGTATCGTGATAGGCCACGCCCTCGCCGCCGCGGTCGTAAAAGGCGCACATGACCTTGCCGGGAATCTTCTGCGGGCTTGCCTGCCACTGGCTGTCGGTGTAGGGCGCGCCCTTATAAGAGTGCATGAAGCCGGCCTGGTCGGCAGCGGCCGCAAGGCCCGTTGCGGCGGCCAGCACCAGCACTACGCGGATGGATCGAGCAATTCGTTTCATTTTCCCTCCCAGGCGGCGGCACGCTTCTCCAGGAAGGCTCGCGTCCCTTCGGCCTTGTCATGCGTGGCACAGATCGTGCCGAAGTGGTCGGCTTCGCGGAGCAGCCCCAGCTCAAGCGGCAGGCTCAGGCCCTCATCCACGGTGCGCAGGGTCTCGGTCACTGCGAGCGGAGCGTTCTTCGCGATCGCCTGGGCGATGGCTTCGGCGCGCGGCACCAGGCCGGCGGCGGGCACCACTTCGTCCACCAGGCCGATGCGCAGGGCTTCGCGGGCGTCGATGAGATCGCCGGTGAGCAGCAGCTTGAGCGCGGCGCCACGGCCGACCAGGCGAGGCAGGCGCTGGGTGCCTCCGTAGCCGGCGATGATGCCGAGTTTGACCTCAGGCTGGCCAAGCTTTGCGTCCTCGGTGGCGATGCGCAGGGTGCACGCCATGGCCAGCTCGCAGCCGCCGCCCAGGGCAAAGCCCTGGATGCAGGCGATCACGGGCTTGCCCAGGGTTTCGATCTGGCGCAAGACCTGCTGCCCTCGCAATGAAAAGGCGCGGCCGTCTTCAGGAGTGGCGGCTGCGGCGAGCTCGCCAATGTCGGCTCCGGCGGCAAAGGCGCGGCCACCGGCGCCGGTGATCAACACCACGCGGACGGAATCGTCAGCGGCCAGAATCTCAAACGCGCGCGCAAGCTCGGCAAAGGTAGCCACGTTGAGCGCGTTCAGGACTTTGGGACGATCGAGGGTTACCTGGGCGATCGGCGGACGCAGATCGAGGCGGATATTTGTGAATTGCATGCGTTCAAGAGAGTAGCAGAGAAGTCCGCATCAGGGATCGGTCACTCGGCGCGCAGCGTCACTGCCGGATCGACGCGCGTTCCCGCCCGCGCCGGCATGAGGATGGCCACCAGCGCTACCAGCATGAGCAGTGCGGGCACGGCGACGAACGTCAATGGGTCGTAGATGCTGACCTGAAAGAGCAGAGCCTTCAGCATCTTTGATACCGCCAGCGCCGAGCACACGCCGAGCGCCGCGCCAACCAGCACCATGCGCAGTCCGTCTTTCGCGATCAGGCGCAGGATGTTGGCACGAGTGGCGCCGAGAGCCATGCGCACGCCGATCTCGTGCGTCCGCTGCGTAGTCATAAACGCGATGAGGCCATAAAGCCCGACGACCGCCAGCACCAAGCCGGTGAGCGCAAAGAATCCAAGCAGCGTGGTTTCAAAGCGCGGGCGATCCGCCAGCCGGCTGACGGTTTGATGCAGAGGCTCCATGTCAACCGGAACGCTTCGATCGATCGCAGCAACCTCCGACCGGACCCACGGTTCAATCGAAGAGGCCGGCATGACGCTATCCACAACTACAATCAGATGGCTTCCGCTCCAATCGCGGGGCACGCTGCGGCGGAGGGTATAGATCTCCGGATCGCTTTGTTCGGTAAGCCCATTGTTCTTTACGTTTTCTGCCACGCCCACGACTACGGACCCCGATCCGCTGATTGCTTGCGTGCTGAATCGCTTTCCGATGGGGTCTTCGTTTGGAAAAAGGCGAGCAGCTAACAACTGGCTCAGGATCACTTCTGGTTCATTCCCGGTGCGCTCCTGATCGCTGAAATTCCGGCCGCGGACGATGGGAATGTTGAGCGCGCGGAAATAGTCTGGTGTCACGGAACGGCTCGCGCCGTTCCCACCAGTGCCGGGAGGGATCGGCGGCCTGCCTTGCACGTGCAGATCGGAGAACCTGAAATCGCTTTGCCACCCTCCCGGCGGGATCGAGTCGGTCATTGCCACGGCACGTGTGCCGGGCAGACGCCGCAGAGACGATTCAAGACGAAGATAGAAATCCATTACCTTCTGATCGGTGTTGTATCGCCACCAGGGAAGCGCCACCCTCGCGGACAGCACTCCACCGGTTTGCATCCCGAGGTTCTGCTCCTCGATCCTGGCAAAGCTGCGCAGCAACAACGCCGCGCCCGACAGCAGAATGATGCTGACGGCGATTTGCGCCGTAACCAGGCAGCGCCGCAGAAAGGCATGACTGCGCGACATCGAAATTCTCGCGTTCAGCGCGGCCAATCCGGGCTTCTGCAACGCGGAAGCGAGCCCGAAGATCACTCCGCAAAGACACGAGAGCAGAGCCGCGAACAAGGCGATGCGCAGGTCGAGATGAGCCTTGCCGATAAACGGGATTCCGGTGGGGGCGAGGCGGACAAACACCATGACCAGAGCCTGCGCCAGTGCAAGTCCCGAGAGGCCTCCTGCGAACGAGAGCAGAAGCGCTTCAGTGAGAGCCTGGCGAATGAGCCTGCCCTGGCTGGCGCCGATGGCCGAACGCACTGCAAGCTCGCGCTGCCGCCCGGCTCCGCGCGCCATCATCAAGCCCGCGACATTGGCACACGCAATCAGCAAGACTGCAAGAACAAATCCGAAAAGGACCCACGCAACCGGGCGCACATCTTCGGTCTCGCGATCGCGCAGCGAGCGGATGCTGAGGCGAACATCCTTGCGTGCTACCGGGGGAATGAAGTGCAATTCCGATTCGTAGAGTGGCTGCAACTGGGCATATGCCTGCGCCACGCTCACACCCGGTTTTAGGCGTGCAAACAGCCGCATCGGGCTGCCAAAGCCACCATTCACAGTCTTCTGGATGGCTGGATTAAAAGCCATCGGCTCCACGATGTCCGCCATCTCCAGAGTAGGAAACTGGAAGTCTTTGGGCAGGACGCCCACGACGCGGGCGGGGTTGCCGTCGACATTAATCATCCTGCTGAGGATGTGAGGATCGCCGTTGTAGTGGCCTTTCCAGAGGCTGTAGGAAATCATGACGACGGGCGGCGCGTTGGGAAGATCCTCCTCCGGCAGAAAGTTCCGGCCGAAAACCGGGGAAATGCCAAACAGGGGGAGAAACCCGGCCTGAAATGAAATGCAGCGCAACTGCGCTGGATCGTTTTCGACCAGATCGCAATTGTGAACCCCCGTGTTCTGCGCGGCCAGCGCCGAAAAGGGCTTCTGATTCTCCCGCCAGTCGAGATAGAAAGGGCCCATCAGGAATTCCTGCCGCTCGAGCGAGTGCGACATCCCCACCGATACGATCTGGCTCGGCTCCGCGTACGGCAAAGGCCGGAACAGGATGCGATCCACAACGCTGAAGACCGCTGTGGTGGCTCCAATGCCGAGGGCCAGAGTCAGCAAGACGCTGATGGTAAAGGCAGGGTTGCGGCGAAAGCCGCGCAGCGCATAGCCAATATCCTGCCGAACGGTGCCCAGCCACCAGGCCGGCCGCTGCTGTTCGCATTGTTCCCGGGTGGGCTCAATGCCGCCGAACTCAATGAGCGCCTGTCGGCGCGCCTCGGTTGCGCTGAGGCCAGCCGCTACTTTAGAGGCAATGGACTCGTGGATATGAAACTGTAGCTCTTGCTCAAGTTCACTTGGGCGCTTGCGGAGAACGAAGAAGCGAAGACGGGTAAGCAGTTCCGTAATCATGACGACGCCTCCGCGATGCGGCCGAGCACAGAGGCGATTGCCGAAGACATGCGATCCCAGGTTGCCAGTTCCGCTTCCAGGCGCTTTTTGCCTGTAGCGGTAAGGCGGTAATACTTTGCCTTCCGCTTGTTCTCAGAGGTCCGCCATTCCGATCGAATCCAGCCCTTGTACTCAAGGCGGTAGAGCGCTGGATAGAGGGAACCCTGCCCAACTTGCAAAACGTCTTTCGACAACTGTTGGATGCGTAGCGCAACGCCCCAGCCATGCATGGGCTCAAGAGCGAGTGTCTGCAGCACGAGCAGGTCCAGTGTGCCTTGCAAAAGATCGGCCGATTGCCGCATCTCATTCCCCTCGACGTTCGACAACAGGTTTACTCGCACTCCTGTCGAATGTCAAGGGTAGGGCGGCGCAGGGCGATTCTTCGCTGTACTCACATCTGTACCCACGACGGATGAATTTTGATCGCTGACCCTTCGACCCCTGACACCCGAAACCTGACCCCTGTATGCTGTGCGGGTGATGACGACGAATCGGACAGGAACGCAGGGACGCGCGCCGGTGCTGCTGGTGCATGGCGGTGCTTGGGCCATTCCGCAGGCTGACCAGGCAGCGCACGAGGCGGGGGTGCGGAGAGCGCTGGAGGCAGGATGGGCGGTGCTGGCGCGTCGCGGGACGGCGCTGGACGCGGTGGAAGCCGCGGTGACCGTGCTCGAAGACGACGAGACATTCGATGCGGGACGGGGCAGCTTTCTGACGTCGGACGGCAAAGTGCAGTTAGACGCGCTGCTGATGGACGGAGGACGGATGAAGGCGGGCGGCGTGGCCTGCGTGGAGCGGATCCGGAATCCGATCAAGGCGGCGCGGCTGGTGCTGGAGGAGAGCCCGCACGTGTATTTTGTGGGCGCGGGCGCGGAGGCGTTTGCGGCTGCGCAGGGGATGAAGCTGATTGAGAATGCCGAGCTGGTGCTGGAGCGCGAGCGGGGGCGGCTGCGCGAGGCGCAGGAGCGGGCGGCGACGGGGCTGGCGGATGAGACGTTCTCAGGCGAAGCGGATGACAAGGAGCGTGCGACGGCCGTGCGTGCCGGGAGTGATCAGTGCTCGGTGGTCAGTGATCAGAAGCTGGACTCGCATGACACGGTGGGGGCGGTGGCGCTGGATGCGGAGGGGAACCTGGCGGCGGGGACGTCGACGGGCGGAACGCTGAACAAGACGCCGGGGCGCGTGGGGGATTCGTCGCTGATCGGGTGCGGGTGCTATGCGGATAACCTGTCGGCGGCAGTGAGCCTGACGGGCTGGGGCGAGCCGATTATGAAGCTGGTGCTGGGCAAGTGGGCCACGGACCGGGTGGCCGCGGGGACGGCGCCGGAGATGGCGGCGCGGGAGGCGATGAGCTATCTCTACAACCGGCTGGCCGGGCATGGCGGGATTATTCTGCTGGGGCCGGACGGGCGGTTTGGGCTGGCGCATAATACGCCGGCGATGGCTTGGGGGCTGGCTACTGGGGCGGGGATGGAAGTTGGGCTGGGAGTGTGAGGACAGTTGTCAGTGGTCAGTTGTCAGTGGTCAGAAAGCCGTTGCCGGCTTCTAGTGTCCTGAGTCATTAATTCGTTTACAAAACCTGGCTAGGGAATCGAGGATCTGGTCGGCGGTTTTGTGCCAGATGAAGGGTTTCGGGTCGCTGTTGTGGTGTTCGATGAAGTCGTTGATGGCCGCTTTCAGTTC
>DASZLE010000056.1:0-1806 GCA_035552475.1 Occallatibacter sp.
GGAATGGCCGCGGCGCTTGGCGGTTTGGATGCACTCGTGTTCACCGGAGGAATCGGCGAGCATGCCGCTGAACTGCGCGATGAGATCTGCGCTGGCCTGCGGTTCTTTGGTAACTTTCCGATCCGGGTGCTCCCCTCTCAAGAAGATCTGCGGATCGCAATTATTACGGCGAGGCTTGGGCGCCACACGGCGTCGGACAATTCATTTACCGCCTACTGAAAATGCGAGCAGTACGTTTCCCGGCATGCCTCCCCATTGGCCGTATCCCGAGTTGACGTACAGCATGCCTCCAGCGATTACCGGTCCTGTAACGTCGAGAGATCCGCCGTTGGCCTTTTGTCCATTGACGGTTTTGTAATCGTGCGCAGTATCCTCGTCCCAGAGAATCTCGCCGGTCGTGGTTGAATACGCGCGCAAGTGTCCGTCGACAGACCCCGAGAACACGACGCCGGGTATCGCTGTCACGGGCGCCGATTGAGCGGGACTGCGGTGTTTATGCTCGCCACAAGGAGCAGGCTTAGCACTCCACACCTTTTCACCGGTAGTAAGCCGGAGAGCGAACAAGCCGCCTCCATTCTTAGGATCCAACTCCAACCGGTATCCCTGAGGAGCCGTTTTGTCGGCCACACCTGTCAGGCCTATGTCCGATACGGCGACATACATGTTTTCGGGATCGGCAGCCGAGCCCCATTGAATTCCACCCAGCGCACCGCCCTTGCCGACGCGAGTCTGCCAGAGAATTTCACCGCTCCGGTCGGGATCGAGCCCATGCGCCATGCCGGATTTCTGTCCGACGACCAGCGCGCGGCGGCCGTTCGGCAATGAGACGAGAATCGGCGGCTGGCCAAAGTCGAAATCGCGGCCCTTCGAATTCGAGCCCAGGTTGTAAATGTCATTCGAGGTAAGCTGCTTTGACCAGAGAAGCTTACCGGTATCGGCGTCGAACGCCAGCACGGCGTCGCTGGTTGTCGTGGAAGGATCCGAATAGTTATCGCCGGTCGCGACGTAGAGCCTGTTCAGTTTTTCGTCGAAAGTGGGAGCGGACCATACGCCAGCGCCGGAAGGTCCGTATAACTGGGTTCCGGCTTTGCTTTTTTCCGTGGGCTGCGGGGTTTGGGGAATAGTGTAGCTCTGCCACTTGCGCTGACCCCTAGCGGCATCCAGAGCGACCACGCTGCCGCGAAAGGTGCAGCACTGATAACTGGGCGCGGGCGCAAGCGCCTCTTCATAAGACGAGACCGGCACGTATAAGACGCCGTGATGCAACTGCGGGGCACCCGTGATCAACGAGGCGAAATGGCTGTCCACGTGAACCTTCCACAGCAATTTGCCGGCAGCCGCGTCCACGCCGTAAGCGTTTCCCTTGGCATCGCCGAAGTAGATTGCGTGCTGTTGCGCGGCATCATCAGACGAGCCGAAGATGATTGCGGAATGCACCGGTCCATCCGCTTCGAAGGTCCAGTGAATGCACCCGGCGTGCGCATCGAGTGAATAAACACTGCCCGTCAGGTCGGCCGTAAAGACGCTGTCACCGGCTACGGCAGGTTGCGAGTGCATTGCCGTGCCATTACCCAATCCGAATGCCCATTTCAGCTTGAGCTTCGGAACATCGGTTGGCGTCATTCCTGCTGCTGCGGCGTTCTGGAACCGCAAGTTCGCGACGTCCGCGCCCCATCTGCTCCAGGCGGGAGCTTGCGCTGCAATTGGAGACGGCTCTTGAGTACCGCAGGAGGCGGTGGGTGGAGGAGACGCCACTGCCTTCGGGGCGGGAGAAGCCAGATAAGTGACCACCGCGTACCGCTCCCC